>CAYRTL010000001.1:0-159593 GCA_964427005.1 uncultured Acetobacteraceae bacterium
ATGACAGTAAGGAACCAACCAAGTGAATCCTGCTGAACTGCCGTTCGATGCCGATGCGATGCTTCAGGGTCTGCGCGCGTGGGTGGAATGCGAAAGCCCTACCTATGATGCTGCCGCGGTGAATCGCATGATGGACATGGCATCGCGCGAACTGGTCATCGCCGGCGCTCGCATCGAACGCGTTGCCGGACGCATGGGGTTCGGCGATTGCGTGCGGGCCACTTTTCCGCATGCCACGCCGAATGTGCCGGGCATCCTGGTCATGGGTCATCTCGATACCGTGCATCCTATCGGGACGCTGGAGAAACTGCCGTTCCGCCGCGAGGGTGCGCGGGCCTGGGGACCTGGGATCCAGGACATGAAGGGCGGCAACTACATGGCACTGGAGGCGATCCGCCAGCTCGCCCGCGCACATATAGCGACGAAACTGCCGATTACGGTTCTACTGACCAGCGATGAAGAAGTCGGCAGCCCATCGACACGCGATCTGATCGAAGCAGAGGCGTCGCGCCATCGATATGTGCTGGTGCCGGAACCCGCGCGCGCCGATGGGGGCGTTGTCACCGGGCGCTACGCCATCGCCCGGTTCAATCTGGAAGCGACTGGTCGTCCCAGCCACGCCGGTGCTCGTCTGGCAGAGGGACGATCCGCGATCCGCGAGATGGCTCGCAAGCTGATCGAGATCGAGGACATGACGACAGAGGACTGCACCTTCTCAGTCGGGGTGATCCATGGGGGCCAATGGGTGAACTGCGTCACCACCACATGCACCGGCGAGGCGCTATCCATGGCGAAGCGCCAGGAGGATCTCGATCGCGGCGTGGCGCGCATGCTCGCGCTCTCCGCTTCGTCCAACGATGTGCAGTTCAAGGTGACGCGTGGCGTAACGCGGCCGGTGTGGGAACCGGATGGGAAGGTGATGGCGCTGTACGAAACCGCCCGCGGGATCGCGCGCGGTATCGGCTACGATATCAGCTCGCAAAGTTCAGGCGGCGGCTCGGATGGCAACTTCACCGGCGCGATGGGTATTGCGACCCTCGATGGATTGGGTGTGCAAGGCGCCGGCGCGCACACGCTGGACGAACACATCGTCGTGGAGAGCCTCGCCTATCGTGGCAAGCTGATGGCAGGTCTGCTCGCCACCCTCCAATGAGCATGTCGGCGAGGAAATTCATGCCATTGGAGGTCATGTGGCGCGTGCTGCGCGCCAGGCGGCGTCTGTTTATCGGTCTGCTGTGTGGCCTCGCCGCCGAGCCCCTGCTGCCAACCGAGATCAACCACACCACACGCGTCGTTCTCGCCTGGGATGCCGGCGCTATCGTGTTCCTGGCGTTATCAGCGTACCTGTTTGTCACCGAGCCGAGTGACCGCATTCCAGCAAACGCGGCCGCTCAGCAGGAAGGTGAATGGACCATATTCTGGCTGACTATCGCCGGGGTGTTTTTCAGTTTCGTAGCCATCATCAGTGAGTTCGCTGCCATGAAGGGCCTGCCGGCAGGACAGCGAAGCGAGCATGTCGCTGTGGTTGCGGTCACGCTGTTTGTCTCGTGGCTGGTGACACATACCGTTTTCGCATTCCGTTACGCCCATGAGTATTATGAGGTGGAACCTGGCAGCGGGATCATCACCGGCGGCTTGGAATTTCCACAGGAGAAGTGCCCGGACTATCTGGACTTTCTCTACTTCTCGCTGGTGATAGGCATGACGTTCCAGGTTTCCGACGTGCAGATCACGTCGCGCCAGTTCCGCCGCCTGGCCGCAGTGCAGGGATTGCTGAGCTTTTTATTCAATACAGTCATCGTGGCGCTTACGGTAAACCTCGCCGCCGGACTGTTGTCGTAGCGCCCAAAGTCGCACGCCGGCACCACTTCGAGGCAGCTCTAATCGGCCGTCCATCCACCGTCGATCAGCAAACTCTGTCCGGTCATATAGGCGGAAGCATCAGACGCCAGAAACACGGCAGCGCCCACCATATCTGCAGGCGTGGCGAAGCGACCCATCGGGGTGTGTTCGAGCAAACGCCGGCCATGCGTGTCATGCTCGAGCAGACTGTGCGTCAGGTCGGTATCCACCCAACCTGGCGCCAGCGTATTCACCCGCACACCAAGCTTCGACCAATCGAGCGCCAATGCTCGCGTCAGCATCTCCACCCCGCCCTTGGATGCGCAATACGGCACCGAGCGCAGCAACCCGACATGCCCAGCAACGGAACTGACGTTGATGATGGAACCGCTGCCTCGTTCAACCATCACGCCGCCCAGATGTTTGCAACACAGGAAAGTGCCGGTCAGGTTGATGTCGATGATGCTCTGCCAGTCTTCCAGGCTGGTGCGTTCGATACCGCGGAAGATCGGATTGATCCCGGCATTGTTCACCACAACGTCAAGCCTGCCGTGCCTTGCCAGCACCGCGTCGCGCAATGCCAGCACGTCCGCTTCACACGAGACATCCGCGACGCAGACACTCGCACGCTCGCCGATGGCTGATGCCGTCTCGGCCAGGGTTGCTTCGGTGCGTCCCGCCAGCACCAGTGTCCCGCCATGTCTTGCCAGTCCTTCGGCAATGGCGCGGCCGATGCCACGGCCGGCGCCGGTCACCACACAGACCTTGCCGGAGAGATCGAACTCACTCACCAGTTGGGACCTTGCCGTGCGATACGTTGTGCCAGCGACCAGCGATGCACTTCGGACGGGCCATCGTAGATGCGAAACGCACGGACCTCGCGGAAGATGCGTTCCACCAGCGTCTCGCCGGTGACACCCTGGCCCCCCAGCACCTGCACGCAGCGATCAACCACGCGCCAGATCGCCTCCGAGCAAAACACCTTCGCGATGGAAGACTCGGTGGTGCCGCGCGCGCCCTGATCGAGCAGCCAGGCCGTATGCCAGATCGCCAACCGGCTCATGCGGATGTCGATCTCGTTGTCCGCCAGCATGAAGCCGACGCCTTCATGGTTGACCAGCTTCGCGCCGAACACTTCGCGGCGTGCGGCATACTCTGAGGCGATGTCGTGCGCGCGCCGTGCCGCACCGAGCCAGCGCATGCAGTGGGTCAACCGCGCCGGCGCGAGACGCACCTGCGCGTAGCGGAAGCCCTTGCCGAGTTCACCCAGGATGTCGCTGGCGGGGACGCGCAGATTATTGAACCGCACCACAGCGTGTCCGCCGGCGAACGCCTGGTCCATACTATGCATCGTGCGCACGATTTCGATGCCGGGCTGGTTCATGTCGGCGAGAAACATCGTCGCCGCGCCGTCCTCGCCTTTCGCCATGATGATGGCAAAGCTCGCACCGTCAGCGCCGGTGATGAACCACTTCGTGCCGTTGATCACCCAATGATTGCCGTCCTGCACAGCCGTGGTGTTCAGCGCCGAGGGATCGGAGCCGGCGCCGGGTGCCGGCTCCGTCATGCAGAAGCAGGAGCGGACGTCACCACGCGCCAGGGGACGCAGCCAGCGCTCCTTCTGCTCGTGGGTCGCGACCTGCTCCAGCAAGTGGATGTTTCCTTCGTCCGGCGCGAAGATGTGCATCGCGACTGGACCGAGCAGCGAATAGCCGGCTTCCTCGAACACGACGGCCTTGCCGACATTATTCAGACCGAGGCCGCCAAATTCGGGCGAAGCGTGCGGGGCAAGCAGGCCGGCTTCGCGCCCCAGCGCCACGAGCTCCCGCCGGAACTCCTCCGTCGGTCCATGCGCCGTCTGTCGCGGATCGCCTTCCAGCGGCATGATCCTGTCGCGGACAAAGGTTCGCGTCCGCTGCTGCAACTCCTGCAGTTCGGGCGAAAGGGAGAAGTCCATATCGAAGGCACCTCCTGGGTCGTCATGGCCGGGTTCGGCCGGCCATGACGGCGAAACTCAAAACGCACGTCCTTGGGCGATCTCGTGGGCGAATTCGACAATGCCAGTGCCGATGGCAGTCAGCCCGGCATAACGCGGCTCCGTCGTTGCGCCGCTTCGCCAGCGGTAGCCAAGCTGGAGGAAAATCACGCCCAGCTTGTACATCGCCAGCACGCGATGAAACAGGAAGTCGGAGATGTCGCGGCCGGTGAGCGCGGCATAGCTCGCGACCGCCTGTTCGCGCGGCCAGAAGCCGCCTTCGTCCGCCGGCATCTGCGCCATCTCGTGCAATGCCGGCGGATCGTCCTCCTGCACCCAGTAGCTGAGCAGCGTGGCGAAGTCGAACAGCGGATCGCCGCGCGTACCCTGATCCCAATCGACCACCGCGACCGGAGACAGATCGCGCGGGTTCAGGATGATGTTGTTCAACTTGAAGTCGTTGTGCAGCAGCGCCGGCGCGCCATCCGGCACGAGATGGCGTTCCAGCCAGGCCCCCAAGTCAGCGTGCAGCCGTTCGGTGCCCTCCTCCAGCGCGGCAAGCCCTCGCTTGCGCCAGCCGGCAACTGCGCGCGCGAGGAAACCCGCCGGCCGTCCCAAATCGTCCAGCCCGACCGCGCCCGTATCGACGTTGTGAATCGCCGCGAGCGTCTCCAGCAGCACCTGCGACAATCGAGCTCCAACTTCCGGTCGACCAGCCAACTGGGGAGGGATGTGCTCGCGGATAACCAGCCCCGGCCGGTACTCGATGATCTGGAACTGCACCCCGATGATGCCTGTGTCGGTGCACAAGAACAGCCCACGCGGCACAAACGGCAGTGCATCCGGCAACCGGCTAAGGATGCGGAACTCGCGTCCCATGTCGTAGGCACCGGCGGGAAGCTGGCCGAGGGGCGGCCGCCGCAAGACGGCCGGCTTGCCATCGACACTGACGAGGTAATTCAGATTAGCCAGTCCGCCAGCGAACTGCCGCGGCGGCGGTTCCTCATCGAGCCCCAAGCCATTGGCACGCAGATGCGCCCGCACAGCCGCCCAGTCGAGCGGAACGCTCTCGTCCGCCGCTCGTACGTCAGCCGGTTGCCGCACTGTTCAGCTAGCGCGTGAAGGGGTTCTTCGACTCGGTGCGCCCGAACATCCGGCTCCACGCCGCCTCTCGCAGCAGCCTGTTGGTGTCAGTGGACAGGCTGGCGGTGCTTTGCCGAGGTGCCGGACGCTCCGCCGGTGGTCTTGCTGGCGCCTTCGTCACGGTCGATTCCGAATTGGTCTTTTTCGCTGCCATCGCTCCCCCTTCCGAATGGTCCTCTGGATCGGGTGTCGCCCCCGACTGATACCACCGTTTCCGCTGCGGTGCATGCCGCTATGCAAGCGCAGCGACAGTAACATCAAAGCGCAATCGCGCGCACGCGATCAGCCTGGTCAACGCGGAGCCAATATCTTTGGGGTTCCGCCGTGCCGCCCCCCGCACAGCAGTCGCGCTTTGGTTTCCTGTGACTGTGTCGATCGCCTGGCGAATGCGCCCGCGCGCCCGATGCAGCAGTACGCGCTGGTTTTCCGCAGTCACTCCGAGCAACGTGCAGGCTTCCTCGGCCTCGCAGCCCTCCAAGTCGCGCAAGATGATGACGGCGCGCTGGCCAGCGGGCAGGCGGTCGATCGCCTCCATCACGTGGTCCCAGAGCTGCCGCCCCGCAACGATGCGCTCGGGACTGATCTCGTCCCAAAACCGAGGCTCTGCGATCCAATGCCCGTCGGGCTTGAATGCCGTCGCGTCCACCGCGCGGCCGCCTGGTTCGGTCCCGTCCATCAGTGCAGGCAGACCGACCAGCCGTCCTTCCCGGGTCGCACGGGTGCGCGCGCGGTTCAGAACGATGCTGAACAGCCAGGTTGCGAGGCTGGAGCGCCCTTCGAACTCGCCGATGCCGGCAAATACCGCGAGCCAGGCGTCCTGCACGACCTCCTCTGCCTGCGCACGGCTGCCGATGATCGAGGAGGCAAGACGGATCAGCGTGGCCTGGAACCGCCTGATCAGTGCCCGATACGCCTGTTCATCTCCCCGGCGCAGCCGGGCGAGGAATTCCGGTTCGTTGAACTCGATATGCCGCATGAAGGCTGCTCTGGCCGTTGGCCTCTGGTCGCGGACGTGTGCAGACTGGGAGTAATTTATCTGTGCATCCTGAGTCCCAAGGATTCGTAACCGCTGCCGGAGAAGGCCACAACGCGTGCCGACTTGCCGAGACATGAGCGAACTCGTGACCGACTACATGGAGCGGGCGCTTCCTCTCCGCATCCGGCTCGACGTCTGGTGGCATCTGGTGCGTTGCGAGGCATGCCGCCGCTATTTCGACCAGATGCGCCATACAGTGCGGTTGCTCGGAAGTAGTAGCCTGCGGAAACCGCCAGATCCGGCAGTCGAGCAGGCTGTGCTGAATGCCGCCAGGGTGGGTAGGCAGCGCGAATCCTGAACAGTTGGATAAAACAGTTGCATAGCAGGTAGGCATCTGGCGCCAAGCAGAACGGCATGCCGCTTATTATCGACGCCCCCATATTGCTCGCGACTCGGGTAGAGGCTGGCACCCTTGCGAGGAGTCCGATGCAGGAAAGCTTGGATTAACGCGATGTTAGAAATACAGCCGTAGGCTTGGGAAACTCGGCACAGACTTGCCATGAGGTGCCTGCCGAATCGGAGGCTGAATTGCAGGAAGCGACGGCCCAGTCACCTTACACCCTCGTTTGTGAAAGCCGCACACGCGAGTGGGATAAACGTCCTGAGCGCCAGCTGAAAGGTCGGGAAGATGCCCGACGCGGGATTCGGTATCCTTTCAAAAAATTCATGCAAGATATTGAAAGAAATGGATAATATGCACCCCCTGCAGGGTGGGCATGCGCTACCGCTCGCGATGCGAGGAGACCTCTGCACTGATGCCCAGACGCGTTGGATCAGGGCTGAAGGCGCCACAGCAAGGGCAAGTCGCAGTGAACCGCCACAAAGTCACCACGCTTCATCACCTTGTCGGGTTGGCGGCCAGTCGACTCGAATAGGAGGCCAAAATGGCTCAACCACTTTTAGCCACACCGCACGCGCAAACTGCGTGCCTGCGCGAAAAAACATTCACGCGACGCGTGACCGATACGCTACGCTCGCACCCATCTTGCATTAGTGCCCGAGCTATCCCTCTTACTGACGGAGCGGCCGATGCATCCGGTCGATGACCTGTTCTCCGCCTACGCACGAAGCTTCGAGGCGAACCGCGAAGCGGAGATGACGCTTCCGGAGTATCTGGAAGCCTGCCGCGACGATCCGATGATGTATGCCACCGCGACTGAGCGCCTGCTCGCCGCGATTGGCGAACCCGACATGGTCGACACCGCGAAGGATGCGCGACTCGGCCGCATCTTCATGAACCGGACGATCCGGGTCTATCCGGCGTTCTCCGAGTTCTACGGCATGGAAGAGACGATTGAGCGCATCGTCGGCTTCCTGCGCCACGCCGCGCAAGGACTCGAAGAGCGCAAGCAGATCATGTACCTGCTCGGCCCTGTCGGCGGCGGCAAGTCCTCGCTCGCCGAACGGTTGAAGGCCTTAATGGAAATGCACCCCGTCTACGTGCTGAAGGCCGGCGATCAGATCAGTCCGGTGTTCGAGAGCCCGCTCGGGCTGTTCAATCCGGAACGCATGGGCCCGATGCTGGAAGACCGCTACGGCATCCCGCAGCGGCGGCTGACCGGGCTGATGAGCCCGTGGTGCATCAAGCGCCTCGATGAATTCGAAGGCGACATCTCGCGCTTCCGAGTCGCGAAGCTGCAGCCCTCGCGTCTGCGTCAGATCGCCATCGCGAAGACCGAGCCTGGCGACGAGAACAATCAGGACATCTCCTCACTCGTCGGCAAGGTCGATATCCGCAAGCTGGAACTGCATGCGCAGAACGATCCAGACGCCTACAGCTATTCCGGTGGCCTGAACCGCGCGAACCAGGGTCTCCTTGAGTTCGTTGAAATGTTCAAGGCGCCGATAAAGATGCTGCACCCGTTGCTGACCGCAACGCAGGAAGGCAACTACATCGGCACCGAGAACATCGGCGCCATCCCGTTCCAGGGTATTATCCTGGCTCACTCCAACGAGGCGGAGTGGCAGAGCTTTAAGAACAACCGCAACAATGAGGCCTTCATCGATCGTATTTACGTGATCAAGGTTCCGTATTGTCTGCGCGTTACCGAGGAACAGAAGATCTATGACAAGCTGGTGCGCGGTTCGGAGCTCGCGGAAGCGCCTTGCGCGCCGGCCACGCTGGAAATGTTGGCACGGTTCTCCGTTCTGACGCGGCTGCGTCGTCACGAGAACTCGACCTTGTTCGCAAAGATGCGCGTGTATGACGGTGAAAGCCTGAAAGAGACGGACCCGCGCGCGCGTTCGCTGCAGGAATACAAGGATGCGGCGGGTGTCGAGGAAGGCATGGACGGTGCTTCCACTCGATTCGCCTTCAAGGTGCTGGCAGCGACGTTCAACCATGACACAACCGAGGTGGCGGCCGATCCGGTCCATCTGATGTATGTGCTGGAGCAGTCGATCCGACGCGAACAGCTTCCGAGCGAAACCGAGAAGCGTTATCTGGAATTCATCAAGGGCGAGCTGGCACCTCGCTACGCCGAATTCATCGGCAACGAGATCCAGAAAGCCTATCTCGAATCGTATCATGACTACGGTCAGAATCTGTTCGACCGCTACGTCTCGTATGCCGATGCCTGGATTGAAGACATCGACTTCAAGGACCCTGACACCGGACAGCTCATGAACCGCGAGCTGTTGAACCAGGAGTTGACGAAGGTCGAGAAGCCTGCCGGAATCGCCAACCCCAAGGACTTCCGGAACGAAGTGGTGAAGTTCAGCTTAAGGGCGCGGGCCAACAACAATGGCAAGAACCCGTCCTGGACGAGCTATGAGAAAATTCGTGAAGTCATTGAACGTCGCATGTTCAGCCAGGTGGAGGAACTTCTGCCGGTGATCAGCTTCGGGTCCAAGAAGGACAGCGAAAGCGAAAAGAAGCATGCCGAGTTCGTGGATCGTATGGTGGCGCGTGGCTATACCGAGCGGCAGGTCCGCCGCCTGGTCGAATGGTACATGCGCGTCAAGCAGGCGGGGTAAAAGGACCCCGCCGGAATAGGCAGCCTCATGCATATCGTTGATCGGCGCCTCAACCCCAGCGGCAAGAATCTCGCCAACAGGCAGAGATTCATGCGACGGGCAAAATCGCTCATCCGCAAGGCGGTGCACGAAAGCTCGGCCAGCCGCAGCATCAAGGACGCTGACCAGGCTGGCGAGGTCGCCCTGCCGGCGCAGGGTGTCCACGAGCCCTCGTTCCACCGGAGCTCGAGCGGTGGCATCCGGGACCACCTGCTGCCGGGCAACAAGCAGTACATCGAAGGCGACACGATTCCGCGGCCGCAGGGCGGAGCGGGCGGTGGCGGCTCGGAAGGCAGCCCTGACGGCGAGGGTCAGGACGATTTCCGGTTCGCGCTCTCGCGTGATGAGTTCGTTGATCTGTTCCTGGAAGACCTGGAGCTGCCGGACCTTGCAAAACGACGCGTGGTCGATACCGAAAGCGTGAGCTGGCACCGCGCCGGCTATTCGGTTACCGGATCACCAGCCAACCTCGCCTTGCTGCGCACAGTCCGGAACAGTCTGTCGCGGCGCATCGCACTCAAGCGGCCGAAGCCGCACGAGCTGCAGGCATTACGCGACGAGATCGAGGCGCTCAGCCGGGATGGCGAAGAGAAGGCGCGTCGCGTTCAGCTGGAAGAGGAGCTGACGCGGAAGCTGCGGCGTACCGGCCTGATTCCCTATATCGATCCGCTCGATGTGCGTTATCGCAAGTTCGAGCCGCAGCCGAAGCCGGTGGCGCAGGCGGTCATGTTCTGCCTCATGGACGTGTCCGGCTCGATGACCGAGCACATGAAGGACCTCGCCAAGCGGTTCTATGTGCTGCTGTACATCTTTCTGAAGCGCCGCTACAAGCATGTGGACGTGGTGTTTATCCGTCACACCCACCAGGCACAGGAAGTGGATGAGGATACATTCTTTCACTCCCCCGAGACTGGCGGCACGGTGGTTTCCACCGCACTGGAAGAGATGCAGCGTGTAGTGGAGGAGCGCTACAGCCCCGACGCGTGGAACATTTATGCCGCGCAGGCGTCCGACGGCGACAACACGGCTTCGGATAATGACAAGACCGCGGCCCTGCTGACCGGCACAATTTTGCCGGTGTGCCAGTACTATGCGTATCTCGAGGTCGGTCGCGACTCCGAGCACTTCCCACCGGGATTCATCCGGCGCGATTCCGACCTGTGGCAGACCTATACCGCCATCTGCAAATCAGGCGCGCCAATGGCGATGCGCAAGGTCGGACACCGGCGCGACATCTATCCAGTATTCCGAGAGCTGTTTGCCAAGAAGCAGGCGACGACAGGAGCCGAGACCTCATGAACGACTTCGGCGGCGGCATTCGAGCCGAGCGCCCGCTGTTTGAGGGCGCCGATTGGGAATTCAGCACGATCCAGCGCGTGCATGATGCCATCGAGAAGATTGCGATTGGCGAGCTGGGTCTCGACATCTATCCCAATCAGATCGAGATCATCGGCACCGAGCAGATGCTCGATGCTTACTCCTCCATCGGCATGCCGCTGTTCTACAAGCACTGGTCGTTCGGCAAGCACTTTGCCCGCAACGAGGCGCTGTATCGTGCCGGTATGCAGGGTCTCGCGTATGAGATCGTGATCAACTCCAATCCATGTATCAGCTACATCATGGAGGAGAACACGGCGACGATGCAGACGCTGGTGATTGCCCACGCTGCATTCGGTCACAATCATTTCTTCAAGAACAACTACGTCTTCAAGCAGTGGACGGACGCGGACGGTATCCTGGACTATCTGGAATTTGCCCGCGGCTATATCGCGCAGTGCGAGGAGCGCTACGGCGAGACGCAGGTCGAGCGTCTGCTGGATGCGGCGCATGCGCTGATGAGCCATGGCGTGCATCGTTATCCGCGCCGCCGTGCAGCAGATCTCCGCTCCGAAGAACAGCGCGCGAAGGAACGGCGTCTGCACGAAGAGCGTGTTTTCAACGACCTTTGGCGGACGGTGCCGACGAAGGATACCGAAAGGGAGGACAAATCAGCGGAAGAGCGGCGCCGGGCGCTGCTGCAACTGCCGCAAGAGAACGTCCTCTATTTCCTGGAGAAGACCGCGCCTCGCCTTTTGCCATGGCAGCGCGAGATCCTGCGCATCGTGCGCATCATCGCCCAGTACTTTTACCCACAGTCGCAGACCAAAGTGATGAACGAAGGCTGCGCCACCTATATGCACTACCGGATCATGAACCGGCTGCACGAAAAGGGACTGCTGACCGACGGCAATATGGTGGAGTTCCTACGTTCCCACACCAACGTGGTCTTCCAGCCGGATTTCGACGATCCGCGTTATTCCGGGATGAATCCCTACGCCCTTGGCTTTGCCATGATGCGCGATATCGAGCGCATCTGCACCGAGCCCACGGCAGAGGATCAGCAGTGGTTCCCGGAGATCGCGGGCAAAGAAGACCCGATGGCCGTGTTGCGCGATGTTTGGGCGAACTACCGTGATGAGAGCTTCATCCTGCAGTTCCTCAGTCCCCGCCTGATCCGCGATTTCGGCCTGTTCCACGTGCTCGATGATGCGAATGAACCGAATCTCAGCGTGGAGGCCATCCACGACGAGAGAGGCTATCGGAAGATCCAGCGTGAGCTCGCGAAGCAGTACGACATTGCGTGGACGCTCCCCGACATCCAGGTTGTTGACGTGAATCTTGCCGGTGACCGGCGACTGATCCTGCACCATCGTGCGCTGAACCGTGTCCTGCTCGAGGAGCGTGACGCCCGCTTCGTTCTGCAGCACCTGGCGGATCTGTGGGGCTACGACGTCCTGCTCAAGGAAGTCGATCCCGCTACCGACTCGGTGTTGAAGGAGCACGCTGCCACACCGCGTGGCGGCATTCTCCAGCCGGACGGCGCTTAACAAAAAGGCGGGCTGCGCGGCGCGCAACCCGCCTTCCCGCGTCAATCCGTTGGCTTAGCGGCTACCGCCGCTGCCGCCCGAGCCACCGTTCCCGGCACCGGAGCCGCTGCTGCCGCCGTTGTCACCACCACCGCCGGACGGATTCGAACGGACCGGATTGGTGGCATCCGGCTGCCGTGACCCTGTTGGCCCGACTGAGCCCGGGTAAGCCTGGCCATACTGGTTGGTGGTCGCCGTCGGCGCGCTACCCGTGGCAGGGCGGCTCACCTGCGGGCTGCCGGTCATCGTGCCGGTTACGGTCTGACTGCCAGACCCGCCGGAATTGGATTCATTCCCAGCCGCCATGGCGCCGATCGCTGTACCAGTCGCCAGCAACGTTGCGAGACCGAGAATGCATAAGGTCTTGCTCATGAAAACTCCCTTTGCGATGCAACCCGGGCACAAGAACGCCCGGCCGCATAACGCGATGCGTGAGTTCACGACAATTGGAACGATCCTGGGCAGTTATCGTCCCGGGACCGTTACTCGGCAGCCTTCGCCCGCACAGGCCAGTCGGCCACATCGATCCGCGGCATATCGAACCGGTCCGTTGTGCGCGCGTACCAGCCACGGCCGTGCATGCGTCCGATCAGATCGAGCTTCGGTGTATCGATGTAACACTTGTCCGGGTCGAGCACGTATTCATCGGCGACATGGATCGCTACGACCTTGCCGAGGACGACCGCCCGGTCGACCCCGACCTCGACGATGACCAGGCGCTCGCATTCGAACGATACCGGGCTTTCCGCAATGCGCGGCGGTTTCACACGTGAACAGGGTGCAGTGTGCAGGCCCGCTTCCGCCAGCTCGTTCACCTGCTTGTCAAAGTCGATCGCCGTGACGTTCATCTTCTCGGCCAGCGCATTGCTTACGAGGTTCACCACGAACTGACCTGTGCGGCGGATATTGCCGCCGGTGTCCTTCACGTCGCCGGGCCCGCGACCGCCGATGCCGATCGCCACCACGGGAGGATTACCGGACACAGCATTGAAGAACGAGAAGGGAGCGGCATTCACCGACCCATCGATGTCCTGCGTGGTCACCCAGGCAATAGGCCGCGGCACCACGGTGGAGACCAGCAGCTTGTAGATGTTTTCACTCGGCGTGTTGTCGAATTCGAACAGCATGGCGATCCCTTGTGCACGATTTGGCGCGAGCGTTACGCGGGGCGACCTTCCGTGTCCAGACAGGGTCAGCGGACCAACTCGGCCATCCAGCGCGCCAAACCCGCGAGTTCCACGCTCCGCTTCGGATGGTCGATGGGACCCGTCAGCCGAACCGCCAGCTCGGGCGGGCTCGGCACCGCAGGCTGTACCGCGATCCTTACGTCGAGTGACTGCGATGCGAGGTTCATGTTCCCGGAGGCGCGTGTCTCACCGGTGACCGCGGACAATACCGCACGATCAAGCGTGAGATCGCCGTGCGCCACATCCGCGACTACGTCCAATCGTTCGAAGCCCGTTGCGCCACCGCTCAAGGCATCAACGGCAACCGCTTCGATCGACTTCGGATCAGACTTCTCGACCGCCAGTTTCAACCGGAACAGGTCCAGGCCTGACAACGAGCCATCGGTCACTGTCAGTGTAGCGCGGCCCCCGAGCGTCGCCACGATCGCCGACGGGCTGTAGCCGTTGGCTTGCAGGCGCAGGCTTGCATCCGCGCGGCCTGAGAGCAATTCCAATGAGGCGTCGGCAACGGGCCCGGTGATCGTCGCCCCCGCTAGCTGAGCCTGGACTGTCATTGCGGGTGGATCGGCCGTGGTATCGAACGTCAGATTTCCGGAAACCGATCCGGTTCCAAGCACACCGGAGAACTGGTCCAACCGCAGCACGCCGTCCGCCAGTATGAGCGTGGCCGAAGCATCACGAATGTCAGGGCTTCCTCCCACATCCAGACGATCGATGGCAATCTGCAGATCGCCCCGCCAGCCCTGAAGCGCAGCCAGCGGCAATGGCACAGTTGAGGCGCCGTTCGGCGCCAGCACAGTCAAAGCATCAGCGCGGACATGGCCTGACACGCGCGGGTCTTCGCCGCTCCGATCGATGGCAAGATCGCCGTCGGCGCGGAGTGAGCCAGCGGCCAACTCGAAGCTTTGCGCCACGAGCCGCCGCGGCGCGCCAGCGAGATGCGCCACCAACGACAACGAGCCGTCGCCTAACCAGCTCGCCAGAGCTTCGAGGTGAGTCCGTTCCGGCAATCCCAGCGTCGCCAGCAACCGCCGCGCGCCGGGGTGCCGCAAGGTGAGCGTGCCGCTCCACTCCGCCCTCGGCAGATCGACCGTGGAGGCGACCTCCATCCGCGCATCGGCTGCCGCAAGTGTCACATTCACAGCCAATGCGTCCTGCGGGCCGGCAGCCTGGAGTTCCAGCCGCGCGGGGCCCTGCCATAAGGCCGACGTGGCCTGCCAAGTGGGGGGAAACAGGTCGGCCAGTGGCGCGGCGTTCTTGGTCGTCATGCTGAACTTGCCAGCGCTGAGCCTGCCTTCCTCGCCCAGCATGCCGGAAGCCAGCACATGCGCTCCGCGCACGGTGCCTTCGGCCCTGCGCAGCATGACGCTACCGGCTTCGATCGCGGCATCCACCGCGAGTCCATCGATCATTGCGCCGCCAACGCTCGCCTCACGGATATTGAGTTTCACCTCGGCATCCAGCGCGGCAAGCGACTTCGGCAAATCTGCCAGGTTCGGCAGCCGGGTTGGCAACCAGGGATCAAGCGCCAGGCGGCTCAGCGACAGATCTGCCGTGACAGCGGCCGGTTCACCCCGTTTCAGGCTCATACTGCCACTGATAGGGATATCGTCCAGCGTGCCGGCCAAACCCTGCAATGCGATCTCGCCGCGCGCAGCCAGTACTCGCGCCGACAACGCGGCGCGCTGGGTGATGCCGCTGGCCAGAAGCCTTCCCAGCCCTTCAGGCATCGACCCGGGCAATGCATCATCCAGCCAGCGCAGCGTCGCACGGAGTACCGGCGCATCCAGCCGCGCGTGCCCTTCGAAGCGAGGATGCTCTGGATCATCGCGCGCAACGTGGCCGCTCAGTTGCAGACGTCCGTTGCCGGGCAGCAGGGCGCTTGCTTCACGCACCGCGAGGTCGTTGCCTGACAGGTCAAACGCGGCCCTGATACGCTCCAGGGTGCCGCCACCGAGCGGTGCCGCCTCAACTGAAAAGTCGATCCCGATCGGGATGTCGATTCCGGCGACGGTCGTGCTTGCACTGACAAGGACCGGCAGCCACGCGTCGAAGTCCAGCCGGCTGGCCGAGATCGCTATGTCGAGCCGCTGGTTGGGTGCGACGCGCAACGCGACCGCGCCACTTGCCGGCGAACCACCGATCTCCAGCGCCAGATCATCGATCGCGGCCAGCCCACTGCCCACGGTCAGCCGCCCGTCCGCCCGGAATGACACCGACGGGGTCGGCAGCAGCACCGCAAGGTTCGGTCCGCGACTGGCGATAGCGCCGGACAGCGTGCCATCTCGCGCCACCTGGCCGGTGAAGCTGGCCCCGAGACCGCTAGCCTTGCCGCGCCCATCGAGAGTCACGTCCAGCCCGGCGGCGCCATCGGCGCCGGCAGCGGTGAGACGCGATGTGAAATGCCAATCCTGGCCGCTGAACTGGGCCGTACCACTCGCCGAGACCGCGCCCGTATCCAGCGTCCCGAGGCTCGCATTGATGTCGGTAAAGGCGACACGCCCGATGGTGAGCCTGCCGTTCTCGATGCGCGCGGCCAATGCGGCGATCCATGGCGGCGGATGCAGTGGCAGCAAGCCGGATTCCGACGGCCACGGAATGTGCAGGTCGGGCCCGCGCAGCACCAGTTCCCGCGCATCAACGCGTCCGCCAATGAGCGGAAGAAGTGCGACGCGAAGCCGCAAGGCTTCGACGTGCATCGACAACGAAGTTGGCTCGCGGCCGCCGACATCGACGCGTGCGGCGGTCAGCACCGGCTGCGGGAGAAGACTCAGCGTGATCGGACCCTGAATAGTGACCGGCTGTCCAAGTGACGCCGAGGCCAGCACCTCTATGGTGGCGCGATAGCGGGTCCAGTCTAGCCACTGTGGCACCTGCCACAGAGCGAGCAGGATCAGCACCGCAACTCCGGCGAGCGCGGCCGAAATTGTGCGCGGGCGTGGCACCTCAACCAGCTGCCCCGTAGCCGCCACCGCCCGGCGTCTCGATCACGAACACGTCGCCGGGTTTCAGCTCAGCGCTGTCGGTGCCGGTAAGGACCTCATGCGCGCCATCAGCCCGCTCGACCCATTGCCGGCCGACGGCGCCGTCCTCGCCGCCTTCCAGACCGAATGGCGCGACATTCCGCCGAGACGACACGATCACCGCGGTCATCGGCTCGAGGAAGCGGATGCGCCTGATGGCGCCGTCGCCGCCGCGCCACTTGCCGTCACCGCCGGAGCCGCGGCGAATGGCAAAGTTTTCCAACCGGACCGGATAGCGCAGTTCCAGCACCTCGGGATCAGTCATCCGCGTATTCGTCATGTGCGAATGAATGGCGGATGTGCCGTTGAAGCCGGGACCCGCGCCGGTACCACCGCAGATCGTCTCGTAGTATTGACGTGTCGCATCGCCGAACAGGAAGTTGTTCATCGTGGCCTGCGAGCACGCGATCGGCTTCAGAGCACCGAACAGCGCGTTGCAGGTCGCTTGCGAGACTTCCGTATTGCCGGCGACTACCGCAGCGCCCGGCTGCGGCGAGAGGAACGTGCCAGGCGGTATGACCAAACGCAGGGGTTTCAGGCACCCGTCATTCAGTGGAATGTCGTCCGCCACCAACGTACGGAAGACGTACAAGACGGCCGCGCGGGTCACCGCTGGCGGCGAGTTGAAATTGCCTTTGCTCTGCTGGCCGGTGCCCGTGAAATCGACGACGGCGCTGCGGCTGGCATGATCGACGCTGACCGCCACACGCAACGGCAAACCGCTGTCCATGATGTATTCGAACGAACCACTACCGATGCGGTCGATGACCCGGCGCACCGACTCCTCGGCGTTGTCCATCACGTGACGCATGTAGGCGCTGACAACGGGCCAGCCGTATAGCGCGACGACGCGCTGCAGCTCCTGCACGCCCTTTTCGTTCGCCGCAACCTGCGCCTTGATGTCGGCGATGTTCACCTCGGGACTGCGCGCAGGATATTTCGCCCCAAGCAGCAACCCGCGAAACTCCGGTTCGCGGAAATGGCCGCCATCCACCAGCAGGAAGTCGTCTATCACCACGCCTTCTTCTTCCAGTATCCGCGACAGCGGCGGTGTCGATCCAGGCGTGATGCCACCGATATCCGCATGATGGCCGCGGCTGCCGACGAAGAACATGATCTCGCGGCCGCCTTCATCGAATACCGGCGTGATGACCGTGACATCTGGCAGGTGCGTGCCGCCGTTGAACGGATTGTTCAGCGCGACCACGTCGCCCGGCTTCAGCGTGCTGCGCCGATTGTTCAGCACTGTGCGCACGCTCTCGCCCATGGCACCGAGGTGCACAGGCACGTGCGGCGCGTTGGCCACCAGGAAACCCTCTGCATCGAAAATGGCGCAGGAGAAGTCGAGGCGCTCCTTGATGTTGACGCTCATGGACGTGTTCTGCAGCACGGCGCCAGTCTGCTCGGCTACGTTCATGAACAGGTTGTTGAAGAGCTCGAGCAACACCGGATCAGGACGCTCGCTGCCGGCATCCACTCGCGTGGCCAGCCGCTCAGTGCGGCGCAGGGTCATGTGATCGAGCGCGGTGATCTCCGCTGTCCAACCAGGCTCAACCACCGTGGTCGCATTCGCCTCGCGTATCAGCGCCGGCCCGATGATACGGTCGCCGGCCAGCAAATTGGCTCGGTCGAATACCGGCGCGGTGTGATCGGCGCCGCCCGTGAAGATGTGGATCGTGTCTATCGTCTCTGGCGCGCCGCTGGTGCGCGCGGGCAGTGTCGCCTCTCGCACCATCTCGCCGGGGGCAATCGCCTCAACAGCGACCGCTTCCACCACCAACGGCCGATCGGGGGTGGCAAAGCCGAAACGCGCGCGATGCGCGGCGGTGAAATCAGCGACGATTTCCTGCTCGCTCCGCAATGGCACGATCAGCGCCGCTTCGGTGCCGGCATAGCGCAGATGGAGATTGCGCTGCGCCGCGATGTGATCCGGTTCGGCGCCTTGCGCGACCAGCGCTGCTGTCGCCTCTTTGGCGAGCCTGTTGGCGAGCTCTTTCAATTCCGCCATGGCATGCGGCTCCAGCGGAATTTCCACGGCCTGTTCGCGCATGACGGTCTGGTCAGCAAGGCCCATGCCATAGGCCGACAACACGCCCGCATAGGGATGGATAAAGACTGTCTCCATCCCCAGTGCGTCTGCGACGAGACACGCATGCTGCCCGCCGGCACCGCCAAAGCACTGCAGCGCGAACCGCGTCGCGTCGTGACCCTTCTGTACCGACACTTGCTTGATCGCGTTGGCCATGTTGGCAACGGCAATCTGCAGGAAGCCTTCCGCGACCTGGCGTGGCGAGCGCTTCTGTCCGGTTGCGCGCGCGATTTCGTCAGCCAGCACGGTGAACTTCGCCATCACGATATCGACATCCAGCGGCTGATCGCCGCTTGAACCGAAGATCGCCGGGAAATGGCGCGGCTGGATCTTGCCGACGCAGACATTCGCGTCGGTGACCGTCAGCGGCCCGCCATTGCGATAGCACGCGGGGCCGGGATGCGCGCCGGCCGAATCCGGACCGACACGAAACCGCGCGCCATCGAAGTGCAGGATCGAGCCACCACCAGCGGCGACGGTGTTGATCGCCATCATGGGCGCGCGCATACGTACGCCGGCAACCGCGGTCTCGAAGGCACGCTCGAAGGCACCGGCGTAAAGTGCCACGTCAGTGGACGTTCCACCCATGTCGAAGCCGATGATGTGGTCAAGACCCGCCATCGCCGCGGTACGGGCCGCACCGACGATGCCGCCGGCAGGGCCGGAGAGGATCGCGTCCTTGCCTTGAAACCCAGCGGCATCCGCCAATCCGCCGTTCGACTGCATGAAATACAGGCGCACGCCGGAGAGCTCCGACGCGACCTGATCGACGTAGCGCCGCAGAATGGGCGAGAGATACGCATCGACGACCGTGGTGTCGCCGCGCGGAATGAGTCGCAGCAGCGGACTGACAGCATGGCTCGCAGACACTTGCGCGAACCCCGCTTCGCGCGCCAGCTCGGACAGGCGCCGCTCATGTTCGGGATACTTCCACGCATGCATCAGCACGATCGCACATGCTGTAATGCCTTTGGCACGAGCGCTCTCGAATGCGGTACGTGCGGCGTGTTCGTCCAGTGTCTCGATCTCATCGCCATCGACACCGACGCGGCCGCCGATCTCGACCACCTCCTCGTACAGCATCGACGGCAGTGTGATGGCGAGGTCGAATAGCCTGGGCCGCGCCTGATTGCCGATGCGGAGCGCATCGGCAAAGCCGCGATTGACCACCAACAGCGTGCGCTCGCCCTTGCGTTCCAGTAATGCATTGGTGGCGACGGTGGTGCCCATCTTCACCGCTTCCACCACGCCGGACGGGATCGGCTTGTCGAGTGGAACGCCGAGTACAGTCTTGATACCGGCGATGGCGGCGTCGCGATAGCGGCCGGGGTTTTCGCTAAGCAGCTTATGTGTGGAGAGATGCCCACCCGGATCGCGTGCCACGATGTCGGTGAATGTGCCGCCGCGATCGATCCAGAACTGCCACTTGCCGGAAGACATCAGATACGCCTCTCATCGTCATAGCCGGCCGTGTATCGGCTATCCAGGTCCTTGGCACGCGCAGGAAGAAAAGTCGTGGATGGCCGGGCCAAGTCCGGCCATGACGATGGTGCGAGCACCGTCATCGCCATCATTCCAGTCGCTCCGCTTGCCACGGCAGTTCCCAAAACTCGCGATTGCACAGCTTCTGCGCCACCGCATTCGCAATAGCCTCGAACAGCCGCTCGCCTTTTTCCGCTGTGGCTGCCTCGGGATTGCCGATGACGCCGGACGAGGAGCGGGCGCCGATGGTGCGCCAGCGGTACACACCGCCGCCGACGACATCGGCAACGTCCGGCGTGCTGTTCGCCTTCGCCATGCCGACACGATCCATCGCCACCAGTTCAGGCCGCACTGCCAGCATCATCGACGTTTCGGCCTCGCAGGCATGCATCAGTGCACCCTGCGTTTCCAGAATCTCGGCTATGGCCACCGCCGCCGCGTACCAATACGTGAACTGCACGATTGGCACGCCCAGTTTCGGCGTCAGCTCATCCGTTATGGTGCGCAGCGCGTTCTCGTTGCCGCCATGCGCATTCAGCAACACGATGCGCTTGAAGCCGTGTCGAAGCACTGAACGGCAAACACCTTCGACGACGGCGGAGAAGGCAGCAAAATCCAAGGTTACCGTCCCGCCGAAGCTCATGTGATGCTCGGACAGCCCGGTCCACAGCACCGGCAGGACCAGCGCCTGCTGACCCTTTTCGGTGATCTTCCGTGCCGCGCCAATGGCGACGGTCTCACCCAGCATGGAGTCCACTTCCACCGGCAAATGCGGCCCGTGCTGCTCCAGCGAAGCAACCGGCAGGATCACGATGGCATCGGCCCGCGCCTTCTCCCGCAACTGGTCCGCACGCAGCTTGCGCCACTCCACCTCGGCTGGTCCCGCCATCGCCAATCTCCCTGTCCTGGCGTAGCAATGGGCCATGAAACGGCAGCCGGGAAAAGGGCACTCCGGATGAATTTGCATCGCCTGCTGCGTCAGCGCGTGGAAGCAAGTCGGCCGGTGCGGGTCGGGCTGATCGGCGCCGGAAAGTTCGGCTCGATGTTCTTGGCTCAGGTGCCGTCCACGCCCGGCCTCGAGGTCGCTGCGATCGCCGATCTGGCGCCGGGGCGTGCGCGCGAAGCGTGCCGGCGCGTCGGCTGGAGCGAGGAGCGCATCGCCTCGACCCAGTTCACCGACGATGCCATGGCGATGCTGAAGGCGCCCGATATCGAAGTCGTGGTGGAGGCGACCGGGCACGCGCCGGCCGGCATCGCGCATGCGCGGCGTGCGATCGCCGAGGGCAAACACATCGTGATGGTGAACGTGGAAGCGGATGTACTGGCGGGGTTCGCGCTGGCCCAGGAGGCGGAGCGCGCCGGCGTGGTGTATTCGCTGGCCTATGGCGACCAGCCGTCGCTGATCTGCGAGCTGGTGGACTGGGCGCGGGCGTGCGGCTTCCGCGTGCTGGCGGCCGGAAAGGGCACGAAGTACCTGCCCGAGTATCACGCGTCCACGCCGGCCACGGTGTGGGGCTATTACGGGCTCACCGAGGAGCAGGCGCGGCTCGGTGGCATGAACCCGCAGATGTTCAATTCGTTCCTGGACGGAACCAAGTCGGCAATCGAGATGGCCGCAGTGGCGAACGCCACCGGGCTGGCTGTGCCGTCGGACGGCCTGGTATTTCCGCCCTGCGGCAGTCACGAACTGGCCGACACGCTGGGACACCTGCCTGGCCAGGCGGAGGTGGTATCGAGTCTGCATCGCGACGGAACGCCGGTAGCGAATGACCTGCGCTGGGGCGTGTACGTCGTGTTCGAAGCCCCCAACGAGTACAGCGCGCGTTGCTTCACCGAGTACGGCGTGGTCACTGATGCGTCCGGGCGAGTTTCCGCGCTTTACCGGCCATTCCATCTGATCGGGCTGGAGTTGAACATCTCGATCCTGTCGGCAGCATTGCGCCGCGAGGCGACCGGGGCCCCAACTGGCTTTCGAGGGGACGTCGTTGCCACAGCGAAGCGCGATTTGCGCGCGGGCGAAACGCTGGATGGCGAAGGTGGCGCGTGTGTCTGGGGCAAGCTGCTGCCCGCGCGCACCAGCGTGGAGATTGGCGGCCTGCCGATCGGGCTCGCGAACCGTGTGAAGCTACTGCGCGAGGTGCCGACGGGTCAGTGCGTCACATGGACTGACGTGCAGATCGATGAAACGGATGACGCGTACCGCTACCAAATGTCATTGCGAGGTGCGTAGCGACAAAGCAATCCCCGCAGGATTGCTTCGTCGCAATGACATTCAGCTCATGAACGCATTCAGATCCGGCGTGGGCATGGTACTGTCGACGTAATTCAGCGTCCCCCTCTCCTTCACTTCGCGCGCCGCATTCAGCAGACCGGTCATCGCCGCTCGATACAGCGAAGTGGCGAGGCTGATCCGCTTTACGCCTGCCTCCGCCAGTTCAGGGACCGAGAACGACTTGCCCTTGATGCCGGCCATGAAGTTGAACGGCTTCGAGAGCGAAGAACATACAGTGCGAACAGCGGCCAGATCGGGCAGGCCTGGCGCCATCAGCACATCTGCGCCCGCCGCCTCGAATGCCTGTAAGCGCCGGATCGTGTCATCCAGATCGGGATTGCCACGGATGAAATTCTCCGCCCGCGCGGTCAGCACGAAGCCGAACGGCAGCTTGCGCGCCGCTTCCACGGCGGCAGCGATGCGGTCCTTTGCGTGACCCGGATCGAACAGCGGCTTCTGCGGATCTCCTGTCGCATCCTCGATCGAACCGCCAACAAGGCCGTATTCGCCAGCCAACGTGATGGTCGATGCAGCGTCGTAAGGTGAATCGCCGAAGCCCTTTTCCAAATCGGCTGAGACGGGAAGATCGGTCGCCTCCACGATCGCCCGCGCATGCACCAGCGACTCTTCGCGCGAGATTTTGCCGTCGCGGCGCCCGAGCACACCCGCCGCCGCGCCACTCGACGTCGCCAGTGCGACGAAGCCGATGCCGGCGAGAATGCGCGCCGAACCGGCGTCCCAGGCGTTGGCAATGACGAACGCACCCGGAGCCGCGTGCAGTTCCCGAAAACGTCTGGCCTTTTCCGTCTGACTCCCTGGCATGCTGCCTCTCCCGGTTGACCGCCGCGGGAGCGTACTCCAGCCTCGCGCCACGAACAGGAGTCCAAGATGGCGAGCGGCGACTATACCATTGGCGACCTCGTCGCCGAGTTCCTCACCCAATGCGGGGTGACCACAGCCTTCGGTATCGCGTCGGTGCATAACATTCCGATGCTGGATGCCATCGGCCAGCGCAATGCCATCCGCTTCATCATGGCGCGCGGCGAACTTGGCGGCGCGCACATGGCGGACGGTTATGCACGCGTTTCCGGTGGCTTGGGCGTGATCTTCTCCTCCACCGGACCCGGTGCCGCGAACGCTGTCGGTGGCCTGATCGAGGCTCGCTTCTCCGGCACCCCCGTGCTGCACATCACCGGCCAGACTTCCACGAAGTTCGTCGATCGTGAAGTCGGCACCGTGCACGACGCGCCGGACCAACTCGGTATGCTGAGTTCAGTTTGCAAGAGCGCTTACCGGGTGCGCTCCGCGCCGCAGGCCATCGGCGTGCTGACGCGCGCTGCGGTCGATGCGCTGACGCCGCCAACCGGGCCGGTCAGCGTGGAAGTGCCAATCGATCTGCAACGCGTACCCGTTGAACGGCCAGCGATCTTCGACAACTTCGTCCTGCCACTGCCGCCGCCGCGCACGCCTTCGAGCACTGAACTCGATGAACTTGCCGCACGCGTGATTGCGGCAAAACGGCCGATGCTTTGGCTTGGCTCAGGCGCGCGCCGCGCCAGTGCTGCGGTCCACAAGCTGCTGGATCTCGGCTTCACCATGCTGAACAGCAACAACGGCAAAGGCATCGTCTCGGAAGAGCATCCGATGAGTCTCGGCGCGCTGCACGGCAACGGCATGCCGAAGATCCAGCAGTTCTATCAGACAGTCGATATGATGCTCGCCATTGGCACGCGCCTGCGCGGGCAGGAAACCGGCGACTTCGTGGTGAAACTGCCGCCGAACATTATCCAGATCGACGTCGATCCCCTGGCGAATGGCCGCACTTACGCCAACACCTATTTCGTCTGCGGCGACGCCCAGGCGACGCTCGAGGCGCTGCTGCCGCGCATCGAAGGCCGCATGAAGATCGATCCCGCTTATCGCAGCGACTTCGCCGCGCTGAGAGAGACTGCGCGCGCCGACTTCCTCGCGACCCTTGGCGTATATGGCACGTTCCCGGAGCAGTTGCGCCCGGTGATGCCGAAGGATGCGATCTGGGTGCGCGACGTGACCCAGAGTAACACCACCTGGGGCAATCGGGTCTTCCCGGTCTACAGCCCGCATCAGAGCGTGTTTCCTGTCGGTGCTGGCATCGGCCAGGGCCTGTCACTCGGCCTGGGCGCCGCGGCAGCAGCGAACGGACACAAGACGGTTGTGATGACGGGTGATGGCGGCTTCTTCCTGAATGTCGGCGAGCTATGGACCGCGGTGCAGGAGAAGCTCGATGTCAGCATCATCGTGATGAATGACCGCGGCTATGGTGTGATCAAGCGCATCCAGGACGCGACCGCGCAGGGCCGCCGCTTCTTCGCCGATTTGCAAGGTCCTGACCTGGGACAACTCGCGGCGCTGGCTGGCATGCCGTTCTGGAAGGTGCAGTCAGCCGATGCGTTCGGCGCGACGGTGGCGAAATCGATCGCACACAACGGGCCGAGTTTGGTGGAAGTCGATATGACCGCGGTGGGCGAGTTCCCGGCCTATTATCCATTCAACCAGCGCCCCGCCGCCTGACGCACGATGCGCGGCCTGCTTGGTTTGGCCGCGCTGCTGGCCATCGCCTGGGCGCTGAGCGAGAACCGGCGTCGCATCCCATGGCGCACCGTCATTGCTGGTGTGGCCCTGCAATGGGCGCTGGCCCTGCTGCTGATCTACTTCCAGCCGGCCAATGCAGTGATCTTCCTGCTGAACGATGGTGCGACCGCGCTGCAGAACGCAACCGAAGCAGGCACGAAGTTCGTATTCGGCTATCTTGGCGGACCGCCGTTACCGTTCGCGGAAACGCATCCCGGCGCGAGCTTCATCCTTGCGTTTCAGGCATTACCGCTGGTGCTGACGATAAGCGCGCTTGCGTCGCTGCTGTTCTATTGGGGTGTGCTGCAAAAGATCACTGCGGCCTTCGCCTGGCTGCTGCGTCGCTCAATGGGCATTGGCGGCGCATTGGCACTCGGCGCCGCCGTGCACATCTTCGTCGGCATGATCGAGGCGCCGCTGCTGGTGCGCCCCTACCTCGCGCGCATGCAGCGCGGCGAGCTGTTCGCGCTGATGACCTGCGGCATGGCAGGTGTCGCCGGCACAGTGATGGTGATCTACGCGTCGTTCCTTGCACCCCTGGTGCCGAATGCACTCGGCAACATTCTGATTGCTTCGGTGATCAGCACACCGGCCGGATTGGCCGTGGCGGCGCTGATGGTGCCATTCAGCCCAGCGGAGGCGGCCGAAGAGCGGCTGCTCATCGAGGATCCGCCACTGAGTTCGCTGGACGCCCTGGTGAAGGGCACGATTGACGGGGTGCCAGTGCTGGTCGGCATCGTTGCCACGCTGCTGGTCGCAGTCGCGTTCGTCGCGCTTATCAATGCGGCACTTGGCGAGCTGCCGCACTGGGATGGCGCGGCGGTAACCCTGCAGCGCATCTTCTCCTGGCCATTTCGTCCAGTGATGTGGCTCATCGGCGTGCCGTGGGACCTAGCCGAGACTGCTGCGACACTGATGGGCACCAAGACGGTGCTGAATGAGTTCGTGGCTTACCTGAATCTTTCGTCGCTGCCTCCGGATACGTTCGACCCAAGATCGCGGCTGATCCTGACCTATGCGTTGTGCGGTTTCGCGAATTTCGGCAGCCTGGGCATCGTCATCGGTGGACTTGGTGTCATGGTCCCTGAGCGGCGGCACGAGGTCGTGGCTCTGGGCATGCGCACCATCCTGTCCGGCACGTTGGCAACCTGCATGAGCGGAGCAGTTGCGGGATTGCTGGCGGGATGATGGATGAAAACCCATTAGGGGGAGACGCATATGCACTGGACTGATCGGCGTGAACGCTTCCGCGCGGTTTTGGCTGGGAATCAATGCATTCACCCGGGCTCGGTGTTCGACCCGATTTCTGCACGGATTGCCGAGGAACTGGGGTTTGAAGTCGGCATGTTTGCCGGCTCGATCGCATCGTTCACCGTGCTGGGCGCACCGGACCTGATCGTGTTGACGCTCACCGAGTTCGCCGAGCAGGCGTACCGGATCAACCGCGCGGGTAAGCTACCGCTGTTGGTGGATGCGGATCATGGCTATGGCAACGCGCTGAATGTGATGCGCACGGTGCAGGAGCTGGAAACCGCCGGGGTTGCGGCGATGTGCATCGAGGACACGCTGCTGCCACGCGCCTATGGCGAGAAGAAGCCGAGTTTGATCTCACTGGACGAAGGCGTCGGCAAAATGCGCGCGGCGCTTGCTGCGCGAGAGGATCCGTCTTTCGTCATTGTCGGGCGCACCAGCGCGGCGGCGATCACCGGGACGGAGGACGTGGTGCGCCGCGCCAAGGCGTATGAGGAGGTTGGTGTTGATGCGCTGTTCTTCGCCGGCGGCGTCACGCGCGAACAGCTCGATGCGATCTCGTCGGCGGTGAGGCTGCCTTTGATGATGGGCGGCGGCCGCGACGGGCTGGATCGTGACTACCTCGCGAGCCGGCGCGTGCGGATTGCACTGCAGGGCCATCAGCCGTTCTCAGCCGCGGTGCAGGCGGTTTACAACACGCTGAAAGCGCTGCGCGAGGGAATGAAGCCGACTGAGCTGCAGGGCATTGCATCGGCCGAGATGATGCGGCGCGTCACCCGCGAAGGCGATTACAAGACCTGGACGGAGAAATTCCTGGGCGGTTGAAGCACTCCCTCCCCGGCCCTCCCCCGCTGTGCGGGAGAGGGTTGGAGCGAGGGTTATGCTTCGTTCGACTTGTCCAGCACCGGCTGGAATGCCGCCGTCGCCTTCTTCAACTCAGTGGCCGGATCGGCGCCCGAGACGATGTTGGTGATGGCAGTGCCGAGTGTGTCGCGGAACTCGGTGACCGGCACGATAACCGGCAGGCCGGAGCGCGCCATCTTCAGACTGGTCTGCGTCGTCTCGAACCACTCCGGCGGGAAGGCGCTGCCCCTGATCACATCCTGCTGGTCATAACAGGACAGGCGGGCCGGCGTACCTGAACCGGTGCGCAGCACCTCGTTCAGCATTTTCTTGCCGGTCACCCATTGCAGGAAGAGCCACGCCGGCTTCTTGTTCTTCGCCGTCGCAGGGATACCAATGCCGTCGATGAACGTTGCACAGTTGCGCACCTTGCCAGCAACGTCCGGCGCGAACCCGACCTTGCCCACCACCTTCGACTTGTTGGGATCAAGCAGCGGCGCGGAGAACCCGATGCCATCCCACCACATCGCGGCCCTGCCCTGCATGAATGTCGTCTGGCATTCGTTCCAGTTGAAACCAATCACACCGGGCGGTGCGCATTCGCGCATGATTTTCTGATACCAGGTCGCGGCCTCGATCGCGGCCGGCGTATCGGTCAGCAGCTTCTTGCCGTCAGGGGTGACCGTCTCCTGGTCCCATTTCAGCAGGATGTCGTCCCAGAACGTCATGTTGGCGTTCTTCAGGCCACGACCGACGAAGCCATACACTCCCTTGGACGCATCGGTGAGCTGATGCGCCATCGTCATCATCTCATCGAGGGTCTTCGGCGGACCCTGGAGGCCCTTCTGCGCGAACAGCTCCTTGTTCCAGAAGGTGATGAACAGGTCCTGGTTGAGCGGTAACACATTCAGCTTGCCGTCCTGTCCGGTCGCGACTTCCATTGACGGCTTGCTGAAATCGGCCTGATCGAAATCGGGTGACGTCAGCGACTTGTCGGCAATAAATGGCCGCAGGTCCTCCATCCACTTGGCGCGCTCGATCAGCCGCTTCTGCACATGCATGCCGACATTGACCACGTCGAAGCTCGGATGGCCTGTCGCCATTTCCATCGCGACCTTCGGTCGCTGCTGTTGCTCGGGGATCTGCTCAAAGCCGACTTTGATGCCGGTGAGTTCCTCGAATTCCTTCAGGTGAGCCTTGGCAACATCACCTCGCGGCGATAGCTGATAGTTCACCTCGATCGACTGGCCCTTGAACTGCTTCCAGTCGAAGGACGACTGGGCGTTGGCCCGTTCAACGATCGCGGGTGCGGCGAGCACCGACGCGCTTGCTGCGAGCAATTGCCGACGGCGGATCATGCATTTCCTCCGGTTCGAGTTTGAATTCAACATAGAGCGGCTCAGCCGCCCTTCACACCGCCAGCGGTCAGGCCGGCGACGATTTCCTTCTGCATCAGCAGAGTCAGCAACAGGACGGGCGCGGTGACGATGAGCGCGGCGGCGGCCAATGGGCCCCAACTGATCTGCTCGAACGTCAGCACGTTATAGACGGCGACCGGCAAGGTGCGCGTCGTCCGTCCCGCCAGAACCACGCCGAAAATGAAGTTGTTCCACGAGAATATGAACGACAGGATCATGGCGACCATAATGCCCGGCCGCGCCAATGGCATCGCGACATGCAGGAATGCCTGCCAGATCGTTGCGCCGTCCACCAGCGCGGCCTCTTCCAGCTCGCCGGGCAATCCTTCGAAAAAGCCGATCATCACCCAGACTACAATCGGCACTGTGATGACGAGGTGAGTGATCACCAGTGGCGTCAGCGTGCCGATCATGCCCAGCCACTGGAACAGCAGGAAAAGCGGGATCAGGTATGACAGCCCAGGCGTGACGCGCGCGATCAGGATCAGTGCCGCCGCTTTCGTCGCCTTCGCCTTCGCGATGCCGTAGCCGGCTGGTACACCAAACAGCAACGCGAGACCTGTGGCTGAAAAGGACACGATCACCGAGTTGATCGTGTAGGTCAGGAAATCGTTCTTCTGAAACACGTCGACGAAGTTCGCCAGCGTGGGTGGATGCGGGATGAAGACCGGTGGATACGCGGTGTTGTCCAGCTCGTTCTTCAGCGACAGCGACAGCATCCAGAGGAAGAACAGCACCGCCGGCGAGACCAGCAGGATCACCGAGCCATAAAGCCCCAGGCGTCCAAACCAACGGCGAAGTCGATACCGCTTCATCGCCATGCCTCGCGCTGGCGTGCACGCAACAGCACCAGGCTGATCAGCAGGATCAGCAGGAAGAACACCACGACGATCGCTGAGCCATAGCCGAGGTCGTAGTAGGCGAATGCGGTCTGGTAGAGCAGGATGTTCAGGGTCTCGCTCGATGTGCCAGGCCCGCCGAGAGTGATCACGTAAATCGTATCGAACGTCTTCAGCGCGTCGATCAGCCGGATCACCGCCGCTACCATGATGAATGGCCAGACCAGCGGCAGCGTGATGTGGCGGAACATCTGCCACGCGCTGGCGCCGTCGAGGATCGCTGCCTCATATGGCTCCTGCGGCAGACTGGCGATGCCGCCGAGGACGATGAGCATGACCAGAGGCGTCCACTGCCAGGTCTCTACCATCACCAGCGTGGGGATCACTGTGCTGCTGTCATACACCCAGCTCGATGGCGGCAAGCCGAGGGACGTCAGCAGGTAATTGAGCACGCCAAGCTGCGGGTGGAACATCATCGTCCACACCAGCGCGATCGCCACCGGTGTCGCCATCATCGGCAGCACAAACAGCGTGCGCGCGAGACCGCGCAGCTTGAATTGCGAGGCAAAGCAAACCGCGGCCCAGATGCCCAATATCATCGGGGCGATCACCGTGCCGGCGGTGAACCAGATCGTACGAACGACTGCCCACAGGAACCTCTCGTCCTGCAGCATCTTCGCGTAATTGGCGATACCGACAAACGGCGTCGCGCCGGTGACCTTCCAGTCGTGCAGCGACATGAAGATGGTGAAGATCCAGGGAAACAGGATCACCAGCAGAACAATGGCCGCGGCAGGAGCGGCAAATGCCCAATAATGGCGCGCGTACGCGCGCCCAGGCCGGGCAGCGGGCCTCAGCAGGGTCGTTGCGGTAGTCGTACTCATCAGTCCGCCCAAAGGTGGGGCGGCGCTTATAGAGCGGCTGTCGCGGCGACGGAAGGCTCAGCCGGGCATGGCTATCCTTCGCCCAACGCCGTTCGGCAAAGGCCGATCGCCCCGCAGTCGCAACACTGCCTGAATCTTTTCGGCCAGTTCAGGAGGAAACGGCGCTACGCGCCTGATGCGCAAGTCGATATGCAGGGCGATCAGTTCCTGCGCCGCAACGCGTTGGCCATTCTCCGTGTGGAACATCTCGTGGAAGTAGTGCAGCCGCTTTGCGTCCGCGCCGAGCAGATGCGGCACTACGCGCACCCGTTCGCCAACCCGCACTTCCCGCTCGTACAGCGTGTGCGTCTCGGCGGTGAACGTCGAGTTGCCGGTGGCATCGCGATATGCCTGACCGACGCCCAGAGTATCGTAGAGCAGGTCCGTCGCCTGATCGAACAGCACGACATAGTAGGCCAGGTTCATGTGGCCATTCGCATCGATCCACTCAGGCAGGACCACGCCTTCAGACGTCGGAAATTCCATTCGGCCAGCTTGTTGACGAAGCGGCATGGGGTCAAGCACACACGCATGCCATGCGTCTGATACGGGTCCATGACACCGAGGTCACCGATGGACTGCCACCGCGCGAGCGGTGGCGCGCCATGCTCGCAGTTGCCATTGCGGTTGCAATGTCGGTGCTCGTCACCTCGATTGCCAATATCGCGCTACCCACCATTGCGCATGACATGGATGCGACACCTGCGGCGTCGATCTGGGTGGTCAACGCCTATCAGCTCGCGGTCACCGTGACATTGCTGCCATTCGCGTCCATTGGCGACATCTACGGTCATCGGCGCGTATATGTCTGGGGGCTCGCGGTCTATACCGCTGCATCCCTGCTATGCGCGATCGCACCATCGCTGCCAGTGCTGGTAATCGGACGGGTGCTGCAAGGCTTTGGCGGCGCGGGCATCATGAGCGTCAACGGCGCACTGGTGCGCTTCATCTTCCCGCGCGATTCGCTCGGGCGCGGCATCGGCTTCAATGCGCTGGTTGTCGCAGGTTCATCCGCCGCTGGGCCATCCGTGGCAGCGGCCATCATGTCGGTGCTGTCCTGGCCGTGGTTGTTCGCATTGCAAGTCCCGGCTGGCGTGCTGGCGTTGTGGCTCGCGCACCGCTTCCTGCCCAGGACGCCGCTAGCCGGGCATCCATTCGATCCGCTCAGCGCCGTATTGAATGCGATCACATTTGGCCTGTTCATCATGGCACTCGACGGCATTGGTCGGGGCCAGGGTCCCGCAACGGTGCTGATCGAGTTCGCGGTGAGCATGGTTGTGGGCTGGTTCTTCGTGCATCGGCAGTACTCTCTGGCTGCCCCGATGCTACCGGTCGATCTGTTTCGTCGCCCGGTGTTCGCGTTGTCCGTGGCGACCGCGATCTGCGCTCATGCGGCGCAACTCGTCGCCTTCATCGCACTGCCGTTCTACTTCCAATATGTCAGCGGACTGTCACCGATAGAAATCGGCGTGCTCATCACGCCTTGGCCCGCAGCATTGGTCGTCATGGCGCCGATCGCAGGGCGCCTTGCGGACCGTTATCCGGCAGGTCTGCTGGGTGGTTTCGGTCTGGCGGTCATGACACTCGGCTTGCTGCTCGTGCTGTTCATGCCACCCCGCCCCACGTCGTTTGACGTTGCATGGCGGCTCGCCGTGTGCGGCGTCGGGTTTGGCTTCTTTCAGTCACCTAACAATCGGCTGATGATCGCGAGCGCACCGCGCGATCGCGCCGGCGCCGGCAGCGGCATGCTTTCCACGTCGCGCCTGCTGGGGCAGACGACTGGCAGCGCGCTTGTTGCCTTGCTATTTGGACTGACGCATGGCGCAGAGGGTTCCGTCGAACTCGGAACCAAGCTCGCCATCGGCATGGCAGTGAGTTTCGCGGGTCTGGCGATGATCCTCAGCAGCCTGCGCCTGCGTCAACCGCAGTCGGTTTGACAGATGGCCGAGGGCACATAGGTCAGAAAGGCCGATTACGCCGCTCTGCTGTCACGGTTGTTCCAGCGGCGCTCGATATCATCCAGACAGGCGGTCATCGCGGGACCCAGGCGCGCGGTTACCTTCTCCAGCCGCTCCACCAGCGCTTCGGCGTGTGAACGGTCGTTCCGCGTGACGGCATCGGCGATCTCCTCCAAGACCTCGCCGAGTCCGATGGCGCCGCATGTCTCGGCCAGACCGCTGATCTCCTCGCAGTTGCGCACGATGGTGCCCGCTTCCCATCCGGGCAACAGCTCGCCCAGGCGCATGCAGCGTGCTGAAGCATCGGCGATGAAGTCGGCAACACAGGCGCGCGCGCGCGCAATGCCGACGACAGCTACCATCTCCTCCAGGAACACCTGCGACACGTCGGCGGCGTACTCGCTTGTCCAGCCGTCTGTCTGCGCCATTGCATCTGTCACGATCGACTCGTCTCTTTGCGGCTGCGCTGACGCACCGCCGGGCAGCCAGCGCCGGAGCGTTGCGCTCAGATGATCGAAGTTCACTGGCTTTTCGAGCACCGCAGTGAACCCGGCCTCGATGCAGCGCTTCCGCATCACCGGCCCCTTCAACCCCGTCAACGCAATGATCGGTATCGTTGCGACTCGCCCATGTATGCTGCGGATTCGGCGTGTGGCATCGAATCCATCCCGATGCGGCATCTGGATATCCATCAGAATCGCATCAAAGCTGTCGCGGCTGGCGATCCGCACCGCTTCGTCGCCATCGTTGGCGACGAACGCAGAGAAGCCGCGGCGCGTCAGGGCGGCGAGGAGAAGCGCTTGATTGATCCTGTCGTCTTCCACGATCAGGATCCGGCCGCCGCGAGCCATCGGTGCCATCGGCTCCAAAGGCTCGAACGGTGACCTCTGTGAGAGTAACTGTTGCGCCAGAGACGCGACATAGTAGGCGTCCACCGGCGTAGGAATCACCGCATCCACCTGCGCGGGAGCGGCGCCATCACCGAGCCAGATCACAACCGCCCGGCTGCCGAAAACGGTGGCACGAAGGCGGAGCAGGAACACCTCCGCCGCCATCCCCACCAGCCGTCCCTGCACAAGGACAAGATCCAACGCGCCACGCTGCGCGTCCATGCGTTCGGCAAGTGCCAGGCCGAGATATCCATCCGGCGCCATTTCTACCATTACGCCGGCATCGGCGAGTTGGCTCGCGATGGTGCGGGCACCGGCATCCTCGTCGCCCACCAGCAGCGCAGTCCTGCCCGCCAGTGGCAGATTGCGAGGCATCTGCGGAATGCGTTCGGCAGGGAATTCGAAGGTGAATTCACTGCCAACGCCGAGAGCACTTTCGACGGTCAACGTGCCGCCCATCAGCGCGGCGTTCTCGCGGCACAGCGCAAGCCCAAGCCCGAGACCTGGATGGCCTGAATTCTCCTGATCGCGCCCACGCCTGAAGCGCTCGAAAATGGCGTTCCGATCTTCTGGGGCAATGCCGGGGCCGGTATCCGATACGGCGATCTTGATTTGTGTGGCGCTGCTGTCACCGGCGACCGCCGATGCACGAATTTCAACCTGCCCACTGGCGGTGAACTTGATGGCATTGCCCACCAGATTGAACAGCACCTGTCGCATTCGGGTGGGATCAATGCGCCAGTAGCCGCGCAGCAAGTCGTCGTAGCGCGTCTTGAGCTCGAGGCCCTTGTCGCGTGCCTGCGGCTGCAACGTGTCTGCGACCTCCTGCACCAGGCCGATGACATCCACCTCGTCCATCTGAAGTCCGGCGTTACCGACTTCGCCGCTGGCGATCTCCAGCAGGCCGTTCAGCATGGCGAGCAGCGCCTCACAGCTCGCCCGGATTCGCTGCAGCCAGATGCGCTGCTCCTGCTCGAGTTCGCTATCGAGCAAAAGGGCGCAGATCCCCATGATGGAGTTCATCGGCGTCCTGACGTCATGACCGAGTGCAGCCAGCACGCGGTCACGCTCGCGGCGGATCGAGGCCGCCTCCTCCTGAAGCGCCTGACTTGCAGCCGAGGTGGCAGCGAGCTCACTCGAAAGACGCATCTCATGGGTGACATCGCGGCCGAGAACGGTGAATGTGCCATCCGGCAGAGGCTCGATACTGACCCGATAGAGACGTTGCTGCCCGTCCTGGCTCGCAATAGTGACGGCCATTCCGTCCTGCCGCGAGCGGGCTTCCAGAGCGCCGATAATCGCACGCCCGTTCTCATCCGCCCGCGCCAAGCCGAGGGCGGCGACAAGCGGTTGGCCAGGTGCCTCGCGTAACAGGTCGGGCGCAAAGCCTTGCACGGTCACGATGCAACCTCGCCTGTCGAGTTCGACCTGCCAGTCGGCACCAAACCCCGTCGGTGTCGGTTTGCCTTCGGGCCGGCCCCGCCGCGTGAACATCGGTGACACCAGCCACGCCAGCCAGACTGCCAGCAGGTAGGCGCCCAGGATGGCAATGGCACGGTTGCCCAGCCAGTGGTTCCTCAGTGCCAGGTCGGTATCCATGCGTGCGGTCACGCTCAGATCGACTGTCCGCAATGGAGCGGAAACGGCCAACTCGCGAGGCGTCCCGAACAGCCGGTGTGCGAAGGACATGAGGCGCATGCCCCATTCCGTATCGCCGTCCCCGGCGACAACCGGCCGGATCGGCGCGTCGTCCGCGGATATGATCAGCCCGCCATCCGCGCCGCGAAGCTCGACCGCAACGCCCGGACCAAACCAGGTGTGACCAATCAGCCGGCCGATGTCTTCACTCCGCAGCAGCGCGCCGACAACACCTGCGATCTTGCCGGAGTTGTCGCGAACCACCCGGGTCAGGACCATCGAGGCACCTGGACGAAGCCAGGCCTCAGCACGCTGCAAGCGCAAGCCGGTCGCGCTGTCGGCTACGGCGCGGCGAAACCACTGGGCATCTGCCACCGACGCATCCGCTGCGGGAAACGGAGAGGACGCAGCCAGCAGCTGACCGGAAGCACTGATCGCGAAGGTGGTGCTCATGGGCGGCAAGGCGCTCTGCAGGCGCAGCAGGCGCGCGGTGAGCGCGACCCGATCGCTGGGCTGCAGATCGGCCACCCGAAACCCATCGGTCGTGTCGGCAAAATGTTCCAGCGGCACGTCTACCGAAGCGGCTACCGCACTGGCTGCGACGGTAAGGCTGTTCAGCGCATCTCTCGCGACCTGGGCAGTGAGAAAAAATGCGGCCAGCGCCCATGCACCGATCAACAGCAGCGCAGCAGCCAGCAGGGCGACCGAGCGGGAGATCAGGCCCAGCGGAGCCAGGACGACGTTGACGACGCGCTTCACCGCGAGCTCCGTCGTGGAAAGGTTCAGGCTAGCGGCGAAAGGCTACCACTTCGTTTCACGTGGAGAAAGTGAATTATGATTCAAAACGTCTGAGCACGGACACAGTCAAACCAGGCGCGGCCCTCAGAACCGGACTCTGGAATTGCCAGTGAAGCAATCGGCTGTACTTGCCCACCGCCCAATTCCATGGTGCCACCGCCAAGCAATACCAGAATGCGACTTAGGGCTGTATCGTCTGAACCGAGTGTTGCCGTAATCTGACGGTCACCCGACCGTCGTGCGACGATCTGCCAGTTACCCGCACTCCCGTTGAACCGGACGGGGACGACGGCGGATGACTCCGTAGGACGCGACGATAATGAAACGACCATCCGGATTGGCATGTTCCGACGCACGCTCACCTGCAGCGAAGTCGCACCGGCCGCGGCAGTGGCACTACACTCGTTGTCGCCGGCGCGGAACGACCATGTGACGCGCACCGGGACCCGCAATGGCGGCCGTTGCACCAGCGGCGGCACAGCGGGAACCGACGCCTCTCGCCGCGTATCCTCGACGGGCGGCGTTTTGCAGCCCGCAAGCATCAGGATTGCGACCAGTATCGACCTGACCCAGATACGCGGGGCAGCGGACAGCACGTATCGCTGCATTTAGCGGATAACGATCTCCACGCGGCGGTTCTGCGGTTCGCGCACGCCGGGACCGGTCGGCACGAGCAGATGAGTGTCGCCAAAGCCCTGAATGGTGATCGCATTGGCCGGCACGCCATCCTTGACCAGTTCCGCCTGTACGGCCTTGGCACGCCGCACGGACAGATCCTGATTGTAGCGATGCGTGCCGGAGGTGTCGGTATAACCGTTCACCTCGATCCGAGTGTACTGCACGCGTGTGGAGTTGTCAGCCGCTTCCTTGATGATTTGTCGCGCGCGATCGGTCAGCGTTGCCTTGTCCCAGTCGAAGAACACCACGTAGCTGCGAGTCGGCGCGGGCGCCGGTGCTTCCTGCGCCGCAGGAGCGGCAGGGACCGGTCTGGCAACATTGAACGCGTAGCGCACGCCCAGCAGGAAGCTGTGGGTGTGCTGGGTGCCAAGCTTGAACGACACGGGGGTCCCCAGCGTTGAGGTGCCGGTGAAGGTCCCAGTACCCAGTACGCTGAAGAAGCGGTACTCGCTGGTGACCGAAAGGCCGGGGACGTTCGGTATAGGGAACGATAAGCCGGCGATCGCCTGATATGCGAAGCCGCCATGTGTGGAACTGACGTTCGCGCCGGCGCTCGCCGGTAGGCACAAGGCGCCTAACGAAGCACATGGCCCGGGCGGCAGGGTCAGCGAACCGATGCTCAGACCGTTCACGTTGGTCCAGGCATAACCTGCGCCACCGCCGATATACGGAAACAGCCAGGGCACACCGATGTCCATGTCGAACAGCATGTTGGCCATGGCTGCGTAGGTCCGCAGAGATCCGCTGGCACTCCGTGAACCCAGTGCGCCGAGTGGGAATGCGCTGGCGCTGACGGAACTGACATTCGCCCGCCGGTAGCTGCCCTCTACTTCGAATCGCATGCCGTTGCCGATTGCGTAGCCGATGCTCCCCAGACCGGCGAAGCTGCCCTTCAGATTCAGTTGCCGCCCCAGGCTCGCGGACACGGGACCGCGGACGTCCACGTCCTCAGGCAAATTGTATCCAGCGCCAGCGCCGACATAGAGGCCGAAGAAAGGCTGCGCCCGGGCCGCCAGAGGTGCGGCCAGCAATGCCATCGCCAATGACAGGGTGCGGAAACGCATACGTCCAATCCTCCTCAGACCCAGACGAAAAGGGGCGCCTCACGGCGCCCCGATCCGTTATCGCCGTTATACCGCGAAAGATCAGCGGATGATGATCTCGACGCGGCGGTTCTGCGGCTCGCGAACGCCGGGGCCGGTCGGCACCAGCAGATGCGTGTCGCCGAAGCCCTGGATGGTGATGGCGTTCGGAGGCACGCCGTCCTTGACCAGTTCCGCCTGGACCGCCCGCGCGCGGCGGATCGACAGACCCATGTTGTACTGATGCGTGCCGGAGGTGTCCGTGTAGCCGTTCACCTCGATGCGCGTGTACTGCACCTTCGTCGAGTTGTCCGCCGCTTCGCGGATGATCTGGCGCGCACGGTCGGTGAGCGTCGCCTTGTCCCAATCGAAGAACACCAGGTACGAACGGGCCGGTGCCTGGGCCGGGACGGCCGCCGGAGCGGGCGGAGGCGGAGGCGGTGCTACGCCGAAGTTGTAGCGGAGGCCCAGCAGGACGGAGTGGTTGTAGTTGTCCTTCGATTTGACGCTGCTGAACGTCGTGCCGGTTCCCGCGAAGCCCGCGGAATACGTGCGGTTGCTCGTCAGACCAAGGAAGCGGTACTCGGTGGTGAACGCTAGACCCGGCGTGATCATGTTGAGCGGGAGGGCCATGCCGACGATCCCCTGGTAGGCGAACGAGCCATGCGTGCTGTTCGCCACGTTGATCTGGCCGGCGCCATTAAAGGCCCGCACATTCTGCATGTGCTCAGCAATGTAGCCCACCCCAACGCCAAGGTACGGCACGAGCCAGGGCGTAAGGCCATTGAAGTCATACAGAACGTTGACCATCGGACCGAACTTCTGTTCCCAGCCGCCGGCGGTCAGATTGGTAACAGGAGCGAAACCGCTGGTCCCGTTGAACTTATTGGCCCGGTAGTTGCCCTCAAGCTCGGCGCGCAGGCCGTTCCCAAAGCCCCAACCGATATTGACCAGGCCAGCAAAACCGACCGTCGACTTGAACTTCCCGCTGATGCTGGCACCAGGAAGGGGGGAATTCGCTGTCATCGACTCGCCCTGCAGGATGTTCACGCCAGCGCCGAAGCCGACATACAGCCCAGTGACCGGCTGCGCACTCGCCGCAATGGGCGTCGCCAACACAGTGGCCGCCAGGAGTGCACTCCGAAGTTGCATTTGCTTTCTCCTCGTTCTACCGGCGCCAGCGGCGCGCACAGGTACCGTTGGGCGCATTTGATGCCCTTTCGATGAACCAACCATACCGAAGGAATTCGGCTAGCGCGAGAGGGGACAACGCTTTTTGGGCACACTGTGGCGGGAACGCCACATCCTAACTTCCGAGCAATAAGCCGGCGGAAGAGAGCAGGAGTCGAACCTACCCGGAGCCGCCGAGCAGCCCCAACCGGCTTTGAAGGCCGGCCGGCCCACCGGAGCCGCTTCTCTTCCGTCAGCGATTATCCGCTGCGCCGCATAACTGGGCAACGAACGCGCCTTCCTCTTCCGGCAGCAGGCAGCGGCAGTCCAGCCACAGCCGGCCCTCGGCCAGGCGGCCAATGACCGGACGCGGCAGGGCGCGAAGCGAGGCGGCGAGAACCTCCAGGCCCTTGCCCCCAACTGTCACAGCACTCGAATCGAGCAGATCGACAGGCAGCGCACCCGAACCGATCTGGCTCCGGCAGTACGCCACAACCACTTGGCGATCAGGCCAGACCGACTGCAGCCGCGCGGCGACGCGCTCTGCCACGGCCCGAATCTCTTCGGCCGGGCGGGTGAGCAAGCGGAGAACCGGCAGTTCTGCGGACAGTCGATCGGGGGTCAAATAAAGCCGGAGGACATGCTCCAGGGCCGCAAGCCGCCCCTTGTCCAGGCGCAGCGCCCGCTTGAGCGGATTCGCGTTCAACTGCCGGATCAAGTCGGCGCGACCTACGATCAGCCCGGCCTGAGGGCCGCCCAGAAGCTTGTCACCGGAGAAGCTGACCAGGTCCGCCCCAGCCGCTAACGACTCCTGCGGAGTCGGCTCGTGTGGCAGTCCCCAGGCAGCCAGGTCCACGAGACTGCCACTGCCAAGGTCCTCCACCAGCGGCAGGCCGGCTTCATGGGCAATGGCGGCGAGTTCCTCCGGCGGGACAGCCGAGGTGAAGCCGGCGATGGCGTAATTGGCCTGGTGCACCCGCATGAGCAGCGCGGTTGCCGACCCGATGGCGTCGCGAAAGTCCCGCGGGTGCGTGCGGTTGGTGGTGCCTACCTCGCGCAGCACAGCGCCCGCGCGAGACATGATTTCGGGTATCCGGAACGCCCCGCCTATTTCGATCAGTTCTCCACGGGAAACCGGTACCTCACGGCCCAGAGCCAGCGTGTTCAGGATCAGGAACACGGCGGCAGCATTATTGTTCACCACGGTCGCCGCTTCCGCACCCGTGATCTCCCGCAACAGCCGCGCGACGTGCTCGTCACGGTCGCCGCGGTGCCCGGTTGCGAGGTCGAATTCCAGGTTTGTAGGGAACGCGAGCGCTTTGCTGGCCGCCTCGGCGGCAGCCTGCGGCAATGGTGCCCGGCCGAGATTGGTGTGCAGCACGGTACCCGTCAGATTGAACACCGGGCGCTGCGATGCCGCGAAGCGCCGCGCCAGCGCGTCCGCTGCCGCGTCCAGTATGGTGCCGGGCGGTTGATGGAATTCCCGCCTGGCGCGCCGCGATGCCAGTTCGCTGCGCAGCGCGTCAACCGTGGCGCTTCTGCCGAACCTCGCCAGCAATACGCCAGCCTCCGGCGCCTGCAGCAGCGTCTCGAGCGACGGCAATGGACTGGCGGAATGTGGCATCAGGGCGCCATGCTAGGGCGCATGAGCACGACATTCGAGATACCAACGCTACGCACCGAACGGCTGACCATGCGAGCCTTTCGACCCACGGATATAGACGCCTGGGCTGCAATGGAATCTGATCCTGAGGTCCGCCGTTATCGCGGGAACAACCTGCGCACGCGGGAGCAGGCCTGGGCTGCAATGGAAACCAATTTGGGCCAATGGGCACTCCGCGGCTACGGCATGTTCGCATTGCAACACACGGCGGACCGCCGGCTTGTGGGTGTCGCCGGAGTGCTGCATCCCGCCGAATGGCCCGAAGCTGAGTTGGCCTATTCGCTCGCGCAGGAATTCTGGGGCCAGGGCTTGGCAGTTGAAGCCGTACGGGCAGCACGCGACTGGGCCGTGGCTCACCACGGATTCGCCCGTTTCGCCAGCTTCATTCTGCCCGAGAACAGCCGGTCCGTCCGTGTTGCCGAGAAGCTTGGCGCGATGCGTGAAGGTATGGTTGAGCTGCGCGGTTTTCAGGCGGAGTGGTGGGTGCACCGGACATGACACTATTGATGGGAGATGAACCTTCTCCTGTGCGCGTGCTGCGCGAGACCGGACGGTCCGATCTTTTCCTGACCGCAGATCACGCCGGCCGCGTGATTCCGCGCAGCCTTGGGCGCCTTGGATTGCCTGACGCCGACCTTGATCGGCACATCGCGTGGGATATCGGCATCGCGGGCGTAACCGAGCGCCTGTCCGCCACGCTGGACGCCACCGCCGTCTTGCAGACCTATTCGCGTCTCGTCATCGACTGCAACCGCGATCCATCCGTGCCAAGTTCGATTCCCGAAGTCAGCGAGCTGACAACGATACCGGGCAATCTCGGCCTGTCGGCGGCGCAGCGGGTAATGCGGCGCGACGAGATCTTCGTACCATATCATGCGCGCATACGCGCTCTGCTGGATGCTCGTGCCTCGGCGGGACAACGCACCGTGTTCGTCGCGATGCACAGCTTCACGCCAGTGTTCAAGGGCGAGTCGCGGGCGATGCAGGTAGGCGTGCTGTACAATCGCGATGCCAGACTGGCGAACATCATGCTGGAGCTGCTGCGTGCCGAGGGCGATCTCGTCATCGGCGATAATGCGCCGTACGCGGTGAGCGACGTCACCGATTATGGCGTTCCAGCACACGCCGAAAAGCGCGGCCTGCCACATGTCGAGATCGAGATTCGCCAGGACCTGATTGCCGATGAAGCGGGTCAGGCGGCCTGGGCGGATCGCTTCCAGCGACTTCTGCTAACAGCGATGGAGCGGTTGTCATGACATTGAGCCGGGACGTGCCGATCGATCCGGCGCACGCTGCATTGCTGTTTGTCGATGTGCAGAACTACAACGCGCGCCCCGATGGCGGCGAATACGCCGACATGACCCAAACCGAGCGCGATGCGCGCTACGGCTGGTTCTTTCAGGTGATGCGCGACACGGCCCTGCCGAACATGCAGCGGCTGCAGGCCGCGTGCCGAAAGGCGGGCATCGAAGTGATGTACACCGTCATCGAGGCGCTGACGCGCGACGGCCGCGACATGAGCCTGGATTACAAGATCAGCAAGCTCTTCGTTCCGCGCGGCTCGTGGGATGCGAAGGTACTGGACGAGATCGCACCCGCGGAGGACGAGATCGTGCTGCCCAAGACATCGTCCTCGGTCTTCATCTCGACCAATATCGATTATGTGCTGCGGAATCTTGGCGTAAGGTCGCTGGTGATCGCGGGCGTGCTGACCGACCAGTGCATTGATTCGGCGGTCCGGGACGCATGCGATCTTGGGTATCTGGTGACGGTGCCCACAGACGCCTGTGCGACGCTCAGCGCGGAACGGCACGAGTGGGCGTTACGCAACAACCGCGGCTACTGCCGGCAGATCACGACGGACGAGTTGGTGCGGGAGATCGACCATTCATCATGACGCGCCGAACCTGTGCTTTGCCAGATCGATCAGCGCTCGTAGATACGCCTCACCGCTTTCGGGCAAATGATCAACGCCAATGCGCGCACGGTAATCGTGTGCCATGTCCATGAAGTCGGCAATCTCGCCCGATTCGCCAAGCCAATTGCAGATGGCCGTGTATTCGCGGAACACGGCAGAACCGGGGAGCTGCCGCACATCTTCCGCCAGCTTTTCCAGCACTGTCGCGGCCGCGCGGCTGATCTCGTCGCGTGGATCAGCATCAAACTTCCGCATCCGCCATTCGGCTGTGCGCTCAAGCTCTTCCGCTTCCTCCATCACGCCTCCCGCCGTGAGAACGCTGTCTCCTGGCTGGTGACGAACTCGAGCAGACACGCCCTGCCCTCCTCGGTCTGCCGCCGAGCACGCTGGATTGCGCTGGCCACTTGCGATGGGTCCTCCACGCGCTCGCTCCAACCACCGAGATCGCGCGCCAGGTTGGCATAGCTGCCGCCCAGATCGCGCGCATTGTGCTTCTCATGCGACAACCGCATGTGCGGAATCTCGATCGCCATCGTCGAGTTGTTCAGCACGATCGTGCAGATCGGCACGCCGCAGCGTACCGCCGTTTCGAAATCCAGCCCCGTCATGCCGAACGCCGCGTCGCCCATGAAGTTGACGCAGAACTTGTCGGGCGCCGCGATCTTCGCACCAATGGTCAATCCCAGTCCGGTCCCGAGTTGGTGCGACTTGCCCCAACCGAGATACGATCGCGGCCGCGTGGCGCGATAGAATGGCAGAAGCTGCTCGCGCGGACTGCCTGAATCATGCGTCACAATGGCATCCGCCGGATCGACCACGCGCATGAACTCGCTGATCACCCGATAGGGCGTTATCGGCGTTTCAGCCGAAGTGAGCTTCGCCTGCCATTTCGCCAGCCATGCCTCGCGAAGCGTGGCGACCTCCTCAGCCGGCGAACGGTTCAGCAGACGCCCACCCAATTGATCGCGCACCGCATCCGCCAGCGTGGCGAGCGTCAGCCTCGCGTCGCCGAGGAGTGCCACCTCCGTATCGTAGCTCTTGTGCAGATCGCGCGTGTCGTTTGTCGCGTGGATGATGCGCACGCCGGGCGGCAGCGGCGGCGTGGTGAGCGGATGGCGGTTCAGGCCTGTGCCGATGGCGAGGATCAGATCAGCTTTCGAGTACAGGAAATGCGCACCATGGCCGGTGAAGCCATTGCCGCCGGAACCGAGTGCCAGCGCATGGTCCTCGGGGAACGCGCTCTTGCCGTCCACCGTGGTCATCACCGGGCTTTGCAGCAACTCCGCGAGCTTCACCAGTTCGTCGCTTGCTTCGGCGTACAGCACGCCCTGGCCGGCAAGAATGACGGGACACGACGCGTCCACCAGCAGACGCGCCGCGTCCTCCACGTCGTCCGCGTCAGGCGCAGCGCGCGTCCTGCGCACGGGCTGGTGAGACAGTGTCTCGTTGCCGATGTCGAGTGCCAGCAGATCACGCGGCAGCTCCACCATGACGGGTCCGGGGCGTCCATTCTTCAACTGACTGAATGCACGACGCATAGCCGCCGGCACCTGCTCTGGCACGATGACATGCTCGACCTGCTTGGTGACCGATGCGTAGGTGCGGCTGGAGTGGAACATCGGGAACACCTGCGCCTGGTCCCGCGCATGACCCAGCGGCAGGAACAGCACGGGCACTGAATCCGAGAAAGTGGTCGCAATGCCGGGAAACGCGTTCTCTGCCCCAGGCCCGTACTGCATCGCGAACACACCCGCCGGCTTCCCGTTGGTCACGCGCGCGTAGCCATCCGCCATATCGACACCCACACGCTCCTGACGGCAGATGATCGGACGCAGGCCGCCGGCGACCGCGGTCTCGATGACCGAGGTGGTGGGGAAGCAGAACAGCGTGGTGACGCCTTCGCGCTTCAGGATCTCGACGATGGCTTCGTCCGCGCGCATTTCCTTCCTCCCCTAATGGCGTTCACTGGAGCCTAGGCGCCGGCCGCCGGACGCGTCTACAGTCCGGCTGAAGCCTGGCGAACCAGCTCGCATAACGAGGGGACGAAACATATGCAGACATCGATCAGCCGGCGTGCATTGTTGGGTGCCGGTGTCGCCGCCGCCGCACTGCCGCGCCGCGCGCGTGCCGCCGACAAGCCAATACGCATCGGCGTGCTCACGGACATGACCGGCGTGTATGCCGCGAATACCGGTCCCGGTTCGGTGCTTGGCGCGCAGATGGCGGTCGAGGATTTCATGAAGGCACATCCCGGCATCAAAGCCGAAGTGGTGCAGGCGGATCTGCAGCTCAAACCCGATGTGGCGCTGGCTATTGCGTCGGATTGGTACGACAACAAGGGCGTCGATGTTGTCACTGACGTACCGCTCTCATCGGCCGCCTTTGCAATCAGCGAATTGGCAAAGCAGAAGGATAAGGTGGCGATCTTCACCGGCGGCGCGTCCGCCGACATCACGGGACCGAGGTGCGGCCCGAATCACCTGCACTGGGTCTATGATACGTGGTCGATGCCGCACGGCGTGGTGGATGCCTCGGTGAAGGAAGGCGCCGACACCTGGTTCTTCATCACAGCCGACTATGCGTTTGGTCATTCGCTGCAGAAGGATGCGGCGAGCTTCGTCACCGGGGCCGGCGGCAAGGTGTTGGGCCAGGCTCTGGCGCCGTTTCCAGGCACGACCGACTTCTCCTCCTTCCTGGTGCAGGCGAAGGCGAGCGGTGCGAAGGCCATCGGCCTCGCCAACGGCGGCAACGACACGGTGAACTGTATCAAGCAGGCGGCCGAGTTTGGCATCATGAAGGGTGGCCAGAAGGTTGCCGGGCTCATCTTCCTGATTCATGACGTGCACGGTGTCGGTCTGACCTCCGCGCAAGGCGTGCTGTTGACCGAGCCGTTCTACTGGAACCTGAACGCCGGCACCCGCGAGTTCAGCAAGCGGTATGCGGCGCGCTTCAATGGGGTGGTGCCGGGCTCCGTTCATGCCGGCCAGTACTCGGCGGTGATGCACTATCTCAAGACGGCCACGGCCCTGGGTCCCGACAAGGCCATGGCAAGTGGGCGCGCGGCCATATCCCAGATGAAGGCGACACCCACGGATGACCCGTTATTCGGCCAGGGCAAGGTACGCGCCGATGGGCGCGTCATCCACAACATGTACTTGTTCGAGGTGAAGTCGCCGGGGCAATCCAAGGAGCCGTGGGACTACTATACCCTTCGAAGGACAATTCCTGCTGATGAGGCTTTTCGTCCCATGGACCAGGGTAGATGCTCGCTGGTCCAGGGATGACGCTGCAGGCGCTCAATTCGCTGTGATTGGAGCCGCGCGCATTTCGCACCGGCAGCAATAGCCTGTAACAGGGATAGATGGCCGAATTGGCGTCGCAGGTACAGGAAAAAGTTGGCTTGGAAACGGACATGCTGAGAGCATTCCGTGACCGCGACCAGATCCTGACGCTTGCCGAAGAGTCGGCCGGAATTGGCGTATGGGAGATCGACCTGGCGACCGGAATGCTGCGCGGCACCGCGCAGTTTTTCCGTACCCTGGGCCTGGAGCCCACGACGGAGCTGGTGCCGCTCGAAGTCACGCGGCAGCTCCGTTATCCGGGGGACCAGGACCGGCTATTCGCGGGATTCAGCCAGGCGATCGCCGACGGTTCCGATTATTTTGAGGCAGAATATCGCATCATCCGCCCCGACGGTGAGGTGCGGTGGATCTTCGGGCGCGGGCGGGTGATCCGGGATGCCGTCGGCAAGCCGGTCCGCTACGGCGGCGTCGATGTAGACATCACCAATCACAAGCTGACCGAAGCCGCGTTGCGTGAAAGCGAGGAACGGTTCCGCCGCCTGTTCGAGCAGAGCCCTCTCGGCAAGGCCATGGCTGGGCTCGACTTCCGCTTTCGCGCCGTCAACCCGGCGCTATGCGAAATGCTGGGCTACACGCCGGAAGAACTCATTGGGCGCAGCTTCCTTGATGTCGTTCATCCCGACGACAGAGAGAGCTGCGCGACAATGGGCTCGGATCTGGTCAATGGTGCGGTCCCACAGATCCAGCTTGAGGAACGGTTCGTCCGCAAATCCGGCGAACCCTTGTGGGTCAGCGTCAATGTCGGCCCGATCCGCGATGCCGACGGCAGGATCCTCTACACACTCGGCGTCATCGAGAACATTGACGAGAGGAAGCGGATTGCGGAAGCGCTGCAGGAAAGCGAGCGCCGCCTGCGCGTGCTGAATGAGCGGCTGGAACAGCAGTCAGAAGAGCGAGCGATCCAGCTTGCCGCGAGTCGGGCGCAGTTACAGGCCTTCTTTGATAACTCGACAGACTGGTTGACCTTGCAGCGCGTCACCTCTGAGGGGCACGCCATCTATCTCGATATCAATCCGGCCTGCGAAGCCGCGTACGGACTGCCGCGTGAACAGGTGATCGGGCGCACTCCGCAGGAGGTACTCGGCGCCGAGGCCGCACGGATTCCCCTGCATCATCTGCAGGAATGCATACGCACCGGACAGCCGCAGCGCTATGTCGCGCGGCGGACACTGGGCGACCGGACAACGACGATCGACGTCACCTTCGTCCTGGTGCCTGAACACACTGAAGGCGGCGACCGCCTCGTCATCACCTCGGCGCGCGACATCACCGAGCGGGAGCAGCTCGAGGCGCAGCTCCGGCAGGCGCAGAAGATGGAAGCCATCGGGCAGCTTACCGGTGGCGTAGCACACGACTTCAACAACCTGCTCGCCATCATTGGCGGCAACGCCGAGTTGGCGCGGCGGCGGCCTCCCTCAGCGCTTCCCCGGCTGATGGATAACATCGCGCGCGCGACTGACCGCGGCGTCGCTCTGACCAGGCAGTTGCTGTCGTTTTCCCGCCGGCATGTCGGAACCCCGCAGATCATCGATCTGCGGACGGAGATCCCGCGCATGGCTGAGATGCTACGAGCGTCTCTGCGGGGCAACATCCAGATGCGCATGGACGTCGCCGAGAATGTCTGGCCGATCGAGGTCGATCTCGCCGAACTGGAAATGGCACTGGTCAACATCGCGGTGAACGCGCGCGATGCGATGCCACAGGGCGGCACATTTAGCATCACCGTGAACAATGCTGTGTCGGATGGCAGTCTGCATGACAGCGATTCTGTAGCCATCAGCTTGCATGACAGCGGCGTTGGCATTCCGCAGGACATTTTGGGGAAAGTGTTCGACCCGTTCTTCACCACAAAGGAGCCTGGCGAGGGTACTGGCCTCGGGCTTAGTCAGGTCTATGGCTTCGCCCATCAATCGGGCGGCACGGTCCAACTGGACAGTCAGCAAGGCAAAGGCACCACTATCACAATCCGATTGCCGCGTTCGACAAAGCCACTGGCCTCAGTGCTTGAAGACAAGCGCACAGCGGGTCAACCACAGGCGAGCGGCCGCGTCTTGCTGGTCGAGGATAACGCACAGGTGGCGGACGTGACCGCGCAGATGCTCGGCGAGATGGGGTTCACGGTCGAAGTCGTGGACCGCGCCCGCAAGGCGCTGGATCAACTCAGCACGCGAGCGGGGAGTTTCGATCTGCTGATGACGGATGTCATCATGCCGGATGGCATGAATGGGCTGAGCCTTGCCACCGAAGCACGGAAACGATTTCCGCACCTGCCGATTATCCTGATCTCCGGGTACAATAATGTCGTCGGCTCAGACGGCGGCACATTCCCTGTCCTGCGCAAACCTGCGCCTTATGATGAGTTGTATCGTGCCGTCTGTTCCTGCCTGGAGAAGGCAACCGCTTGATCCCGCCCGCAAGGAGCGGTCAGATGCCGGGAACGAGACAGGGAGCGGAATTCCATGCTTGGGCTGATGCAGCAGCGCCCGCTGCTCATTTCATCGCTGCTCGATTATGCCGAACGCTATCATTCGGGCGTGGAGATCGTGTCACGCTCGATCGAAGGCCCGATTCATCGCAGCAACTGGGGCACCATCGCCTCCCGCGCCAAGCGCGTGGCCAACGCGCTGCGTCGCCTGGGTGTGGCGCAGAGTGAGCGCATTGCGACGCTGGCCTGGAATCACAACCGGCATCTGGAAATCTATTTCGGCGTCACCTGCAGCGGAGCCATCCTGCACACCGTCAACCCTCGGCTGTTTCCCGAGCAGGTCCGCTTCATTCTGGATGATGCCGAAGCGAGCTATGTGTTTTTCGACCTGACCTTTGCGGAACTCGTGGAGCAGCTCGCGCCTAGGCTGCCAAGCGTGCGGGGTTATGTTGCACTGTGCGCCCGCGATGCCTTGCCGTCCCTCGATGTGCCGAACCTGTTCTGCTACGAGGACCTGCTCGCCGCTGAAAGCGACGATTACCTCTGGCCAGTGTTCGATGAAAATCTGGCATCGGCGCTGTGCTACACGTCAGGCACGACCGGCAACCCCAAGGGCGTCCTGCAAAGCCACCGTTCCGCGGTACTGCACAGCTTCTGCCTGATGGCCGCTGACACGATGGCGATTTCGGTGCGCGATTCGCTGCTGCTGTGCGCCCCGCTGTTCCACGTCAACTGCTGGGGGATTCCATTCGCCGCGGCGGGAACGGGCGCCAAGATCGTCTTGCCCGGCATGAAGCTGGATGGAGCCAGCTTGTTTGAGCTGATCCGGGACGAGGGCATCACCTTCTGTGGCGCAGTTCCTACTGTTTGGCTGAATCTGTTCGCCTGGATGGAACAGCATCTCAACACGACCGACCAGCGCGGACTGAAGCTGAAACGCGTGCTGTCAGGCGGCAGTGCAGTGCCGCGGATCGTGATTGAGAAGGCGCACGCTTATTTCGGCGCGACTATGCTGCACGCCTGGGGCATGACGGAGACGAGCCCGCTGGGAACCTGCGGCAGCCTGCTGCCTCGGCATGTCGGGCAGGACCTTGACCAGCGCATGGGTGCGCACCTGAAGCAGGGCCGCACCATCTACGGCGTCGACGTTCGCATTGTCGATGAGGAGGGGCACGAGCTGCCGCGAGACGGCCGTTCAGTCGGCGAGGTGCAGGTGCGCGGGCCATGGGTGCTGTCCGGCTACTTCAAGGGTGCTGGCGGCAAAGTCGTCGATGACGATGGCTGGTTCCGCACTGGTGATGTCGCGCACATGGATGCCGAAGGGTTCATCACCATCACCGACCGGGCGAAGGACGTGATCAAGTCGGGCGGTGAGTGGATCAGCTCGATCGAGATCGAGAACCTGGCGGTGAGTCATCCGGGAGTATTGGAGGCTGCGGTGATCGCGGCGCGGCATGAGCGGTGGCAGGAAAGGCCGCTGCTATTGGTGCATCGCAGGGCGGGCGCCGAGGTGACCAAGGAGGAGCTGCTTCAGTTCCTCTCGGACAAGATCGCGAAATGGTGGATGCCGGACGATGTGGTGTTCGTCGACGAGCTGCCGCACACCGCGACGGGCAAGGTGCTGAAGACGCGCCTGCGCGAGCAGTACAGCGAGTGGCTGGTACGCGCCTGACCGCTCTAGTACCGCGTCGTCATGGCCGGCACGGTGGCCAGCTACGACGAGGAAGCGATCATCACGCGGTGAGCAAATCCGCCAGGGCGGTCATGCTGGGAACCAGCAGGTCCGGTTGATACGGCGTCTTGCCGAACGGACGCTGCCGGCGGTCGATGAATGCGGTCCGCATTCCGGCCGCCTTCGCTCCAATACAGTCGAAGGCGTGGTTGGCGATGAACAGCACCTCATCCATCCGCACCCCGACGATGTCAGCAGCCTTCGTGTAGGTCGCGACGTGCGGTTTGAATGAGTTGGCTTCGGCCACCGAGATCGCCCGCTCGAATGCGATGCCGTGGTATTGCTTTGCCGTCTCCAGCATGTCCGGATCGCCGTTCGACAGCACGATCAGCCGGTAACGCGTGCGCAGCCGATCGAGCGCCGCGGGAACTTCGGGAAATGGTCGCAGGCGCACGATATGGTCCACCAAAGCGCGAACCTCTTCTGGCGTATAGCTGATGCCAGCACGGTCCATGACGTACGCCACAGAACGTTCCCCGATTTCGCGGTACGGCGTGTGCTCGCGGTGCAGCAGCGCGTCGATCATCGAGTTTTCGAAATGGGTGCGCCGCCACCATGTAACGAACGAGTTGGGATTGCCCTGCCATCCCTTCGCCCGGAGAAAGGGTGTTGCCATTTCGACGAGCCCCGTCTGCATATCGACCACCGTGCCATACTGGTCGAACATGCAAACCTTCACGGTGGACTTCAGCATCTCGACGTCGGTCATGTTGCGTTCCGTTGGGTAATGGGCATTCCAAACCTATCCCGATAAGCTGCGCAAAAACACGATGTGAGTCGCATGGCTGATAGCACCCCCTCCCCAGCCCTCCCCCGCTCTGCGGGAGAGGGAGTTCAGAAAAGGTCCTGGCTGGAAGTCCTGCTGATCTTCCTGCGACTGGGCTGCACCTCATTCGGCGGCCCGGTCGCTCACATCGGCTATTTCCGAGCCGAATTCGTCGAACGACGCCGCTGGGTTCCAGAAGGCGGCTTCGCGGACCTCGTGGCGCTGTGCCAGTTCATGCCCGGGCCAGCATCGAGCCAACTCGGCATGTCCATCGGGCTGCTACGCGCCGGGCCCCTTGGCATGCTCGCCGCCTGGATCGGCTTCACGCTGCCATCGGCACTGGCGATGCTGGCGTTTGCCTACGGCGTGGAGGCATTCGGCGACATCAGCAATGCCGCCTGGCTGAAGGGCCTGAAGCTGGTCGCTGTTGCCGTGGTGGCGCAGGCCGTCTGGGGCATGGCGCAGAGCCTCGCACCCGATCGGCCCCGCGCGACACTCGCGGTTGCCGCCGCGTTGATCGTGCTGGCGATCCCAACGTCATTGGGTCAGATTGCCGCCATCCTCCTGGGCGCTGTCGTTGGCCTGACGCTGCTGCCGGCGCCGCCTCGCGCAAGCGATCGAGACCACCTGCCACTCGGCCTTGACCTGAGCCGTGGTGTGGCCGTCGTGGCCATCATCCTGTTCTTCGCCCTGCTGCTGGGCCTCCCGTTTCTTGTGCCTGCGCTCGGCAGTCAGGCGTTGCGGCTGTTCGATGCGTTCTACCGCGCCGGTGCGCTGGTGTTCGGCGGCGGCCACGTCGTGCTGCCGCTGTTGCAGGCTGCCGTGGTACCAACAGGGTGGGTCAGCAACGATGCATTCCTGGCCGGCTACGGTGCGGCACAGGCCATGCCGGGACCGCTGTTCACCTTCGCCGCCTATCTCGGGGCAGTGATGATCCCGCCGCCAAATGGCATACTCGGCTCGGTCATCGCGCTGGTGGCGATCTTCGCGCCGTCATTCCTGCTGGCGACGGGATTGATACCATTCTGGGATACGCTGCGGCGACGCCAGACCATGCAGGCCATGCTGCGCGGCGTGAACGCCGCCGTTGTCGGCGTGCTGCTGGCCGCGCTCTATACGCCTGTATGGACAGCAGGCGTACACTCGCCAGCCGGCTTCGGCCTGGCGCTGACTGCGTTCCTGGCTCTCACGCTCTGGGCGGTGCCGCCGTGGATGGTCGTGGTGGCCGGCGCGCTGGTTGCCGCGGGGCTTGGCGCGGTCGGCGTGGCGCTGTAGTCAGCCAGGCATTCTGGCGAAGCGCTTCAGCCCACCCTGCAAACTCACCCAAGGCTGAGCGCTGTCGCAGAATATCTCCGTGCTCGGCTTCACCCAGCTTGCGTCATCCAGCGTACCTACGCCGATCATGACCATATCCGGCAACGCAGCAGCCTCGTCTGCGATGGAGGAGCCGCATTCGGGGCAGAATGAGCGCGTGATCGGCTTACCCGTGTCGCCCGGCTTGCGGTAGGCGGCGAGCTTGCCCTGGAAGCTGACCGCGGACTTGGGCAGCCCGAAGATCGCAGCAAACGGTCCGCCGGTGAACTTCTGGCAATCCTTGCAGTGGCAGATACCGACGAAGGCGGGTTCGCTGTTCGCGCTATAGCGGACCTGGCCGCAAAGACAGCCGCCGGCGATCTGAGGCATCATCGATCTCCCCGTCCGTGGTCAATAGGCTCACGCTGCCATGTGCGATCCTGTCAGCGCAACACATCTGATAACGCGTTCAGGACGTTCAGTGCTGGTGGGAAACCGCTATGCGGCGCGGTCTGCACGATTGCCTCGATCACCTCCGTCCGCGATGCGCCGAGATTGAGGGCGGCCTGGCCAAAACGCCGTGCCTGTTCCGGCAGGCGCAGCGCGGTGAAGGCTGCGACCGCGACCAGGGCGCGCTGACGGCGATCGAGACCGGGGCGGAACCAGATCTCGCCGTAGCCGTACTGGATCGCCAATTCGTAGAGCGCATACGTCACGGGATTGTCGGGTGTGGCGTAACCCTGGCGGCTATTGGCGCGATGTACCTCGTGCATCATCGCCTGGCCGCGGCTGGCAAGTTCCTCGAGCGGGGCATCGGCGGGAGGATCAGGCGGAAACGGCACGCCGCGTTCGGCCAGCACCTCGGCCATCAACGCCAGTGTCTCTTCGGCGGCGGAGAAGCCCGCATAGAGGCCAGCCTGCACCAGCACCTCGCGAATCGCCTCAGCAGACAAGCCCAGATCCAGCGCCGCCCCGATGTGGCGGCGAAGCTGGCGTAACCGTGGCCAGACAGCGAGAGCGGCGAGCGTGCATAGCATGCGGTCCTGCCTTTCCAGGCCCGGCCGGTTCCAGATCCCGCCCAGAACCGCCTCCGTGAGCAGCGTGCCGAAACCCTTCGGTTCAGGCGCCGTGCCAGGGCCAAACAGACTGGTGCGCGTTGCGTCTCCCTGACGCCGCAGTTGTTCGCGTGTGTCCATTACGGTGTCCCTTGGATCGTTCGCCGTGGATTGTGCGGGGAAACAGGAACCGTGGCTACCGCTCACGCCGGAACCCGCTGCGCTGTCCGATGTTCATCAGGCATGAAGATCGAACAATGGGCCGCCCCGCTCGCGATCTGGTGCGTGTTACTCGGCGTCTATCTTGTGCTGACGGGCGAAACTTCTGCGGACGAAGTCGTGGCCGGCGCCCTCGCGTCCGCCGCCGCAACGCTACTTGCAATCCTGATGCATCGGATCGCAGCGCGTCACTTCAAGTTCCGCCAGGTACGCTGGAAGCATCTCGTTGTCAGTACGGCGAGTTCCTTAATAACGGACACAGCGAGAGTTGCCGTCTCACTGCTGCGTCCAAGCCCTCCATCCGGCGGCTTCGTCCGCCGGACCATGGCATCGCATGGACGTGACGCTGAACAGGCCGCGTGTCGCGCGGTGCTCGTACTTGCCGGGTCGATGACTCCCAACGCGTATGTGATCTGGGAGTTGGACTCGAAAGGCGAGTGGCTGCTGCATCGTCTCCGGGACACACAGGAATGAATGTCTGGCTCATTGCCTTATTGGCGATGCTGCCGCCACTTTGCGTGCCGCTATGGACTGCGGTCCGCGGCGACCTGGGCAATCGCTTGGTGGCCATACAGCTCGGTTCAGTGGTGGCGTCGCTCATCCTTGTGCTTATGAGCTTCGCGTTGGACGAAAGCTTTCTGGTCGATCTGCCACTGACCTTGTCGCTATTGACATTGCCAGGAACTCTGATGTTCACCCTGTTCCTCGAGCGCTGGCTGTGACCACCGGGTTACTGATTGACGTCGTCGTAATGACGTGGCTCGGCTGCATCGGCTTCGCCCGGTTGCCCAGTGCCTACGCGCGCCTGCACTGTGTAGCATTCGTCGCATTCGGCGCGGGCCTACCTCTCACGCTTGTGACCTTCTTTGCCGATGGTGCGTCGAGCCGAGCGCTAAAGGTGCTGTTGCTGCTGGTGCTCGTGCTGGTCTGCGGTGCGGCGCTTTCTCATGCCACCGGCCGCGCCATTGCGCTGCACACAATGGATCGAAAGCAGCCATGACCGCCCTGCTCGCGATCCAGCTCTTGCTGGCGGCCGCCACAGGCGCGGGCATCGTATTCACGCGCGAGCCGCGCCGCCAGGTGCTGGCGATCGCGGCGAACGGCTTGGTGCTGGCGCTGCTATTCGCCGCATTGCAGGCGCCGGACGTGGCATTCTCCGAGCTCGCCGTCGGCACCGCAGCGCTGCCGCTGCTGTTTCTCGTGGCTTTGGTCAGCATTCGCACCGATGGCAAGGGCGGCCAATGACCCGCGGGGTTCGTCTCCTCGTATTCACGCTTTTCATATTGCTGCTGGTTCCCGCTGCATGGCGCGTTGCGAAGCACATGCCGGCATTTGGTGCCCATCCGCTGCCATACGGTGACGCAATCAACAGCAGCGCACCCGGTGAGCGCCACGTCAGCAACATGGTTAGCGCCGTCAACTTTGATTATCGCGGTCTGGATACACTGGGCGAAGAGTTCATGCTGGTCTGCGCTGTGACCGGCGCGGTTGTTCTTCTGCGCGGATCGCGCGGTGAAGCGCTGACATCCGCGCCAGCGACCCTTCCCGGCCGAACCAATCCGCCACGCAGCGATGCTATCGTCCTCATCGGACGATTGCTTTGTCCAATCATCATGCTGTTCGGCATCTATGTCGTGCTGCATGCGACGGTGACGCCGGGTGGCGGTTTTCAAGGCGGTGTCATCATCAGTTCGGGCCTGCTTCTGCTGTTTCTGTCAGAGACGTACGGAGCATGGCGCCAAATCGTCCGATCGACGCTGCTCGATGTCTGCGAAGGTGGCGGCGCACTGGTTTTCGTTCTTGCTGGACTGGCGCCAATGCTGTTCGGCGCGAGCTTCCTGCAGAACATCATGCCGCTTGGGACGTTTCGCGACATGCTGTCCGGCGGCCTGATGCAGGTGGTCAATGCCGGCATTGCATTCGCCGTGGCCGGCGGATTCTCTTTATTGTTCCTCGAGTTCCTCGAGGAAACCCGCATCCCGCGCGAGGACGGACAATGACACTGCTGCCGTGGCTGGTGGCGGCCTGGCTGCTGGGAGTCGGCCTCTACGGCATCGTCAGCAGCCGTAATTACGTGCATCTGATCGGCTGTCTCAACGTGGTGCAGTCTGCCACTTATGTCATTCTGCTCTGCGTCGGCTATCGCTGGGACGCTGGTGCCCCGATCTTTTACTCACATCCGCCCGGAACGCCCGCCGTCGATCCGGTGGTGCAGGCGCTGGTACTGACCGATATCGTGATTGGCGCCACTGTCTCCGCACTGCTGTTGGCGCTGGCGGTGCAGCTCCATAAGAAGAAGGGCACGCTGAATCCGGAAGCGTTGCGTCCGCTGCGGCAATGAGCCTCGCCCCGCTGCCTGTTGCATTGCCGCTCGCGGTGGCGGCCATCCTGCTGATCTTTGCTCATGCCTGGCCGCGGCGTGTTCCGGACGCCATCGCCATCGCCACCTCAGTCGCTGTCGCCGTCATTTGCGGAATGATGCTGCCAGAGGTTGCGGACAAGCCAATGTTCTATTGGTTCGGAGGCTGGGCGCCGCGCAATGGTATCGTCCTAGGCATCGGCTTCGTTATCGGCCCGGTCGGTGCGTCACTCGGCCTGTTCATCGGCACTTTGTTTGCAGCGACGTTCTGGTTCGCCTGGGGCTACTTCGACGAGGTGCGCGCGCACTTTCACGTGCTGATGCTGCTGCTGATGGCAGGCATGATCGGCTTCTGCCTGACGCACGACCTGTTCAACATGTTCGTCTGGTTCGAAGTAATGAGCGTCGCGGCGTTTGCCCTCACCGGATACCGGCTCGAAGCCTCAGCCTTGGAAGGCGCGCTGAACTTTACCGTAACCAATGCTATCGGCAGCTATCTGATGCTGACTGGGATCGGGCTCATCTATGCGCGTGCCGGTGCACTCGATTTCTCGGCGCTGGCAAACGCCGTTGCCGCCTCACAAAGCGATCCGGTGATCGAGGCTGCCTTCTGCCTGGTGGTCGTTGCGCTGCTGATCAAGGCGGCCATCGTCCCCTTCCATTTCTGGTTATCGGATGCGCATGCTGTCGCACCAAGCCCGGTGTCGGTGATCTTCTCAGGGGCGATGGTGCCTGTCGGCATCTATGGCGTCGCCCGGCTTTACTGGACTGTTTTCACGGCTGACCCGGTGATTGCGACAGTCATGCATGGGCTGATGCCGGCATTGGGTGCAGTCACCGCACTGATCGGTGGCCTGATGTGCCTGTGGCAGCGCCACCTCAAGCGATTGCTCGCATTTTCCACGATTTCGCATGTCGGCGTAATGCTCGCCGGTTTCGCCTTACCATCCACCGCTGGCACACTCGGCATGCTTGTCTATCTGCTCGGGCACGGGCTGGTGAAAGCTTCCGAGTTCATGGTGGCTGGCATCCTGCTGGCAACGTGCGGCGGCATCGATGAGATCGGGTTGCGTGGGCTCGGACGCGCTATCTGGCCAGCGGGCGTGGCGATGGCGGCGGGCGGTTTGCTGCTTGGTGGCGCACCGATTGGGAGCATGGATGAAGGAGCGACGCTGATAGCTTCCGCTGCCGATGCAACGGGCAAGAACTGGACGATCGCTGCGATGGTGCTCGGCGCCGCGATGACGGGTGGAGCAGTATTGCGCGCTGCCGGCCGGATCTTTCTCGGCTTAGGACCTGTCCCCGGCGAGGAGGAATACGCCCCGACCGAACAGGAGCAGGAGGATTCCGACCGCCCTGTCTGGCTGATGCTTACGCCATGCGTCGTGTTGCTGATCACCGCTATGCTCTGCGGCCACTCGCTGGTGGAATTCATGCACGGCGCCGTTGCAGATTTCATTCACCCACCGGATGCAATCGCAGGAAGCGGTCGCGCCGGGGACCTCGGACCAGTGCCCGACACCGGGAACCCTCTCGTGGCCTGGAGCGGATCGCTGCTGACAGTCGTCATTGCCGCATGGGACCTGTCACACCACTGCTTGCCGCGCTGGTTGCGCAGGTCAGTGAAAGTTGTGACCGGTCCGCTGCATGATGTACTCGACCTACTGCACAGCGGGCGCATTGGCGACTACGTCGCCTGGATTACTGGTGGGATCGCGCTGATGGCCCTCGCCTTCGGCTTAGCCTAAGGCCGGATAATCGTCCCTGGCCCTGCTTCGGTGAACAGCTCCAGCAGGCATGCATGCGGCACGCGGCCATCGAGGATCACGGCGCCTTTGGCTCCACGCTGCACGGCAAGCAGGCAATTCTCCACCTTCGGGATCATCCCGCCGGTGATCATGCCATTCTGGATCCCCTCCTGGACATCCGCGACCCGGAGTTCAGGAAGCAACCGCTTTTCCTTGTCGAGCACGCCGGCCACGTCGGTGAGCATCAGCAGCCGCATTGCACCAAGCGCGCCGGCAATCGCGCCGGCAACGGTGTCGGCATTGATGTTGTAGGTCTGCCCGTCCGCGCCCATACCGATCGGGGCGATCACCGGAACAAGACCTGAACCGGTCAGCGCATGGATAACCCGCACATCGATGTGTTCCGGTTCGCCGACGAAACCGAGATCGAGCACGCGCTCGATGTTGCTGTCCGGATCCTTCTTGGTGCGCGTCAGCTTCCGGGCACGGATCATGCCGCCATCCTTGCCGCTCACTCCGACGGCGAGCACGCCGGCGCGCGTGATCAGGCTCGCGACCTGCTTGTTGACGCTGCCGGCAAGGACCATTTCCACCACTTCCACCATGGCGGCATCCGTGACACGCAGCCCGTCCACGAAGGTGGACTGAATTGCAAGCCGTTTCAGCATGGCGTTGATCTGGGGCCCGCCGCCATGCACCACGACTGGGTTCACGCCAACCTGTTTCAGCAGGGCGATATCGCTGCCGAATTGCTGAGCGAGGTGCTCCTCACCCATCGCGTGGCCGCCATACTTCACCACAATGGTTGCTCCGGCGTAGCGGCGCAGGAACGGCAGGGCCTGCGCAAGCACCCGCGCGCGTTCGGTGGCGATTTCAACAGCGGATTCGATCTGGTTCATGCGGCGCGTGTAGGGGCGGGCGCCCGGAGGGTCAAGCGCGTGCCGCCTCAGTCGGCGGCTCTGTCCCCGCAGCATCGGATCCAGCCACCGGCAAGGTAAAGTGGAAATCCGCCCCGCCTTCGGCCTTGTCCGCAAGCCACATGCGTCCACCGTGCGCCTCCACGATGCCGCGACAGATCGACAGCCCCACGCCCATGCCCGCTGCCTTGGTCGTCACGAAGGGCTGGAACAGTCTTTCGCGCACATCCTGGGCCAACCCCGGTCCGCTATCCGCGACGCTCACTTCGACCATCCTATCCGCCGCTATGCTGGTTCGGATGAGCAGTTCGCGGCGTGGGCTTGCATGCATGGCCTCGACCGCGTTGCGGATCAGATTGAGCAGCACCTGCTGTATCTGCACCTTATCGATAAGCACCAGCGATGTATTGGCGGCCAGGTCCATCTCCAGGCGCACGCCGCGTCCATCCGCGCCAAGCAACGCGAGCGCTGCTGCCTCCTCCACGACCCGGCGTATGTCCTCGGCACTCTGCTGGTTGTCAGCTTTTTTCACAAACTGGCGCAGCCGCTGGATTACCTGGCTTGCGCGCGTCACCTGGTCCGCAGCTTTCTGCAATGCCTCATCGGCTTTGGCAGCATCGCCCGCCTGGAGCAGCCGCCGCCCCGCACGCATGTAGCTGCCAACAGCGGTGAGCGGCTGGTTCACCTCATGTGCCAGTCCCGAGACCATCTGGCCCAACTCGGTCAGCCGCGAGACATGGATAAGTTCCGAACGCACCTCGTCCAATTGCCGATCCTGCGCGTCACGCTCCGCCTCGAACGATCGCGCTAGCCGGGCATAGACCGCACCGGTCTCGATCAGCAGTACAAGCAAGACCAGGGTCGCTGCCATAAGGCCGTAAAGCCGGCCCAGGTAAAAGCCGAGATCGAAGCGGCCGGCATTCAGGAGCGCGCTGAGCGCGATGTCGAACAGCCACGCTGCCATGACGACAATCAACCAGAGGTCGAGCACCGAATATGGCTGACGCTTCCAAAGCACAATCAGCGCACCGAGACTCAAGGACCACACGGCGATGGTGATGATCGGCAGCAACGGCGTGTAGCCATCGCCGCGCATGATGACGGGAAGCAGCGCTTCACCAATCGTGGTGAGGAGGGCTGCCCCAAGGACGACGGCGAGCACGGTCAGGCAGGTAAAGGCAACGGCGAGACCTGGCCTTCGAATGCGGCGACTGTTGCGTAGCACGGCGTAGCCAATCACGGCGACCGGAAAGCCGGCATGCCAGATCATGTACAGCCAGGCAGTGGTTTGCGGTCCGGCGCCCAGCAGCCCTTGAGGAGCGAACAACCTTGGGAAACTCAGCGCATGCGGCACTGTCATCAAGGCACAGAACAGGTAGCCTCCCGCCAGGATGAGAAGAGCCGGGGAGCGCAGGATGCCGAATTGTGCAAACAGCAGTATTGCGGTGATCAGGTCGGTGACAAGAAGGGCCGCCTGATAACTCGGAATGAAGGCCCAGACCTCAGTAAGCTTCACCTTGGCGAGGGGCGCGGCGAGAAGGAAGAAGGCGAATGACAGCAGAACAACAAGCGCTGCAAACCGGCGTTCCCGCGTCGAGGCAGGCACGGCGGAAAGAAACACCACCCGCTCGGGCGTCGGTTTGTCCGGCATTTCCTGACCCGCAAGGCACCTTCACATTTTGCGCCTCAGCCATACCGCGACAGCGCGTAACCCGCCAGTGAGATCGCGTCCCTGCTGTGATCGGGTAATCTGGTAGGATAGTAGCCGTGATGGAGGAGGAACGATGACCGATCTCCCGCTCGACAGTTCAGTGCTCCCCGCCGGCATACGTTCGCGCTTCGTGCCAGATATTAACGGATTGCGCGTGCACATCCTGGAAGCCGGCCAGGCCACCGCAGGCCGTCCATGCGTGCTGCTGCTGCATGGCTTTCCCGAACTGGCCTATTCCTGGCGCAAGGTTATGCCAGCACTGGCTGACGCCGGTTACCACGCCGTGGCACCAGACCTTCGCGGTTACGGCCGCACCACGGGTTGGCGCGCCGACTATGACTCCGAGGCTGACCTGCATCCCTTCCGTCTGCTGAATGCGGTGAAGGATCAGCTTGCTCTGGTGCACGCGCTCGGCCTGCGATCGGTGGCAGCCGTCGTGGGACATGATTTCGGCTCGCCAGTTGCCGCGTGGTGCGCGCTCGTGCGACCCGACGTGTTCCAGTCGGTCGCGCTGATGAGTGCGCCGTTCGAAGGGCCACCAGATTTGTCGCCAAGGCCGTCGCGCGGCGATATTCATGCCGACCTCGCCCACTTGCCGCGCCCGCGCAAGCACTATCAGTGGTATTACTCGACGCGTTCGGCCAATCAGGACATGTGGCACTGCAAACAAGGTGTGCACGCGTTCCTGCGCGCTTATTACCACCACAAGAGCGCAGACTGGCGGCAGAACAAGCCCTTTCGCCTGAAGGGCTGGACGGCTGAGGAACTGGCAAAGATGCCAACCTACTACATCATGGACCTCGACCAGACCATGGCGGAGACCGTGGCACATGAAATGCCAACCGCAGCGGAAATCGCCGCCTGCCGCTGGCTGACGGAGAGTGAACTTGCCGTCTACAGCAGCGAATACGAGCGCAATGGGTTCGCCGGCGGTCTGCAATGGTATCGCCGCGGAACGACGGGCCTGGACACGCCGGAGCTGCAATTGTTTGCTGGGCGGACGATCGATGTGCCATCCATGTTCATTGCCGGCAGCAGCGATTGGGGCACTTATCAGCGCCCTGGTGCGTTCGAGCGTATGCAAGAGAACGCGTGCACACGCATGGTCGGCTGTCATCTGATCGACGGCGCCGGCCATTGGGTGCAGCAGGAACAGGCGGACAAGGTCGGCGAGTTGTTGCTCGAATTTCTGCGTCGTTAGGTCAGGCTGGACGCCGCTTCATCGCCGCTCTACCAATGTAAGAAAGGGAGGAAGACGGTGATGCGCGGCACGCTCGGTCGTCGTACATTCCTGGCGGGTACTGCCGCGGTGGGTCTGCCCATGCCGGCTATCGCACAGAACAAGCCGATACGTATCGGCTTGCTGACGGTCAAGACTGGACCGTTGGCACAAGGCGGTATCCAGATGGAACAGGGTACCAGTCTGTTCCTGAAGGACCGCAACAACGCCCTCGCTGGCCGCAAGGTGGAACTGCTAGTCGGTGACACGGGAGGCAATCCTGCGGGCACCAAGACCAAAGCGCAGGAACTGATCGAGCGCGACAACGTGGATATGATCTTCGGTCCGCTCGCCGCGTTCGAGCTGCTCGCGATCTCCGACTATGTGGCCGCACATAAGACGCCGATACTGAGCCTCGCCGCGGCGGAGGACATGTCGCAGCGCAAGCCCAACCCGTATTTCGTCCGTGCCTCCGGGACATCGGCGCAGAACATGCATGTGCTCGCCGACTACGCGGCAAAGGAACTGAGATACAAGACGGTCATGACCATCAGCGAGGATTTCGCATTTGGTTATGAGCAGATGGGCGGCTTCCAACGTGTGTTCGAGGATGCCGGCGGCCGAGTTGTGAAGAAGTTGTGGCCGCCTATCGTCACGCCGGACTACACGCCGTATATCGCTCAGCTCAGTGGCGTGGATGCGATCGTGCAGGGCTTCGCCGGCTCCAATCCGCTAAAGTTCATGAAGCAGTATAAAGATGCGGGCGCAACACTGCCGGTCATCGGCGGCGGCACCGCCGGCGATGATGCACTGCTGAAGAGCTTTGGTGACGAAGCGGTTGGACTCGTGACAGCGTCCGTGTTCAGCTCAGATCTTGACACGCCGGTGACCAAGCAGTTCGTCGCCGGGATGGTGCGAGACACTGGTGCCATTCCTGGCCTGTATGCCGCCGGGATGTACATTAATGGCATGATTGCCGAGGCGGCGTTGCAGGCAACCGGCGGCAACACCGACGATAAGGAAGCACTGATCAAGGCAATGCGCGCGGCGTCATTACTAGACTCACCGCGCGGGCCGTTCCACTTCGACCACTTCGGCAATGTCATCGGCAACGTGTACATCCGTCGCTTGGAGCGCAAAGACGGCAAGCTGGTGCAGACGACGATCAAGACTTACCCTAATGTCAGTCAGTTCTGGACGTATGACGAGAAGTGGTTTCTCGAGCAGCCGGTCTATTCGCGTGACTATCCGCCGCTGAAGAGCTGACGCGCTTGTTCCCGTGAACCTGTGGCTGATCCTGTCGGTCAACAGCGTCACACTAGGCGGCTTGCTGTTCCTGCTCTCGGCTGGATTTTCACTGATCTTCGGTCTAATGCGAATCCCGAACCTGACGCACGGCTCGATGTTCATGCTGGGCGCGTATCTGGGCGTGAGCTGCATCGCCTGGGGTTTTGGTTTCTGGACTGCGACGCTCGCAGCCGCGCTCGGCGTCGCGGTGTTCGGTGCGGTGATTGAACGCTTCGTTCTGCGCCGCCTCGTGGGCGCGGAACTGGCTCAGGTCCTGGTCACACTCGGCTTGTCCTTTATGGTCGCCGATGTGTGTCTGATGCAGTGGGGCGGCGACCCGATCGCGGTGGAAACACCAACGGCGTTGCGCGGCGCGACACGCGTACTTGGCCTGGCATTCCCCACCTATCGGCTCGCCATCATCCTGATCGCCACGATGATCGCGGCGGCCCTGTGGCTGCTACTGGAGCGAACCAGGCTTGGCGCGATGATCCGTGCGGCAGTTGATGATCCGGCAATGGCGCGCAGTGTCGGCATCCGCGTATCACACCTGTTTACCATCGTGTTTGCACTTGGCGCCGGTCTCGCAGGCTTCGCGGGCATGATTGGTGGACCGATCCTTTCGGTGTATCCCGGCCTCGATCAGGACATGCTGCCTCTCGCATTGGTCGTGGTGATCCTTGGCGGAACCGGCAGACTCCTCGGGTCGCTTGTCGGCAGCTTTGTGGTCGGATTCCTGTACAACTTCGGCCAGGCGGTCTTTCCCGAGCTTGCCTACGTTATCCTCTTCCTGCCCATGCTGATCGTGCTGGTCGTGCGCCCGCAGGGTCTGTTCGGCCGAGTGACGCTGTGAAGCGCGTTGCCATTTTCGCCACGCTTTTGCTGCTGGCGACAGTGCCCTGGTGGATCGGCAATAGCTACTACATCAACGTAACCACGCAGATCCTGATTTTTGCCGTGCTCGCGCTGGGGCTGAACGTGCTGGTGGGATACGCCGGCCTGGTGACGCTGGGTCACGCTGGCCTGTTCGGCATCGCTGCCTATGCCGCAGCGACACTGATCAATGCCGGCCACAACCAGATCATCGTGGCAATCGGCGCTCTCTTGGTCACGCTGGCCGCAACCGCGATTTTCGCCGTGCTGGCATTGCGTGGCACTGGGCTCGGCTTTGTTATGATTACGGTCGCGCTCGGGCAAATCGTCTGGGGCATCGCGTATCGCTGGATAAGCCTGACCAACGGGGATAACGGCGTCTCGATCACCACCCGTCCCTCGCCCTTTGGGCTGTTGCTCACCTCTGCCGATGCTTTCTATTGGGCGACGCTTGTGATCTTTCTGGTCGCGATAGCCGCGATGGCGATTTTCGTCGCCTCACCATTCGGGGCGGCAGTCCGCGGCACCCGTGATCAGCCGCGGCGCATGACAGCTCTCGGCTACAACGTGTGGCTAACCCGCTTCCTCGCCTTCCTGTTCTCCGGCTTCTGGAGCGGCGTCGCTGGCCTGCTGTATCTCTATTACAACCAGTTCGTCAGTCCACAGACCGTTGCGCTGAGCGCATCGGCGGAAGCATTGTTGATGGTGATTGCGGGCGGCACCGGCACGCTTATCGGGCCGATCGCCGGCGCGGCCTTGGTCATCATCATGAAGGACATCGCCAGCGCCTACATTGAACGCTGGAACTTCGTACTCGGCGCGATTTTCGTGCTCATCGTCATCTTCATGCCAGAGGGGCTGGTGCCCGGTTGCGCGCGATTTTTGCGCTGGGCTGTGGCTTCTCTGCGGCCACGGTCAGCACCAATGCTAGAGCGCGAGGCCGGCCGATGACCGCGCTGGCGTTGCAGGGGCTCAATAAGGCCTTCGGCGGATTGCGCGTCACCTCGGATGTGAATCTCGCGGTCGCGACAGGCGAGCGACGGCTCATCATCGGGCCAAACGGTGCCGGCAAGACGACGCTCTTCAACCTGATCACGGGTGAGCTGCGTGCCGATGCCGGACGGGTCATGTTGTTTGATCACGATCTGACCGGCGTACCCACGCGGAGACGCGCGCATCTGGGTCTGTCGCGCACCTACCAGATCATCACGCTGTTTCCTCGCGAAACGCTGGCACACAACGTGACGCTTTCGCTTCTCGGCCTGTCGCCCCTGCGCTGGAATCCCCTCGTCCGGCTCAGTCGTCAGCACGAGCTGCTGGACCACGCGCGCCAGGCCCTGGCGCAGATTGGACTGCAGCATCTGGCCGAACGGCCCGTAGCGCAAACCTCGTATGGCGAACGTCGTCGCGTCGAGATCGCCATGGCACTGGCGCAGCGGCCAAAGGTGCTGCTGCTTGACGAACCCTTCGCCGGTCTGTCGGTGGAGGAGCGTCGCGACGTGCTCACACTGATCGGCGGCATCCCCCGCGAGGTCACGATCGTGATGATCGAGCATGACATGGATGTGGCGTTGGAATTCGCCGAACGAATCACAGTGCTGCATTTCGGCCGGGTCATTGTGGAGGGTACTCGCGCTGAGGTGGTGCAGCACCCGCGAACCAAGGAGATCTACCTTGGCGCGTGACGCCCTGCTGATGAGCGATGTCGATGCGTATTATGGCGATAGCCACGTGCTGCATCGCGTATCCTTCCGCCTGGGCGAAGGCCGGCTGCTCGGGCTGCTCGGCCGTAACGGCGCGGGCAAGTCCACCTGCATGAGCGTCGCGGTTGGCTGGCTGCAGCCTCGGCGCGGCACTGTTGCCATTGGTTCGGTCCAGGTGAACGGCCGCTCACCCGAAGCAATCGCCGCTCATGGCGTTGCGCTGGTGCCACAAGGCCGGCGTATCTTCCGCAGCCTGACTGTGCGCGAGAATCTGGCGGTCGCAACGCGCAAACCACGCGACCGTAATGTCGAGCCGTGGAGCTTCGATCGCGTGTACGCGACATTCCCACGGCTGAGCGAGCGTCGCGAACAATATGCCGGCTACCTTTCAGGGGGCGAACAGCAGATGCTGGCGATCGGCCGCGCGCTGATGTCGAACCCGCGTGTGCTGCTGATGGATGAGCCGTCCGAGGGGCTGGCGCCGCAGATTGTCGCTGAGGTGATGGCGACCATACGTCAGCTCAAGGAGCATGGCTTGTCGATTGTGCTGGTCGAGCAGAATGCGAAGCTGGTGTTCGATGTCGCGGACGATATCGTCATCCTGAACAGCGGCCGTGTCGTGGTGGCCGACACGGCGGCAGCGATCACGCGCGATGGGATCGATCTGCACCAGCATCTGGGCGTCTATTAGGGAGGCGCTGGAGCCTTCGCAGCGAGCATCGCGCTCTGCCTGATTCACGGGCACGCGGCGGCTGTCGAGAATTTCAAACACCTCGCCGAGCTTTGCCCAAGCCCATCCAGGCGGCAGCGCTGGCCCGCTGCGCGTTTCCCCATCGCTCATCTCAGTCTGGCAAGAGCGAAATCACGCTGCGTCCCGATCCCGCCCCATGCGCTCGCGTACCGCCTGCGCCAGCAGCCCCGAACGCGTGTGGCCGGTGCGCGCGGCGTAGCGGTCCACCGCTGCAAGCAAATCCTCCGGCAACGTAATGTTCACCTCACCGACCGCCCAGGGACGTCGGCGCGCACGAGCACCCGTGCCGCCTCGACCACATCAGGCTCACGAGCGATCGCGTCGAGCTCCGACGGCTCCGGTATCGCTTCGCCGTGCTCCGCAGCGAGATCGGTATGCGCCTGCAAAGCCTCCTCCGCATGGCGCACCGCGTCCTGCACGGTGGCTCCGGCGCTGGTGCAGCCCGGCAGGTCGGGGAAGAACACGCCAAATCCGTCGGCGGCCCGCTCGACAATGGCGGCATAGTAACACGGCATCGTCAGCCTCTCCTCAGGTTCTCGCCCGATTGGCGCTCGATGCTGCGCAGCGTGCCGGGCGGTATGTCCTCGACGGGATGCGCGACGGTAACGGTCCCTGGCCGCTGCTCGTGGCGGAAATGGTGATGGCTCCCCGTCACCCGCACCAGCCGCCAACCCGCCGCCTCCATCGTTCCAGTGCCGATACGCTGGAAGTCGTTCAGCGGCAGCTACTGATCCCCCTCGCTCATTCCGCGAGTGCCGCGATCTCCGCCCGTAGCTCCTCAATACCCTCCCCGGTCTCACTGCTGGTCACCACCACATCCGGATGCGCCGCTGGATGGGCGCGCGCCAGCGCGACTGCTTCCGCCAGCTTGCGAGCCAGGGCCGCCGACTTCACACCATCTGCCTTGGTCAACACCAACTGATACGTCACCGCTGCACTGTCCAGCAGTTCCATCACCGCGCGGTCAGCGTCCTTCACCTCGATCCGCGCGTCCAGCAGAAGCATCACCCTGCGCAGCGTCGGCCGGCCGCGCAGGTAATCAAACATCAACCCCTGCCAGTCCTGCTTCACCGCCTTTCCGGCGCGCGCATAGCCGTAGCCTGGCATGTCAACGAGCGTCAGCCGGCCGCCCAGATCGAAAAAGTTGAGCTGCCGCGTTCGCCCTGGTGCGCTCGATACCCGCGCCAGCGCGCGCCGGCCGGTCAGCGCATTCAACAGAGACGATTTGCCCACGTTCGAGCGGCCCGCGAAGGCCACCTCCGGCCCCGCGGCGGGAGGTAACTGGTCCAGCCGCTGCGTCGCATGTACGAACCGGCACTCGGCGGCGAACAGCCGCCGGCCGGCTTCCAGTGCGATCTCGGCATCGGCTGCCTGCACGCTTCATCTCTGCGCCCTCTCCCCTCTCTCACGCTGTGGGAGAGGGGAGAGGGTTGGGTTGAGGGGTGAGGCGATCAGGTCCGCGCGAGTCCTGGCCGCGCCAGGCTCGTCCGCCGCATGATCAGCCATTGCTGCGCAATCGACAGCAGGTTGTTCCAGCTCCAGTAGATCACCAGCCCCGCCGGGAAGTTCGCCAGCATGAACGTGAAAATCAGCGGCATGAACTGGAACATACGCGCCTGCACCGGATCGGGCGGCGGTGGGTTCAGCTTCTGCTGCAGGAACATCGTGGCGCCCATGATCAGCGGCCATGCGCCCAGATGCAGCCACGGCGATATCGTGCCCGGATCGAATGGAATGAGCCCGAACAGGTTGAAGATGTTGGTGGGATCGACCTGCGACAGGTCTTTGATCCAGCCGAAGAACGGCGCCTGCCGCATCTCTATGGTGACAAAGATCACCTTGTACAGCGAGAAGAACACCGGGATCTGGACCACCATCGGCAGGCACCCGGATGCCGGGTTCACCTTCTCGGTCCGGTACAGCGCCATCATCTCCTGCTGCATGCGTTGCGGTTCCTCTTTGAACCGTTCGCGCAGCGCCTGCATCTTTGGCGCCAGCAGCTTCATCTTGCTCATCGAGCGATACGAGTAGTTCGCCAGCGGGAAGAACAGCGCCTTCACGAACACGGTGAACACCAGGATCGCCAGACCAAAATTACCCAGCAGGCTGTTCAGCCAGTCGAGGCAATAGAAGATCGGCTTGGTCAGGAAATAGAACCAGCCGAAATCAACTGCCTTGTCGAAGCTCGGAATGTGGTCCTCTGCCTGATACCGGTCGAGCAACCGCACGATCTTCGCACCGGCAAACAGCCGGGACGGCATGGATGTCTCACTGCCCGGCGCAATCGTTTGCGGGTCATGCGCGACGTAGTCCACCTGATAGTGGTCGCCGTTCTCCGAGATATGCCGGAAATTCACTGTGGAGCTTATCGCCTGGTCTGGCACCAACGCGGTCAGCCAGTATTTGTCGGTAATGCCCGCCCAGCCGCCGGTTGCTGTCGCATCGTAGGCGATACCGTTCTTTTTCTCGCCCTCGCTCTTGGCGTTCGCATAGGTGGTTTCCTGCAGCCGCCCATCGACTACGCCCAGCAGGCCTTCGAACAGGATATAGTAGCCCGCTACCTGTGGCGTGTAGTCGCGGCGAATGCGTGCCCAGGGAAACAGCTTCACCGGCTTGTCGGTCGCGTTCTTCACCGACTGCTGCACGGTGAACATGTACTCGTCGTCGACCGAGAAGGTGATCTGGAAGGTCAGACCGGCGCCATTGTTCCAGGACAGCGTGGCAGGATGCCCGGCGCTGAGCGTCCCGTCCGAACTGGTCCAGACGGTGTCATTGTCAGGCAGCTTCACCTGTTCACCGGGCGCGGCGCTCCAGCCGTATTGGACGTAGTACGGATGCTCCTCGGAGCGCGGCTCCAGCAGCCGGACGTTGGGCGAATTCGGCTCGAGCGTCTCACGGTAGTCGGTGAGCACAAGATCATCCAGCCGAGCACCGAGCAGGCTGATGGAGCCCGCGACACGATGGGCGGAAATCTTCAGCCGCGGCACTTGCTTAGGAACCGCCGGCGCCGCCACCGGGGCCGCAGCGCCTGGCGAGCCTTGCGCGGGTGCCAGGGGAGTTTGCGTCGCCGTGGTCTCATGCCCGGCTACCTGCTGCTGCGGCTTCGGCGCCTGCGGCATATGCGGCGCGATCAGCGTCTGAAACACGAGCAGGATGGCGACGGAAATTGCGATCGCCAGGAAGAGGCGTCTCTGATCCATTACGCGCCCTTCCTATGCCCGCATTCGGGCACCGGATCGTAGCCGCCCTCATGCCACGGATTGCAGCGCAGGATGCGCCGCGCTGCGAGCCCACTGCCACGCACCGCGCCGTGGCCGCGAATAGCCTCGATCGCGTAATCGCTGCAGCTCGGAAAAAAACGACAATTCGCGCCGATGACCGGTCGTATCGTCCATTGATAGGCCCGCACCGCACCGATAGCGATGTGTGCAGCCGGCGTCATACGAGCTGTGCCTTGGCCAAAGCGCGGCGCAAATCGTCTTGCAAAGCCACGAAGTCGCGCTCGCGCGTCGCGGCACGCCCGATCAGCACCAGATCGACGCCCGTCACCGGATGCTCCGCCAACACCAGCTTGGCGGCTTCCTTGAGGCGGCGGCGAGTGCGGTTACGGATCACGGCGTTGCCGATCTTCTTCGTCACAGTAAATCCAAGCCGTGCCGGTCCGGCGTCCTCACGCGGCAATGCCTGCAACACCAGCCCCGGCATGGGGGCCTTGCGGCCCTTGGCTGCTGCTCGCTGGAAATCCGCCCGACGGGTCAGACGGCCTGTGGCGGCCAAGCAGCCCCCGATCAGGCCGACAGGCGCTTGCGGCCCTTGGCCCGGCGGTTCGCCAGCACCTTGCGGCCGCCGACAGTGGCCATCCGGGCGCGGAATCCATGCCGCCGCTTGCGGACGAGCTTCGACGGTTGATAGGTGCGCTTCACAGCCGGTTCTCCAATAAGGCGGCGGCTTATAGGAGCGCCGCCTGCAACCGTCAATCGCGGCCAGATTAATCACGCGACAGATCGCGGAATGTCACTACATGGTCTGGTCATGCGCCTGGTTCGCCGATTCTGGCCGCTCGTGCTGCTGCTGGCAGGCATCGCCATTGCCTCGACGAGTGGGCTGACTGAGCAGATCGGTTGGGCGAGCCTGGCGCGCAACCACGCGGCGTTGACGGCGTGGGTCCGGTCGCATCCGGCGATCGCACCGTCGGTTTACATGGCGGTTTATGCCCTGGTTGTCCTGCTTTCGCTGCCGGAATCTGCCGTACTCACGGTGGCCGGCGGGCTGTTGTTCGGTACGCTGCTGGGGGGTGTTCTCGCCGTGGTGGGTTCGTCCGTGGGAGCGATCGGGCTGTTCCTGGCAATCCGCTATCACTTGGCCGACACGCTGGCAGCTCGTGGCAGCCGCATTCTCGATGCAATCCGGGCCAGCCTGCAACGCGATGGGTTCAGCTATCTGCTCGCCATCCGTTTGGTCCCCGTCTTTCCCTTCTGGTTGGTGAACCTGTCCGCCGGCTTGAGCGGAATGCGGTTGCTGCCCTATTCGGCAGCCACCGTGATCGGAATCATGCCAGCGACCTTCGTTTACGCATCCATTGGCGCCGGCCTAGGCCAAGTGCTGGCACATGGAGGTCGGCCGGACCTCGGCATCGTGTTCTCGCCCGGCATCCTGCTACCCCTGATCGGGCTGGCGGCGCTATCGCTTTTGCCCATTGCGTGGCGAAAATGGCGCGATGCCTGATTTCGATCTGGCGGTCATCGGTGCCGGCGCATCCGGCCTGACCGTCACCGCGGTTGCAGCCCAGCTTGGCCTGCGCGTGGCGCTGATCGAACGCGACCGGATGGGTGGTGACTGCCTTAACTTCGGGTGCGTGCCGAGCAAGGCGCTGCTCGCCGCGTCGCATACCGCCCAAGCTGCGCGGGCCGCCGGCCGCTTTGGCCTTCGCCTGGGAGAACCGCACATCGACTGGGCTAGGGTGCATGAACACGTTCACGGGGTGATCGCAGCCATCGCGCCGATCGATTCCGAGGACCGATTTCGCCGATTAGGGGCGACCGTGCTGCGCGCCGAGGCTCGCTTTGTGGCGTCAGATGCATTGAGCGTGGATGGCCAGCGGGTGACTGCCCGCCGCATCGTCATAGCCGCCGGCAGCAGCGCCGCGGTGCCGGCGATCCCAGGCCTCGCTCAGGTCCCATACCTGACGAACGCGACGATCTTCGATCTGGCAGAGCAGCCCGACCACCTGCTGATCCTGGGAGGCGGACCAGTCGGGCTGGAAATGGCCGATGCCTTCGCCGGTCTCGGCAGCCGCGTCACCGTCGTGGAGGCGGCGACGATTGCCGGCAGGGAGGATCCGGAACTGGCGGGCCGCCTCCGCGACGCCCTGTCGAGGCGCGGCGTGGTCCTGCTGGAGGGCACCAAGGTGGCAGCGGTCGAGCCCGGGCCCGCTCTGATCCTATCCGACGGCCGCAGGATCGCCGGGAGCCATCTGCTGATCGCCGTCGGCAGACGCCCTAATCTGGAATCGCTTGATCTGGCGGCAGGCAACGTCCAGGCGACCCCGGCAGGGATAGCCACCGATCGCGGCCTGCGCAGCGCGACAAATCGGCGTGTCTTTGCGGTGGGAGACATTGCCGATCCGCGGAGGATTGGCCCGCGCGCATTCACTCACGTGGGCTCATACCATGCCGGGATCGTGATCCGCCGTGCGGTGTTCCGGCTGCCCGCCAGGTTGGATTACGCGGCGCTGCCTCGCGTCATCTATACCAGCCCCGAACTCGCTCAGGTTGGTCTGACCGAGGCCGAGGCGGAGAGCGCCGGGCACCAAGTGGAGGTCCTCCGCTGGTCCCTGGCAGAAAATGATCGAGCCGTCGCGGAACGCGACACCGCTGGCCTGGTCAAACTCGTCGTCAGCGGGACCCGAATACTGGGCGCCGGCATTCTGGCGCCACATGCGGGCGAGATGATCGGGCTGTGGGCCCTCGCGATCGCGCGGCGAATCAGGCTTGGGACACTGGCGTCTCTCGTGATCCCATATCCAACCCGCTCCGAGGCAGGCAAGCGGGCCGCCAGCAATTTCTTTGCGCCTAAACTGTTCGCGCCACGCACGAAGTCACTGGTCCGGCTATTGTCACGGTTGCCTTGAGCAAAATTCAAACCCAATTTGCTGGCATGACGGACTCAAGCGCCGGGACGCCGCGCGTCAGGCCGCGGCAGAGCCTGTCAGCTCGGCTTTGGCTGCTCACCACGCTTGCCGTGCTGGTGAGCGAAGTTGTCGTGTTCCTGCCTTACGTTGCGCATGAGCGCGCTGGCTGGTTGCTGGGCCGCGTCGAAGATGCGTCCATTGCCGTCCTCGCGGCGGCCGGTGGACCGTTGGACGCAGCAAGGCGTGACGACTTGCTTCGCCTTGCAGATGCTGCGGCTATTCGCCTGGTGCGGCCCGACGGGTCCAGCGTCACGGTCGGGAACGATGCGAGTGAGCCAGCCGCAAGTATCGAACTCTCAAAGGAAGGCTTGTTCGCTGGTATAGGCAGGGCACTCCATGCCATGGTCATTGGCGGTGACAGGCTGATCCGGCTCACCGCAAGGTGGCCTGTCGAGCCTCAGAATGAGGTGGTGCTGCTCCTGCACGAGGGGGACCTGAGCAGATCGCTGCGACGCTTTGCGGCGGATTTTGCGGGACTCGCCTTATTGATTGCGGGGGTAGCCGGTGGTCTCGTGTATCTCGCGGTGCTCATATTGCTCGTGCAGCCGATGCGCCGTCTGACCGGCAGCATCGCGGCGTTTCGAGCCAACCCCGAACACACGGTGCCGCTTGATACGAACGATCCCTCCATGCTGCGAAATGACGAGATCTCCGTCGCAGCGAGCGAGTTGGCGCAGATGCAGCACGAGTTGCGGGCAGCACTTTGGCGCAATGCGCGACTGGCGGCGATTGGGACGGTGGTGGCCAAGGTCAGCCATGATCTGCGGGGCATCCTGACGCCTGCGCTGTTAACCGCGGAGCGATTGCAGCTCAACGCCGATGCGAGGGTGCAGCGCGCCGGGGAGACCCTGGCGAACGCGGTTGACCGAGCCACGGAGCTGGTACGGCGGACACTGGATTACGCGCGCGAGGGACCACCGCCGCTCGATCTTGCGCCGGTCGAATTGGCGCCGCTGGTGAACGAGGCTGCCGAAATGGCGCGGCAGGCAGGCAGTGCGCTGAAGCTGGAGAACACGGTACAGCCCGCCACCCTGGTGAGAGCGGACCGCGTCCAGTTGTTCCGAGTGCTGACCAACCTGATCCGGAACGCGGCTGAAGCCGGAGCCGAGGTCATGTGTGTTTCGGCGCATCACAACAGTCCGACGCTGTCGCTTGATATCGCGGACAATGGGCCGGGTCTGCCCGAGCAAGTGCGTGCCGAGTTGTTCCGCCCGTTCGCCAGCGCGCGGCACGGCGGCACAGGACTTGGTCTTGCGATCGCGCGAGATCTGATGGTGGCGCATGGCGGCAGTATCGAGCTGATCGAAACCGGTGAAGGCGGCACTACGTTCCGGCTGACACTACGCCTTGCCGATACGGAAGTGGCATCTGGCGGCCACCAGGACAGTGCGCGGATTGCCCCTGCGGCGCGAGCCGACGTATAGGACGGCAACGCAACGGATTGCTCGGGAGGCAGATTTGGAGCTTCGGGAATGGCTGGTGCTTTTCCTGACCTGCGTGGCTGCCATCGCAGGCCTGCTAATCGCGGCGTCGGCTGAGGGCGAGGGTAACACCTACGCACTTGGGCTCGGCCTTTTCGTCGCTGCCGTGATCTACGGCTTCCTGTTCCTCAAGTGGCATTTCGACCGCCTCGAGCGGGTGTCGCACTGACGTGGCACGCACAGCGGCAGTCTGGGACCCGGCCCAGTATCTGCGTTTCGCCGGCGAACGGCTGAGGCCAGCCCTCGATCTGCTGGCACAGCTACCCTTGGATGCGCCGGCGCGCGTGGTGGACCTCGGCTGTGGACCGGGCAATGTCACCGCCATCCTGCGGCAGCGATACCCGGATGCAGAGATACTCGGTATCGATGGTTCGCCGGCAATGCTGGAGAAGGCGCGTGCTGCAGTGCCCGAATGCCGGTTCGAGCAGGGCGACTTCTTCCAGTGGCAACCGGACGCGCCGCTCGATCTGATCTTCTCGAATGCCGCATTGCACTGGGTGGACCAGCATCAGACGCTATTCCCGCGTCTGTTGTCATTCCTGGCACCTGGCGGCGTACTCGCGGTGCAGATGCCGGACATGTTCGACACGCCGCTACGGCAAATCCCCTACGAGCTGTCCACCAAGGAGCCCTGGTCGCAGTATCTGCGTGGTGTCACTTCCGCGCCCGGCATTCTGTCGCCCAACGAATACTGGGACCTGCTGCGGCGGCATAGCGCTTCGCTCGATATCTGGCGGACGACGTATATGCATGCGCTCACTGGAGAGAACGCGGTGATGGAATGGGCGTCGGGCAGCAGCCTGCGGGCATTCCTCGATCGGCTGCCGGATGAACGGAAAGAGGCGTTCCGCAAAGCCTATTCGAATGCAGCTCGGCCGCACTACCCGCGGCGCGCCGATGGCACGACGCTGCTGCCATTCCAGCGGCTGTTCATCGTGGCGCGCACTAACGAATCAACCGCAGCAACACAAGCCTCGCGCGCTGCCCAGGCCTGACAATGACGATACCGCGCTGACGAAACCGGCGAGCGATACGCTCTGTACGGCGCGGATTTCCGGCGACCAGAATATGCGCCTCGTGCCAGCGGCGCAGCGCGCCATCGGCACACATTATAAGGGTACGGCGCAGATGCTCACGCAATCGGCGTTGCATCCGGCGGTTCCAGCCCAGCGGCATCCGTTTGGATAGCGGATTCCAGGCCGTCACAAGAGCGGCTTCACGGGCGCCCAACTCATCGAACAGCCCGTCCGGCACACGTCGTCCAATGCGAACCTCATGATCCCCGACGCGATACAGCGTCAGCCGGTATGCCCGCAGCAGATGAGGTGAGATCGGCTCAGGCTGCGTTGCTCGCACTGAACTCCACATCCCGATGCACGTGCACCGACATGAGCACGCCGAACCCGATCATCACGGTGATCATGGCCGAACCGCCATGCGAGACCAGCGGCAGGGGCACGCCTCCAACCGGTATCGCGCCCATGACCATTGCGATGTTGACGAAGACGTAGAGGAAGAAATTGCAGGCAATACCAAACGCCACCAGCCGGCCGAATTGATGCCGGCAGCGAATCGCGATGGCCATGCCCCCCAGCACGATTGCAGCCAGCAGCACCATGAGCGCCACTCCACCGACAAAGCCCAGCTCCTCGCCAATCATGGTGAAGATGAAATCGGTCTGCTTCTCCGGCAAGAAATCCAGGTGGCCTTGCGTGCCTTGCAAGTAACCCTTGCCCCACATCCCTCCTGAGCCCAGCGCGATCTTCGATTGGATGATGTTGTAGCCAGCCCCGAGCGGATCGCTCTCCGGGTTCAGGAAGGTATCGATGCGCGCACGCTGATAATCATGGAGATGGCTGTACGCGATGCGTGCCGCGAACGGTATCGGCAGCGCCACGAGCAGAAACTTCCACCACCGGACGCCAGCCGCGAAGAACACCGCTGCCCCGAGCAATGCGGTGATGACTGCGGTGCCAAGATTGGGCTCCTTCACAATCAGCACCACCGGGACCAGGACGGCAATCGTCGGTGGAATCAGGAACAGCGGATTACCGATACGCTCCCACGAAGCGCGGTGGAACCATGAGGCCAACGCCAGCACGAGGGCGATCTTCATCAGCTCGGATGGCTGGAGCTGCAATCCTCCCAGTTCGATCCAGCGTTGTGCGCCCTTGCCGACATGGCCGTAGCGCATCACCAGTACGAGCAGCACCAGGCCGACGAAGTAACTCGGCCAGGCGAGGCGCGCGATAAAGCGGATATCGACCAGCGCGATGCCGATCATCAGCACAAGGCCGGCGGCAAAGCGTAGTACATGACGGGACGCATACGGCTCCGGCGCACCGCCAGCCGCGCTGTACAGGGCGGCATAGCCCACTCCGGCGAGACCGCACAGCAGCAGCACGTAGAGCCAGTTGACCTGCCAGATCTTGGCGCCAATGCCGAATGAAGGTTCGCGCCATAGCCGGCCTTCCCTCATCGGGACACCTGTGCAACCTGCGCACCGGGCAATTCCTCATGCCCGGCTGGATCACGCTGCAGCGCGTCCATCATGATGTCGCGCGCGATCGGCGCCGCGGCGGCAGCGCCCGCGTTGCCGTGCTCCACCACAACCGCAACCGCGTAACGCGGTACATCATATGGCGCATAGGCGACGAACAGGGCGTGCGGCCGCAACTCCCACGGCAGCTTCGCACTGTCGAAATGACCTTGTTCGCGCTGTTCACGCGAAACGCGGCGGACCTGCGAGGAGCCGGTCTTGCCCGCCATCTGCCAGCGCTGATCGGGCAGCTTGGCAGCGGGCGCGGTGCCGCCCGGTTCATTGACGACAGCCCACATGCCTTCCCTCGCGACATGCAGGAACCGGTCCGACAAATCCAGATTCGGCCAGTCACTGGGATCCGATCCCGGCTGTAGCACGCCGCCCATCTTCCGCGTCAGGTGGGGCTCCACTTTGCGGCCGGTCGCAATGCGCGCGGCGTATGTCACGAGCTGCAACGGCGTGACCTGGATGTAGCCCTGGCCGATGCCGGACACCACGGTATCGCCCAGATTCCACGGGTGCCCCTGGCCCGTGCGCCAACTGCGGGTCGGGACGAGGCCGGTGCGGGCGCCCGGCAGGTCGATCTCCAGCTCGGTCCCCAGTCCGAAGCGATGTGCCATCGCAGCGATACGGTCGATGCCGATGCGTTTGGCAGTTTCGTAGAAGTACACATCGCAACTGTTCTTCAGGGCACCACGCATATCGAGCGTGCCGTGACCGCCCTGACGCCAGCAGTGGAAGCGCGCGTCGCCGAGATCGAAATGGCCGGGGCAGTTAACGACATCGCCAGGCGAGACGAGGCGAGACTCCAGCGCGGCCAAGGCAACCGCCATCTTGAAGGTCGAGCCGGGCGCATAGAGGCCTGCGGTCGCGCGATTCACCAACGGCGTATGCTTATCCTGCGTCCACTCCTGCCATTGCGCCTGAGACACCCCCGAATTGAACAAGGATGGATCGAACGACGGGTTCGTCCCCATCGCCAGCACCTCGCCATTGCGGCAGTCGAGCACCACGGCGCTGGCACTTTCATCGCCGAGATGACCTAGCAGTGACTGTTGCAAGCCGGCATCGAGCGTTAGAGTGATTTCCTCTCCAGGCGATCCTTCGTGGCGGTCCAGCTCGCGTATCACGCGGCCAAGTGCATTCACCTCGAGCTGCACGGCTCCTGCCGTGCCACGCAAATCGAGATCGTGCTGCTTCTCCAGCCCCGCACGGCCGACCCTTATCCCTGGCAGAGAGAGTTCCGCATCATCGGCCACATCCGCTTCACTCGGCGGTGCGACATAGCCGACCACGTGCGCGAGTTGCGCACCGAACGGATACATCCGCGTCGTGCCGACATCGACCAGGATGCCTGGCAGATCAGGCGCGTTGACCTCGATGGCGGCCATCTCATCCCAGCTTAGGAATTCGCGAATCATGGTTGGGATGAAGCGACGATGGCGATGCAGATCGCGGTCGATCCGCGCGCGCTCATAATCAGTCAGTGGCACGATGCGTGAGAAGTTATCCAGTGTCGCCGCTACGTCGTTGGTCTGTTCGGCGACGAGCAAGGCGCGCCAGTTGAGCTTGTTGCCGGCAAGCACAGTACCGAAGCGATCGAGGATGCGGCCACGCGGTGGAGCGATCAGCCGTGCGCTGACGCGGTTCTCTTCGGCAAGAGTGGAATAGCGCTCGCCCTCGACGACTTGCACCTGATAAAGCCGCGCCGCCAGCCCGCCCAGCAGCGCGACCTGGCCGCCCATCATGAGCAAGGCGCGCCGAGTGAATACATTGGTACGGCGTGTCTCGCGTCGCATATCAGGCGCGTTCCGGATCGGCCACCGTGCGGTGGGCGCATATGAACAGCATTGCCAGCACGGGATAAAGCGCCACGGTCAACACTGCCTGGAAAAGCGCCGGGCCGGCGGGCAGCAGGCGGAACGACAGCAGCATCATGAGCCCCCAACCGAGAGCGGCTGCGCCGATGGCAAAACCGGCAAAGGCGAGCCACACCGGCAGGAAGCCCTGACGGGTCAGCACCCGCCGCCAGCGCAGCGCAAGGCCGTGCACAATCAGCAGAATAAGTGCGCCGACGCCGAGAGGCAGATAGCCCAGCAGATCCAGCAGCACGCCAATGATGAAGACGATCGGCGGCGGCATGGCAGCGGGACGGAACAGAGACCAGAAATACACGCAGGCCAGCGTCACTGCCGGCAGTAACTCGGCCTGATCGGCGATGCCAAACGGTACCATCGTCAGCAGCATCAGCAGAATGGTGCAGCTCGCTGGGAAGGCTTGGCGCGCGGCGATATCCAGCCGGCGGCCCAATGTCGCGCGAGGGCGAATACCAGGAGACTGATCGGCTCGTGCCATCAGCGCCCGCGCCGCTCGACCATGCGGCCGGGTGCTTCCGGTGGCGAGATGCCGCCCAGCCCGTAGTCAAAGATGCGCACCACTTCGAGCTGATCCAGCTTTGCGGCGGGGACCACCTCCGGCACGTTCGAGCTGCTGAAATGCACGATGCCGATTGGCAGGTTGGCGGGGAACGCGCTGGCTTCCGTGCTGGTGACGATCCGCTCGCCCTCCTGCGGCATGCTGCCTTCCGGCCAATAGACCAGACGCGGGCGCGGACCGTTCGTTCCGATCAGGATGGCGTGCGCGCGCGAGTTCTCCAGGATCACCGGGATGCGGCTGTTGAGATCGGTGATCAGCAGCACCCGCGCGGTGCGCGCGCCCACTTCGGTGACACGTCCGACGAGGCCGCGTTCGTCGAGCGCAATCTCTCCCTTGCGGATACCGTGATTCGGACCGACCGATAGCAGTACAGCCTTGGCGTACACCCCCCCGGCATCGGCCACCACGCGTGCCGTCACGTAAGAGGGTGCCGGATCGGGGATCCATCGTAGATTGGCCTTGAGCCGCTGGTTCTCCGCGTCCAAGGCGAGCGCGACCGACTGCCAGCGGCGCAGGCGCTCGTTCTCTTCCCGTAAGCGCGCATTCTCACCGCGGATGTCCCACAAATCGGCAGCATTGCTGATGGCGTTCCGCACCCCGGCGAGCGGTTCGGCAAGGATGACGTATATCGGCGCAAGGGCGTCGGCCAGCGCCATGCGTGCACGTTCGGCAAGCAGCGCATCGGCTTTGCCCAGAAGCATCAGACCAAAGGAGGCGGCAATCAGTACCGGCAGCGTCAGCTTGGCCAGTGCCTGTCGCGCCTGAATGGAGAGACGGATCACGCGGCTGCCCTACCGTGAATGGTGCCCGCGAGTATAGCGGGATGTGGGCACCAAGGCATGAGCCATCGGGAGGTTGCCTCAGTGTGTGGCTGGTTTACCGCTCCAGGCCGCGATCCTTGCCCTGAGCCAGCTTCTCGAGGTCATCCGCCAGCTTGCGCATGGCCATGGCGGTCGCAGCGTCGCGTACGGTCGCCGCCCATCGGCGCAGCGCCGCAGCCCACGCCCGCAGGTCACTCGGTGTCGCCATTTCCCCATACCCTTTGGGGGTGACCTGCTACACGATTGATCCTGAAAGTCGAGTCATGCGCGAAACATCAAATGCGCATCAACGTTGCCTAGTACATGGACGTAAGCACGTTCGAGAGCCGCTTGCGTTCCTCCAGCGCACGGCCGGTGCCCAGCGCGACACATTGGAGCGGGTTTTCCGCCACCACGACAGCGAGGCCAGTGGCATCCCGTAGCACCTGATCCAACCTATACAACAAGGCACCTCCGCCGGTCAGTACGATGCCCTTGTCTACGATGTCGGCGGCCAGCTCCGGCGGCGTGTTCTCCAGCGCGACCTTGACCGCCTCTACAATCGTGCCTACCGGCTCGACGAGGCTGTCCGCGATTTGTCGCTGGCTGACCAGGACTTCGCGCGGCACGCCATTCATCAGATCGCGGCCGCGCACTTCGCGGAACGGGCCCTCGTCACCGTCCTCCGGCTGGCTGGCCGCACCGATATCCATCTTGATCCTCTCAGCCGAGGACTCGCCAATGAGCAGGTTATGGTTGCGGCGGATGTAGCTGATGATCGCTTCGTCCATTTTATCCCCCCCGACGCGGACGCTGCGCGAATAGACAATGCCGCCCAGAGAGATGACGGCGACCTCGGTGGTGCCACCGCCAATATCTACGACCATCGAGCCGGATGGCTCAGTGACCGGCAACCCAGCGCCAATGGCGGCCGCCATGGGCTCTTCGATCAAGGCGACCTTGCGCGCACCGGCACTCTCGGCGCTCTCCTGAATGGCACGGCGTTCGACCGCGGTTGAACCGGACGGCACGCAGACGATGATCAGGGGTGAGGCAAAGCCACGGCGATTGTGCACCTTACGGATGAAATGCTTGATCATCTCTTCGGCGACTTCGAAGTCGGCTATGACGCCATCGCGCAGGGGACGGCTGGCGGTGATGTACCCCGGAGTGCGGCCGAGCATCTGTTTGGCTTCCTCGCCCACCGCAACGACCTGCTTCTTGCCTCGCACATCGGCAATCGCCACGACGGACGGTTCGGCCAGAACGATGCCGCGACCTTTGACATAAACCAGTGTGTTGGCTGTACCGAGGTCAATGGCCATGTCCGCGGACATGAACCCGAGCATGCGGGAAAACATCAAATGCGCCTTTGCGGACAATTCAGCGGGAGGCCCGTCGGCTTTAGCCCCGCTCACCGCCGTTAACAAGAGGTTGAACAACTGCCCTTGGATCGCCGCATTGGGGCCACCGGATTTCCTCCAGCAGACGACAATGTGGATGTGTTTGAGGCGAAAGGAGGGTTCTAGATGGCACGCAAGCTCGCATTCGGATTGGCTCTCGCCAGCATGCTGAGCGCGCTCGCCGCCTGCGGCAACGACCCCGGCACGCGAGCCGTGACAGGCGGTCTGATGGGTGCGGGCGCCGGTGCTGGTGTCGCTGCGGTTACCCACGGGAAACCGGCGACGGGTGCGCTCATCGGCGGTGGCGTCGGCGCGGTCGGCGGTGCCCTGACATCCCCCTGAAGCCTGACCTGACCACGACTGAAAACTCGTAGCATGAAAGGAGAGACTGTCATGCGGCGCGCCCTGGCGACGTGCCTCGTTCTCATTCCAGTGGGTCTGAGCCTGGCCGGATGCGGCTACAACCGAGGCGATCGCGCCCTGTCAGGTGGACTTATCGGCGCAGGTGGCGGGGCCGCGATCGCGGCGGTGACCGGGGGCAGCCCACTGGTTGGTGCCGCCATCGGCGGTGGGGCCGGCGCACTCGGCGGCGCACTGACGAGTGGTCACGACGTCAACCTGGGCCGGCCGATCTGGCGTTAGTTCACGTCGCAGCGGCCCGGCGCTGGGTTCAGAAGAACCTGCGCGTCGGGCCGCAGGTCCAGATCACTCTGCCGATCACCTGGACCTCGGCCGCGCGCTCGCGCGGAATGTGCTCTGGCTCGTAGACGGAATTGTCGCTGATCAGCGTGAGGCTTCCATCGAGCTTGGCCTGGACGCGCTTCACCAGCCGCTCGCCGGCGATCTCCAGGACATAGACGCCGAAGCTCCGGAACTCACGTTTCGTCGTGTCCAGGAAGAGAAGGTCGCCATCCTGGATGCAGGGGGTCATGGACTCCCCCACCGCCGTCTCAAGGGCCAGGTGCTCGGGTTCCAGGCCTAACGTCGAACGCACCCAGTCATGGCGCAGGGCGATGAACTCCACGTCGGGTGGACACGCAGGCGATTCCGGCCCTGCCCCTGCAGCTTCGGGGCGCCTCGGTAGGAGGGTATAGTCAGCGCCACCCAGGCCGTCGGAGAGCGACGCGACGAACTCCCGGCCGCGGGCGGGCTTACCCCGGCCTTGCAGTCGCGGCTCGGGCCCCTCCCCGCTGGCGAGCCAACCGGCCGTGACACCGGCCGCCTGGGCCAGCGACACGAGGCGTTCGCGACTCGGTTCAGCTTCGCCACGCAGCCATTTGCGAAAGGCCGACGGGGAGACCCCGGTCGCACGGGCCAGCCGGTCTGCGCTTGGCCAGTGCCGTACGATCGCCTGGAGGCGCGCGATGAAGGCAGCGCGATCGTCGCCAATGGAATTTGTCGGCGCTCCGCCCTCTCTGATACGTGACATTTGTCGGTCACCACTCATGATCTCGACACCTTTGAGTCAGTGTCTTGACCGATTCGGGTCGTTGGGGAGTCAGTGCAGGCACTTTTCCGCGGTGAATTCTCTGGAGAGAATGCATATGAATACAGGGAAAGATCCCAAGAGCAATCAGCCAGCGGACTGGCATCCGGCGGACGTGCTTGCCGCGCTGAAAAAGCGTGGCCTGAGCTTGGCCAGGCTTTCGGTCGAGAACGGCTATCACCCGACGGCCGCCGGCAAGGCGCTGAAGCAATCGTGGCCGGCTATGGAGCGCATTTTGGCGGCGGCGCTGGCGCTCACGCCCCAGGAAATCTGGCCGAGCCGTTACGACAAGGACGGCCGGCCGAAGGCGCGCACGAACACGTGACGAACTCCGATCGGAGCCGCCTCTGGCATTCGCCAACACCTTTGATGCGATAAACGAAGCGGAACGCCGCGCCGCAAGTGACGCCGATCGGGGCACCCCAACCGGCCAGCAGCACGAAAGTTCAACTGCTGACACCAATTGGCCACTTTGAGACTGCATCTGCCTATTGGTCATCGCGGACATTTTCGTTGGTTGTTGACCGTGCTTCGCAGGAACGTCGGGATGGCAGAACCGGTTCGATGTAGTGGGTGATTGACCGGATGATCGTATGACGAACGCAGATAGGCCGCCCACCCACGCCGTTTGTATGGTGGTCGATGATGATGAACTGGTCCGCGAGTCAGTCGCTGAAGTGCTGGAGGACCTTTGCGATCACGTGTACCGCGCGCATGATGGCCAGGAAGGGCTCGAGATCCTGGAGCAACATCCTGACATCTCGCTGGTCGTCACCGACATAGCGATGCCGCGCCTTGATGGAATAGCTTTCGCCACTAAAGCACGACGACTGCTGCCGGAACTGAAGGTGCTCTTCGTCAGCGGCCTTCAACGCCCCCCGGACAGCGAGGAGTTCCTGGCGAAACCATTCCGAGCGCGCGCGCTGGTTTCCGCGGTGCATCACCTGATCGGAGCCCGCTGACTCGGCACGCGGTCATGGGGCGTTCGCCCTGCCCCTCGGTTGCGCAACGCTCTCGATGGTGGCCAGCAGCGCAGACAGACGGAACGGCTTCTGGATGCGTGGTCGCTCGGTCCCGGGTACGCGCTCCAGCATGTCGGGATAGCCAGACATGAGGATCACCGGAACGCCGGAGTCATCTGCCATCGGGACCAGACCGGGGTCGAGACCGCCCGGAAGGGTGCAGTCCAACAGCATCACATCGACGCCGCCAGCGCGGAGGCATTCCATGGCCGCTGCCGCCGTTTCCGCACGGCTGGTGTCATAGACACCGTTCAAGGCGTCCACCACGACCTCAGAAACGAGAGGATCGTCCTCGACCACGAGAATATGCGAGCGAGTCACCATTGCTTATCCGAGTTGTTGAGGACGCCTTACGCTCTCTTTGACCAACGATCAGCTAACATAGATGCAGCACAGTGCCAAAGTCCTCTCTGCGCTCTGCTCGCGGGTTGTTCATAGCAAACACAGTCTCGTGGTTGGTTTTGGGCAATTATTCTTGAGCGCGGCAGATCGTTTCAGGGCCGAACCTCTCGCCCGAGCGCCTGTTCATAGACCCGGATCACGGAGCTGCTATCGTCCACACCCATGCCCTTCGCACGAGCCATCCGCATCAAGTTCATCACCTGCGGCGCAATCATTCCTGGCACGCCGAGCTCATCGGCCAGCTCCAGGGCGAGGCGCAGGTCCTTGTGCGCCAGGTCAAGGGCGAAAGCGGCCTGGAACTCTCGCTTGAATGCCTTTTCCGAAATGTTTCGAAATGCAGCAGAGTTGCCGCTGGCATTGCTGATGACCTGCTGAAGCTTGCGGAGATCGATTCCCGCCATGGCGCCAATCATCAGAGCCTCGGCAGCAGCGGCGGCGTTGCAAAACGCGAGCATGTTGTTGACCAGCTTGGCGACCGAGCCCATGCCCACTTCGCCGACATGGACCACCTCGCTGCTGAAAGACTTCAGTAGCGGAAGCTGATTTTCGAACGCGGCTGCATCACCGCCGACCATGATGACGATCGTGCCGTCGGTAGCACGGGGTACGCCGCCCGAAACCGGCGCCTCCAGCATCTGGATGCCCTTGGCGCGCATACCTTCGTTCACCCGGCGCGCCGTGGCCGGGGAGTTGGTGGAAAGGTCGATGTAGACAGTGCCGGGTTTGGCGCTGGCGGCGATGCCGTCCGGGCCGAGTGCCACCTCCTCCACGTTGCGCGGCATTGGCAATGAGGTGAAGACAACGTCGCAGACCGAGGCCACTTGCGCCACCGAGGTTCCAGCGGTCGCACCAAGATCGGTGCACACCTTGATGGCTGACGGGTTCAGGTCGAATACGATCACGTCATGGTTGGTATTGCGGATGATATTGCGGCACATGGGTCCGCCCATGTTGCCGACCCCGATGAAGCCAACCTTCATTGCCGTTTCCCCTCGCGAATTGACCACTCCAGAATGGCGTACCGGGCCACACGAAGAAAGATGAAGCGGAGCCCCAGTGCAGCCGAGGTCCTGCCATTATCTCGCCGTGGCTGCCGGATGCCGTTCGGGCATGGGAGTGAAATGGACAGGGGGCATTGTTCTGCTGGCGGTGACAGCCTGTGCCACGCAAGCGCCTTTGCCCACACCGCCATCATGCACGCAACTTGGCCTGGCATCCTGGTACCACGGCGCTGAACGAGGACGCACAGCAGCGGACGACCTCTTCGCAGCACATCGAACGCTGCCGCTCGGAACAGCGGTTCAGGTCACCGCGGTCGAGACCGGACGCAGCGTGACGGTTCGAATCAATGACCGGGGGCCCTTCATCAAGGGGCGCATTATCGATCTGTCCAGAAGTGCCGCCGAGAGGCTCGGCATCCGGCGCAACGGCGTCGTCGCGGTTCGATTGGAGATGAACAGTCCGACAGGGCAGGGCTGCCCGCTGCAGGAGCCACGGCTGGTCGCAGGATAGCTCGCCCGCCATTGATCTTGCGCAAACCGCCGCGCTGATGGACGCTCGCGTTAATTCCGGCAGGAGATATGGACCATGGCGAATATCCGCGCGCGGCTCGCCCATATGGGCATCTATGTGCACGACCGGGACAAGATGGAGCGCTTTTATACGGAGGTGCTCGGTCTGATGGTTACCGATCAGGGGGAGGGACGCGCCGGCATGCACCTCACCTTCATGAGCGGCAATCCACAGAACCATCATCAGCTCGTCCTGGTCACCGGTCGGCCCGATACCTCCGGCTTCAACCCGATCCAGCAGATGTCGTTCATGGTGGACACCCTTGCCGATTTACGCGAGGTGCATCAGCGCGCGCTGGCGTTGGGCGCGAGCGAGATGCGACCGGTGAGCCATGGCAACGCCTGGTCGATCTACTTCAAGGACCCTGAAGGCAATACCGTCGAAGCGTATCTGGACACGCCCTTCCACGTGCCGCAGCCGCACGGCAAGCCGCTGGATCTGACCAAGTCGGACGAACAGATCCTGCGCGAAACCGAAGAAGCGTGCCGGCAGGACCCGGGCTTCATGCCGATTGATCAGTTCAAGGAGCAGATGGCGGCGCGCCTCGGCGCCAGCGCCTGATCGTCCGGCGTGTCGGCGCCCAGTGGTGAGGCAACGCCGCCCGGCGGCCTGACATCGCATTGGCAGGTAACTCTGTGGGCCATGGTGGGCATTCAGTTCATCATGACCATGTCGTTCAGCTTTCTAAGTCCGATCATGCCGCTGTTCCTGCCGGAACTGGGGGTAACCACCGAGGCTGGCATTGACCTTTGGTCGGGTATCCTGAACGGCTCCACGTCCTTCGTGGCCGCATTCGCTTCACCCCTGTGGGGACGCCTCGCCGACAGCTATGGCCGCAAGCCGATGCTCATCCGTTCGAGCTGCGCCATAGCCGTGTTCACCGCGTTCATGGGCATGGCGTTGAACGTCTGGCAATTCTTCGCGGCCCGCGCGCTGATGGGCGTGTTCGCCGGCTTCTCCTCGACTGCGATGGCGCTGGTGGCGAGCCAGGTGCCAGAACAGCGGCTAGGCTACGCACTGGGATGGCTGAGCACCGGCCAACTGGTCGGCTCACTGGTGGGCCCTGTCATCGGCGGCATCCTGGCGGATATCACTGGCAGCTATCGCGTTCCATTCTACTGCACATCAGCCATCACCTTCCTCGCAATGTTCATGGTCTGGCGCGGCGTGCACGAGCGATTTGCTCCACCAGTGGGCGGACAGAAAAGGCGCTCGGGTCTGCGCGGGCTTGCATTGCTCATTGGAGCAACCGGCGTGCTGCCATTGTTTTTCGTGCTGTTGATGGCGCAGTTCAGCACCCGCGCGGTGCAGCCAGTGGTGACTCTTTTCGTGCAGGAGCTGGTCGGAACGCGGCCTGATCTTGCAACGCTGGGCGGCTTGGCGTTCTCCGTCACGGGCCTGGCAGGAATGGTGGCCGTGCCGCTTCTCGGCAAGCATAGCGACGAGATAGGCTATCGCCGTGTACTGCTGTTCTGCCTGGCTGGCGCCACGCTGACCAGCCTGCCGCAGGCGTTTGCCTCCAGCTACTGGGCGTTCACCGTCGAGCGCTTCGGTGTCGGCCTATTCATCGGCGGGATTCTGCCGACGGCAAATGCGCTGATCGGTCGTATGGTATCGCGATCCGAGCGCGGCACGGTTTATGGCATGACCGCATCGGCGACATTCCTCGGCAACTCATTGGGGCCATTGACCGGTGGCGCAATAGCTGCGTCGTTCGGCTTGCGGTGGGTGTTCCTGATCACTGCCGCGCTGCTGTTGGCCAACCTGATCTGGGTGTACTTCACAGTCCCGGAATACGTGGAAGAACAGAACTGAGGATCGACATGGCATCGCGTGAAGGCGCCGTCGCACGTGCGTTGGAATTCTTCGACAGCAATGGCTTCCGCGATCGGCTCGCCGAGTTGGTCGCGATTCCCAGCACGTCGCAGGACCCTGGTCACGAGGCGGACGTGCAGCATTATCTCGAGGGCGCGATCCGGCCGTGGCTGGAGCGAATGGGCTTCATTATTGCGATCCATCCCAATCCCCGTCCCGGCTTTGGCCCGATCCTGACCGCTCAGCGGCTGGAGGATACGGCGCGCTCCACCGTTCTGACCTACGGTCATGGCGACACGGTTCGCGGACTCGAGGATCAGTGGCGTGCCGGCCTCGATCCCTGGCGGCTGACCGCGGAAGGCGACCGGTGGTACGGCCGGGGTACGGCCGACAACAAGGGACAGCACGCGCTGAACCTATCGGCACTCGAAGCGGTGCTGGCGGAGCGTGGCGGCAAACTTGGCTTCAACCTGAAACTGGTGCTCGAGACGTGCGAGGAGCGCGGATCGATCGGGTTGCGTGAGTTCGTTGCGGCGCACAAGCAGGAACTCGCAGCCGATGTGCTGATCGGCAGCGACGGTCCGCGCGTGATGCCCGATACCCCCACGATAGCCACCGGAACGCGCGGCACGTTTCACTTCGACCTTGTGCTCGATCTGCGGCCGGGTGGGGTGCACTCCGGGCATTGGGGCGGGCTGACGACGGATCCCGCAGTGGTGCTGACACACGCACTAGGTACAATCATTGATCGCAATGGTCGCATCCTGGTTCGCGACTGGCTGCCGCGAAACGGGCTACCAGCCAGCGTGCGATCGGTTCTGGCCGGATGCGAGGTGGGTGGCGGAGGCGAGGCGGCGTCCATTGATCCAGGCTGGGGCGAGCCCGGCCTGACCGCAGCCGAGAAGATCTACGGCTGGAACAGCTTCATCGTCTTGGCCATGATCTCCGGCCGTCCGGAGAACCCCGTGAACGCCGTGGCGCCAAATGCACGCGCGCACTGCCAGATCCGCTATACGGTTGATACTGATCCGGCGAGTTTCGTGCCCGCGCTGCGGCGGCATCTGGACGCTGAAGGCTTCAAAGGCGTGCAGATCGAGAACGCTGGCATTCGCATGCCGGCCAGTCGGACTGATCCGGCACATCCCTGGGTGCAATGGACTGTGGGCTCGATGGAGCGGACGCTGGGGCGGCGCGTGCAGGTGATTCCGAACTCTTCAGGTGGGCTGCCGGGCGATGTCTTCGTCGATCATCTTGGTGTCGCGCTGATCTGGGTGCCGCACAGCTACAATGGCTGCAAGCAGCACGGCCCGGACGAGCATTTCCTGATCGCGCCCGCGCGGGAGGGGATCGCGGCGTTTGCCGGCATCTGGTGGGACCTTGGAGAAACCGGCACGCCGTGAGCGTGACTGGTCGTGTCAGGGGTTGCAGATCATGTCGCGCGCTGCCGCATCGGCATTCGCGCCGGTTGAACATAGATCATAATCGTGCCCCGGGCGTTCCGACGGGCGTCGATAGATGTAGGGGCGGTTCCACGGATCCACTGGCACGGCATCACCCTTGATATAGGGTCCGTTCCAGTTCACTGCGCCCGAGGGCTTCTTCACCAGCGCAACCAATCCCTGTTCCGTCGTCGGATAGGAACCCATGTCGAGATTGTAGAGGTCCAGAACCGTCGAAAGCCGTTCGATGGATTGCTTGGCGACCGATAGCCGTGCACCTCCGAGCTGACGCAGAGCGGCCGGAGCAACGAGACCAATCAGCAAACCTATAATTGTAATGACGACGAGAATCTCCAGAATGGTAAACCCTGCATCGCCTGCCTCCGGCGCGGACGTCATCTTTGCTTCATGCAGCAACTCGCTGCGTTGCCGGATTGTCATCGCCGCTGCTCCGTCATATCGTACCCGGACCATGCCAGTTCAGTATCTTGCCTGTATTGCACTTGTCTCGGGATTTTACCAGTTACCGCCACGGGTTTTGCCATCAATTCAGGCGGTCGAGGGCGGACGTGCTGGATTGGTGTCACCAAACCAAGACGGTTCCGCCGATCTCGGCGTGATGCAGATCAACACGCGCTGGATCGCGCCGCTCGCCCAGTACACCCGCCAGCCGGAGAGCCTGGTCCGCCATCGTCTGATCGAGGAGCCTTGCTACAACATCGCTACTGCCGGCGCGATCATGCGCATTTACCTCAACGAGGAAGGCGGCAATCTGCTGCGTGCTGTCGGCGACTACCATTCGCACACGCCGGCTCGGAATGAAGCCTATCAGACGAAAGTCCTCCAGGCGGCGCAACACCTGTTCAATAGCCACACGCAGCGCATTTCGGTGCAGGCTGCCGATCAACCCCACCGGTAAATCAGCAGTGGAGCCTGCCGTTGTCCGGTCAGGCGGATCACGGCTGTTCTTACTACCCGCGCGGAGCCCCCACCACGCACTTCTGCGGTGATCGTAAAGGCATGGCCCAACGATACGCCTGGACTGCTTGCTCGCGGCCGCAACCCGAGACGCTCGTCCTCCATCCGCCGATATTCAGCATCGGCTCCCGAGTCGAGGGCGCGGAATACGTTCAGCACCGCTGGAGTGGAAAACGCGGGCGTGATGAATGATGCATGTGAGTAGACTGTGAACAGCGGCTCGACACGGCGATAGAGTTCCGGGGTCATTCCGGGCACCAGTTGCAGTTCCTCCACGGACTGAAGATAGGAGTAGCTCGCGCCTTCGTTCCGGCCACCTCGCTCCGGTGGCTCGCGCCAGGCGATAATGGTCGCCGCTACTTGCCGTGCCACATCCACGTCGGCGCCCACACTCATCAGCGCCTGCTGCAAGGTGGCAGCATTCGCCATGTTCGCATCGATCTTGCCCGCTTCATCCCGCACGCTCATGCGCACTTCGTAGCCGGCGAAAGGAATAGTGAAGGGTGTGGCATCGACGGGAGGCTGGGCAGCAGGAGCGCTGACCAGCCGCAGAATGGCAATATTGATGGCCGCATCAGCGGTGGCGGTCAGTGCTGCCACATCCGCGCGACTGCGCCCGATTCCCGCGTCGGCACGAATGAGTTGGAGAACACTCAGTACGATGACGGCAATGATCGCCGAACCCCACAGCGCGGAGACAATGGCAATGCCGCGCTCGTGTTCGCCAGTCTCCACGCTCAGCCACTCCGGCGGGCAGCGACTGGTATCGTCAACCGTAGCTTTTCACGCAGTTCCCGTGTGACGCTGTCGCCTTCGTCGCGATTGCGAATGACGCGAGGCGTGATCAGCAGAATCAGTTCGGTTCGCGTCATGGTATCGCCCCGAACGCCAAACAGCCAACCAATCACCGGTATATCCTTGAGCCATGGCATACCGGAATTGGTAACTGTATGATTGTCCCTGATCAGCCCCGCGAGCCCAATCGTCTCGCCATCATTGACTGCTACCGAACTCGTCACCCGACGTTGTGAGATCGTCGGGTTGAGAGTTGGCGTTCCCCCGGGCGTCGGGACTGGGTCACTCACCTCTTCCGCGATATCGAGCGACACGAGACCGCTGGAATTCACTCGTGGCGTGACGTTCAGGATCACACCGGTATCGCGATAGCTGATCGAATTCACGATCGGTGCATTCGGCGAAATCGTACCGACTGCCGCCGTCGCCGTTGCACGGCCTGCGCTGCGGCATCGTCCAAGGGATCCGCCATCGCGACAGTGATGCCGTCCTCGGTCTCGACGACGGGAATCAGGCGGGCACGCTTCAGGAAGGCCGCCCGCAGCTTGTCAGCCGCCACGGGTCCGCTGGGAAATTCCTCCGGCACCACAACGGGCGAACCAATCAGCGTCGCGTAAGCCTGCGCCAGATCGCGATCGGAGATCAGCCCGAGTTTGGAGGCGATCAGGTCTATCCGCTCGCCGCTCTCGGACTCAAGGCGCCGCGCCCGCTCCAGTGCGGCACCGGACAGCAGACCGCTGGTGGTCAGAACGCTCCGGATGTCGGCGCCGCCGTTCAGGCGGTTTTCGCTCGCCATCGCCAAGTGATTACGTCTCCACAACCCGCACCGAGTATGGCACCTACCTGGGTACCTCGCACGAATTCTTGACACTGCTACTACAATGCGGGCTGTAAACGAAAGAGTTTGTCCGTGTCGCCACCAGACCGTCACATCGGCTGGCTCATCCCCGCGATGCTCATTGTCGCAATTTGGGCAGTGGAAATTGACGGGCTGTCCTCTCGTTTCGTATCCGACGTGATTCTTGGTTTCGGCTTGGTTGCCCTAGCCTGGATCGATTGGCGGCAGATGCGCCTGCCCGACCTGCTGACCTTGCCCCTGCTGCTGCTAGGACTGGCGGCGACGGCGTATGTTGCTCCGGACGACTTGCTTTCCAACCTGGTCGGAGCGCTTGCCGGGTACAGCGTGTTGCGGGCGATCGACTGGTGCTATCGCCGTGCGCGCGGCCAGGCGGGGTTGGGGCAAGGCGACGCCAAACTGCTGGCAGCCGGCGGAGCCTGGCTGGGCTGGCAAGCACTGCCTTGGGTGGTGCTGCTGGCCTGTCTGCTTGGCCTTGTCATCGTGCTGGCGCTCCGCATCCGAGGCCGCAGCATCACGCGCGAGACTGTCCTGCCCTTCGGTCCGCCGCTGGCTGCGGCGATATGGATCGTGCGGCTGCATGGCGTTCCCGGAATGTGATCTGCTTGCGTCCGGGAAACGAGTCGCCCAATGTCGCCCGAATTCGTGGCTACGAGGATACCATGCGCGTCATCGGCTTGGCTGTTTTGCTGTCGATCGGCGGCTGCGTGAACGCCGACACAGTCTACCTCGCCAATGGCGTAAAGGTCGTGCGGATCACGTGCACGCTGCGCACGGACGCGTTGACGCCTTGTTACAAGACAGCCGGTGACATATGCGGCCCGCGCGGATACACGATCTACGACTGGGACGGCCAGCCGTGGAGCACACCTTACCCAGCACCCGACACGCTGGATTACGTGGGCACCTTGAACCCGACGACACTGCTCGTCGGATGCCGCTCATAGTTCACGTCAAAGAATGGGCTTGCCGCCGGTGACGGCGACCGTCGCACCTGACACATAACTTGCCTCATCGGCGGCCAGCATGACATAGACTGGCGCCACCTCCTTTGGCTGGCCCGGTCGGCCCATCGGAACCTGTTTGCCAAAGTTCTTCACCTTCTCTGCCGGCATGGTGGATGGAATGAGTGGCGTCCAGATCGGCCCAGGTGCCACGCAGTTCGCGCGGATTCCTTTCTCGGCCAGAAGTTGAGCAAGCCCGGCAGTAAAGTTCTGGATCGCGCCCTTCGTCGTCGCATAGGCAAGCAGTTGCGGGTTCGGCGTATCGGCATTGATGGAAGCCGTATTGATGATGGAACCGCCCTGCTTCATGTGCGGGATCGCCGCCTTCGTCAAATAGAACATCGAGTAGATGTTGGTGCGGAAGGTGACGTCCCACTCCTCGTCGCTGATGTCCTCGATAGAGGAGAAGGTGGCCTGGTGAGCGGCATTGTTGACCAGGACGTCGATGCGCCCGAACGTTGAAACCGCCTGGCTGACGATGTGGCGACAATGCGCAGGGTCCTTGATGTCACCCGGCATCAGCACGCATTTCCGCCCCGCGCCTTCCACCAGCCGCTGCGTCTCCTTGGCGTCCTCGTGCTCGTTGTAATAGCTGACGAGTACATCGGCACCTTCGCGGGCGAAGGCGAGCGCGACGGCACGTCCAATCCCGCTATCAGCCCCGGTGATGATGGTCTTCTTATCGATGAGGCGCCCGGACCCTTTGTAAGTGCTTTCGCCATAATCGGGCCGCGGGTCCATTGCGTTGCTGCTGCCAGGCATCGGCTGATGCTGTTCTGAAAATGGGGGTTTGGGAAAATCAGCGCTCATGAGGGCCTCCACGAATGGCCCTGGAACGGCGGCAGACGGTGCGGGTTGCAGCTGATGATGGAATACCGTGACTTCCGGCGCGTCTTTCAGCAGGCTGAGCTGCCCGAAACGGATCGGGCGCGAGTGCGCAACGAGAGGGAGGATGCATGCTTCGGAGGTCACTTCTGGCCGCGGCGTTCGTCGCCGGCTGTCTGTCGGCTGCTTCGGCCGCCGATGTCGAGTACCGCGCGACCATGACCGGCAAGTCCGAGGTGCCGCCAAACACTTCGTCAGGAAGCGGCGATGTGGTGGCGACGCTGGACCCGGCCACCAAGAAGCTCAACTACACCATGACCTACAGGGGCCTGTCCGGTCCGGCGACGGCAGCGCACTTCCATGGACCGGCAGCAGCCGGGGCCAATGCCGGCGTGGCGGTGCCGATTGGTAACAATCCCGCCAGCCCGACCACCGGCTCTGTCACTCTGACGGACGCCCAGGTCAAGGACCTGGAGGCCGGCAAGTGGTACGCAAACGTCCACACAGCAGCCAATCCAGGCGGCGAGATCCGCGGGCAGATGGAGCAGGTGAAGTAACCGCGAGAAGGCCCCCTCTTGCGCCTTGCGGAGGGGGCTACTCCGCCGCGACGCCGCGCGCGTGGAGGCGATGCAGCGCGCGATCGACCCATAGTGCGGTCAGCTTCTCCTGCACGCCGTTCTGCGCCAGTCGCTCGTGCAACGCGGGGAAATCCACCCGGTCCAACGCCTGGTCCTGGTTGAAGCAGGAAAACACCACAGTCCGCTCGCCTGTCGCCGGGTCGATCTGCGGCTGCAGGCACTGCGCGCAAACTTCCTTCATCATGCACTGCATGGGCGAGTTGATGGAGCCGATCGCGGTGTGCCCTGGCTTCAGAAGGGGCGCCAGCACGCCGTGGCGGGCCGCGCCGACTGCCTGCATCATCCGGTCGGACCCAATGACGATCAGGTGGTTCGCCTGGGGCAACCCCACCTCTGCGCCGTATTCGGCCATGCCTTGCACGATGTTGCCGAGGAAGCTGCGGTCCTGTGGCCGTGTCGGGGTAAATCCCGGCGCTTCGTCGCAGCACCAGACGATGACATCCGCCGCGCGCTCGATTTCCGCTACCTTGTAGCGGTCGCGCATCTGCTTATAGCCGGCGAAATAGATCACTCGAGATCCAGCCGCCCGAAGCGCGGCTCCGATCGAAAAAAGCACCGCATTGCCCAGGCCACCGCCGACAAGTGCAACCGTCTTGCCCTCAAGGATCTCAGTTGGCGAGCCAGTCGGCCCCATAAGCACGACTGGCTCACCGGGCTTGAGCAGCGCGCAGATATCGGAGCTGCCACCCATTTCCAACACGATGACCGACACCAGACCGCGCTCCGGGTCAGTCCAGGCGCCGGTCATTGCCAACCCTTCCATCGCCAGCACGGTGCTGGCCTCGCCCGCTTCGGCGATGCGTGGCGCCAGCATCTCGTAGTTTTGCAGGCGGTAGAACTGGCCTGGCCGGAATGCCCGCGCCTGCGCAGGCGCATGCACTACGACCTCCACTATTGTCGGTGTCAGCCGGTGCACCGCATGCACAGTCGGCACCAGCTCCTGCCGGCAACGGGCAATTACGTCGGCGCCACTGATGGATGTGGCGTTCTGCGCGGCGAGGACCTTTGACACCAGCGGATACCCGCGCTTCGCACCTCCCATTGCCTTCACGACATTGCCGAAGAAGCTGGGATGAAGGTCGCCGAAGAAGCTGATAAAGCGGCCATTCTCTGCGCGATGCATCAGCACATGGGTTACGTCTGGTTTGGCCAGGCCGCGCACGACAGCGACCGGTGCGCCGCTCTCGTCAACGGCCTGGAAATACCGGCCGTCGAGCTGAATGCGTCCGTCCTCGCGCGCCAGGACAGTGTTGGGCTGCGTTCCCGCAGCAACAAGTATTGCACGCGCCGGCAGTAGGATTTCCGATCCGTCTCGGCGTGACAGCCTTATGCCAGCCGCGTGACCGAATTCATCCACCTCGACAGCCTTCGGCGTCAGCCCCTCGGCAAACCGCACGGCTTCCTCCAGCGCCTTCGCCACCTCCTCGTGGTTCAGCGTGTAGGACGGGCTGTCGATCAGCCGGCGACGATAGGCAATCGTCACGCCGCCCCATGAATCGAGAAGCTGTGCAAGCCGATGCGGCCTGCCTTCGCGCTTCGCCGCCTCGCGCTCAGCAGCGATGGCCGCCGCATGTGCGAGGAACTCATCGGCAATGCCGACCTCCTCGGCGTTCCAGGCTGCACGCACCGCGGTCTCGCCGCGTTCGGCAACCAAGGCACGATAGCGAGCCGCGAACTTCTCCACCTGCCGGACGTAGTAGGCGAGGCTTTCGGTCGCCGTATCGATGGCGGTCAGGCCACCGCCGATCACCACGACCGGCAAGCGCAGTTGCAGGTTGGCGATGGATGACAGTTTCGCCGCGCCGGTGAGCTGCAGCGCCATCAGGAAATCCGAGGCAGCACGAACGCCGCGCGCCAGGCCATTGGGTATATCCAGCACTGTTGGCTTGCCCGCGCCCATGCACAGCGCGATGTGGTCGAAGCCCATCGACCAGGCTTCATCCATGCCCAGTGTCGCGCCGCCGCCGAAGCGGATGCCGCCAAAATGCGCGAATTGCGGACGCCGCTCCAGCAGCAGGCGCACCAGCTTCAGGTAATTCTTGTTCCAGCGCACGGTGATGCCGTACTCGGCGACGCCGCCAAATCCCGCCATCACCCTGTCGTCCAGGTTCTCGAACAGGCTTTCGACGTCGCGCACCGGCGCCGTTGGATCGAAACCGAGCGGCTCAATCTTCAAGCCGTCGATGGCCACGACGGTGTGGCCGTCGTTCATCAGGTGATGAGCCAGCGTGAATCCGGCGGGTCCAAGGCCGACGATGAGCACTTTTCGTCCGCTGTCAGGCCTCGGCAGCGGACGGCGAATATCGAGCGGATTCCACCGTGTGAGCAGCGAATAGATTTCGAAACCCCAGGGCAGGCTCAACACGTCCTTCAAGATCCGCGTCTCGGCCTGTGGAATGTCCACCGGATCCTGCCGCTGGTAGATACAGGCCTTCATGCAATCGTTGCAGATCCGATGCCCCGTCGCCGCCATCATCGGATTGTCGATGGCAATTGTCGCGAACGCGCCGAGGACGCTGCCTTGCGCGCGCAGCGTGTGCATCTCGCTGATCTTTTCATCCAGCGGACAGCCGGCAAGCGTCACGCCGAACGGCGACTTCTGAAACTGACCTGTCTTGCGATCCTTCAGGCCGTGCCGGCAGGAATCCTTACCCTGCGTGTGGCACCAGATGCAGTAATTGATCTGATCCAATGCCTGCTGCCGCGTCATCCCATCGTCGGTCAGCGCGAACCCTTCCCGCTCGCGCCAATGATGTTCCGGCAGACGCAGCATCGTCACGCCATCGCGCTCGATGGTTTCGACCGGAACCAGATGGTCGTGGTTCAGCCGGTGCGGCACGCCGAACAGCGTGTTGCCTCGATGGAGGGCGCGGCCAGCCTCGGTCAGCGTCGCCCAAGCCGCGTAGCGCATCGCGATATCGAGCGATTCCGCGTCGCCAGCTTTCTCCCAAGCCAGGACGTGGTCTGCGAATGCTCGCTCAGCAAAAGCCTCGCCAAGCAACGCTTCGAGTGCGGCGCGAAGCGCCGGACCATCGAAACCGGATGGATCTGGGTATTTCTTCACTGCCTGGCGTTGCACGAACAGGCGCTTACAGGCGTGAATGGGATCCAGCTCGTGCGTCTCGCGCGCGATGGCCAGAATCTCTGCCTCAATGCCGAATAATGCAGCGACGAACGCATCCAGATGCGGACCCAGCGCCACCAGCAGTTCGCTTTCATCCTTGCCAGCCGGCGCGTCCGGTGCCGCCCGCGCTTGCAGCAGCCGCGCATGCAAGCCAGCATCCTCTGCTTCAAGGCGCGTCAAAAACGCCCGATCCAACCGCACCAGTCCCTCGCGGGCGGCGAGGTCGGCGAAGCTGAAGCCGAAGCCAAGGGTCTGCGGATCTGGAGCAGGCACGGCATCCATCGTGATGATCAGCCCAATTTGCGCAGCAGAGCGAGGAGTTGTTCCTGCTCCTCGGGCGACAGCGGCGACAAGGCCGCCTCGTGCGCCTTCCGGGCGCATGCCACGGCGCCGGTGATCAGTGCAATGCCCGCTTCCGTCGGTTCCAGTACGGCCATTCTGCGGTCCATCGGGTCATGGCCACGGCGGATCAGCCCACGCGCAATAAGCCGCTGGACCACACCCTGGATCGTCGCCGGATCCATGGCCGCCTGCCGCCCCAGATGATTCTGCGTGATCCGGCCGAACTCCACCGTCTTCAGCAACGCAGTAAACTGCGTGGGTGTCAGTTCCGTATCGGCCAGGCGGGAGGTGAACAGCGAAACGTGGCGCTGATGCGCTCGACGCAGCAGGAAACCGACATGGTCTTCCACTGCGAAGCCGCCGAGGGCGTCAACTGTGATGCTCATTAGTATGCGAATGATCGGGTGGCGAGGCGGCCGGGTCAAGCCCAAAGCCTTGCTGATCTGCCATGGCTGGCCTGCTAATGGCCGCTCAGCGAAACCGACACCCGGATCCGGACGCTTCGGCCCGCGACGAACGGCATCGCGGTCATTCCCCAGTCCGCGCGCAGCAGCCGGCCTTCCGCCACCACCCCCTGCCGCTCCCATTCAAGCGACAGTGCAAATGGCCGGGTCACGCCGTGCATTCCCAATACGCCCCCGAGGTGGCCGGCATCACACGATCCTGCGTAACTGAGGGTTGGGAATTTGGCGGCATCCATGAAGTCCGGCCCGACAACGGTGGCGCGCAATGACGGATCATCCGCGACGAGGCTCGCAACATCGACCAGGAGTGACACAGAGCACAATGCTGGATTGTCAGGGTCGTAGCTGAGCCAGCCGTCAAAGCGGGCGAAGCTGGCATCCAGCGGAACCAAGCCAAGGCCATACGCGCGAAATGCCACTTCGGTAGCTGGCGGGCTCAACGGAATGCGGCGGGGCGCGGAATGGGCGCGCACCGGCTGGCCTGCCAGGACCAGAACGAACAACAGGAACGACCAGCGGCGCGCCATTACCATGCGTTCATCATCCTTGGCTACATAGGGCGCCTCCGGAATTGTCCAGGCCGACGTGTCCTGACCGTCTCGATCTCAGCCGCCACAATCGCCCGCGTCCGCACCTTCGCCTTCTCCGGGATCGAAGCGGTTCCGGTCGAAGTGCAAGTGCAGATTTCTGGCGGCGCGCCAGCGCTGCTGGTGGTGGGCCTGCCGGATAAGGCTGTGGGAGAGGCGCGCGAACGGATGCGCGCGGCACTCAGTGCCATGGGCCTGGGTCTGCCTCCCCGACGGGTGCTGATCAACCTCGCCCCAGCCGACTTGCTGAAGGAAGGCAGCCACTTCGATCTTCCCATCACCTTGGCGGTGCTGGCGGCAATGGAAGTGATGCCGCGCGAGGACCTGTTCGGATATGCGGCCATGGGCGAACTGTCGCTGGACGGCAGGCTGAATGCCGTGGCCGGCGTGCTCCCGGCGGCAATTGGTGCCTCGGCGCTCGAGCTTGGACTGATCTGTCCATCGAGTCAGGGCGGCGAGGCCGCATGGGCTGGTCGGATCGAGGTGCTGGCGGCGCCCGATCTTCTGTCGCTGATCAACCATTTTCGTGGAACCCAGGTGCTGACCCCGCCGGAGACGGCGGGAATTGCGGAGGCCGCACGCGCGCCCGACCTGGCTGAGGTCAAGGGTATGGAGACCGCCAAGCGCGCGGTGGAGATCGCCGCCGCTGGCGGCCACAACCTGCTGATGATTGGTCCTCCCGGCTCCGGAAAGTCGATGCTCGCGGCGCGATTGCCTGGGTTGCTTCCCGACCTTGCTCCGAAGGAGGCGTTGGAAGTCAGCATGATCCACAGTGTCGCGGGGATGCTGGAGGGCGGCAGATTGGTCATGCGCCCGCCGTTTCGGGAACCGCACCACTCGGCGTCGCAGGCCGCACTGAGCGGCGGTGGCCAACGGGCCAGGCCCGGTGAGATCAGCCTTGCGCATCGCGGGGTGCTTTTTCTGGATGAATTGCCGGAGTTCCCGAAGCAGACCCTGGAGTCGCTGCGCCAGCCAATGGAGACCGGACGCACCACAGTGGCGCGCGCCGCAGCGCACATCACCTATCCAGCCCGGTTCCAGTTGGTGGCTGCTATGAACCCCTGTCGGTGTGGCTACCTAGGGGATGCTGCACGGGAATGTGGTCGGGCGCCGCGTTGCGCCGAGGATTATCAGAACCGGATCAGTGGCCCAGTGCTGGACAGGATCGATCTTACGGTGGAAGTCCAGCCAGCCACGGCGGCCGAATTGGCGCGGGCACCTGCGGGTGAGCCAAGCGCGGCGGTCGGGGCACGGGTCGCTCGCGCACGGACGGCGCAGCGGGCTCGCTATGGTGAGGACGGACCATTGAGCAATGCCGAGGCGGACAGCCGCGATGTTGAAATGGCGCCGGAGGCTCACGCACTGGCCGAACAGGCAATGGACAAGCTGCGCTTGTCGCCGCGTGGTTACACGCGCGTTCTGCGCGTCGGCAGGACCATAGCCGATCTGGCTGGCGCCAAGGTAGTGCAGCGGCCACACGTCGCCGAAGCCCTGGCCTTTCGCCACCGCATGCCGGGGCGGAAGTTGTAACTGTCAGTTCTCGACACGAAACGCATCAGCAATCCGCCGCACGTTCCCCACCGCATCGACCACGATCAGATCAAAGCGCATGCCTGCGCGCGCCCACTCCGGGTGTTGCGCCAGCACGATTTCCGCCGCAGCCAATAGTCGGCCGCGTTGCCGGCCACCCAATGCCATGGCTGCATCGGCAAGCGTGCGCCGCGCCTTCACCTCGACAATGGCAAGCAGGTCCGGCCGGGCTGCCACGATGTCGATTTCCCCGGCCTCGGTGCGCAACCGCTGCGCCAACACAGTCCAGCCGTCCCCTGCCAGCGCTCGGCATGCGATCGCCTCTGCATCAACGCCCCGCTGATAAGATCGAGCCATGGCGCGCACCCTGATGGTCGACGGCTAACACCGGGTGAACGCCCGCCTGCTTTGCGCCCTGGGCGTTTGTGCGCCTGCGGCCACATGCTACAGGTCGCGAATCACCAGCCCGTGGGCTCGTCATGAACGAACAGCGTCCCGCCGCCAGTCTGCAGCGGTTCTTCGGCGCCCCGCTCGCCGAGACCGACCCCGAGCTCGCCGCGGCGCTCAGCGCCGAACTGATCCGCCAGCAGGACGGCATTGAACTGATTGCCAGCGAGAACTTCGCCTCCGCCGCCGTGCTGGAGGCGCAGGGTTCAGTACTGACCAACAAATATGCCGAAGGTTATCCAGGGCGCCGTTATTATGGCGGCTGCGTTTATGTGGACGTGGCTGAACAGCTTGCCATCGACCGAGCCAAGAAGCTGTTCGCCTGCGAGTTCGCCAATGTGCAGCCGCACTCCGGGGCGCAGGCAAATCAGGCCGTATTCCTTGCCTTGCTACAGCCGGGCGACACGATCCTGGGCATGAGCCTCGCAGCCGGCGGGCATCTGACCCACGGCGCGGCGCCAAATCTCTCCGGTAAATGGTTTCGCGCCGTCCAATATGGCGTACGGCGTGAAGATGGTCTGCTGGACTACGAGGAACTCGAACGGCTGGCGCGAGCTGAGAAGCCGAAGCTCATTATTGCCGGCGGCTCCGCCTATCCTCGTTTCATCGATTTTGCGCGTATCCGCCGGGTAGCAGATGAGATCGGCGCATATTTCATGGTGGACATGGCGCATTTCGCTGGTCTGGTCGCAGCCGACGTGTTTCCGACCCCGCTGCCGCATGCGCATGTGGTTACCACCACCACACACAAGACGCTCCGGGGTCCGCGCGGTGGAATGATCCTGGCGAACGACCCCGAGATCGGTCGCAAGATCAACTCGGCTGTTTTTCCTGGGCTACAGGGCGGTCCGCTGATGCATGTCATCGCCGCCAAGGCCGCCGCTTTTGGCGAAGCACTGCGTCCCGAGTTCCGCAGTTACCAGAAGGCGGTGGTTGAGAACGCGAAGGTACTCGCCGAGGCGCTCGTGCAGCAGGGCCTCGCCATCGTGTCCGGCGGCACCGATTGTCACCTGATGCTCGTTGATCTCCGACCTAAGCGCGTCACCGGCAAGGCGGCGGAGGCCAGCCTGGAGCGCGCACATATCACCGCCAACAAGAACGCAATCCCGTTCGATCCGGAAAAGCCGGCGATCACCTCCGGCATCCGTCTTGGCTCGCCGGCCGCCACATCGAGAGGCTTCGGGCCAGCCGAGTTCCGGGAAATCGGCCTGATGATCGACGAAGTGCTGGAGGGCCTGTCGCGTTCCAATGACGGCTCGAATGCTGCTGCCGAAGCAGCGGTGGGCGCCCGGGTCCAGGCGCTTTGTGCCCGTTTCCCAATCTATCGCGCGAGGTAGTCGCCGATGCGCTGCCCGTTCTGCGGACATGAGGATACGCAGGTAAAGGACTCCCGTCCTTCTGAGGATGGCGGCGCGATCCGGCGACGCCGGTTTTGCGCCCATTGTGGCCAGCGGTTCACCACAATCGAACGGACCCAGTTGCGCGAACTTACTGTAGTCAAATCCGACGGCCGTCGCGTCCCGTTCGATCGGGACAAGCTGTCCCGTTCCATCCGCATCGCACTGAACAAGCGGCCGGTTCAGGAGGAGCGGATCGAGCGCATCGTCAACGGCATTGTGCGCCAGCTTGAAGCTTCCGGCGAAAGCGACATTCCATCCAAACAGATCGGCGAACTGGTCATGGATACGCTGAAGGAGGTCGACCCAGTCGCCTATGTCCGCTTCGCCAGCGTCTATCGAAACTTCCGGGAAGCCAAGGACTTCGAGGACTTCATTGGTTCGCTGAGTGAGGCCACTGAGGCTCGATAATGGCCGAACAGCCACGAACCTCATTGGCGGACGACGTGGCCCACATGAAGTCGGCACTGGCGCTTGCACGCCGCGGTCTGGGCAATACCTGGCCCAATCCCTCGGTCGGCTGCGTCGTGGTGAAGAACGGCCGGGTGGTTGGGCGTGCGGTGACTGCACCGGGCGGACGGCCACACGCCGAACCGGCAGCCCTGGAGGCCGCCGGAGCAGAGGCACGGGGCGCGACGGTTTATGTGACACTGGAGCCCTGTTGCCACTGGGGTCGGACGCCGCCCTGCACCGACGCGTTGATCAATGCGGGGGTGGCTCGTGTGGTCATCGCCACGCGAGACCCCGACCCGCGCGTCGATGGAGCCGGGATCGCGAAATTGCGCGATGCCGGCGTTTCCGTCGAAAAGGGCGTGCTTCAGGCCGAGGCGGACGAGGTCGTGGCGGGGTTCCGCAGCCGAGTCCGACTGGGCCGGCCACTAGTGACGCTGAAACTTGCCTCCACGCTCGATGGCAGAATCGCCACCCGGACGGGAGAGAGCCGCTGGATCACCGGCGAGGCGGCGCGCCGTGCCGCTCATGCGCTGCGAGGCCGACACGATGCGGTAATGGTAGGCGTCGGCACGATACTGGCGGACAACCCGGAGCTGACCTGCCGGCTGCCGGGCTATCGGCCCAATCCGGTTGTGCGGATCGTCGCCGACAGCCATCTGCGTACGCCACTCACAGCGACGCTGGCCGCCACAGCGACGAAAGCTCCTACCTGGATGCTGATCCGCGAGGGCACCGATCGCGAGCGCTGGCGCGCCTTCGCCGATCTGGGCGTCACGCTGATTGAAGTGCGCGGCGCGGAAACCGGTGTTGATCCTGTCGGCGCGCTGGCCGCGCTTGGCGAGGCGGGTCTGATCCAGGTTTTGGTGGAAGGCGGCGCCGAACTGGCTGCGTCACTGCTGCGAGCCGATCTGGTGGACCGCATCGCCTGGTTTCACGCCCCCACCGTGATGGGCGGCGATGCCTGGCCAGCCGTGCAGGCATTCGGCATCGAACACCTAAACGCCATGCCCCGCTTCATGCGTGTTGCCGAGACGCCCTTGGGCGACGACATGCTGACCGAGTTCACCAGGAAGGCCTGAATGTTCACCGGCATCGTCACCGCCCTCGGTTCAGTGCGCAGCATCAAGCCTTTGGTTGGCCAAGCCGACATGCGGCTGACGATTGCGGCTCCCTGGCCCGACACAGCGTCGATCCCGATCGGTGCCTCAATCGGCTGTTCTGGCTGTTGCCTTACCGCGGTCGAAGTGGGCGCCGACTGGTTCGCCGCTGATGCTTCGGCCGAAACGCTGAGCAAGACCACCTTAGGGCGCTGGCAGGCCGGTACGCATGTCAACCTGGAGCGCTCACTGCGTGTCGGGGATGAATTGGGCGGGCATCTCGTTTCTGGTCACGTCGATGGTGTTGGCGAAGCGGTGTCATCGACACCTGAGCATGGCTCGATGCGGTGGGTATTTCGTGTCCCGCGAAACCTCGCCCGCTTCATTGCGGTGAAGGGCAGTATTGCGGTTGATGGGGTATCATTGACGGTCAATGAGGTTACGGACGATACCTTTGGCGTGAATATCATTCCGCACACCGGGACGGTGACCAGCTTCGGGAGTTTGAAGCCCGGTGATGTGGTGAACATCGAGATCGACATGCTGGCCCGTTACGTCGCGCGGCTGGCGGAGTTCAGGTGATGAAGAACCTCAAGACGGTCGAACTGTCGCAGTATCTCTCCTCCGCCGATGAACTGATCGAGGAGGCACGCAACGGCCGCATGTTCATTCTGGTCGATGACGAGGACCGGGAGAATGAAGGCGACCTGGTTGTGCCGGCGCAGTTCGCGACACCGGACGCCATCAATTTCATGGCGCGCCACGCGCGTGGCCTGATCTGCCTTGCCCTGACCCGTCAACGCGTCGAGCAACTCGGCTTGCCACTGATGAGCGCGCATAACGGGACGCGGCATCAGACCGCGTTCACCATCTCGATCGAGGCACGCGAGGGCGTCACCACCGGCATTTCCGCCCATGATCGCGCGCGCACAATCGCGGTCGCGATCAATCCTGAATGCGGCCGCGACGACGTGGTGACGCCCGGTCACATCTTCCCATTAATGGCGCGCGAGGGCGGCACGCTGGTCCGTGCAGGGCACACCGAGGCATCAGTCGATATCGCGCGCAAGGCCGGGCTGTATCCCGCGGCGGTGATCTGCGAGATCATGAATGACGACGGCACCATGGCTCGGCTGCCTGATCTCGTGACCTTCGCGCAGCGGCATAACCTGAAGCTTGGCTCAATTGCCGACTTGATCGCGCATCGGCGGTTAACGGAGCGCCTGGTGAAGCGCGTGGCCGACGGCATGTTTAATCATGTCGCCGGCGGCGACTGGCGTGCCGTTGTTTATGCCAACACCGTCGAATACCAGGAACACCTTGCGCTGGTGAAAGGCGATGTCAGCGGGACGGATCCTGTGCTGGTACGCATGCATGCGGTGGATCTGCTCGACGATATGACCGGCGGGCCGCACTGGATTGCCGTTCACAACGCCATGCACATGATCGGCCGTGAAGGCCGTGGCGTGGTGGTGTTGATACGCGAGCATCGCAAGACGGCGCTCGCCGAACGCGTGAGCCAGCTCGCGGCCGGCGGTCCACGGCCGCAACGCGAACTGCGCGACTACGGTATAGGCGCGCAGATCCTGCTCGATCTCGGCGTAAAGAACATGGTTCTGCTATCGAACCGCACGCGCACCATCATCGGGTTGGAAGGTTATGGCCTGAACATCGTGGCGCAGAAGGCGATCCCGAATATTGTGGGTGAAGGCTATACCGGATGAGCACCGAGGACGCCCCGCTCCCAACCGCGCCGCACGTCGCGGGTCCACCCCCGCATCTGCTAGTGGTTCGGGCACCGTATTACCGCGCGGTGATCGATGGGCTGACCGACGGCGCGACGCGGATCCTGCGCGAAGCCGGTGCCACATTCGAGCAGTTGGATGTCGCCGGCGCTTATGAGCTGCCACAGGCGATCCGCATTGCCACGCGTGGCTCGCACCGCTTCGATGGCTTCGTTGCGTTGGGCTGTGTGGTGCGTGGCGAGACCGATCACTACGATTTCCTTTGCCGCTCGGCGATGGATGGCCTCATGCAGGTCGCTTTGCAGTTCGGTCTTGCGCTCGGTACTGGGTTGCTCACGTGCGACACGCTGGCGCAAGCGGAGGCGCGGTCGGGCGCAGACGGTCACAACAAAGGAGCGGAAGCCGCCACCGCGGCGCTGTTGCAGATTGGTGCCGCACGCCACCTTGGCGCGGTGTAATGGGACGTCCTCACCGCAGACCGCGAACGGCGTCGCGAGTGGCGGCGGTGCAGGCTCTGTTCCAGAGCGAACAGGCGCAGGATAATCCGGAAACGGTTATCGACCAGTTCGTCCGCCATCGCCTTGGCGAACTACCCGGCACAGGTGGCTTCGAAGAAGGCCGCGCCCCGGATGCCGAAGTGCCTCTGTTCGCCCGCATCGTACGCGCCGCGGTGGCACAACAGGACACAATTGACCGGATGCTTGCCGAGACCTTGCCGCCGGAGTGGCCGTTGGCGCGCATCGACCCGGTTCTGCGGGCGCTGATGCGGGCCGGCGCGGCGGAACTTGGGATGTCAGGCGGACCGCCCGCGAAGGTCGTGATCAACGAGTATCTCGATGTGGCGCGCGGTTTCTTCGCCGGCGCCGAGCCGGGCATGGCGAACGCGGTACTGGACAAGCTGGCGCGGCTGTTGAAGCCGGAGGAGTTTGGCGCATGAGCGACAGCATTATTGGCACCGGCTCGTACCGTTACCGCTTTGAACGTGACTGGGCGAAGCTGCCGCGATGGTGGAATTTTGGCGAGACAAACCTGCCGGGCCCGCCGCGTACCAGCGTCAAAGGCGCGACTGCGGCGAATGGCGATGTTTATGTGCTGTGCCGTGGTGCCCATCCCGTGCTGGTGTTCGAGCCTGATGGCCACTTCATCACGTCGTGGGGCGAGGGCGAGTTCTCCAGCTTCGTGCACGGCATGACCATCGATCGCGCGGGCAAAATCTGGATCACCGATACCGGCCTGCACACCGTCACCCAGCACGAACCCGATGGCACATTGCTGCGCACCTTCGGCACGCGCCATTTCTCGTCGCCGACGCTGTACGGCAATCCGTTCAACATGCCGACCGGCGTGGCGTTCACGTCAACCGGCGAGATGTTTGTCTCGGATGGCTATGGCAACCGCCGGGTCCACCGCTATTCGGCCGCCGGCGAATTGCAGCACTCCTGGGGCGAGCCAGGCGAGGGACCGGGGCAGTTCGCGCTGGTCCACTTCATCAGCGCCGCTGCCGATGACACATTGTACGTCTGTGACCGCGAGAACCATCGCATCCAGCTCTTCGCCACCACCGGGGAGGTGCAGGCGGTGTGGACCGGCTTCACCATGCCGAGTGATATCGCGTTCGGCCGCGAGGCGATCTATGTCGCGGGCGCTGACGGCGTGTCGATCTGGACCAAGGACCGCCGCAAGCTGGCGCAGTTCACGCGCGATGAACCCTTTTCCGGTGCGTTCAATGTCCACGGCATCTGGCTGGACGCTGAGGAGAACATCTATCTCGCCCAATTTGACCGTGCGGTGAGCAAGCTCAGCAGAGTGTAGCGTGCATCCTTCCCGCGCCAACAACCCGCTGTTCGGCCCGAACCGCTTCAAGCTGGGCATATTCAGCGCCAATTGCGATGGCGGCTTGACGATGAGCCTCGCGCCGGAACGCTGGCGAGCCGAGTGGGACGACATCGTCGCCATGACGCGGATCGCGGATGAGGCGGGTCTGGAATTCATCCTGCCGGTGGCCAAGTGGCGCGGCTATCAGGGCAAGGCAAACATCTATGGCCGCTCGTTCGAGACATTGACCCATGGCGCGGCCCTTGGCGCCCTGACGAAGCGCATCGCGATCTTCTCCACCGTGCATGTCCCGTTGATCACACCCGCGTTTGGCGCCAAGGCCATCGCCACGATCGACCACGTCACGCATGGCCGTGCCGGCCTGAACATTGTCTGTGGTTGGAACCAGGAGGAATTCGATCTGCACGGTGTTACCATCGACCAGGACCGCCGCTATGAGCATGGGCTGGAGTGGTTCCGTGTGTGGTCGCGTCTGCTGGAGGGTGGGCCGGAGTTTGACTGGGACGGTGAGTTCTTTCGTCTGAAACGACTGCAGACGGACCCGGTTTCGGTGCAGCGGCCATGGCCGGCGGTGATGTCGGCTGGTTTTTCGCCGAAGGGTCGTGATTTTGCGGCGCAGGCTGCCGATGTGCTGTTCACCACGATGAGCGAGCTGGACCAGGCGCCTGCCCTGCTCACCGACATTCGCAGCCACGTCGCCCGCTATGGCCGCCATGTTGACATTTACACCATGTCACATGTGGTGTGCCGTCCAACGCGACGCGAAGCCGAAGACTTCTATCACTACTTCGCCGAAGAGATGGCGGATGCCGAAGGGCAAGCTTACTACCGGCGTCAACGTGGCCCCGTAGTGCAGGATGCCAATGGCAACGAGATCCGGCGCCCGCTGGTGAACCGCTTCATGCGAGCTTCCGGCAAGCGTTATGACGGCGCGTATCCAGGCACGTTCCCACTGGTCGGCACACCCGATGACATCGTTGCCGACATGGCGCAGTTGAGCGCGATGGGCCTGACCGGCACCTCGGTTGCCTTCCTGGACTACCTGAAGGAAATTCCGTTCTTCGCGCAGGAAGTACTGCCGCGGCTGGTACGTCTGGGCCTGCGCCGGGAGGAATGATGTCAGCTTATCTGGTGGTGCGCGCCGTGGTGGCCGAGGCTGATCGACGCGACTTCGATCACTGGTACCGAACGGAACATCTGCCTGACGCGGTGAAGGCGTTCAATGCTGAGCGTGGTTGGCGTGGCTGGAGCCGAACCGATCCTTCCGTGCATTACGCGTTCTATCAGTTCGCCGATGTCGCAGCGGCAGAAGCGATCAGTTCATCGCCGGCCATCCGCAAGTTGGTTGCTGAATTCGATGCCCGCTGGGGCAAACGCGTCACGCGAACGCGCGAGATCATAGAACTCGCTGACTAGTGGTGAAGACGTGGATGGCCGGCCTTCGCCGGCCGCAAGGGAGGGAAACGTGGGCAACAAGATCGCGATTATGGGCGTTGGCGCTGTCGGCGGATATGCCGGTGCACATATGGCTCAGGCAGGCGAGGACGTGACGTTCATCGATCCTTGGCCCGCGCATGTCGAGAAGATGCAGCGCGACGGATTGAAGATCAGCCATATCCGCGACGTGCCGGAATTTACGGTGAAGGTGCGCGCGATGCATCTGACGGATGCGCAGCAGCTCGCCAAGGAAAAGCCGATCGATATCGCCTTCGTCTGCATGAAGTCATACGACACAGAATGGGCAGCAACGCTGATCAGCCAGTACCTGGCGCCGGGCGGCTTCATCGTATCTTTGCAGAACTGCATGAATGAAGAGACCATTGCCGGCGTCGTCGGTTGGGGCAAGACGGTGGGCTGCATCGCCAGCTCCATCACGGTCGATCTATGCGAACCGGGCCACGTACGCCGGGCCGCAGGGAAGAGCGGCTCGCGTCACACGGTGTTCCGCACCGGTGAAGTGCATGGCCGGGTCACCGACCGCGTAAAGGAGATCTGTCGCCTAGTGGGCCTGGCCGACAGTGCCATGGTGACCGAGAACCTTTGGGGCGAGCGCTGGTCGAAGCTGGTGACCAATGTCATGGGTAACGGACTGTCCGCCTGCACCGGGATGATTGGCAAGGAGATGATCCAGAACGACACAATCCGTCGCTTCTCCGCGCGCCTTGGTAGCGAAGCGATCCGTGTCGGGCAGGCACTCGGTTATGAACTCGAAGAGATCCATCACCTCGATCCGGAAATCATTGCAAAGGCCGGCGAGGGCGATACGACTGCGACGCGGCAGTACGATGAGCACCGGCTGGCAGAAGTGAGCAAAGGCGGTGGCGAACACCGGCCCTCGATGGGTCAGGACATGGTGAAGGGCCGGCGCACTGAAATCGAATTCCTCAACGGGTTTGTGGCGAAAAAGGGCGACGAGATCGGCATTGCCACACCTGCGAATGAGGTGCTGACCGACATCGTGAAGCGCGTGGAGCGCGGCGATCTGAAGCCCGATCCCCGCCATATCACTGACCTGCGGCTGAACTGACTCAGTGAAACTGGACTGACGGCGGATTGCCGTAGCTGCTCCGCGTGACAGCCTTGCCCGGCTGCCACGCGGGCTGAAAATATAATGCGGCGATCTCGCCGTAATTCTGGAAATGGCCTGTGTTTATCTTCGCCTGTCGGCGATGCGCGGCGGCGGCTTCGCTTTCGTTTGTCGCCAGCTTCAGCTCGGCCCACAGATCGTAAGCCTGGACAGAACGAGGATTCAGCGCCGTCGATTTTGCCAACAGCGCCTCGGCATTCGCGAAATGGCGCTGTCCCATCTCTGCTGCTGCCCAGATCATATAGGCGGTTGCCAGCAAAATTTGCTGCCGCGCCGAGCTCTCAGTTCTGAACGTCTGCATCCGATCAGCCGCTTGCGGATAATCGCCAAGCTGGAGGTCGGCAAATGCCGCATTCAGTTTGGGTGCTGGATTGCTGGGATCCTCCTCAATTGCTGCCTCGAAGGAGGCTCGTGCATGGAGGGGATCGTCGCCAAACAACGCAACCAGCCCCAGCAGGTTGTCGAACAACGAGCGGTCCACGCTGATCGGCGTTGGCAAAATGGCCGCCTTGGCATGCTGGGCCATATCGATCACGTTGGAAAAGTTGCTGTCGTCCGCGTGCTGCTGCAATTCGAAGAGTGTCGTCGTGTAGGGGGCGAGCTGCGCGGCCACCCAGACCGAGCAGCGGTGCACGAAGTCGATCAGCGGTTCGGTCTTGCCGGCGCTCAGCGTGGTGCGAAAAGTCCCCACCCGCTTATCGACGCCGTGGATCAGCCCGTGCAGTTGCCCCTGCTCCACGTAGAGAGTCAGCCGGACGCTATCCTCCGGAAGACCGGCTTCCGCCAGCAGCGCATTGGCAATGTGCTTCATCTTGATCGACCCGAACACCGCCAGACCGACGCCTTCATCTTGCGTGGTATGGATCAGCGGTGTTGGGATCAGCGACGGCGTCTCAGCAATGCGCCGCAGTGCGTACTCGAACTCCTGATCCAGCGTGGCCTGGTCGAGTGTCAGCCGATCACTCTTGCTCATCGAGGGAGCGGCAATGACCTGCAGGTTGACAACATCTGAGTGACGGACGGCATCGTAGCCCAGCAAGCCAACTGCCAGGAGAAGGGCGGCCGCTAATAGATTGAGGTCCATGGGATGCTCCGGACTGCCACGGTAACGATGCCGTCACCGGTTCGCAACGGATCAGGAAGGGAAAGCCATGCGGGTATTTACACGGCTGCCGATGCAGAACTGGCGCGAGACGCAGCAGGCCGCCCGGGACGCCGAGTCGGCCGGCTTCGATGCGGTGATGACAGTCGAGTTGGGCCACGACGTATTTGCGGCGCTGGCGGTCGCGGGGCTGGCAACCCAGCGCGTGGAACTGACACCGTCCGTGGCAGTCGCATTCCCACGCAGCCCGACCGTTCTGGCGTCCCAGGCATGGGATCTCCAGGCGAATTCGAGTGGCCGCTTCGTGCTGGGCCTCGGCAGCCAGGTGAAGGGACATAACGAGCGTCGCTTCGGCATTGCCTGGACTGCGCCGGCGCCCAGGCTGCGCGACTACGTGCGGGCCCTACGGGCGATCTGGCGCTGCTGGGAGACACGCGGGAAGCTGGACTTCCGTAGCGAGCACTACACTCTGACGCTGATGACCCCTGAATTCTCCCCGGAGCCGACGGGACTGCCGATGGTACCGGTGACGCTCGCGGCGGTGGGTGAGGCCATGTTGCGCGTTGCCGGGCAGGTCGCGGACGGTGTCAGGCTGCATCCGCTGTGCTCACGCCGCTATTTGGAGGAAGTGTGCCTACCGCAGATCACCATCGGGATGGCGCGTGGCGGCCGAGGTCGGGAGCACTTCGACGTCCACGGCGGCGGGTTCGTTGCCACTGGCCCGGATGATGCCGCCGTCGCTTCCGCGATGGAGGTGGTACGGCGGCGGATCGGCTTTTACGGCTCGACGCGCACCTATATGCCGATACTGGCGCTGCATGGATTGCAGGATCTCGGCTTGAAACTGCACCGGATGTCGGTGGAAGGACGCTGGAACGAGATGGCGGCGCAAGTGCCCGATGATGTCGTGCGGATCTTCGCCGCGTGCGGCAGCTATGGCGAGATCGCCGGCGCGGTCGAACATCGCTATGGCGGCGCGGCGGACTCGCTCGATCTGGAATTTCCCGCCGATACGCCGCTGGGACTGCAACGCGAGCTGCTGGCCGACATCCGGCGTATTCCGCACCAGTTCGCCGGATTCCATACCGACTGGTAGGCTAGGCCGGCGCCGTGGCAGACTGGCTGAGCGCCAGAGGAGACCCACCATGCCGGCTCGCACGGGACGTGAATATCTCAACGGCCTTCGCGAACAGGAGCGCGAAGTCTGGCTGGGCGGCGAACGCGTCAAGGACGTGACGAAGCATCCCGGCCTGGCTGGTGGCGCCCGCGCCATCGCGGCGTTGTACGACATGCAGTGCGATCCCAAGCTGCGCGATCAGATGACGTATTTGTCGCCCACCACTGGCGATCGCGTTGGCCTGTCCTTCATCAATCCGCGTACTCGCGAGGAGCTCGAGGCACGCCGCGTGATGATGCTGAACTGGGCGCGCAGCACCTGCGGCATGATGGGGCGTTCGCCCGACTTCATGAACGTGACACTCGCCGCCTGGGGCGCCGCCGCCGAGTACTTCGCCGGGGGCAAAGGCGGCCGACCGGAGTTCGCGCAGAATGTCCGCCGCTATTACGAGTTCATCCGAGAGAACGACATTGTCCTCACCCATTCCCTGATCAACCTGCAGCGTAGCCGCAATGTCACCGCCAACTTCAACCTTCAGGAAGGGACTGCACTACAAGCAGTACGCGAAACCAGCCGTGGCATCGTGGTACGCGGCGCACGAGTGCTCGCGACTCTCGGTCCGATTTCCGACGAGATTGCCGTGTATTCCCCGCGGCTCGGCCAGTATGCCGAAGACCACAGCCCGTTCGCGCTCGCTTTCGCGATTCCATGCGGCGCGCCTGGCCTGCGTTTCCTCTGCCGCGACAGCTTCGACCTGGGCCGCTCGCATTTCGACCATCCGCTTGGATCGCGCTTTGAGGAGATGGACTGCATCGTCTTCTTCGACGACGTCGAAGTGCCCTGGGATCGCGTCTTCATCTACGGCGATGTCGGACTGCTGAACGGCGCTGCAACCGGTACACACTATTCCGCGCATTCGTCGCATCAAGGAGCAGCGAAGAATCTCGCGAAATGCGAGTTTGTGCTGGGTCTCGCGCTGCTGATGACGGAGACGCTTGGCAACAAGCATCTTCCCCACACGGAAGAACGCATCGGCGAGCTGATGCTCAATACCACGCTGACCCGTGCGTTGATCCGCGCCGCCGAGGCTGATGCAAAGATCGATGAATGGGGGGTGATGTGCCCCGATCCGGTGACCATCGAGAGTACGCGCAATCTGTTCATGACCGCGTATCCGCGAATGATCGAAATCCTGCAATTGCTGGGTTCATCGAGTTTCATGCTCACGCCAAGCGAAGTCGATTTCAAAGGTCCGCTTGCTGGTCACATCGAGCAGTATCTGGCAACCGATACCACCTCGGCGCTGGATCGCGTCAAGCTGTTCCGCCTGGCCTGGGATGTTGCAGGCACCTCGTTCGGCAGTCGGCAGGTGCTGTACGAACGCTTCTTCGCCTCCGACCCGTTGACCCGGGCGCGCGCGCTAGCCGCGATCTTCCCCAAGAACGAGGCAATGCAGCGCGTGCTGGACTTCCTGAAAGCCGAAGACACGCCGTAGATATGGAGGACACACGATGACCTATCGGCCGAAGCATCTCGGGCACGTCAATCTCTACGTCCGCAACGCAGAGCGGTCACGCCAGTGGTATGAAGACGTGCTCGGCTTGCACACGTATCATTTCCGCCCAGGTCGGGCAGCGTTCATGTCGGCTGACAAGGACAAATCGCATGAGGTGGCGCTGATGGAAGTCGGCGCCGACGCGCCGCTGCAATTGAAGCGTCAGGTCGGACTGAACCACTTGGCCTTCATGATGGAAAGTCTGGACGATCTGAAGGATGCCTATCACCGGCTGAAAGAGAAAGGGGTGAAGATCGACCACATCTCCGACCATGGCCTGTCACTCGGCATTTATTTCCGCGATCCCGACGGCAACGGTCTGGAAGTGTCGTACGAGCTGCCCCGCGAGAAGTGGCCCCGCCAGGAGAGCGTGTTTGCGCCGGATGTGGTAGATCTGGGCCTGTTCCCCGGCCCCTGGGATGAGGAGATTGCGAGGCAGCGTGCCGCGGCACCGGCGTAAGGACGCGGTAACCCCGGGCCATAAATTCGATTGGCAACGCGAAATGATACGCTTAGTATCGCGTGTCAACCTAGGTTCGGGAGAGATCGGATGAAGTCCCGCATGATGGCCGCGCTCATCGGTTCAACGCTGATGATGACCGCACCGGTTCTTACCCACGGCGCCTCCGCGCAGCCCGTGCCGCCCAGCTCATCCGGCAGCTATGTCGTCCCGGTCGTGGTGGGCGCGGCCGCGGGCGCGACCGTTGGCGCGCTTCTGTGGCCGGTGGTCGTGCCGACAGCAGTGGCCCCGGCTGCCGCGACAGCTATGGCCGCGGCACCGGCAGCCGCCGGCTGGGGCTGGGGGGCATTCATGACCACACGGGCCTTGGTGGGCGCCGTCATAGGCGGTGCGCTGGGATATATCTCTGCCCGCTGAGGTCGTCCCGGCCAGACTAGGCGGCGTGGTGGGTTGATCACCGCGGCCCACCGCGTTCGCAAGGTGTCTCGACGGCTCAACGGCTTGCCGCAATACGAGCGTTACACGGCGCAGGCATTGACATGTTTGCGCCGTTTTGGCGCGCCACGATGGTGGTCGCGGCAGGAGATCGTGCGGTGATTCGGCAATGGCGGCAGGTCCGGTAGAGAACCCACCAACGGCCAAGCCATGATTCGCCGTCTCGCGTGTGGGCTGTGGTTAGCCGTCCTGATGCTGGCGGGCTGCGATCTCGGTCCAGACTACAAGCGGCCACAGACGGAAATCCCGCCTCAGTTCCGGGCCACCACCGAGACCGCGGTTGCAGCTTGGCCATCCGAGGACTGGTGGCGCGGCTTCAATTCCCCCGAGCTCGACGCGCTGATCGAGCAAGCTCGCGTCCAGAACTTCGATATCGCCGCTGCGATCGCACGGGTTCGACAGGCAGATGCACAGGTGCGCATTGCCGGCGCGTCATTGCTACCGAATGTAACCGCCACGGGTGGCGCGAGCTGGCAGCAGGTCGGAGCCAGTCGCGGAGGTATCAGCGGCGCGACCCGGGGCGGCAGCACCACATCCACAATAGACATCCACAATTACAATCTGACACCGGTGAACATCGCGTACCAGGTCGATTTCTGGGGACAAAACCGGGCCGCAACGCAGGCTGCATTGGCGAGCGCAATGTTCAGCCGCTTCGACCAGCAGGTTGTCGCTCTGACAGTCGTAACCAATGTTGCCACAACGTGGTTCACCGCCTTGGCTCTCGCTGATCGACTCGTTGTGGCGCAGCGCAACCTGAGCGACGCCGAGCAGGTTCTGGCGGTGATCCGAGGACGGCTTGACGCAGGAACGGCCAGTGCTCTGGACCTGGCGCAACAGGAATCGCTGGTGGGAGTCGAACGCGCGGCAATCCCGAACCTGCGCAATCAGCTCGAACAGCAACTGATTGGTCTGGGCATTCTGGTCGGCCGGCCACCCGAGGCGATCACTGTTCGCCCAGGCTCGCTGGACACATTATCGCTGCCTTTCGTTATGCCAGGTTTGCCCTCCAGCCTCTTGCAGCGCCGTCCAGACGTAGCGGAATCCGAGGCGCAACTCGTTGCAGTCAATTTCGACATCAAGGTGGCGCGCGCCGCCTTCTTTCCGGCCATCCGCCTCACTGGCGCCTACGGATTTTCCAATGCGGCGTTGCACACGCTGTTTACGCCAGGCGGCACCATCGTCTCCTTGGCTGCCGGATTGACTCAGCCACTGTTCGATGGAGGCGTGCTGCGAGGGCAACTGGAACAGGTCAAAGGCCGCTACGACGAGTTGCTGGCGAATTACCGCAAATCCATCATCCAGGCATTCACCGATGTCGATAACGCCCTCACCGCCTGGCGCTTCACGACCGAACAGGAAGCGCTGCAGCGTCAAGCTGTGGTGGCTGCGCGGCGGGCCTTGGATATTGCGCGGGCCCAGATGCTCGCTGGCACCGTTGATGTGACGACAGTGCTCCAGGTCGAGACGACGCTACTGACTGCCGAGGACAATCTGGTCCAGATCCGGCTCGCCCGGTTCCAGGCATTGTTGAACCTCTACAAGGCCTTGGGCGGCGGTTGGGTCACACCTTCAGGTCCGATTGAGGATCAATTTCCTGGCCTTCAGCCAGGGGTGCTGGGAGGTGGCGTCGCCTTGCCAGTCGGAGGAAACGTCCGATGACTTATTGGAAGCGAGACAACCCGACCCGATATCGCGCATCAGCGTACCGAGGCTGGTAATGGATTCACTGACCCGCGAACCCGTCGGATTGCAGACACGCCCCCGGTCGCGGCGGTGGCTGATGGCGTTTCTGTCTCTGCTGGTAATCGCTGGCATCGGCTACGCGATCTGGTTCTGGCCTGGCGGCGCGGAGCAGCAGGCAGCGCGGAATCGCAATGCCAAACAGGCGGTACCGGTGCTGGTCGCGACAGCCGAGCAGAAGGACGTGCCGATCTATCTGGACGCATTGGGCACCGTTCAGGCGTTCAATACTGTCACGGTCAAGGCCATGGTTGAAGGACCGGTGGTTGCGGTGAACTTCAAGGAAGGCCAGGACGTAAAAAAGGGCGACGTTCTGGCACAAATTGATCCGCGCACGTTTCAGGCCGCATTCGACCAGGCTATGGCGAAGAAGGCGCAAGACGAGGCGCAGCTCGCCAATGCGCGCCTTGATCTCGCGCGATACATCAAGCTTGCGGCGAACAACTACACCTCGGCGCAGCAGGCTGACACGGCGCGGGCGCAGGTGGCGCAACTCGAGGCGCTGGTAAAGCAGGACCAGGCGCAGATCGACAACACGCGCACCCAGCTCTCCTACACCACGATCACTTCACCGCTGGACGGACGCACCGGCATCAGGCAGGTCGATGCTGGGAACATCGTTCATGCATCGGATGCCACAGGTCTGGTGATGATCACCCAACTGCAGCCGATTTCGGTGCTGTTCACGCTTCCGCAGCAGACACTTCCCCAAGTGTCCAAGGCAATGAGCGAGGGAGCCGCGAAGGTGCTGGCCTACGCTCAGGGCGCTACGGGCAGCCAGACCGGCCTGCTGGATACTGGTACTCTCACTGTGCTGGACAATCAGGTTGATCCCACCACTGGGACGATCAAGCTTAAGGCAACGTTTCCCAACCCTGACAATCGGCTATGGCCTGGGGCATTTGTCGGCGTACAAGTGCAGGTGGATACAGCGAAGGGCGCCATTGTGGTTCCACCGGCCGCGGTTCAACGAGGACCGCGGAACACTTACGTCTATATGGTCGATCAGGACAACTCAGTGATCCGGCGCACGGTGAAGGTTGGGCATGAGGACATGCAGGCCAGCATCATCACCGACGGCGTGAAGCCGCGTGAGAAAGTGGTGATCGATGGCGCTGCGCGGCTCAGCGAAGGAAGCAAGGTCGTGATCGCCCAACCTGCGGCGCCTGGGCGCTCGCCAGCGGCCGAACAGCCTGCCGCACCTGGGACCAGACGGCGCCAGGCCGGAGCACCAGGATGATCGGCAAGCTTCGCCCCTCATGAATGTCTCTGCCCCGTTCATTGCCCGGCCGATTGCCACCTGGCTGCTGGCAATAGCGATCATGCTCGGCGGCGTTCTGGGTTACCGCGCTCTTCCGGTATCCGCCTTGCCGGAAGTCGATTTCCCAACAATCCAGGTAACCACGCAGCTTCCGGGGGCCAGCCCCGAAACTATCGAGACCCTGATCACGGCTTCGCTGGAACGCCAGTTCGGGCAGATTCCTGGCCTGACCACCATGACCTCGCAGAGTTCCGAGGGCACGAGCCAGATCACCCTGCAATTCGACATCAGCCGCAGCATGGATTCCGCAGCGCAGGATGTGCAGGCGGCGATCAATGCCGCTGCCGGCACGCTGCCGCCGAATCTCCCCTATCCGCCGGTTTACGCGAAGGTGAACCCAGCCGATGCACCGATACTGACGCTGGCGCTGACTTCTGATTCCCTGCCGATCGATGTGGTCAGCGACGCCGCCGACACATTGTTGCAGCCGAAACTTTCCGAGATCGACGGTATCGGCCGCGTGACAGTGCAAGGCCGCCTCCGTCCGGCGGTGCGCGTGCGCGTCGACCCGGCCCGGCTTGCGGCTTATGGCTTGGCAATGGAAGACGTGCGCACCGCCGTGGCCAACGCCAATGTCAATGGCGCGAAGGGTGGCTTTGATGGCCCTCGCCTCGCCTTCGCACTCGGCGCCAATGATCAGCTGGTCGATGCATCCGCGTACCAGAACCTGGTCATCGCATGGCGGAATGGCGCGCCGGTCCGGATGTCGGACGTTGGCAGCGTCGTCAGAGGGGTCGAGAACGACAGAGTAGCCGCGTGGTACAAGGATCAGCCCGCGGCCGTGCTGGACATCCAGCGGCAGCCCGGTGCGAACATCGTGCAGACTGTTGCCCTGGTGAAGGCGGCATTGCCACGGCTGCAAGCCGCCATACCCTCCGGTATCAAGCTTACCATCGTGACCGATCGCACGGAGACCATCCGTGCCTCGGTGCTCGATGTACAGATTACACTGATCATGTCGGTCATCCTGGTGGTGGCGGTGATCTTTCTGTTCCTACGCTCTCCACGGGCGACGTTCATCCCCGCCGTCGCGCTGCCTTTGTCCCTGGTCGGCACTTTCGGCGTGATGCAGCAGCTTGGCTACGCACTGGACAACCTGTCACTGATGGCCCTGACCATAGCGACGGGATTTGTGGTGGACGATGCGATCGTGATGATCGAGAACATCGTGCGTCACATCGAAGGTGGCATGCATCCCCTGGCTGCTGCCTACCGCGGCGCGGCACAGATCGGCTTTACCATCGTGTCGCTGACAGTATCGCTGATCGCGGTGTTCATTCCGCTGCTGTTCATGGGCGGCGTTGTGGGACGGCTGTTCAAGGAGTTCTCTGTAACGCTGTCCGTTGCTGTGGTCGTGTCAGCGGTGATCTCGCTGACACTGACGCCCATGATGTGCGGGCATATTCTGCGCCCATCGCGTGAAGAACGCCCGGGCCGGCTGGCCCGCATCAGCGAGACGGGCTTCAATTGGTTGCTGGCCGGCTACCGGCGCAGCCTCGATTGGACCTTCGGCCATCAGATGTTCGTGCTGCTCATCGGTATCGCCACACTGATCGGCACGATCGGGCTGTACATCATCGTCCCAAAGGGATTCCTGCCGCAGCAGGACACGGGCGTTCTCGTTGCCATCACCGAAGCAGCGCAAAGCGTCTCTATCCCCCGGCTTGTCGCGCTACAGACACAGGTTGCGCAAATCGTAGAGCGCGACCCCGCAGTGACGGGCGTGGTATCGTTCGTCGGTGCCGGCACCATCAATGCGACGCCCAACACAGGCCGGCTGACGATTGCGCTGAAGCCGATACGCGAGCGCGATTCTGCGCCAGTCGTGATTGCCCGGTTGCAGCAGGCTATCGGCGGCATCCCTGGCATCACTGCCTTCTTCCAGTCCGTGCAGGACATCCAGATCAGCGCACGCATCAGCCGCACGCAGTTCCAGTACACGCTGATGGATACAGATCCAGCGGAACTCGCGCTGTGGGGACCGCGACTGCTGAATAAGCTCTCGGCCGACCCGGCCCTGATGAATGTCGCCACAGATCAGCAGAACGACGGGTTTCGCACCTACATCAACGTGGATCGTGATGCGGCGATGCGTCTTGGTGTGTCCATGCAGGCGATCCAGGACACACTCTACGACGCGTTCGGACAACGGCAGATATCCACCATCTTTGGTCAATCCAATCAGTACCGCGTCGTACTGGAAGCTGATCCCTCCTGGCAGGCTGACCCCAACTATCTGCGCCTCTTGCGCGTGCCAGGCGCGGGGGGCGCGCAGGTGCCGCTGTCAGGTTTCGCCACCATCGCGCGAACTGTGGCACCTCTGGTGGTCACGCATCAGGAGCAGTTTCCTTCTGTGACGCTGAGCTTCGACCTTGCGCCCGGTTATTCACTCGGCGAGGCGGTACGCGCGATCGCTGCAGCCCAGGAAGCCATCGGCATGCCGGAGACGATTTCTGGCAGCTACTCCGGCGATGCAGCCGAGTTCCAGAAATCCTTGGCCGCCGAACCGTGGCTGATACTGGCGGCGGTGGTGGTGATCTACATCGTTCTTGGCGTGCTGTACGAAAGCTGGATCCATCCAGTCACCATTCTGTCCACACTGCCCTCGGCCGGCATCGGAGCGTTGCTGGCGCTGATGGTGTGCGGCATCGATCTGTCGCTCGTCGCACTGGTCGGCATCGTGCTGCTGATGGGGATCGTGAAGAAGAATGCGATCATGATGGTCGACTTCGCCATTGAGGCGGAGCGCGTTCACGGCGCGTCGCCAGAGCATGCGATCCGAGAGGCATGCCTGTTGCGGTTCCGGCCGATCATGATGACGACGATGGCGGCGCTGCTTGGCGCACTGCCGTTGATCCTGGAACGTGGCGCGGGTTCGGAGTTGCGCTCGCCGCTCGGGATAACAATCATCGGCGGATTGCTGCTCAGCCAGTTCCTGACGCTGTACACCACGCCAGCAATTTATCTTGCATTCGAGCGGGTGCGGACGCGGTTCGCGAGGCCAGGCACGCGGCCCGCACCGGCGGAATGAAGCCAAATGGGCTTTTCTGCTCCATTCATCGCCCGGCCCGTCGCGACCATCCTGCTGTCCATCGGCCTGATGCTGGCAGGAATCGTCGCATACCGGTTCCTGCCGATCTCGGCACTCCCCAGCGTCGATATTCCAACGATCGTCGTGATCGCCGCGCGGCCAGGCGCGGACCCGGAGACCATGGCCAACTCTGTCGCTGCGCCGCTCGAACGGCGGCTCGGCGAGATTTCCGGTGTCACGGAGATCACCTCGACGAGTTCCATCGGCAACACCTCTGTCGTCGTTCAGTTCGATATAGATCGCGACATCAATGGTGCGGCGCGCGATGTGCAAGCCGCGATCAACGCAGCGATCACCGATCTCCCATCGGACCTCCCGACACGCCCCTATTACCGCAAGTTCAATCCCGCGGACGCTCCGATCATGACGCTGGCGCTGTCGTCTGACACGCTGACGACAGCGCAGATCTACGATGCGGCCGATACCGTCCTGGCACAGCGACTGGCGCAGGCTGACGGCGTCTCGCAGGTCACAGTGAACGGTGCGGAGAAGCCGGCAGTGCGCGTGCGGCTTGATCCTGTACGACTGGCAGCCGCCGGCCTCGCTGCTCAGGACGTGCTGACCGCAATCAAGTCCAGCAATGTGCTCGAGCCGACAGGCTCGTTCCAGGGGCCAGACCGCGCAGAGACCATCGGCATCAACGGACAGATGTCGCAGGCATCCGAGTATGCACCGCTGGTCATCAAGGCCGGCAAGGGCGCGATCCTCCGGCTTTCCGATATCGCGACGGTGGTCGATGGCGTCGCCAACACCCGCCTGGCCGCATGGAACGGCAAGCAGCCCGCCATCCTGTTGACCATCACCAAATCGGCCAACGCCAATGTCATTGAGACGGTCGATCGCATCAAGGAGTTGCTGCCACAACTGATGGAGTGGCTGCCTGCGAATATCAAGCTGACGGTCATCGCTGACCGAACAACCACGATCCGCGCGTCGGTTGCCGACGTGCAGTATACGATGATGATCACTATCGCCCTGGTGCTGCTGGTCGTAGTGCTATTCATGCGCCGGCTGCTGCCGACAATTGCCGCCGCGGTGACGGTGCCCCTGTCGATCTGCGGCACGCTCGCAGGCATGTGGTTCATGGGCTACATGCTGGATAACTTTTCGCTAATGGCGCTGACCATATCCGTCGGTTTCGTGGTCGATGATGCGATCGTCATGATCGAAAACATTGTCCGCCACCGCGAGCGCGGGACCGATCCCATGCGAGCGGCACTCATTGGCGCACGGCAGATCGGCTTTACCGTGATGTCGATCAGCATTTCTCTGATCGCAGTGTTCATACCGCTGATCTTCATGGGCGGCATCATGGGGCGGCTGTTCCATGAGTTCGCCATGACCATGACGATGGCGATCGCGGTCTCCGCCGTGGTCTCGCTGACGCTCACGCCGATGATCTGCGGACAGTACATGCGCGGCGACATCCACGCACCGCCGGAAGGACGGCTCGCCGCTCGGCTGGACGGGCTGCTGGAACGGGGCTTTGTACGCTTGCAGCGAGGTTATGCCGTCACCCTTGGTTGGGCACTGGAACATCGCGGCTTCATGCTCCTGGTTACGCTTGCCACGGTGGTTCTGACCGTTCGGCTCTATACGGTTCTGCCAAAGGGATTCCTGCCGTTGCAGGACACCGGCATTCTGATCGGCTCGACGCTTGCGTCTCCCGACATATCCTTTCAGGCGATGGAAGATCGGCAGCGAGAGGTTGTCGATGTGGTGCTGGCCGATCCCGCTGTCGCCAGCGTGGGCTCGACCGTTGGAGTCTCGAATGGTTGGAGTTCGATCAACCGTGGCAATCTCACGGTCAGCCTCAAGCCGTTATCGGAGCGAGGCGTTTCGTCCGAGGCGGTAATCGCGCGCCTGCGTGCCCCGTTGGAAAAGATTGCCGGTGTCCAAACAACATTCTTCTCCGCGCAGGACCTGCGAGGCGGAGGACGGCAAGGCGGTGCGCAGTTCCAGTACGTCCTGGTGACGCAGAACATCGATGAGTTGCGTCGCTGGGCACTGGCGCTGGAGGAAAAGCTGCGAACGACACCTGGCATTGCCGACGTCACGTCAGATCAGGATCGCGCCGGTCCTCAGGTCAATGTGGTAATCGACCGAGATGCCGCCGCGCGTCTCGGCATCAACATAACGGCGATCGACAACGCGCTGAACAACTCATATTCGCAGCGGCAAATCTCCACAATCTACGCGCAGCGCAATCAATACAAGGTGGTGCTGGAGATCGATCCGCGGCTGCAGACGGATCCATCGCTGCTCGATCGCATTTATGTTGGCGCATCCTCCGGCAAGCAGGTGCCACTTTCCGCGGTGGCACATTTCGAGCGCGGAACCGCGCCGCTCGCGGTGCGCCATCAAGGGCAATTCCCCGCGGCAACTATAAGCTTCAATCTTGCTCCAGGGATGGCGCTCAGCGATGCCGAGGAGGCCGTGCAGAACGCTGCACGCGAGTTGCGCATGCCGGAGGACGTGCGAACGGAGTTCGCGGGAAACGCTCGTTTCCTGCAGCAGTCGTTGGCCACCCAGCCGTTACTGGTCGCTGCGGCGCTGATCTCTATCTACATCGTGCTGGGCGTGCTGTACGAGAGCCTGCTGCATCCATTGACGATCATTTCCACGCTGCCTTCTGCCGGAATCGGCGCACTGCTTGCGTTGATGATCACGGGAAACGATCTGTCGATCATGGGGATGATCGGCATCATACTGCTCATGGGTATTGTGAAGAAGAACGCCATCATGCTGGTGGATTTCGCGCTGGAAGCCGAGAGACAGCGCGGCCTGTCGCCACTGCATGCGATCCATGAGGCGTGCCTGGAGCGGTTCCGTCCCATCATGATGACGACGCTCGCAGCGCTGCTTGGCGCTGTGCCGTTGGCACTCGCATTCGGCACCGGCGCGGAACTACGCCGACCACTCGGCATTTCGATCATCGGTGGGCTGATCGTCTCGCAGGTGCTGACGCTCTATACCACTCCGGTGGTGTATCTGGCTCTGGAACGGCTGGCCGGCCGCCGCAAGCCGATCGTAGTGCCTGCTGAGTAGAGTTACCGCCCCATAATCAGTCGGGTGCGTATTCCCTTCGAGATGAAGTCGATGACAGCCACCGTGATCAGGATCAGCACGATGATATATGCTACCTGATCCCAGGCGTTGATCTGAATGCGCTCCGATAACCGCAAGCCGATACCGCCTGCGCCAACCAGTCCCAGAATGGTCGCCTCTCGCGAGTTGGACTCGAGTTGGTACAGCGCCTGGCTCAGCATGACAGGCAACACCTGTGGCAAGACCCCTAACCGCAGCGTCATCAGGCGTGATGCTCCGGTACAGCGAATGCCGTCAACCTGCCCCTCTTCGGCATGTTCGATCGCTTCGGAATAAAGCTTTGCCAGCACGCCGGTGTCCGAGACGAAAATCGCCAGTACGCCTGCAATTGGCCCAAGTCCCATGGCGCGCACGAAAACCAAGGCCCAGATAAGCTGATCGAGGCCGCGGAAGACGTCGAACACGCGACGCGTCAGGAACCGAAACACCACGTTCGGAATCACGTTGCGGGCGCCCAAGAATCCCAAGGGTAACGCGATAATTGATGCCAGCAATGTTCCCAGGAATGCCATTGTGACCGTTTCCAGCATCGAGCTCAGAATCTCGACGTGGTCCCAGGTACTGAACTGAGACCAATCGATCATCAGTCCGACGATGACCCACAGCCGGCCAAGGCCAGTGAAAATCTTGCCGAAGTCGAATAGCCAGTGCAGATAGCCAAGCCATCCCACCACTGCGGCAGCAAGCGCGAAACGGATCGCCCGCCGCGGCCATGGCGCCGAGAACGCACCTGGCATGCGGGCACGCGCCTGATCGACGTCCGCCCGCGTAATGCGATCGAGACGGAGCGCCTCGCTCATCGCGCCACCAGATTACCGACGAGCCGCGCACGGATCTGCTCGGACGCGAGGTCGATCAGCATGACGATGATCAGGATCAGAATGGCGATCGCGCTCACTTCCTCATAGATGTTGAAGCCGATCACCCGCTTGAGCTCCTGGCCGATTCCTCCAGCTCCGACAAAGCCGATAATGGTGGAGGAACGCACGTTGATCTCGAAGCGCAGTAAGGCGTAGCTCAGGAAACCAGGCAGCACTTGCGGTACCATGCCGAAGCGTATTGCCTCCACCCAGTTGCCACCGGCCGCGCGCACTCCTTGCACCTGCCTCATATCGGCGTTCTCGTTCACCTCCGAGAACAGCTTGCCAAGTGCACCGGCCGAGTGGATGCCTATCGCAAGTATGCCGGCGAGCGGACCGATGCCGAACGGCCAGACAAGGATGAAGGCCAGCACCACCTGTGGGATCGAGCGCGTCACTTCAAGCACGCGACGTGTCAGCCAGAGCAAGGGCCGATTGCTGACCAGATTGCGCGCGGCGGGAAACGAGAGCACGAATGCCGCGGTGAAGCCCATGACTGTGGCAAGTACCGCCATCTGCACAGTCTGCCACAGCAGCGCTGCATAGGTGCCGAACCGATAGAACCAGTAGGCTATCGACTGCGGCTCCTTCACTCCACCGAACAGGTGGGCCGGTGAAAGCACCGGGACTGGTTCCGCACCACGCGTTGGCACGACGCTGAACAGCTTGCCAAAATACTCACCGATCTTTGGCAGACCCGTCGCGAGCTTGCCTGGGTAGAACTCGGTCGAAACGACCGAGATCAGGACCAGAAGGCAGAAGATCGTGGTGACGAGGATGGTCTCGCTACGCCGAGAGCGACGCAGCTCTGCGTACCGCACCATGAAGGCGCGATACGCAGGCTCCTTGGTTATGTCCACTATGAGCGATTGGCCCGCTGTTCGGCCTGCCGCAGCTCAATGATGTCATGATAGAGTTCCATGCTTGCCGGCGCATAGCCAATGCCCGAGCCGCGCTCCACGTCGTCGTAAACATCCTTATGCGACTTTGGCAGATCGAGCATGAACTCGGTAACCGTGTTCTTCAGCTCGGCCGGGAGCGCAATGCGCACTGCCCAAGGGCCGTTGGGGATCTTACCCGACTGCCAGATGATGCGGATGTCCGAGATTTTCAGCATGTGCTTATCGACCATCGAGCGCAGATTGCCGCGGGTGTAGCCCTCGGACATCTCGCCTTGTCCCGAGGTCCATGTCACGGCGCCGTCGTACTGCTTGTTCAGCACGGCCACCACGCCCTGCTCATGACCGCCGGAAAAACCGGTCTTGGAAAAATATGCCCCGTCATCCAGCTTGATGCCCTTCGCCTTCAGCGTGGCGCTTGGAATCAGATAGCCCGACGTAGAATTGGGATCAGCCCAGGCAAGCGAGTGCCCCTTCATGTCCTCCAGCGACTTGATTCCTGAATCGGCGCGGACCACCATCACCGAATAGTAGTAGGTTGAACCATCCGCTTCCTGCGGAACCACTATCGGTTCGACGCACTTGCAGTCGAGCCAGGCTCCGGCAAAACCGGACGCGCCAAACCCCGCCATCTCGAGCTGCCCAGCGGCGATGCCCTGCATCACGCCAGCATAATCGGCAGCCGGAAACAGCTTCACCGGCATGCCCAACTTCTGCTCCAGCAGATGCTGGAACTTTCCATAGCGCGCCAAGCGATCCTGCGTGTTCTCTCCACCTAACAGACCGACGCGGAACTCCTTCGGGTTGTCTGAATCGGCATTCGCAGATGCAAGCCCGAACGCGCAGGCAGCTACCGCTGCTAGCAATACTCTGCGAAGCATGCTGTTCATCTCCCCTGGTTGGTCTGGTCAGGCGCGAGCAAAGGCGGGCAGCGTCGCGGCTCCGATGCTCGTGGAAGTTATCTTCTCATCCAATGCGTGGTCCGCCGTGCCGTAGATCGCGCGCACGGCCGTCTCGTCCAGCGCCTCGGAAGCGCCATCGAACACGATGCGCCCCATGGACATACCGATGATCCGGTCGCAGTAGGCGCGCGCGGTGTCAAGTGTGTGGAGATTGCAGAGCACAGTGATGCCGTCACGGCGATTGATGTCGCGCAGAGCGTCCATCACCACCTTGGCGTTCATCGGATCGAGTGAAGCAATTGGTTCGTCGGCAAGCAGGATGCGCGGCTCCTGCATCAGCGCCCGCGCGATCGCCACGCGCTGCTGCTGGCCACCTGATAGCGAATCTGCGCGGTTGAGTGCGAGGTCGGCAATGCCAAGACGATCCATTGCCTGGATCGCCAGTGCACGCTCCCTCGCGGTGAACAGCTTCGGCAAGGCGCGCAGGGTTGGGATCTGGTACAGCCGTCCGGCGAGGACGTTGGTCAGCACATCCAGCCGAGGCACCAGGTTGAACTGCTGAAAGATCATTGCCGCGCTGGCACGCCATGCATGCAGGGCTCGACCAGTCAGCCGAGTGATGTCGCGGCCATCGAACAGCAGGCGCCCCTCGCTCGGGTCGATCAGCCGGTTCACCATGCGCAGCAGCGTGGACTTGCCTGCGCCGGACCGGCCGATGATGCCGACCATCTGGCCAGCAGGGATCGCGAGGGTGGCCTCAGCTACCGCGACCCGCTCACCGAAGCGGCGTGTCACCTTGTCAAGTTCGAGCATCAGGCCCCCAACCGCACGCCCCGGCCATAACCCGCCTTCCGTGACAGAACGATGTAACTTCCGTGAACAGCCCGTGTCGGCGTTCAGCCGTGCCGACGCCTGTGCGCAGGCCCGTGATTGTGCAGGTTAAGGGCGGTATTGATAAGCGCCAAGTGAGAGAACGCCTGCGGAAAATTGCCTAACTGACGACGCTCGCGCGGGTCATACTCTTCGGCGAGCAGTCCGACGTCATTGCATAGCCCAATCAGGCGCTCAAAAAGTGCACGCGCCTCGCGCCGACGGCCTTGCAGGATCAGATTGTCGGCGAGCCAGAAACTGCAGGCGAGAAAGACACCTTCACCCGGCGGGAGCCCGTCAACCCCTTCATGCGTGCGATAGCGAAGCACCAGACCATCCAGCGTGAGCTCGCGCTGGATGGCGGCAACAGTGCCTTTAATTCGCGGATCCTCGGGCGGCAGGAAGCCTACCATCGGCAGCAGCAGTAGGCTGGCATCCAATGAATCACCACCGTAGTACTGCACGAAGCTGTTCTTTGCGGTGCTGAATCCCTCCCGACATACCGAGTCGTGGATTCGCTGGCGTAGCGTGCGCCACTGATCGAGCCTTCCCGGCATGTTGAACTCTTCGGCGCCACGGATCGCGCGATCCATGGCCACCCAGGCCATTACCTTTGAGAAGGTGAAGTGCCGGCTGGTCCCTCTCACCTCCCAGATGCTCTCGTCAGGCTCTTGCCAGATGGACGCCAGGTGCGAGACGAGTTGGCGTTGGATGTCCCAACTGCCATTCGGCGGCGCGAGCTTCAGATGCATTTCCTGGTAAAGGGCATCCATCAGCTCGCCAAACACATCGAGCTGCAACTGGCTGCTGGCGGCATTGCCAATGCGCACTGGCCGGGACCCTCGATAGCCTGCCAGCCACGGCACTTCCCATTCCACCAGCCAACGCTCTCCGGCCAAGCCGTATAATGTCTGCACCTGTGCCGGCGTACCAGCGACGCTTCGCCGCAACCAGGCACCCCAGGCTTGTGCCTCCTCGCGATAGCCGGCGTGAATCAACGCGAGTAGTGTAAAGGTCGCGTCGCGTAGCCAGCAGTAGCGATAATCCCAGTTGCGCGGACCTTGCAGCTTCTCCGGCAGTGACGTCGTGGGCGCCGCGACGATGCCTCCGGTTGGATAATAGGTGAGCGCCTTCAGCGTCAGCAGCGATCGCTGCACGATCTCACGCCACTCGCCCTGATAGAGGCAACGGGACGACCACGCGACCCACCCGGCCTCGATCTCGTCGAGTGCGACGTCAGCCTGCGGCACTACCGGATCGGCCAGATGCGACTCGCCGCGCGACAGAGCGAATGGAATGCGCTGCCCCGCGTTGACGGTGAATTCGCCCACCGTGGTGAACCGCTCGCCGTGCAGACGGATCCCGCTGTGCAGCACCACCACCTCGGGCCCTGCGATCGCACGCAGACCTGTCCCGCGTTGCAGCCGGGTCACCCAGGGGATGGCGGAGCCGTAGTCGAACCGGAGTGACAGGTCGAGCCGCATCGGCACCTGACCGCTTCGTCCTTCCACGATTCGCACCACGGACGAATTGCCTGTGGCAGCTGTCATGAAGTCGATCAGCGCGACGGTTCCGGACCCCGTTTCGAACACCGTCTCCAGGATCATCGTTCCTGGCCTGTAGCGTCGGGTTGTCCGTACCACCGGCTCGGCGGGCGCAATACGCCAGCGTCCATTATCCGGTGTTCCCACCAGCGCGGAAAAACAGGCGGGACTATCGAAGCGGGGCCAACACAACCAGTCGATCGAGCCCTCGCGGCTGACGAGTGCGGCCGTGTGGCAGTCGCCGATCAAGGCATAATCCTCGATGCGTGGCGCGTGCTGTGGCGTAGGAGCTGGTGCCTGACGTAGATCGTCCTGGCCTTGCTCTGGCGGATGCCCGCCGGGTGGTTCTGCCATCAGGTAGCCCGGCCCCAGACCCGGCCTTGCGCCGTCGTGCAGTAGCAAGACGATCCAGCTGCGACCGGATGTTCCATCGGGCACACAGCGCTACCGGCGACGCACGACTGGCCGGAAGGCCGGTATTGCGCCGGCGGCTGGCCATACACTGGCGGCGGGTAGTAGGCCGGCGGTGGGTAATACGCCGGGGGCGGGTAGTAAGCCGGCGGCGGATAATAGACGGGGGGCGGTACGTAGTACGCGGGCGGCCCGAAGTAGAGCGGAAAGCCGAATCCGACCCAGACCCGGGCTTCGGCTGGCTTCGGCGCGCCAGCCATGCCTGCCATAAGGATCACGCCAAACGCTGCCGGCGCGAGTGTCCGCGGCAGAATGCTCAACACTGATCGGTTCATGTTCGGTGATCCTGCCCTCGCAATGTTGCTGGAATATGGCCCGACTGCTCGGGTTTCATGCGCTGCTCCTATGTTCACGCAGCGGTGCGCTGAGCTTGACTTTCGGCTATTTAATCCTGATACCCCGCCCGTTACGCGCGTCGTGCCGCTCGCGGCGGCATCGCGTGAGTGTTGCGCCGCAGCACCGTTACCAGCCAGCGACTGGACCAGAGTTGAACGATACCACGACCGCCCCGGCGGAACCGACTGAACACGCGCCGATCGAAATTGTCGAGCCGATCAGCGAAGAACCTCCGCGCCCCTTGTTCGCTGATCTCGGGTTGTCGGAGCCCGTGCAACGTGCGATCGCCGAAATGGGCTATCGGCATCCAACGCCCATCCAGGAGCAGGCAATTCCCGTCGTGCTGATGGGCCGTGACGTGCTCGGCACTGCTCAGACAGGCACCGGGAAGACCGCCAGCTTCACCCTGCCCATGCTGGATATTCTCACCGGGTCTCGGGCGCGTGCGCGCATGCCGCGCAGCCTGATCCTGGAGCCGACACGCGAACTGGCGCTGCAGGTGGCGGAGAACTTCACTCAGTACGGCAAGTACCTGAAGCTTACGCACGCGCTGGTCATCGGCGGCGAGAGCATGACCGATCAGCGCGACGTGCTGATGCGCGGCGTCGATGTGCTGATCGCGACGCCTGGCCGGCTGATCGACATGTTCGAGCGCGGTTCAATTCTGTTGTCGGATGTCAAGATCCTGGTGATCGATGAGGCGGACCGGATGCTGGACATGGGATTCATTCCCGACGTCGAGCGCATCGTCTCGCTGTTGCCGAGAACCCGGCAGACGCTGTTTTTCAGCGCCACCCTGTTCCCGGAAATTCGCCGGCTGGCTGACGCATTCCTGTCCAATCCGCGAGAGATTGCGGTTTCACGACCTGCCTCGGTGGCCACGACGATTACCGAAGGCTTGGCTCTGGTCGCTGAACACGACAAGCGCGAGGCGTTGCGGCGGCTGATCCGGACCCAGAAGGTGCAGAACGCGCTGATCTTCTGTAACCGCAAGCGCGATGTCGACATCCTGCACAAGTCGCTGACGCGACATAAGTTCAGCGTCGGCGCCCTGCATGGTGACATGGCGCAGACCATCCGCTTCACCACGCTGGAGAAGTTCAAGGCGAACGAGTTGCAGTTGCTGGTGTGCAGCGATGTCGCGGCGCGTGGCATCGATATCGGCGGCCTGTCGCATGTTTTCAATTTCGACGTGCCCCATCATGCCGAGGACTATGTGCATCGCATCGGGCGGACGGGCCGTGCTGGCCTCGAGGGACACGCGTTCACCATCGCCACGCCTGAGGATCGGGCAGCGGTGGAGGCAATCGAGAAGCTGATCGGGCATCCGATTCCGCCGATGAATGTCGAAGGGCTCGATCCGGTGGATTGGGCGGAGGATGACGGACGGCGACGGCGCGGTCGAAGTCGAACTGCAAAACCCAAGACAGCACCTGCGCGCAAGAAAGCACCCTCTCCCGAACCCTCCCCCGCTTCGCGGGAGAAGGAGTCGAGGCCAGCTATTCCCGCTCCCGCGAAGCGGGGGAGGGTTCCGGAGGGCGTACCGCGGGAAGCGCCGCGCCGAGAACCGCGCCGACGCGATGAAGATCTCGGCCCGCCAGTGACCGGCTTCGGCGATGAAGTGCCTGCGTTTATGCTATTGCGTCCGCGTGCGGTGACGAAATCAGAGGATAGCAAGGCATGAAGTTCACGCCTTTCCAGTGGGACGATGCGCTGCATCTCGACCAGCAGTTGACGGATGAGGAGCGTGCCATTCGTGATGCCGCCCGCGAGTATTGCCAGGAGAAGCTGTTCCCACGCGTGATCGAGGCGAACCGGCACGAGAAGTTCCATCGCGAGATCATGAACGAGATGGGCGAGATGGGATTCCTCGGCGCGACGCTGGAGGGCTACGGCTGCGCGGGCGTGAACTATGTCAGCTACGGATTGATCGCGCGCGAAGTGGAGCGTGTGGACTCCGGCTATCGCTCGGCGTTCTCGGTGCAGTCATCGCTGGTGATGTATCCGATCTGGGACTTCGGTTCCGACGCCCAGAAGGAGAAGTACCTGCCGAAGCTGCGCAGCGGAGAGTGGGTCGGCTGCTTCGGCCTGACGGAACCGGATGCCGGCTCCGATCCCGCGTCCATGCGGACACGGGCGAAGCGCACCGACGGCGGGTACGTGCTGAACGGCTCGAAGACCTGGATCACCAATTCGGCGATCGCCGATGTCTTGGTGGTCTGGGCGAAGGACGATGCAGGCGACATCCGCGGCTTCATTCTCGAGAAGGGGATGAAGGGCCTGAGCGCGCCCAAGATCGAAGGCAAGTTCTCGCTGCGAGCTTCGGTCACCGGCATGATCATGATGGACAATGTCGAGGTGCCGGAAGACGCGATGCTGCCGAAGGTGAAGGGGCTGCGCGGACCATTCTCCTGCCTGAACAACGCACGTTATGGCATCGCCTGGGGAGCGATGGGAGCAGCGGAATTCTGCTGGCACGCCGCGCGCGATTACACGATGCAGCGGATCATGTTCGGACGGCCCCTCGCGGCAACGCAACTCATCCAGAAAAAGCTGGTGGACATGCAGACCGAGATCACGCTTGGCCTGCAGTCGGTGCTGCGTCTTGGCCGGCTGATTGACGCTGACAACGCGGCCCCGGAGATGATCAGCCTGCTGAAGCGCAACAACTGCGGCAAGGCGTTGGATATCGCGCGAACGGCACGTGACATGCACGGCGGTAACGGCGTCGCGGACGAGTACCACGTGATCCGGCACGTGATGAACCTCGAGGCGGTGAACACCTACGAGGGAACGCACGACGTTCACGCGCTGATCCTCGGCCGTGCGCAGACCGGGCTATCGGCATTCGGCGCCTGATACCTAAGTCAAGGATTCAACACGAAGGAAGAACGAGAGCCACCGAGGGCCACGGAGTCGCACCCTGTCATTGCGCGGAGCGAAGCGACGAAGCAATCCAGTGGGTCCCCTGGATTGCTTCGCTTCACTCGCAATGACCCGATCGGTGACGGCGAGAACTCTGACCATGCTGCCCTGGGACTTGGTATGAGCAGGTCGGATCCGCCCTGCCCTCATTTCGGCGTCTGTGGCGGCTGCACTCTGCAGGACTGGCAGGACGAAGCCTACATTGCCCATAAATGCGACCTGCTCGCCACTGCACTGCGGCGCGCGGGTTTCTCCGATACGGAGCTGGCGATGCCGGCACGCACCGGACCAGGTGAGCGGCGGCGTATAGATCTCGCGGTTCGGCGCACCCGTGATGGCGTGGTGCTCGGCCTGCACAGGCAGCGTAGTGGCGAAGTTGTCGATCTGACGACATGTGTGGTCCTGCATCCCACGCTGGTCGCGTTGTTCCCGCCGTTGAAGGAAATGCTGTCGCGCTTGCATGCGTTCCGTCGCGAAGCATCGGTGATCGCAAATCTGTTGGACTCAGGGGCCGATCTTCTGCTTCGGACCGATGCGCCGCTGGATATCGGTGACCGCATCGCGCTGACGGAGTTCGCACGCGCTCACTCGCTGCCGCGCATCGCCTGGGCACAGGAGAAGGGCGAACCGGAGCCGATCGCCGTCCTCCGGCCGCCGACCACATCGCTTTCCGGGGTCCAGATCTCACCGCCACCCGGTGCGTTTCTGCAGGCCTCTCAATCCGGCGAGGCAGCTATCGTCCGGACGGTACTCGACGCTTCGCCATCCAAAGGGCGGGTAGCCGAACTGTTTGCCGGCTGTGGCACGATTACCTTCGCGCTGGCGCAACACGGCCGAGTTAGCGCGTGGGAAGGCGATGCCGCATCAGTCGCGGCGTTGCGCGCCGCCGCCAATCACGCCGGCCTCGCTGGCCGCATCACGATCACCCAGCGCGATCTCGCACGCCAGCCACTGCAGCCGAAGGAACTTGCCGGCTTTGCAGCGGTTGTTCTCGATCCGCCATTCGCCGGCGCGGCGGCTCAGGTCGCGACGATTGCCGCGGCGAAGCTGCCGGTGGTGATCTATGTGAGCTGCAATCCGGCGACCCTGTCGCGGGATGCGCGCCTGCTGCGGCAGGCGGGCTACGGTCTCAAGAGTGCCACGCCGATCGATCAGTTCCTTTGGTCGGAGCGACTGGAAAGCGTCGTGACCTTCGCTGTTGGCTGAGTCGCAGCCGCGAATGCGCGGGCCAATGCGTCGGGATTGCGCAGCGTCAAGTCTCGCTGCGGACACGGGATCTCGATGCCATGTTGCTGGAAAAGATCCCAGATATTGAGCATCACGGCGCTGCGGACATTGGCCGTACCGTTCGATGGATCATTGATCCAGAAGCGCAGCTCAAGGTCGATCGAGCTCTCGCCGAATGCCATCAGCAGGCAGACCGGTGCAGGATCGATGAGCACACGAGGCACGTCGCGGGCTGCATCGAGTGCGAGGCGAATTGCCTCGTGCGGATCGGAGAGGTACGAGATGCCGACAGCAACGTGCAGGCGGATCAGATCGTTCGAATACGACCAGTTGGTGACGCGCTGAGTGATCAGGTCCTCGTTCGGAATCAGATACTCCTTACCATCGCGGGTCCTCACTGAGACGTAGCGTGCATTCAGGGTGCTGACCCAGCCATAGGTACTGTCGATCTCTATAACGTCACCCGGCTTGATCGAGCGGTCGAGCAGCAGGATCACGCCACTGACCAGGTTGGAGACCACCTTCTGCAGACCGAAGCCAACGCCGACACCGATAGCGCCGGAAAACACGGCGAATGCGGTCAGGTCGATGCCGATCGAACCTAGGGCGATCACGATGGCAAGCGTCAGCAGCGACATTCGCACGAGCTTGCCGGCGAGCACCTGCATCGTCGGCGTCAGAGGCACGAAATTCTGCAGCCGCTGCTCTGTCAGGCGCGACAGCGTGTTGGCGAGCCAGACCAGCAACGCGAGCGTGATGATGCCCTTCAGCACAAGCAGCAGGCTCAGGCGGAAGTTGCCCACGGGAATCGCCATCGCATCCAGCAAGTTCGCCGCCGGGCCGATCAGCCCGGCGATATTCAGGGCCGCGATGATCCAAGCCACGATGGCGACGGTGCGTGCGAGAAACTCATTGCGCACCAGGCGCGAGCTGAGACGGATCAGTACCCAGACCAGGACCAGGCTTTCCGCCAGACGCAGCAGCTCGGACCGCAGACCCGCCGCATCCGCGGCAACGGTCGCGAACCAGAGAAGCAAGAGCAACAGGATAGGCGCTGCGGCGCTCGCCAGCGCATGAGCGACGGCACGCAAAGGGCCTGGCGGCAACCGCGCTACCTGGTGCTCCAGACTGCGCCTTACGGGTCCGGCCATAAGCCGCACTGCGGCGCAGGCGACCAGCAGGGCCACGGCCTGGACGAGTGTGTCGGGTACAAGCACGAACCGATGGAGCCAGTCCCAGAACTGGTTCAGCCCGTCCCGCCAAGTATCCGACGAAATCAGCATGCGCCGTCCCCACCGCCCCTGTTGCTATTGCAAAAGGGCGGTTTGACGGCTGTCAGTTCACGTTTGGGTCAGACGTGGAAGCTCTCGCCGCACCCACAGCGGCCCTTCTCGTTCGGATTGGTGAAGGTGAAGCCGGAGGCAAGCGCCTTCATTTCGTAATCCATGACTGTGCCAATGAGAAACAGGCTGGCCTTACGATCGACCAGCACGGTCAGTCCCTTGTCGTTGACCACCTCGTCGCCAGGACCAGGTTCTTCGGTCCAGCTCATGTCATAGGACAGACCCGAGCAGCCCTTGGTCTTCACGCCGATGCGCAGCAGCTTGCCCTGCTCACCCTGCGCGTAGAGCGCGCGGAGGCGTTCGGCCGCGGCATCGGTCAACGTCATCAGGGGCGGCAAGGCCCGAGGCTTACGAGGAGCTGTGGTTGTCGTGCTCATGGTTCGCTCGATATCGGTTCGGATCAGAACATGTTCAACTGCAGGCGGGCTTCCTCGCTCATGCGACTGGGATCCCAGGGCGGGTCCCACACGGTCTCCACGTCGCACGAGGTCACGCCAGATACCGTCATGACAGCATTGTGCACCTGCTCCGGCAGTTCCTGGGCCGAAGGACAGGCGGGCGCAGTGAGAGTCATCTCCACCTTCACGGCACCATCACCGGCGATTTCGACGGCATAGATCAGGCCCAGTTCGTAGATGTTCACCGGGATTTCCGGATCGTACACCTCGCAGATCGCGGCGATGATGGCGTCCTCTGTCGGCTTCGGGGCGGTCTCGCCGTCCGGCGTCCACGCGGTATGCGGCTGAGGCGTATCACTCACTGGTTGCCTCCTTTCCGCCATCCAGCGCGGCCACCAGCGCATGCCAGGCGAGCGTCGCGCATTTCACCCGCGACGGATATTCGTGGACGCCGGCCAGTGGCTCCAGTCGCTCCAGCGGTTCGGCGAGTGCGGCATCGCAATGCGGGCACGTACCGGTGCGCGCCATTTCGCGGAAGGCATCGAACAGCGCATGCGTGTCTGCCTTGCTGCGGCCGATCACCGTCTCTGCCATCAAGTCAGCCGAGGCGACGCTGATCGCGCAGCCACGAGCCTGGAAGCCGGTGTCCGCGATCGTGCCGTCGGGCGCATATTTCACCCAGACCTCGATGCGGTCACCGCACATCGGGTTGTCGCCTTTGGCGGTCGCGTCGAAGCTCTCCAGGCGCCGCGCATGACGTGGCCGGCGGCCATGATCCAGGATCACTTCCTGGTAGAGATCGCGCAAATCGTCGAACGTGTCGGTCATGCCTCGTCCGTCAGTTGAAGAACTCCCGCACGCGCGTGAGCGTGTCGGCCAGATAGTCGATCTCGTCATGCGTCGTGTAGATCGCAAAGCTGGCACGCGCGGTGCTGTCGAGATTGAACCGGTGCATCAGCGGTTCGGCACAGTGATGGCCAGCGCGAACCGCGATTCCCTGCCGATCCAGCAGCGTTGCCACGTCATGCGAATGCGCGCGATCCAACGCAAATGACACCACGCCGCCGCGGTCCTGCGCACGGCCGAGGATGTGCAAACCCTCGATGGCGCCAAGACGCGCCAGCGCATGATCGATCAGCGATGTCTCGTGCGCGGCGATCGCGTCGTAGCCGATCTGCTGCACGTAATGGATCGCGGCCTTCAGGCCGATGCCTTCCAGGATCGGTGGCGTGCCGGCCTCGAACTTGTGCGGCACTTCGGCCCAGCGCGAACGCTCGTAGCTGACGGACGAGATCATCTCGCCGCCGCCGAGAAATGGCGGCATCGCATCCAGCAGCTCGCGCCGGCCCCACAGCACGCCAATGCCGGTGGGCCCATAGAGTTTGTGGCCGGTGAAGGCATAGAAGTCGCAATCCAGCGCCTGCACATCAACGCGGCGATGCACCACCGCCTGCGCGCCGTCGAACAGCACCTTTGCACCGTAGGCATGTGCAATCCGGACGATGCGTTCTGCCGGCGTATAGGTGCCCAACACGTTCGACATATGGGTCATCGATATCAGACCGACCTTGCCATCGGCCAGCAAGGCCTCGAATGCCTCCATGTCCAGCTCGCCGGCGTCGGTGATCGGTGCCACACGCAGCTCGATACCGCGTTCGTCACGCAGCAACTGCCAGGGCACGATGTTGGAGTGGTGCTCCATCCCCGAAATCACCACGGCCTGGCCGGGCTTCAGCACACCACGGCCGTAGCTATGCGCCATCAGGTTCAGCGATTCGGTGACGTTGCGCGTGAACACCACCTCATGCCGATCGCGTGCGTTCAGCAACGCCGCCACCGCGTCGCGCGCCGCTTCATAAGCGTCGGTGGTGCGCTCGCTCATCCAGTGCAGGCCACGATGCACATTGGCGTACTGCGTCTCCATCGCCTGACGCATCGCATCGATCACCACGCGCGGCTTCTGCGCCGAGGCGGCACTGTCGAGGAACACCAATGGCTTCCCTCGGATGAGCTGATCCAGGATCGGGAAGTCCTCGCGGATACGAGTCACATCCAGGATGGCGGGGCGCGTCGTGACGTTCATGCTGCCTGCCTCTCCCACCAGCCTTCGACAGCATGATCCAGCACACCACGCACCGTCTCGTCGGTGACTGCATCCAACGCTTCGGTCAGGAAGGCCCGAACCAGTATCGAGCGCGCTTCTGCGTCCGAAATGCCGCGGCTCCGCAGGTAGAACAACTGGTCTGCATCCAGCTCCCCGACCGTGGCGCCATGGCTGCACTTCACATCGTCGGCGAAGATTTCCAACTCCGGCTTGGTGTCGATCTCGGCATCAGGCGACAGCAGCAGCGCCTGGTTCATCTGGTAGCCGTCCGTCTTCTGTGCCGCGCGGGCGACCTCGATCCGGCCCTGGAACACGCCTTGTGAGCGCTCGGCCAGCACATGCTTTACCGTCTGACGCGAAGCGCAGAAGGGTGCGTCGTGCCGCACCACGGTGGTGAAGTCGGCATGCTGGGTTCCGCCGAGTAGCTGCGCGCCGTTCAGGTGCGCTGTCCCCTTTGGGCCGCTGAGTCTTACATGTGCTTCGGTGCGGATGATACGGCCGCCGAGATTAAGCGCGAAGCTGTCGTAGGCGCCGCGCTCAGCGATCTCGGCATACACGGTAGAAAGGTGGAACGCAGGCGGAGCCTCGGATTGCAACCGGACATGGCTGAGCACGGCATCTTCGGCCACCTGCACTTCCATGACGGGATTGTGCAGATAGGCGCCGTCCCCGAGCGAGAGTTCCAGCAGTGTCAGCCGCGCACGGGGAGCCACGGTAATAGCATGGCGCGGGTGAAAGGCAGCGCGCTCGGTCCCGATACTGACCAGAAGCAACAGGCCGGCATCTGTGTCGGGCGGTACGGATAGCAGCGCGCCGTCCTCGGCCAGCATCGTGTTAAGCGCGACCAGCGGGTCGCGATCGGGGCGCGCAAGCGCGCCGTATTCCGGGTGATCAGCGAAACGGGTCAACGTGATGGAAGCGGGCAAGGCCGACAGTTCAGGCCGGAGCAGCCCGTCGACGAAGACGATGCGAGGGGCATCGATCCGCGGCAGGCTTGCGAGCAAGGTGCTGTCACCGGCGAGCGGCGCTATGGGCTGCAGGAATGATGCGTCGGCGAGGGGACGGAGGCTGGTATATTTCCACGCCTCCTCGCGCCGGCCCGACGCTGCGCCGGGAAGGCCGGAGCGGCGGAAGGCTTCCGCCGCGGCAATCCGTTGCCGAGGATCACCGGGCAGGCGGTCGCGCAACGCGTCAAACCGGGCGAGGAAGCCGGCGGTGCCGGTTTGGATGGGTGCGGTCATTGCGGCACCCTCTCCCGGCGCTTCGCGCCGCCCTCTCCCACTGCGTGGGCGAGGTAAGGGATACCGTACACCTCGCCCACGCAGTGGGAGAGGTCGGCGCGCGCAGCGTGCCGGGAGAGGGTGCCGCCCACCGTCATGCCGCCTCCGCGGTCATACCGGCATAGCCCTTGGCTTCCAGCTCATGCGCCAGCTCGGGACCGCCGGAGCGGACGATGCGACCGCCCGCGAGCACGTGCACCCGATCGGGGACGATGTAATCGAGCAGCCGCTGGTAATGGGTAATCACCAATGCCGAGAAATCCGGACGGCGCAGAGCATTCACGCCTTCGGCCACAATCTTCAGCGCATCGATGTCCAAACCACTGTCGGTCTCGTCGAGGATGGCCAGGCGAGGCCGCAGGATCGCCATCTGCAACACCTCGTTGCGCTTCTTCTCGCCGCCGGAGAAGCCGACATTGACGTTCCGCCGCAGCATGTCGTCCGGCATCGCCAGCCGCTTCGTCTCGGCGCGTGCCAGCTTGAGGAACTGCACCGCATCCAGCTCACTCTCGCCGCGTGCGCGGCGCTGCGCGTTCAGTGCGGTGCGCAGGAAATTGGCGTTGCCAACGCCAGGCAATTCCACCGGATACTGGAAAGCGAGAAACAGGCCTGCCGCCGAACGCTGCTCGGGTTCCATCGCCAGCAGGTCCTGACCATCAAAGGTGACCGAACCCGAGCTGACTTCGTAACCCTCGCGCCCCGACAGGACGTAAGCCAGCGTTGACTTGCCGGAGCCGTTCGGCCCCATGATCGCGTGCACCTCGCCTTGCGGCACCGTGAGATCGATGCCTTGCAAAATCGGCTTGTCTTCGACAGCGGCGGAAAGGCCGCGAATTTCCAACATAATGCGTCCCTCTAACCCACTGAGCCTTCCAGGCTCACCGCCAGGAGCTTCTGCGCCTCGACGGCGAACTCCATTGGCAATTCCTTCAGCACGTCCTTGCAGAACCCGTTGACGATCAGGTTCACCGCGTCCTCTTCAGACAAGCCGCGCTGACGGCAGTAGAACAACTGATCTTCGGCGATCTTCGACGTGGTGGCCTCGTGCTCCACCTTCGCCGTGGGGTTGCGGCTTTCGATGTAGGGTACGGTATGCGCGCCGCACTGATTGCCGATCAGCAGCGAGTCACATTGCGTATAGTTGCGCGCGCCTGACGCCCGCGGCAGCACACGGACCAACCCGCGATAGGTATTGTTCGAGCGGCCGGCGCTGATGCCTTTGGAGACGATGGTGCTCTTCGTCCGCTTGCCGATGTGGATCATCTTGGTCCCGGTATCGGCCTGCTGGCGATTGTTGGTCACCGCGACCGAATAGAACTCGCCCACGCTGTCATCGCCTTCCAGCACACAGGACGGATACTTCCAGGTAATTGCCGAACCCGTCTCCACCTGAGTCCAGGAGATCTTGGACCGCGCACCGCGGCAGGCGCCGCGCTTGGTGACGAAATTATAGATGCCACCACGGCCCTCCGCGTCGCCCGGATACCAGTTCTGCACCGTGGAATACTTGATCTGCGCGTCCTCGTGCGCGACCAGTTCAACTACCGCCGCGTGCAACTGGTTCTCGTCACGCATCGGCGCGGTGCAGCCTTCCAGATAGCTCACGTAGCTGCCGGCATCGGCGATGATCAGCGTGCGCTCGAACTGGCCCGTGCTGCGCGCATTGATGCGGAAGTAGGTGGACAGCTCCATCGGGCAGCGCACGCCCTTCGGCACGTAAACGAAGCTTCCGTCGGTGAATACTGCCGAGTTCAGCGCAGCAAAGAAATTGTCCGACACCGGCACAACGGAGCCGAGATACTTCTGCACCAGCTCCGGGTAATCCCGCACGGCTTCTGAGATCGGGCAGAAGATCACACCGGCTTTCTTCAGCGTCTCGCGGAATGTCGTCGCGACGGATACGCTATCGAACACCGCATCCACTGCGACCTGCGTACCCTGCACCGCCTCGGGATCGACGCCGGCCAGGATCGCCCGCTCCTTCAGCGGGATGCCTAGCTTCTCGTACGTCTTCAGCAGTTCCGGATCGACCTCGTCCAGGCTCTTCAGCCCCGGCTTCTGCTTTGGCGCCGCGTAGTAGTGCAGGTCCTGGTAGTCGATTGGCTGGTGCTCGACGCGCGCCCAGTGCGGCTCCGTCATCTGCTGCCAGGCGGTGAACGCCTTCAGCCGCCACTCCAGCAGCCATTCCGGCTCCTGCTTGCGGGACGAGATCAGCCGGATGATGTCCTCGTTCAGCCCCTTGGGCGCGAGGTCCATCTCAATGTCAGTCTCCCAGCCCCACTTGTAGCCGGATTGGGTGACGGACTGGACAGTGTCGAGCGTCTGAGTGGAAGCAGACATCAAATCATCCTATTCGGCGGCGGGTAATGAGGTTGTGGCCCGAATGCGGAAAGCGGTGGGAATGGAGGCCTCCTGCATGTCAGCGAGGGTGATTGTCCCAAGCGCCTGCTGGATCGCCTCGTTCACCGGGTCCCAGCGTCCGCGCATCGGGCACATGCACTGGGACTCGCATTCGACCGCGGAGCCTTCGACACACGCGGTCAGCGCAATCGGCCCGTCCACCGCGGCGATCACATCGGCGATGGGAATCGCGGCAAGCGGCCGCAGCAGCCGGTAGCCGCCTTTGGCACCGCGCTGCGAAGCGACCAGCCCGCCGGCGGCGAGCGTCTTCAGCACCTTGGCGACGGTCGGCTCGGGAATACCGGTTGTTGCGGCGATCCCGGGCGAGGTCTGTACCCCCTGCTCGCGCGACAGGCGCACCAGCACGACAACCGCATAGTCGGTCAGCTTCGACAGCCTGAGCATGGTCTGCGAAACCCCTTGAACCTCTGGCATTCAGCTAATCGGACCAATTGGGTCCTGATTGCCGTCAGATGGCGTATTCACCCCAGTGCGTCAAGGGGTTTGGTCATGCTCTGCCGCGATAAACCGGGCTCGAAGCCGAAGGCCATTGCAATTTCGTGAGGAATTCGTGAGCTATCGCCTGCGCTTCTGGATGGAGAAGAGGATGACGCGACTGATAGCTGCTCTGCTGACCGCGCTGGCGGCGCTCGCGCTCTTACCTGGTCTGGCCACGGCAGCGGAGACGGATACCAGGACGGAAACGCCGGTGATCGACATGATCCGGGAGAGCCCGAATGCGATCCCATTGGATCCTCGCGATCCAATGAAGGATCCCACAGCGCTCTATCGGGACTGTCACAATAACCCTCAGCGCGCACCCGGGCCGATCAACATCCAGAAGACGGCCGGAGGTCTGGCTTATCAGGGCATCCCCACCTTCTTCCGCGCCCCGGTAGCGCTCTGCCCAGAGGACCTGAAGGCCGGCGCGGTCGATGTCGCGATCATGGGGGCGTCGGTCGATCTGTCACTTGGCCAGCGTGGCACCGGGTACGGGCCCCAGGCGGTTCGCACGGGCGAGGTTACCTATCCCTGGGGCGAGGTCATGCCCCTGGCGCACCCCGCAGCGGGCGACATCGACTTCATGCACGTGCTGAAAGTCGTGGACTATGGCGACGCCGCGATTGACGCGTTATCGCCGGAACGCAGCGTCCTCTCGGTCCATAAGATGGTGAAGGACATTGCCGACGCTGGTGCGATCCCTGTCATCGTCGGTGGCGATCATTCGCTGATGTATCCGGACGTGGTCGCGGTGACCGATGTCCACGGCAAAGGCAATGTCGGCGTGGTGCATTTCGACGCCCATTTCGACGGGGTGCCTCTGCTGTTCGGTCATTACCTGTCGCATGGCGCGCCTGTTCGGCGACTGATCGATGAAGGCCACGTGAGGGGGCGGAATTTTGTGCAGATCGGCTTGAACTCCGCCAAGCCCGGCATGGCGGACATGGAATGGATGCGGCGCAATGAGATCCGCTACCATTTCGTGACTGAGATCGACAAGAAGGGCTGGGAAACAGTCATGAAGCAGGCGCTAGCCGAAGCGCTTGACGGCCCGAAGAAGATCTTCATTTCGATCGATACGGATGTGCTGGACCCGGCCTGGGCGCCTGGTATGGGCACACCCGAACCAGGTGGCATGACCATACGCGAGCTGTTTCCAATGCTGCGTGCCCTCGGCGTGCAGAATGATGTTGTGGGCGTAGAGATGGTGGAACTCAATCCACTGGTCGATCCGACTTATCGCAGCAAGCTCGTCGGCGTACGGATTCTGCGTGAGGTGCTGACCGGCATTGCGATGCACCGGAAGGGCATCACCGATCCGATGTATGTCGACCCGGTCTGGGTGGACAACCGCGCGCAACCACACTGAAGCCGAGGCCATGAAACAGCGGTTTTGGCAGCGGGTCCTGCATGATCCCATCTTCCACTTCGCCGTTCTGGGCTGTTTCCTGTTTGGGTTGCACGCCATGCTCTCCCCTGATCAAAAGCCCACAATCCGGGTTGACCCCAAGATTGTCGACGCGCTGCTCCAGGAGCGCGCCGCGTTGATGCAGCGGACGCAGACCGCCCAGGACCGGCAGGAGGTGATCGACGGCTATATCGCTGACGAGGTTCTGCTGCACGAAGCGTATCGCCGGGGCCTGGACAAGTCGCCTCGGATCAGGGCGCAGTTGATCCAGGCGATGCGGTTTGCCCTTTCGTCCGAGCCACCAACACCGAATGAACCGACATTGCGCGCGTATTTTGCAGCCAACCGCGAGCGTTTCGCGCGTCCCCCAACGATGAGCCTGACGCAGGTATTCGTCCGCAGCGGGCAAGAACGGGCCGACGATATCCTGACGAAGCTGAATTCAGCGGATGATCCAGGCCGGCTCAGCGAGCTTGACATGAACCATGCTTCATCTCTGCGCACGGCCACGAGTGAGGACATTGCGCGTGTGTTCGACCGGAATACGGCAGAGGTGGTCAGCGCGATTGATGACAATCGCTGGCATGGACCGTACCAGTCTCCACGCGGCACGTTCTTCATCCGCGTTGACGAACGCCAGCCGGCTACATCGCCCAGCTACGAACAGCTCGCCTCCCACCTCGCAGACGAATGGACCATGGTTCGGCAGGAAGAGATCATCGAGCGACAGGTGGCCGAAATTGCCCGCGGGTTTACAGTCATTCTGCCCGCCGCAACGACAAATTAATGATTGTGCGGTTTGCACTGATATGGCTGCTGACCGTCGGTACTGCTTGGGCACATGACCTCGCGGCAACGCAGGCGCGCCTGATAGAAGGACCAGGCAACAGTTATACGCTGATCGCCACAGTACCGCCTGACCTTGCAGCTCTGATTTCCGCACCACAGCTCCCTGACCGTTGCCGCCTGAGCGACGATCCCCGAACACACCAGAGTGAGGCAGAGATTCGGTTCGCCTTCACCTGCGGGAGCGCGCTGACCAGCAGCGATGTGGTGTTCCTGCCGTGGAAACGAGATGGCGTATTGCTCTCAGCACATCGGCGGGATGGGACAATTGTCACCAATTACTTTATAGGTGATGGAGCGTTCATCCGGGTTGATCTGGCGTCGGTTCAGGCTGGGTCCATGTCCTTTGGGGATGCCGCTGTCCGGTATACGACGTTGGGTATCGAACACATCCTGTTCGGCATCGACCATCTGCTGTTCATCCTGGGCTTGTTGTTGATTGTGGATGGCGTCTGGGCTCTGCTGAAAACCATCACCGCCTTTACTCTTGCCCATAGCGTGACCTTGGGTCTTGCGACGACAGGCTGGGTCAGCGTGCCCAGTGCACCAGTCGAGGCCGCCATTGCTCTGAGCATCGTGCTTGTCGCTGCCGAAGGATTGCGGTCGGGACAGGAAAGCCCGGCCATTGGATCTCCGTGGCTGATGGCATTCGCTTTTGGGTTGCTGCACGGCTTTGGCTTTGCCGGCGCGCTGTCCGAACTGGGTCTGCCGACCCGCGAAATTCCGCTCGCCCTGCTCTTTTTCAACATTGGCGTGGAGATTGGACAACTCGCGTTCGTCACAGTGGTCCTGTTGATCCGCCGCGTCGTGCTTCGGCTGGTGAGATCCTGGCCCAATAGTCTCGCAGCCGTGCCGGGCTATATCATTGGAGCCGTCGCGATGTTTTGGTTGGTCGAACGGGTCAGCGCGATCCTGCGGCTCTGATAGCCATACTGCAAGGCGGGTTCACAAGCTGCCGCCGCCGTCCTAATACCGTTCAGTAGATCGCAGCTTCGGAGGGTAGGCATGGCTGGCATGATGGAAGGCAAGGTCGCGGTGGTCACTGGCTCGGGCGGCGGTATCGGCCGCGAGATCGCCATCGCCATGGCGGCGGCCGGCGCCAAGGTCATCGTAGCCGACATCGGCGCGTCGCTCTCCGGGGAGGGGGGTTCCGCTACCCCGGCCCAACAGACGAAGCAGCTGATCGAGCAGAAGGGCGGAGCGGCCGAGGTTTGCACCGAATCAGTGGCGGAATGGAATTCGGCACAGAAGATCATCCAGGCGGCGCTCGACCATTACGGCCGCATCGATGCGGTGGTGAACAACGCCGGCATTCTGCGGGACGTGATATTCCATAAGATGACGCCGGAGGACTGGCTGGCGGTGATTGCAGTCCACCTGAATGGCAGCTTCTTCGTCTCACGCGCCGCAGCGGAACAATACCGGAAGCAGGAAAGCGGCACGTTCGTACACATTTCCTCCACCTCCGGGCTCATCGGCAATTTCGGACAGGCAAACTATTCGGCGGCGAAGCTGGGGATCACCGCGCTTTCCAAGTCGATCGCGCTCGACATGAAGCGCTACAACGTTCGCTCCAACTGCATTGCGCCGTTTGCGTGGAGCCGGATGACGCAGTCGATCCCCGCCACCACCCCCGAGCAACAGGCGCGGTTGGCGAAGATCCAGGCAATGACGCCGGACAAGAACGCGCCAATGGCGGTCTTCCTGTCCTCCGATGCCGCGAAGGACGTCACCGGCCAGGTGTTCGGCACGCGCATGAACGAGATCATCCTGTTCAGCTCGCCGCGCCCGATCCGCATTGTGCATCGCGCCGACGGCTGGACACCAGAGGCGATCGCGGAGCATGCCGCGCCAGCATTGAAGGCAGCCTACATGCCGCTCGATCGGTCGGGCGAAGTGTTCGACTGGGATCCGCTCTGAACAGCACCGTCTCCGACACCTTTCATGAGGCCGCGCGCTTGTGGCCCGCGCGGCCATTCCTCCACATCACTGCCGAGACGGCGAAGAACTATGGTATCACTCCTGGCACGCTGACCTACGCGGAAGCGGCTGAGGCAATTCAAACAATCATCCAGCGATACCAGGCCGCGGGATATGGCGCCGGCCACCGCATCGGCCTCATGCTCGGCAATCGGCCTGCGGTCTTCCTTCATTGGTTCGCATTGAATGCGCTTGGGGTCAGCGTTGTTCCGCTCAGCCCCGAGCTAAGGCCTGCCGAATTGACATACCTTCTGGGGCACAGCGGAACCTGCCTGGTGATCACGGCGCCCACCCAACTGAACGCGCTGCGGGAGTTTGCAGCGACCTGCGACGTTGCCACTGAGGAGGAGCCTCTGCCCGCAGCGCGCTACGTGCGCAGCGAGCGAGCGCCAGACCGCGAAGCCGAGTGCGCGCTGCTCTACACTTCGGGTACGACGGGCAAACCGAAGGGCTGCGTGCTGTCGAACGACTATTTCCTTCGTTGCGGCAAGTGGTACACCGAAATCGGTGGGCTGTGTGAGCTACGTCCCGGCGAGGATCGGCTCATCACGCCGTTGCCGATGACTCACGTGAACGCCATGGCCTATTCGACACTTGCCATGGTAATGATTGGTGGCTGCATCATTCCACTGGACCGGTTTCATCCACGAAGCTGGTGGCAGACGGTGCGGGAATCCAAGGCAACGATTATGCACAGCCTCGGCGTCATGCCGACAATGCTGCTGGGCTTCCATCCTTCCCCGGATGATCGCATGCATGATGTGAGGTTCGGCTTCGCTCCTGGAGTCGATCCGCGCTACCATGCCGCATTCGAGAGCCGCTTCGGCATTCCTATGATCGATGCATGGGCTATGACGGAGACTGGCGCCGGTGCCGTGGTCATCGCGAGCCACGAGCCGCGCCATATCGGCCGCTCCTGTTTCGGCCGGCCGCGACCGTTCATGCGGTACCGCATCGTCGATGAAGCGAGCCGCGACACCAAAGGCGGTACGCCAGGCGAACTGTACGTGCGTTCGGCCCAAGACAATCCGCGCGCCGGCTTCTTCACTGAATATCTTGACGATCCCGAGGCAACCGAGGCCGCCTGGGAGGGCGGCTGGTTCCATACCGGTGACGTTGTGCGGCGTGACGCCGACGGAAATCTTTACTTCGTGGATCGACTGAAAAACGTGATCCGCCGCAGTGGCGAGAATATCGCCGCAGCCGAGGTAGAAAGCGTGCTGCGACAGCATCCAATGGTGCGCGAGGTGGCCTGCACGGCTGTCCCTGACGAATTGCGCGACGAGGAGGTTTTGGCCTGCGTCGTTGCGCGTGAACCGGTTGCTGACAAGACAAACGGGGCTGCTGACATCACGGCGCACGCACTGCGTGAACTCGCATATTTCAAGGCACCTGGCTACGTCGCGTTCGTGGACGCATTGCCACTGACGGCGACGAACAAGGTTCAGCGTGGTGAACTGAAGACCTGGGCACGAGAGCTACTCGGCTCACCGAACTGCATCGACACACGCCATCTGAAGCGCCGTCAATGATGGATTACGGCGACGTCGTCGTGTGCGCACCGGTCACTGTCCCATATACAAGACGCTCCGAACATGGCGCGGCATGGTGGCTTGGCAGCGCGCTGCGCAAATTGCTGGAAACGAGCGGCTTGGCGAAGCAACAGATCGATGGTCTGTGCCTCTCGAGCTTCACGTTGGCACCGGACGGGCCTGCCCCGTTCGCACAGTATGCTGGCCTTTCGCCGCGTTTCCTGGAGTTTCTGCCGATCGGTGGTGCATGCGGTGTGGTCGCAATGCGTCGGGCCGCACGTGCGGTGCAATGCGGCGACGCTGACGTGGTCGCATGCATTGCAGGCGACACCAATGGCCCAAACAGCTTTCATGATCTCGTCGCTCAGTTCAGCACGTTCTCCCGCGATTACGTCTGGCCCTATGGCGCGGGCGGGCCAAATGCGAGCTTCGCATTGCTCACCGATCACGCCATGCGGCGCACCGGTGCCACGCGCGAGGACTTTGGCAAGCTCTGCATCGCCCAACGGCAATGGGCGCGGCTTAATCCCTTGGCCCTGTTGCGCGATGAGCTGACGCCCGAGGCATATCTCGCCGCGCGTCCCATTGCCCCGCCGCTGCACCTACTGGACTGCGTCATGCCGTGCGCAGGCGCGGATGGATTCCTGGTGATGCGCCGCGCGCGTGCTGACCGGCTTGGATTACCAAACGTTCGTATTCTTGCGACTATCGAACGCCATAACGGCTTCCTGGCTGATCCAATCCAATGGCGAGGCGGTTGGGCCTTGGACAGCGATTCGCTGTGGCGGCAGGCTGGCTTCGGGCCGGAGACAATCGATATTATCGAAACCTACGACGACTATCCGGTGATCTCGATGCTGCAGTTCGAGGATCTTGGGTTCTGCCCAAAGGACGAGGGTGCTGATTTCATTCGGCGTAATGAATTCGGACCGGGCGGCAACCTGCCGCACAACACAGGTGGTGGGCAGCTATCCTGTGGACAGGCAGGCGCAGCAGGCGGCTTCGTCGGACTGGTCGAAGCCCTGCGCCAACTCACGGGGAAAGCCGATGGACGGCAGGTAGAACGCGCGCGTCATGCATTGGTCAGCGGCTTTGGTATGATCAACTACGACCGCGGGCTATGTACCGCTGCTGCGGTGCTGGTTGGATGAACCCGATGCGGCAAATGGCCGAAGCCGCGTCCCAGCGGAAACTTGCGATGCAGCACTGCTTTGCATGTGGCGCGGTGCAATATCCACCACGCGAACTCTGCGCTACATGTCTGTCCGACACGCTGGACTGGCACGTGAGAGACAGTGCGGAAGGTCAGGTGCTGGCGAGTGCCGAGTTGCAGCACAGCCACGAATCTGCGTTCCGTGACCGGCTGCCGTTGCAGATCGGACTGGTTCTGCTTGATGCTGGGCCGACCGTCGTCTGCTTCCTGACTGACTGCTGTTCCGCCGGAACTCGCGTCAGCGTCACTGCGTACCTGGACAGCGAAGAGCGCGCCGTCCTTTCGGCACGAGCAGTAATCACGCCTGACGCAAACCCGCCTCGCGCAGCAGCGGCAGCACAGTCTCGATAAAATACGGCAGCTCGTTGCTGAAATTGACGAACGACACGGTCGTGCCGGCAAAGCCGACTTCACTCATGTGCACCATCTGTTCGGCAATATGCTCCGGCGTGCCGATCAATGGATAGGTTCCCGCGCCACCGACGAAGCGCTTGCGATGCAGGCGATAGGCGTCCGGGTCGTGCGACGATGAGAACTTCTCCTTCGCACCCATGTAGGAATCGACGCTCGCGGTATCCTCCATACTCACGGCGTAGTACTCATAATAGTCCTCTGCTTCTGCTTGCGTTGGCCGGCAAACCACGTGGCAGGTCGTATAAACCCCGACCTCCCGCCCCACCGCGCGTGCCCGCGCAGTCATATCGGCGATGTGCGGTCGTCCACCTTCGATGTCGACGAACGTTGTGAACAGAAAATCCGCGGTCTTCGCCGCGAAGTCGCGGCCGGTCGGTGAGAAGGCGGCGTTCAATGTGACCGGTCGGGGATGCTGCACCGGTAACGGTCGCCCCGACACATTCTTCAACTTGTAGAACTTACCCTCATAGTCGAACGGCGGTCCGCCGGCAAAGATGCGCTCCATGATTTCCGCCCATTCGAGACCCTGGGCATAGCGATCCTCGATCATCTTGAGGCCAAACAGGTCGAACTCCTGAGGGCTCCAGCCGCACACGATGTTCAACCCCGCCCTACCGCCTGACGCATGGTCCACAGTCGCCAGCGCCTTTGCCGCGAAGACCGGATGTACCATCGGCACGTGAACAGTCGAGAATAGCGCGATGCGTTCGGTGAAGCCTGCCAGCGCGGCGGCGTAGGTGAGCGTCTCGAAGCTCCACTCGCGGCTGTTCACCTCGCCCCCGAAGCCCTTCCAACGCGCTATCGGCAGGAAGAATTCGATACCGGCGCGGTCGGCCATCTGCGCAACCTCCACCACCTCATTCCAATGGGCCGGCCAACGCTCAGGCACGCGCGTGAGCGTCAGCCCGCCATCGGCATTGGCTGAGAAAATCCCCAGCTTGAACCGATTGGGGCCGTGCATCGGATGGACCATACATTCGCTCCTTGCCGCGCGCTGGATAATGCAGGTATGAAAGAAGACCCCGTCAAGCACGGAGATGCGATGAGAATCGTCTGCATCGGCGGCGGCCCGGCTGGTCTCTACTTCGCGATCCTGATGAAGCTGCGTGATCCCGCGCATCGCATCACCGTGATCGAGCGCAACCGTCCGGACGACACCTTCGGCTGGGGCGTCGTATTCTCAGACGAGACCCTGCGCAACCTGAAGGGCGGCGATCCGCAGACCGAACAGCGCATCAGCGAAAGCTTCGCGCACTGGGACGATATCGACATCCACTTCCGGGGGCGCGTCATTCGCTCGGGCGGCCATGGCTTCTGCGGCATCGAGCGCAAGCGCCTGCTCAACATCCTGCAGGAACGCGCGTCCGGATTAGGCATCGAGTTGATCTTTGGGCGCGAGGTACGCGATATCAGCGAATTCGACGATGCCGACCTGATCGTCGCCGCGGACGGGATCAACAGCACGATCCGCACACGCTACGCTGAGCACTTCCGGCCCTCCATCGACATCCGCACCAACCGCTTTGCCTGGCTCGGCACACACAAGCTGTTCGAGGCCTTCACCTTCATTTTTGCTGAGACTGAATGGGGCTGGTTTCAGGCGCACGCCTATCGCTTCAATGCAGACACCTCGACCTTCATCGTCGAGACGCGTGATGACACCTGGCGTGCAGCAGGTCTGGACCGGATGGACGTCCCAGAATCTGTGGCATTCTGCGAACGACTGTTTGCACCTTGGCTGGATAACCAGCCGCTGCTGACCAACATGCGCCATCTGCGTGGTTCGCAGTTCATCAATTTCCAACGGATTTCCAACGCGACGTGGTCAAAGGGCCGCATCGTGCTTATGGGGGATGCCGCCCATACGGCGCATTTCTCCATCGGCTCCGGCACCAAACTCGCGCTGGAAGATGCGATCGGTCTCGCGCAATGCATGGATCGCTGCGGCCAGGACATCCCTGCCGCACTCGCCATGTATGAGTCAGAACGTCGCATTGAGGTTTTGAAGCTTCAGTCGGCGGCTCGCAACTCGACCGAATGGTTCGAGAACGTCGCGCGCTATGCGCATCTGGAGCCGGAGCAATTCGCATACAGCCTGCTGACACGCAGCCAAAGGATCAGCCACGAGAACCTGCGCCTGCGTGACCGCGCCTGGCTGGAGGGGATGGAGGCTTGGCTCGCGTCGCGAGCTAATGGCGGGACATCGAACCGGCCAGTGCCACCGATGTTCCTGCCTTTCAAGTTGCGCGACATGCACTTGGCCAATCGCGTCGTAGTCTCACCCATGGCGACCTATAGCGCGCAGGACGGCGTTCCAAATGATTTCCATCTGGTACATCTCGGTACACGTGCCTTGGGCGGAGCCGCTCTGGTTTTCACCGAGATGACCTGCGTCACGCCGCAAGGGCGTATCACGCCAGGCTGTGCCGGCCTTTACAACGAGACGCAGATGCTCGCCTGGAAGCGAATTGTCGAATTCGTCCATCAGCAGACGTACGCGAAGATCTGCCTGCAACTCGGCCACTCAGGGCTCAAGGGCTCAACCAAGCTGGGTTGGGAAGGCATGGATGAACCCTTGGACGCGGATAACTGGGAAGTGATCGCCCCGAGCGCCGTGCAGTGGAGTCCGCGCAACCAGATAGCACGCGAGATGACTCGCGCTGACATGGATACGGTCCGTGATGCCTTCGTACAGGCGACTCGCTATGGCGAGCAAGCTGGCTTCGACATGCTGGAGCTGCACACGGCGCACGGTTATCTGCTGTCATCGTTCATCTCGCCACTTACCAACCGGCGCACCGACGAATATGGCGGCAGCCTGGAAAATCGCCTGCGGTATCCTCTGGAGGTGTTTCGCGCCATGCGCGCGGTTTGGCCGGCGCGGAAGCCTATGTCGGCACGCATCTCTGCGACCGACTGGGTGGAAGGCGGCATAACACCGAACGATGCGGTAGAGATCGCACGGGCCTTCAAGGACGCCGGTGTCGATCTGATGGATGTGTCGGCAGGCCAGACCTCGATCGAGGCGAAACCGGTGTACGGCAGGATGTTCCAGACGCCATTCGCCGATCGCATTCGCAATGAGGTGGGCATTGCGACGATGGCGGTCGGGAACATCACGGAGCCCGATCACCTGAATTCGATCGTTGCCGCGGGCCGCGCTGATTTGTGCGCGCTCGCCAGACCGCACCTGTCCGATCCGCATTTCGCGCTCCACGCCGCCGCTGGGCTCGGCTACGCGGAGCAGATCTGGCCGAAGCAATATCTCGCCGGCAAGGCGCAGCTTGAACGTGTACTCAAGCGCGACCAAGACGTGGCCATCATCATATGAGAAGAGCGCTGATCACCGGCGGCGCGAAGGGTATCGGTCTGGCAATCGCACGCCGGCTGGCGCAGGACGGCATCGCTCTGGCACTGCTCGGCCGCGATCGCGACGCGCTACAGGCTGCATCTCGCGAGCTGGACGCGAGCTATGAAGTTGCGGACGTGACGCAGCGTGGGACGCTGGCTGACGCCATCGCGCAACTCGGCCCCTGCGACATCCTAGTGAACAACGCCGGTGCCGCATCATCGCAACCTTTCCTCAAGGCAACGCCGCAGGATCTGGCGGACATGATCGCCGTCAATCTGAGTGCGAGCTTCGTCGCATGCCAGGCAGTATTGCCCAACATGCTCGCCACCGGCTGGGGACGCATCGTCAACATCGCCAGTACAGCGGGCCTGAAGGGCTATGCCTACACGGCCGCATATACCGCAGCAAAGCATGGCGTCATCGGACTCACCCGTGCGCTGGCAGCCGAGCTTGCACAAACCGGCGTGACAGTAAACGCCATCTGCCCCGGCTTCACCGATACCGAGCTCGCCAAACGCGCCGCGGAAAATATCGCGCGAGTGACCGGCCGGAGCGAGGCAGACGCCAAGGCCGCACTTGTGCGCCATAATCCGCAGGGCCGTCTGGTCGCGCCCGAAGAAGTAGCGGAAGCGGTCGCCTATCTTTGCCATGATGCGGCCGCAGCGATTACGGGTCAGGCGATCGCAGTGGCTGGCGGAGAGGTGACATGACTCGTGTGCTGCAGCCCAGCGGATGGCCGCGCCCGCCTGGTTACAGCAATGGGATCGTGACGGAAAGGCCCACCATCGTGCTGGCCGGCCAGATCGGCTGGGATGCAGTGACCGGTCATCTCGCCGAAGGTATGGCGGCGCAAGTCGAGCAGGCGCTGAGGAATATCGTGACGGTGCTCGCCGAGGCAGGAGCGGAACCAAGCGACATCGTGCGGCTCACCTGGTTCGTCACCGACATGGAGGCATATCGCCGCGACACCAAGGTCATTGGCGAGGCATATCGCCGAGTCATAGGCAAGCATTTCCCAGCGATGTCGGTAATCGGCGTGAACGCCCTGGTAGAGCGAAACGCGATGGTGGAGATCGAGGCAACCGCTGCAGCGAGGTGAGGCAAGGCGATGGACGGTCCGGTATCCTTCGATAGCTTCGCACGAGACAATCTGCCGCCCCGTGAACAATGGCCGGACCTGCTGCTCGACGGGCTGCACTATCCCGAGCAACTGAACTGCGTGACCGCGCTGCTGGACGACCACATAGTCGCTGGCCGGGCCGCGCGGCCTTGCCTGAGGTCGCTGACCGAGAATTGGAGCTATGCCGATCTGTTCGAAAGAGTGAACCGTATTGCCAATGTCCTCAGCCACCAGCTCCGCATGACTCCTGGCAATCGCGTGCTGCTGCGCGCACCGAATACGCCCAACCTGGTTGCAGCGTACCTGGCAGTGATCAAGGCGGGGGGCATCGCGGTTGCAACCATGCCCCTGCTCCGCGCTCGGGAACTTCGAACCATTGTCGACAAGGCCGGGATCGGTCTCGGGCTGTGCGATCATCGGCTGCTCGCGGAGCTCCAGGCCACAAGTGGTGATCTGCGCATCATCCCTATGGGAGGAGCTTCATCAGACGATTTGCTGGCGATGATGGCGCGCGAGCCGGACACCTATGATCAGTGGCCCACTCGGGCTGACGATGTCTGCCTGTTCGCCTTTACCTCCGGCACTACGGGCGAACCAAAGTGCACCGTGCATTTTCATCGCGACATGCTGGCAACCTGCGACACCTATGGCGCACACGTGCTGCGCGCTGAGTCCGACGATGTATTTATCGGCAGTCCACCGATCGCGTTCACCTTCGGGCTGGGTGCAGCGGTGCTGTTTCCACTGCGCATCGGCGCATCCTCCATCCTTCTGGAGCAGGCCTCGCCAGAACAGCTTCTGTCGGCGATCCGCACGCTGAAGCCGACGGTCTGCTTCACAGCGCCGACGGCCTATCGCGCCATGCTTGACATGATGCATCCTGGCGATGTCAGCAGCCTCCGTATCTGTGTGTCCGCCGGCGAGACACTGCCGAAACCGACATGGGACGCATGGCACGCAGCAACCGGCATCTCGATCATGGACGGCATCGGCTCAACGGAGATGCTGCACATCTTCATCGGCGCTCCCGTAGAACGGATCAGGCCAGGGGCAACCGGCCTCCCGGTGCCAGGCTATGAAGCGAAGCTGATCGACGAAAACGGCAAGGATCTGCCGCGTGGCGCCACGGGCAGACTTGCCGTGCGCGGGCCTACCGGCTGCCGCTATCTCGCCGACACCCGCCAGATACAGTACGTGCGGAGCGGCTGGAATGTCACCGGTGATACCTATCATCAGGACGAAGACGGCTACTTCTGGTTTCAGGCGCGTTCGGACGACATGATCATCTCGTCTGGCTACAACATTTCAGGGCCAGAGGTGGAGGCAGCGCTGCTCACGCATCCTGCCGTGGCCGAGGTCGCCGTTGTCGGCGCACCGGATGCGGCCCGCGGCATGATCGTCAAGGCGTTCGTTGTATTGCGTGACCCGAGTGCAGGCTGCGCCGAGCTGGCGCAAGCGTTGCAGGATCACGTGAAGCGCGAGATTGCGCCTTACAAGTATCCTCGGGCTGTCGAGTTCGTACCCTCGCTGCCACGCACCGGCACCGGCAAGCTGCAACGTTTCGTGCTGCGCCAGCTTGCGGCCGCGGCAGCGGCAGCGGCACAATAGCGCCAGGAGCCGGAGGCAGCGATGGCCGAGACGGGAACGATGAACGGCGCGGACGCCCTGCTCGAGTTGTTCCGCACGCAGGGCACTGACTACATCTTCTGTTCGCCGATCGCGGCCTGGGCGCCATTGTGGGAGGCGCTTGCCAAACGGAAGGCGACCAAGAACATAGAGACGCCGCAATATCTGAACTGCCGGCACGAGATTCTGGCCGTGGGTTTGGCATCCGGCTACTACAAAGCAACCGGACGAACGCAGGCGGTACTGCTTCCCACCGGGCTTGGCGTGCTGCATGGCGCGATGGCGGTACGTTCGGCATTTCACGAGCACATACCGATGGTCATCGTGTCACCGGATACGCTGACGCATGGTGCGGTGCCGTCGCTCGATCCGGGGCCCGAATGGCCAACTCTGCTGGTGGATCTTGCCGGGCCGGTACGCAACGGCGAGACCGTCACGAAATGGGCGAAGGAGGTGAAGACCCCCACCGATCTCGTGGCCGATGTGCGCCGCGCGTGGTACTTCGCGGAGACCGTCCCGCGCGGCCCGACGCTGTTGAGTGTGCCGTTCGACGTTCTGATGACCGAGGTCGAGCAGCCGCCCGCCGACAAGGCCAAGGCCTCGCCACTCGTCGCGCCGACTGAAAGCCTGCGAGAGGTAGCGGAGCTGCTGACGCGTGCGCAGTCGCCTCTCATCGTGACGGAACATGCCGCGCGCACGCCGCAGGACCGGGCAGCATTGGTGACGATCGCCGAATCGATTGGCGCACCGGTATTCGAATACTGGATGCCGCTATACGTCAATTTCCCGCGCGCACATCCGCTCTACGCGACAGATCCGATCGAGACGCATCTGAACGATGCCGACTGCATACTTGTTGTGGGTGCGCATGGCCCATGGCACCCGCAGGAAACCAGACTGCCGGATGGCTGCACCGTCATCCATATGGAAGAGGATCCGCTTCGTCCCCGAGCGCCGTACTGGGGTTTCCGCACCGATTACTGCATTGCTGGCGACATCGGCAGGAACCTGGCGCAGCTTGCCGCGCTGCTGCAGTCGCAGGCGCGCGGACCGGAGGTAAGCAGCAGGACTGAACGCTGGCACGCGCATAACGCCAACGGCCAGGCCGGAGCCGCGAAGGAGCGGGAGTCCGCTGGCGGCGGCGACCGAATTCATGCTGCGCTGCTGTTCGACACGCTGCACCGGCTGTTGCCAGACCGATCAGTGATCATTGACGAGATCATTGCCCAAGTACCGGCGATGATGCGTCACCTGTTCCGTGACCGTGAGATCGATCATATCCGTGGGTGGGCGGGCGCTCTCGGCACGGGGCTGCCCACGGCACTCGGCGTGAAGCTTGCCAGGCCAAACGATGTCGTTGTCTGCCTCATCGGCGATGGTGCGTTCAACTACAATCCGGTTCCTGCATGCCTGGGGCTTGCGCAGCAGTACCGCGTGCCGGTCCTGGTCGTTATCTGCAACAACCAAGGCTACGTCTCGCAGGAGTGGAATCTCTACAAGTATTTTCCCTCGGGCTATGCACTAAAGCAGAATGATCCGTATGGCCGGGTAATAGAGCCGACGCCGGATTATGCGAAGCTGGCGCCGGCCTTCGGCGCACATGGCGAGTGCGTCACGGAGCCGGCCGGACTGGAAGCCGCGATCAAGCGTGGGATTGCCGCCGTCGAACAGGGGCAGCTGGCCTTGCTGGATGTCCGGCTCGAGCCGTGAGGCGGCGATGGCAGACGTGGTTCTGCATCCGGGGCAGACCACACTAGCCGACTGGCGTGCGATCTATCGCGGCGCAAGCGTAACACTTGATCCGGCCTGCCACGCCGCGATTGCGAAAGGCGCGCACGCCGTCGAAGCCATCATGGCCATCGATCAACCGGTCTACGGTATCAACACCGGTTTCGGGCGTCTGGCGAGCATCCGGATCGGTGCCGCGGATGTTGCTGCGCTCCAACGCAACATCGTGTTGTCGCACGCTGCCGGTGTAGGCGAGCCGATGCCGCCGCCGCTGGTACGACTGATGATGGCGTTGAAGTTGGCCAATCTGGCGCAAGGCGCGTCAGGCGTGAGGTTGGCAACAGTGCAGTTCCTGGCGGACATGCTGTCACACGATGCGTTGCCTGTCGTGCCGACACAAGGTTCAGTCGGTGCATCAGGCGATCTGGCACCGCTCGCGCACATGGCAGCAGCGATGATCGGTGTCGGTGAGGTTATGATTGCTGGAGCCCGCAAGCCTGCGGCGGAAGTGTTGCAGCCGATGGTGCTGGGCGCGAAAGAAGGGCTCGCGCTGCTGAACGGCACGCAGTTCTCCACCGCCTATGCGTTCGCAGGTTTGTTCGAGACAGAAAAACTGCTGCAAGCGGGTCTGATCACCGGAGCGCTTTCAACAGATGCGGCACGCGGGTCAGACACTCCGTTCGATCCACGCATCCACGCGCTGCGCGGTCATCCCGGGCAAATCGAAGTCGCGCGCGCACTGCGCACGTTGATGGCAGGCAGCGCTATACGGGCCTCGCATCTCACCGGCGATGACCGGGTGCAGGACCCCTATTGCCTGCGCTGCCAGCCCCAGGTGATGGGCGCTGCGTTGGACATCATACGTTCCGCGGCTGTCACCTTGCATACTGAAGCGAACGGCGTGTCCGATAATCCTTTGATCTGCACCGATCCGCCCGAGGCCTTATCAGGCGGTAACTTCCACGGCGAGCCGGTGGCGTTCGCGGCTGACATCATTGCACTCGCCCTGTGCGAGATTGGCGCCATTGCAGAGCGGCGCATAGCCATGCTGATTGATCCTGCCATTTCCAGGCTGCCGGCATTCCTGACGCCGAAACCCGGGCTGAATTCCGGGTTCATGGTGCTGCAGGTTACAGCGGCCGCACTGGTTGCGGAGAATCGCCAGCGTGCGATGCCGGCGAGTGTTGATTCGATTCCCACCTCCGCGAATCAGGAGGACCATGTATCGATGTCGGCCCACGCCGCGCGCCGGCTGCTGCCGATGGCTGACAATGCTGCGGCAGTCATAGCAATTGAATTGCTGGCAGCGGCGCAAGGCTGCGACTTCCACGCGCCGCTGAAGTCGAGCCCGATGCTCGAGCGAGTCCGGGAGACGCTGCGAGCCGAGGTGCCACATCTTGAAGAGGATCGAGAGATGGCGCCGGATATAGCGAAAGGGATCGCCCTAGTGCGGTCTGGCCTGCATGGCCTTATGCACGAAATGGAACTGCCGTATGTCGGATAGGGAATTCACCACAAAGACACAGAGTTCACAAAGAACTCAGCAGATTAGCAACATCCGCACCATCAGAGCGCCGCGCGGGGCCGACATAAGCGCGAAGTCATGGCTGACCGAGGCACCTATGCGGATGCTGATGAACAACCTGGATCCGGAGGTGGCGGAGCGCCCGGGCGAGCTCATCGTGTATGGCGGCATGGGCCGTGCCGCGCGCGACTGGGATAGCTATGATCGCATTGTCGCGACACTCCGCAGGCTGGAAGCGGATCAGACACTGCTAGTGCAGTCGGGCAGGCCTGTCGGCGTCTTCCGCACGCACACTGATGCGCCGCGCGTGCTGATCGCGAACTCCAACCTCGTGCCGCATTGGGCGACGTGGGAGCATTTCAACGAGCTCGACCGCAAAGGCCTGATGATGTTTGGCCAGATGACGGCCGGCTCCTGGATCTATATCGGCAGCCAGGGAATCATCCAGGGCACGTACGAGACGTTCGTCGAGGTTGGACGACGCCATTATGGCGGTGATCTGTCCGGCCGATGGATTCTCACCGCGGGTTTAGGCGGCATGGGCGGTGCGCAGCCTCTCGCCGCGACGATGGCGGGCGCATCGCTGCTGGCGATCGAATGCCAGCCAAGCCGGATCGAGATGCGGCTGCAGACCGGCTATCTCGATATGCGCACCGACCAACTGGATGAGGCGCTCGCTATTATTGAGCGCTCGTGCCGTGAGCGAAAGCCAGTATCAGTTGGGCTACTGGGCAATGCAGCCGAGCTGTTGCCGGAGCTGGTGCGACGCGGTGTGCGTCCGGATGTGGTAACGGATCAGACATCGTCACACGATCCGGCAAATGGCTATCTGCCGAAGGGCTGGAGCATTGCCGAATGGGAACGCCGCCGCGAGACCGCCCCGGCCGATGTCGCCAAGGCAGCACGCGCGTCGATCGCCGAGCATGTTCGCGGAATGCTTGCGTTTCATCGCATGGGTGTACCGACGCTCGACTACGGCAATAACATTCGACAGATGGCGAGGGATGAGGGCGTAGCCGATGCCTTTGCCTTCCCTGGGTTTGTGCCGGCGTATATTCGCCCCTTGTTCTGCCGCGGCATCGGACCGTTCCGTTGGGCCGCGCTGTCCGGAGACCCCGAGGACATCTACCGCACCGATGCGAAGGTGAAGGAGCTGCTGCCTTATCACTCGCATCTGCACAACTGGCTGGACATGGCACGGTCCCGCATCCGTTTCCAGGGATTGCCGGCACGAATCTGCTGGGTCGGGTTGGGCGATCGTCACCGGCTGGGACTCGCGTTTAACGAGATGGTCGCACGCGGTGAACTGAAGGCACCAATTGTGATTGGCCGGGACCACCTTGACGCGGGGTCGGTCGCATCGCCGAACCGCGAAACCGAAGCAATGCTGGATGGCTCGGACGCGGTGTCAGACTGGCCGATGCTGAATGCACTGCTGAACTGCGCGTCTGGTGCCACTTGGGTTTCGCTGCATCATGGCGGCGGCGTCGGCATCGGCTACTCGCAACATGCCGGCATGGTGATTGTCTGCGACGGAACGGATGCGGCGGCACGGCGCATCGAGCGGGTGCTGTGGAACGATCCAGCCACCGGCGTCATGCGGCATGCCGACGCCGGATACGATATCGCGGTCGAAAGCGCGCGGGAGAACGGGCTCGACCTGCCTTCGCTGAGCACCCGCTAGCGAAGTGGCGGCGACGCGGAAAGACGCTGCGCACGACGCAACGGATCAAACGGCGCAAGATCGAGCAACGCTTCATTTCCCAGCGCCGCATCGGCCAACAGACGTCCGGCCAAAGGACCAATCGTCAGGCCGGCTGCACCGAGGCCGTTGCCGATCAGCAGACCGTCCAGTCCGCGTCCGAGCAAGGGCCTGATGCCTGCCCCGACCGGACGGAACCCTACGCGTGTTTCGATCACAGTCGCTGCACCAAGCCCAGGTGCAACATGCAGGGCCTCGGCCAGCACCTGCGCCTGACCCAATGCGGTGACGCGGCAGTCAAAGCCCACTCCACTCTCGCGGGTGGCGCCGACGACGACGCGTGAATCGTCGAACGCAAGCAAATAATGACTGCCAGGTGGCAGAATGACTGGCCAAGTGCTCGTGTCCTGTCCTGGAAGACGCAAGTGCACGATCTGCCCACGCTGCGGTTCGATGGGCAGCGCGACTCCGACTGGTTTCAGCAACGTTGGCGCCCAGGCTCCGGCGGTGACGATAACCTGATCCGCCGCAATCATCTCGCCACTCAGCGCTACACCGGTGACGCGCTCAGCCGTGCGCGTCAGCCTCGCCTCAGCTTGGTGCAGCACGGCGCCATAGTGCTGGGCGGCGCGCAGCAGACCTGCTGCCATCCGCCTGCCATCAACGCGTGCACCGCCGGCCACGTGCAAGGCACCAAAATCCGTTCGCAGCGGCGGAAACAGCGTCCTGGCAT
>CAYRTL010000001.1:159693-211177 GCA_964427005.1 uncultured Acetobacteraceae bacterium
GCCACGTGCAAGGCACCAAAATCCGTTCGCAGCGGCGGAAACAGCGTCCTGGCATCGCGTTGCGTCAGCAGACTGACATTACCCATCTCCGGCGTATGGTCCTTCCGACGGCGCAGCATGTCCTGGAAGGCCGCAAGCTCCTCGCTGTCATTCGAAACCAGCAGCGCGCCGACGCGGCGATAGCCGAGATCTGTTGCACCCAGCTCCGCGAGGACGGGTACCAGTTCGGTGTAATAGCGTGCCCCTTCGACGTAGAGCCGATAGAACGCTGGATCATCCGCACCAGAGACCCACGGACAGATAATCCCCGCACCGGCAGCCGTTGCACGGCCTTCGTGCGATGCATCAACGATGGTGACCTGGGCACCGGCACGCGCAAGATGAAAGGCGGCGCTTGCGCCCAGAATGCCCGCGCCGACGACAACGATCTGCATGACAACTCCCTTCGCTGGCATGATCCAGAGCAGGTTCGCGGGTATGATCTCAGCCCTCGCGTGAGGACACCCCGGTGTGGCCTCAGCATCCCACGCCTTGGTTTCCTGTCAAGTGCTGTGCCAGACTTGTGCACGCGGAATCCGGGAGTGAACGCATGACGCCGGCGGAACTCGGCAAGATCGATGTGCTGGTGATAGGTGCCGGCAATGCGGCGGCGAATGCCGCACTGTCAGCGCATGAATCAGGCGCATCCGTCGCAATGATTGAGACCGCGCCGAAGGAAGCGCGCGGCGGCAACTCGGCGTTTACCGGTGGAGCGTTCCGGTTCAAGTATGAAAGTGTGCAGGACCTGCTACAGCTTGCCCCGGACATCGCCGAACTGGATCTCGCGAATATTGACTTCGGCAGCTACACCGAGGGCCAGTATTTCGACGACATGGGCCGGCTGACCGAGTACCGCTGCGATCCCGACCTCACCGAGGTTCTGATCGGCAACAGCTTCGAAGCTGGCCTATGGCTGCGCAAACAGGGGGTGCGCTTCCAACCCGCACTCGGCCGGCAGGCGTTCAAAGTCGGGGGTAAGTTCAAGTTCTGGGGCGGCCTGGCGTGTCACATCTTCGGCGGCGGACAGCACCTTGTCGCGACGCTGCATGATAGGTTGGAGCGCGTCGGCATTCCCGTGCTGTACGAGACCACAGCCGTCGCGTTGCTGCGCGGCGACACCGGCGTCGAGGGTGTGCGCGTCCGGCATCGGTTTCGCGAGTACGAGTTGCGAGCGAAGGCGATCATCCTCGCCTGCGGCGGATTCGAATCCAACCCGGAAATGCGGGCGCGTTATCTCGGTCCGAACTGGGATCTCGCGAAGGTACGGGGCACCAAATACAACATGGGCATCGGCCATCGCATGGCGATTGCCATTGGTGCGGCCGTGGCCGGACACTGGTCGGGAGCGCACGCGGTCCAGTGGGACATGAATGCGCCGCCGTATGGGGATCTCTCCGTTGGCGATCGCTTTCAGAAGCACAATTATCCATTCGGCGTGCTGGTGAACGCGCGCGGCCAACGCTTCCTGGATGAAGGACTCGATTTTCACAGCTACACTTATGCGAAATACGGGCATGAGGTGCTGAAGCAGCCGGGCCTGTTCGCGTGGCAGATCTTTGACCAGAAGATCGTTCACCTGCTGCGCGAGGAATACCGCATCGCGCGCATCACCAAGGAGCAAGCGGACACGCTGGAGGAATTGGTCCCGAAGCTCTCGGGCGTCGACGCGATGGCTGCGCTCGATACGCTTCGCCAATACAATGCAGCGCGGCGCCCCGACGTACCGTTCAATCCGAACATCCATGATGGGCTGCGTACCTTCGATCTGCCGATCAACAAGACCAACTGGGCCCAAAAACTCGATACGCCGCCATACCATGCGTACGGCGTGACAACGGGCGTGACTTTCACCTTCGGTGGTTTGAAGGGAACCACAGCGGCGGAGGTGGAGGACACGTCAGGCGTGCCGATCCCCGGCTTGTACGCCGCGGGTGAGATCCTCGGTGGGCTGTATTTCCACAACTACGGCAGCGGCACGGGGCTCGTTGCCGGCGTGGTGTTCGGACGTATCGCGGGGAAACAGGCGGCGGGGTTTGCGCTCAATCCACGGTGATGCTTGGCGGATTCCGGAGGGTCTGGAGGATGACGCAGTAGCGCTCGGTGGTCTGGATCATGCGTTCCAGTTTCGCAGCATCGGCATCGCTGTCGACCTCGAAGCGTAGGCTGATGTCGGTCAAACCGACAGGAACGCTGCGATCGATGCCCAGTGTGCCACGCGCGTCCCAGCTACCTTCGGCAATGACGCGACCACTGTGTATCGTGACGCCCATCGCGGTTGCCACCGCGCGCAGAGTGACGCCGGCGCAGGCAACCACTGCCTCCAGCAGCATGTCCGCGGAGCAGGCGAGCTGACCGGAGCCACCAGTCGCGGGATGCAAGCCCGCATGCGTTTCACCGTGCCAGGCCGGTACGGTACAGGCGATGTCATCGGTGTCGAGCCGCGCCTCTGCGCGCGCGGGAACGTGTGCCGCATCGGGCATCTCGCGATAACGCTGCTTGAGCGGCGCCTGCATAGCGCGGAGCTGTTCTGCATTCATCCCGCCACTCTAGGGGCGCGAAGCAGAAAAGCCTAGGGCCGGCGTGACGTGCCGATGTTTGGAATCAGTGAACCAAGGCGGCCAAACAGATAGCCGAGAGCGAAGACGAGAAGCGCCGCGGTGATCGGCTGGGCTCGGATCACCTCTCTCACCTCGCCGATGCCATCATGAGTTCGGTAGGCCACCTGACCAGCCTGATCCACTGCGGCCTGCATACCGCCTGCCACGCGCCGAGCGGCTCCGCTGGCCGAATCCAAGGCGCTCACAACCGAATCGCTCATGTGGTCCCTCCTGCGCGGCAACGTGATAGACCACAGACCGGTTTCGCGCGGCAGAACAAATTGCCGTTGCTACGGCGGCGCTAGGCCCAGCAACTGCGCTGTGTTGTGAGCGATCAGGCGTTCCTCATCAGTCCGGATGACCCACACGGGGACAGAAGAGCTGTCGGCACTAATCCGTCCCTCCCCGTTTGCGTTGCGGTCCGGATCGAGGGCGGCACCGAACCAGCCACATCCTGCCATGACCTCTGCTCGTGTCGCCGGATCGTTCTCACCTATGCCGGCCGAGAATACGAAGGCGTCGATCCCGCCCAGTGCAGCAACAAGGGAGCCTGTTTCGCAAATGATGCGATATACAAACAGTGCAATCGCCTCCTTGGCCGCCGGATCGGACGACATTCTCAACGTTCGCATGTCCGAGGAAATGCCGGAGACGCCCAGAAGCCCGGATTGGCGATAGATCAGATTCTCGATCGCCGCTGCATCCATCTTGTATTGCTCCATGGCATAGAGGATGACACCGGGATCAAGTGCGCCACATCGCGTCCCCATCATCAGTCCATCTACCGCCGTGAAACCCATGGTCGTAGCTACGCTGCGGCCATCGCTGACCGCGCACAGACTCGCGCCATTGCCAAGGTGCGCCAGGACGATCCGCCCTGAAGCCAGTTCAGGAGACAATTCGAACAGCCGCGACACAAGATATTCGTATGATATGCCGTGAAAGCCATAGCGTCGCACGCCTGCTTCGGTGAACTCGCGTGGCAGCGCAAAGGACTGGGCGACAATTGGTTGGGTTCGATGGAAGGCCGTGTCAAAGCAGGCGACCTGTGGAACGTCCGGTGCCGTCTCGAAGATCGTACGTATGGGAGCGAGATTGTGGGGCTGATGCAGCGGAGCCAACGGTTCGAGCTCCTTGAGGGCCTCTAGCACGTTAAGATCCAGGCGAACCGGCGCGCTGAATTTTGTGCCACCATGAACGACGCGATGGCCAACAGCCTTCACCGGTCTTCCAGCGGCAAGGTGCAAGCTCGTCCTCAGTATTTCCCGCGTTGCAGCGTCGTGGTCGAATCCCGCAACGGACCACTGGCGGGTAGTAGACGTGTTGCCTTGTGCGTCCTTGACGCTCAGGCGCGGACTGACGCCAATGCCTTCGATCTGGCCACGAAACAGCAGATCGGCGTTCGCCGAGGCGTCATACAAAGCGAATTTTACACTCGAGGAGCCAGCGTTGATGACGGCGACGCAGTCAGACATGGTGAGTTCCTCTGTAGCCACGATCGCATTACGCGCCGATATTCGTCCCACCATCGATGCACAGTGCCGCCGCTGATGCACCTGGCAATGACGTTGCCAGGTAGGCACACGCGCAGCCAACATCCATGATGTCGACGAGGTCACCAAGAGCTGCCTCTTGCGCCGCCTCGTTCAGCAGAATCTCATGGCAAACATAACCGGCGCATTGATCTAACTCAATCGGCCTAGAGTTCGGGTGTTTCGACGCGGAGTGAGCCCGGGCATCGGATCACGTTGTCCGTGCCGGTGCGCGGATTGGAGTTCACGGGGCTGAAGGTAGTTGATGGCGTGATTTCCAAGCTGCTCTTTACAATAGTAACGCAGGGACAGCTACCATGGCCTGAGCTTCGGTAATGCCGGTATCGCTCTGACCTGGCGGATTCACCATGGGCGGGAACGTCATTTGGCGGCCGTCTCGATGGGCAACTGGCCCTGCTACCGCAGGGCGACCGCCAACAACTTGGTCACCGAAGCACCGGCCAGGGGCAACGTCGTCCATTTCTGATCCGAGCCTGACAGCCCCATCCGTCTGCATGACTCGTAAGTTGCATGACTGTGCGCTATGCAATAGCCGTGTATTGGCAACGCTCCCGTCTTGCGCCGTCCCCCGACGCGATTGGGGTTCTCGCCGAGAAGCCGCCCGTAACGGAGGCGCGCTTGTTGCGTGTGCTGCACGTCATCACCGCCCTCGGCCAGGGCGGAGCAGAGCGCCTATTGGCCGAGTTGATTGCGCGCAACGCTGGCCAGTTCCAGCACAGCGTACTCACGCTGACCGACTCGCCCTGTTTCTTCGATCTGCACGATACGCCTGTCGTATCACTCGGCCTGCGTCGCGGTCGTGTTTCGCCTCTGGCCCTGGTGAAGGCCGCCGCCATTTGCCGCGAAACGGCGCCCGATCTCATCCATGCCTGGCTCTATCACGCCAATCTGCTCGCAGGGCTGATGCCACGGCGGCGAGGCATCCCCCTGCTCTGGTCCATTCACAATACCACTCTTCCGCCAGACGGGGCGAAAACCCTGACTCGCCGAGTCAACTGGCTCTGCGCGCGCCTTTCCCATTGGGTTCCCTGGCGCATCGTCTATTGCGCCGAGTCCGCGCGAGTGCTGCATGAGAGCATCTATGGCTACGACCGGGCGCATGGGGTGGTGGTCGAGAACGGTGTGGATTTGGATGCTTTCGAGTTCGATCGCGAACGTCGCCAGACGAACCGCGCGGCCTGGGGGCTTGAACCGGATGCCATCGCTCTGGGCTGTATCGGTCGATTTGACCCACAGAAGGACCACGCCACGGTATTGGCCGCCCTGCGACGGCTGGACGACAGCCGGGTTCGGCTGATCGTGGCCGGAGACGGCTGCGGCCTGGATAACCCTGCCTTCGCCGCATTGTTGCGCGATAGCGAAGTGGGAGCTCGTGTCATCTCGCTTGGCCTGGTCAAGGATATGCGTGGCCTGCTCTCCGCGCTTGACATGCTTGTCATCGGGTCGGCCTTCGGTGAGGCACTCCCAATGGTCGCATTGGAGGCGGCGGCCAGTGGGCTACCTATTGTCGCGACGGCAGTCGGATCCGCAGCGGAACTTGTGCTCGACCCGGCACACCTTGCGCCCCCCCGTAATGCTAACGCGCTGGCAGACGCGATGCGGGCGGCACTGCCGCTAGCGACCCTCCGCGATCAGCCCTTGCCGGTATTCACCGCGCGGCGCGACCGCTTACGCAACTCGCGCGATATAGCCACCACTGTGGCGGCCTATCATGGCTTGTATCGAGCCGGGCTTGCCGCCGGCGGGTGAATGGCTGCCTTGCCACGGCCCGGTCTCCTGGGCTTAGAAGAGCGCTCACAAGGGACTCGGCCGGGCAACGACTGGACCGGCGGTATCGGCAGGATCTCGGTTCATGCGCGTACTGGTTCTAGGCGCCGGTGGAATGCTCGGCCACAAACTGATGCAGCGGCTTTCGGCACAGGGATTCGAGGTTGCCGGCACGATCAGGGCCACGGCGCCGGATCAGGTGCTGCGCGAGGCCCTGCCCAGTGCCAAACTGCTGACTGGCATCTCGGCCGAACACCTGGACTCCGTCGAATGCGCGATACAGGAGGTCCGGCCACATGCTGTTGCCAATTGCATTGGCATTATCAAGCAACTCGACGAAGCGAAAGATCCTGTCCCTTCAATCGCAGTCAACGCACTATTTCCACACCGCTTGGCACACCTTTGCCGGCAGCATGATGCTCGGTTGATCCACTTCAGCACGGATTGCGTCTTCTCCGGAGACCGGGGCCCTTATCGCGACGACAGCTTCCCGGATGCGGGTGATCTCTACGGCAGGACCAAGCTGCTCGGAGAAGTTGGAGCCCTTGGCGCCTTGACGATACGTTCGTCGATCATCGGCCACGAACTAAGGGGCCACCGAAGTCTGGTTGACTGGTTCCTGTCGCAACAGGGTGGACGCATCAAAGGCTTTGCCAACGCGCTGTACACCGGGGTCACCACGGCAGTGATGGCCGACCTGGTAGGCTCGCTGCTGTCGCAATGGCCCGATCTCCATGGCGTCTGGCAGGTTGCCAGTACCCCGGTCAGCAAGTACGATTTGCTTGTCATGCTCCGTCAGATATTCAGCATTGACGTGGTGATAGAGCGGGATGAGGTCTTCCACTGCGATCGCAGATTAGATGGCTCGCGCTTCTACCAACAAACTGGCTGGACCGCCCCATCATGGTTAGAGATGGCGCAGGCGCTGTACGAAGACTGCATGTCATATCCTGACGCTGCGGGATTGCGCCTGGAGCGACGTGCGGAAGCCTGAAGTATATAGGAATGCATATGAATCGGCTGTTGGACGGTAAGCAAGTCGTCGTTACCGGCGGTACAGGCTCACTTGGCAAGGTGCTGTTGCGTCGCCTGCTCAGCGGCAAGAACGGCAGCCCGAGCAAGGTGATCATCCTTTCGCGTGATGAGGGCAAGCAGCACGACATCAGAATCGATTATCAACACAAGCGCCGCCCCACCGACGAAGTCATTTATCGGAATTTTGCGGAAAAGCTCGAGTTCCGTATCGGTGACGTGCGCGATCACCATTCGGTTGCGGCGGCTTTGCGTGGCGCCGACATCGTGTTCAACGCCGCTGCGCTGAAGCAGGTGCCAACCTGTGAGTATTTCCCGCACGAGGCGGTACGGACCAACATCGAAGGAGCGGAGAACATCGTTCGCGCGATTCGCGAACTGAAGTTGCCGGTCGAAACGGTTGTCGGCATTTCCACCGACAAGGCCGTGAAACCAGTCAACGTGATGGGTATGACGAAAGCGATTCAGGAACGTATTTTCGCCCGCGCCAATCTGGAGGTTACCGGCACACGCTTCGTCGTCGTACGGTATGGGAACGTGCTTGCCTCGCGCGGTTCCGTGATCCCGCTGTTTCACGAGCAGATCAGGGCCGGCGGTCCTCTGACCATCACCGATCCTCGGATGACGCGCTTTTTGCTCAGTCTAGAGGAGGCCGTGGACGTCATCATGGCCGCGGTAGCTGAGGCACGCCGGGGTGAAACTTACATCCCTCGAGTACCCACTGCCATGATCTCCGACGTCGCCAAGGCGTTGATCGGCAATCGCTCCATCCGTACCATCGTCACAGGCGTCCGTCCGGGCGAGAAGCTGCATGAGACATTGATTTCGGAAGAGGAGGGTTTTCGCGCCTTCGCGCGCGGCGAACACTATGTGGTGGCGCCGATCCTGCCGGAACTGCGTGATGCAGCGGCCGAGGCTCCATTCATCGAACGAGAGTACAGCAGCGAGCATGATCTGATGTCGTACGAGCAGGTCGAGGAGCTGCTTGAGCAACGCAACCTGATGGTCGGACAACATGAAATCCAACTCGAGGGCGAGTTCCTGCGGTGAAGATTGCCACCGTTCTCGGAACGCGCCCTGAGATCATTCGCTTATCGCTGATCATCCGCAAACTCGACGAGCGCGGAGCTGGTCGGCATGTGCTAGTCCAGACAGGACAGAACTTCGACCGCAGCATCTCCGACATCTTCTTCGAAGACATGGGCGTGAGGACACCCGATCACTTCCTGGGAGTCCGCGGGGACACTCCGGCCGCGCAGATCGCCCAGATATTGGAGCGCTGCGAGGGTGTTTTCCTGAAAGAGCGGCCAGACCGATTGCTTCTGCTCGGAGACACAAACAGCGCGCTGTGCGCCATCATCGCAAAACGGATGGGCATTCCAGTCTTTCACATGGAGGCCGGCAACCGCTGCTACGACGACAGAGTGCCGGAGGAGGTCAATCGCCGATTGATCGACCATTCCTCGGATTTGCTAATGCCGTACACCGAGCGTTCCCGCGCCAACCTGCTACGCGAAGGCATCCCAGGCGAGCGCATCTGCGTCACCGGCAACCCGATCCTGGAGGTGATCGAACACTTCCGTGATCAGATCGACGCGTCCACGGTGCTGAGCAGACTCGGCCTTGTCCCCGGCGGCTACTTTCTCGTCACGCTGCATCGTGCTGAGAACGTGGACCTGGATAAGAGGCTCAACTCGTTCATGTCCGCATTCTCGCAGCTCAGCCAACGTCATGAGCTGCCGATAATCGTCTCGACTCATCCACGCACGGCGGCACGTATGCATCAGTTCGGTGTCAGCAACCTGTCGGGCAATGTGCGGTTTCTCGAGCCCTTCGGCTTCTTTGACTTCATTCGGTTGGAGCAGGCAGCTCGCTGCGTTCTCTCGGACAGTGGTACGGTGCAGGAGGAATGCGCGATCTTCCGCGTGCCGAACGTCACTTTGCGCGACGTGACCGAACGTCCTGAGACGCTCGAATGCGGCAGCAACATTCTCAGCGGCGCTGATCCCGATCGCATCCTCGACTGCGTTGAGACGGTGCTGCGGCTGCCGCCGGCCTGGCAGCCTCCGCCGGAGTACCTGGTACGCAACGTGAGCGACACAGTGGTTCGGCTGGTTACCAGCTTCAATCTTGCCATTGCACGGAATGCGGTAATGTGAGTGGGGTATCGGGCGCGGCCCTACCGTCGCTGACCGTCATCACGCCGGTCTACAACGGCGCTGCGTGGATCGGCGCGACGGTCGAGAGCGTGCTGGCGCAGGACTGTGCTGCGAACATCGAGTACATTGTGCTCGACGACGGCTCCACCGACCACACGCTGACGGTACTTGCGCCATTTGCCGAGCGGGGCGTCACAGTGTTATCGCACCCCAACATGGGCGAGGCGCGCACCGTCAATCGCGGGGCAGAACTGGCGAGCCACGATCTCCTTGCCGTAGTGAATGCCGACGATCCAGTGCGACCTGGCTGGGCTTCGACCATGCTCCGCGCGTTTGCCAACGATCCAGCTCTGTCCGCTGCCTATCCCGACTGGCAGATGATCGACGCCGAGGGTCGCGTCCTACGCGAAATTCGGACTCAGGACTTCGATTACGCGGTCCTGCTGGGCCAGCACTTCTGCATTCCCGGACCAGGAGCAATGTTCCGGCGGTCTCACCTGCCAAACGGCGAGCCCTTGCGCGATCCAGCGCGCCGTACGTCCGGCGACTACGACCTCTGGCTCAGGCTCGGCCTGCACGGTCGGATTCGCCGCGTGCCGGACGTTCTTGCCACCTGGCGAAGGCACACCGCCGGCGCCTCGACGGCGCGCCGTGGGAGAAGCATGGCGCATGACAAGATTGCGACGATAAAGGCGCTGCTGGCCCGGCCCGATCTGCCGCAGCAGGTCCGGGAGCTCGGGCCTCAGGCGATGAGCGCAGCCTACCTGAATGCCGCGCTGCTGGCGCTGCGTGCGCCGGGAGTTCCCGCCCTACGCTACGCCCTGCTCTCCTATTGGCACAAACCGATCTGGCCCGCCGGCGTAGTGCGCCAGCAACGACGGTCGCTGCCTCATCTTGCCTACGCGGCAGCGCAGCCCGTTTCAGGCTGGATACACAGCGCGCTTTCGCCGCTGTTGCCTCAGCGGCTCTCCCGGGCAGCAGTTCTGGCGGAAGAGTTCGGCTCGTTCTATGCCACCTGAGGTCAGTGTGGTCATTCCGACTTACAACCGCGCCGGGACCATTCTGCGCGCTGTAAACAGTGTGCTTGGGCAGACTCACAGCGACTTTGAAGTCATCGTGGTCGATGACGGAAGCAGCGATGACACGGCGGGCTTGCTCGCCGGTATTGGCGACAACCGCGTACGGCTGCTCCGACACGACAGGAACCGCGGCGCGGCGGCGGCACGCAACACCGGTGTGGCGGCTGCTGCTGGGGAGTTCGTTGCGTTCCTCGACTCGGACGACGCCTGGCTACCGCAGAAGCTGGCGGTACAGCTTGTTGCTTTGCGTGCGGCCCACCCGGATCAAGCCGTGAGCTGTCATGGGGTCTTGATGCATCTGCTCGATCACCAGGTCGAGCGGGAACAGCCGCTGGAGAACTCAGAGGACTGGCTCCTGCGTCTTACTCTGGATTGCAATCTCAGCCCAGGGACGACGCAACTTGCCCGTCGCGACGTTTTCGCCCGGATTGGCTTCTTGGATGAGACGCTTCCCCGGTTCGAGGACTGGGATTGGCTGCTGCGCTATGCCGAGTCTGGCGGGCGCATTCTCGCACTGCGCGAACCGCTCGCGCATGTCTGGAACCAGCGCGGACGGCTGGGAGCGCAGCACGAGTTGTCGGCCCGTCGGTTCACGGCAAAGCATGCGGCGCTGTACGCCGCGCTGCCATCTCGGCTACGCCGCCAGGCGTTATGCGACATTTGGCTCCAGGTAAGCGGGACCTATGCGTTCGAAGGTTTGCTCGCGGACGCAGCGCGTGCCGCGCTGTATGGCGCCATCCAGCGGCCATTCCATTGCGCCCTGCGTGTCACTCGGCATGTTGCGTCTCGGATCACCGGTATTGGCGCTCCAGGCGGAGTGAGCGCATGATCTCGCAACATGGACGCTGCACGTCTTAACGCGTCGATTCCGCCGCGCCCGCCGGTTCCGCCACGGGAACTGCGGTTCTTTCAGTTCCTGCGCGCTGTGCGCACCAACGCGCTGACGATGTGGACCGAGCGCGCCTATCAAGAGGATGTTCTGGTCCGCCGCTTTCTGGGTCGCAGTAATATGCTGATCAATGCGCCGGAGGCGATCCATCGCGTGCTGGTGGAAAACCATGCCAATTATCGGCGTTCTCCGGCGTCGATCCGCATCCTTCGTCCGATCACCGGTCATGGTCTGCTGCTCAGCGATGGTGAGGAATGGCGGCACCAGCGACGGACGATTGCGCCGGCTCTTGCACCCCGGACATTGCCGGTATTGGCACGTCACATCGTCGCCTGTGCGCAAGAGGCGATCGCGGTTCTGGCAGCTCAGGTCAATACGCAAGTCGATCTGCTCGCGACAATGCAGAACCTGGCGCTCGACATTGCCGGACGATCCATGTTCTCGCTACAGGTGCGTCCCTACGCGGCTGCGATGCGGCGGTTGCTTACGGAATACGGGCTGAACTACGCGCGACCGCATTTGTTCGACATGGTGCTGCCGCCGTCCATCCCCACCTTGCGCGACCTTGGGCGCTGGCGATTCCAGCGGCGCTGGATGGCGTTCATGACTGAGATTATGCATGCACGCCTCGCCACTCCGGCGGCCGACACGCCGCGCGACTTATTCGATCTGTTGCTCGACGCACGCGACCCTGAAACCGGCGAGGGATTTTCGCAGGAGCAGCTCCGCGATCAGATCGCGACGATGATCCTGGCCGGTCACGAGACCACCGCCGTCACGCTGTTCTGGTCGCTGTTCCTGCTTGCGGGCGCACCCGAGGAGCAGGCATGTGTCGCCACAGAGGCAAGCGAAGTGACGATCACACCCGACAACGCCATGGACGCCATGCCGCACCTGACGCGCACGCGTGCGGTGATCAATGAGGCACTTCGGCTCTATCCGCCCGCGTTCACGATCGTGCGGCAGGCAATCGGACCGGACCGTGCCGGCGCGACCGATATTCCCAGCGGTGCAGTGCTGATGATCGCGCCTTGGGTACTGCATCGCCACCGCCATTTGTGGCGCGATCCCGATGCATTCGATCCGTCACGCTTCATGCCTGAGGGAGAGGCTCCCCCACGCTTCGCCTACCTTCCGTTCGGGGCCGGTCCACGCGTCTGCGTCGGTGCCCAATTCGCACTCACCGAAGCAACACTTGTCCTGGCAATGCTGATCCGTGAGTTCCAGGTCAGCCTGGACGATCCGGCACCGGTCCTACCGGTTGCGATTGTGACCACACAGCCTGATCACCCGCCGATTTTCCGGCTGAGCGCGCGCTGAATTAATCATTCCGCCGCGAGCGTTCCGTTGGCCCCGAATGCGAAGCTCTCCTCGATATGCGTCGCCAAGGCATCAGTCACCGGCTGGAGCGGACGCTTGGCCTTGGCCAGTAGAATGCCGAAATCAGGCAGACTCGGCAGCCCTTCATCTGCCCGCATTGCCCGCAGTCCGTCGGGCAACCAAGACAAGGTCGAAACAGTAACCGCCAGTCCTGCAAGGACGGGCGCGTGCGTGCCGATCTGCGAGGCAGAGGTGTAAGCGATACGGTAACGCCGTCCCGCCTGCTCCAGCGCACGAACGGCAGCACCTGCCCATTCGCAATCCTGTCCGCGTGCAAGGAAGGGTGCGCGGTCGGCCAGCGCCAACGGCAGCGGATCCTGCCGATGCGGCGCATGCCTGGTAGAGGTCACCCAGACCAGAGGTCCCCGCCACAGCGGCACTGCCCCCCAATCGCGCGGGAGATGCCCATTGGAAATCAGGGTCAGGTCGAGGTCTCCCGCCTTGATGCGGTGCATCAGTTCCACTGATGGCGAGCACAGCACATCGACCTGCACCGCCGGATGCGTTTCCGCGAACCGCTTCAGAATCTGCGGCAGATATGCGAATGCATAGTCATCCGGCGAGCCGAGACGGACCGTCCCGGATATCTGGGGCGAACGGAATGTGGTCAGCACTTCATCGTTCAGCGCGAGGATCTGCCGGGCGCGCGTCAGCAGGTAATGGCCGTGCGGCGTCAGCTCCACACTGCCGCCTTTGCTCCGGTTCAGCACCGGCTGTCCCAGCGCGTCCTCCAGTCGCTTGACCTGCATGGAAATAGCGGACTGCGTCCGGCCTACGCGGCTGGCCGCCTGGGTGAAACTGTGGCCCTCGGCTATCAGCACGAAGGCCCGTAGCAGCTCAGTGTCCAATGCATGCGGCAGTGTCATGGTCATCAATGATACTGATTATGCTTATCAAGGCAATTCGTTTTACTGATTCCCGAACTCCGGGCAGTTTGCTCCTCCGACAGAGGAGTCCGTTATGTCCAACCGTCTGTTGCTGCGGCAACCCATGCGGGTCCAGCCATGGGCGCTGCCTCCTGCATCATCTGTCTTATCATGGACGGCCATACGCACGGCCTGGCGCCGTTACCGCTCACGTCAGCGGATCACCGAGCTCGATGACCATATGCTCAAGGATATCGGCGTCAGCTATGCCGAGGCGGAAGCCGAAGCAAACAAGCCGTTCTGGCGGGCATAGAGTTACTCGATCCCGAACCGGAGCATGTAATCGCGGAACTTTTCGCGTTCCGCGGCGGGGTCCAGGCCATGGTCCTCGAAATGGTAATCGCGAGGGCCATAGCCGCCGTTCGGATGCTGTGCGGCGTACTGCCTGAGGGCATCCGTCACGGGCTGGGTGAGCGTCAGTCCGAAATGGCGATAGAGCGCCGCGACCGTGCCAACGGGGTCTCGCACCAGTTCGTTGTGGTGAACATGGTGGATCGGCTCTGGCAGGCCGATGTCATCGCCAGCGGCTACCATCTGCCGGGTGCCTTCGAGCCAGCGCGCGCTTTCCTGGGCGCCGATTTCGTGGGGATCGACGCGCCGGGTGAACGGGCGCCGCAAGACCTCGGTCAGCTTTGCAACCGACAGCAGGACCTTCATCGGATCTCGATGGACAAAGACCATCCGTGCGTCGGGATAGACGGTGCGGATTGTGTCCAGCGCAAACAGGTGGTCGGGGCATTTGACGACCCAGCGGCCCCCCGGCTGCTGATGTTGCAAATGCTGCAGAAACTGCTTGTGGAAGCGATAAGCCGGCGTGTGCCCCGCGCTGTCGAGCCAGCGCCGATAGCTCGGAACGTGATAGGTGGTGTCGAAGCGCAGGCTGCGAAAAACATGTGCGGTGATCTCGCTGCACTCCTGCGGCGAACTTGTCTCCAGCGGATGCAGCGCTCGAAACTCGGGGGCCAGCCGCTCGAACGCGCGCAGTTGACGCGCGACCCGCGCCGGACGGGCGTCCTCTCCATGGGCGGATAACGGATAAGGATAAATAGTCTGCCACACTTTTGGGACTCGGTTATCCGGGTCCGCCGTCAGCAGACGATGCAGAAAGGTTGTGCCACTGCGCGGCAGACCGGTGATGAAGATCGGCCGCTCAATTGGCTCGGCCAGAATGCCGGGATCGCGCTGTTCGGCATCGTGCAACCGCAGCAGGTTGCTAAGGAAGCGGACCACATCCCACTGCGTGGCCGCCCTCCCCACCAGACTCAGGCAGGCCTCGTCCGCGCAAGCTCTCAGCAGCCGCTGGAAGGGTTCCATGAACGACATATCGCCAAGCGCGTCGAGTCCGCTCCTTCGGCGAGCGCGTGCCAGGAGCGGCCCGGCCTCAAGCGGTCGCCGCAGGAGGCCGAGTGCATCCGCGACTGCGTCGGCAAACGCAAGTACCGAGTTCTGAAGCGACAAACGCCAGCTCCCCTTCACAGGCACAGCATCGTGACCCGATCCAGAGCCGAGTACAGTGCATCCGCCACAGCCGATAACACATTTCAGGTATTGGCCGAGCGATGTTGACTGTGGTCAGGATCGCAGGATAACCGGGGCGGTTAGGCTCCGCTCCAGCGTCGCGGGTACTTTTTGCATACCGATGGTACAGGGAACATACCATGTCACGCGTCTCAATTGGCCGCCGGCGCTGGTTACAGACTGCCCTGGCATCAAGCGGGACCATGCTCCTTCTACCGGGTGCAAGCGCCGATCCTGCCGCCGTGGAGCCAATCCGGGAACTCTCCGATAACCTGATCAACGTCATGCGGGCTGGCCGTTCCACTCCGTTTGAAAGGCGCTTCCAGTTGCTTGCTCCGGCAGTCGATCGCGCCTTCGACCTGCCGGCAATCTTGCAGGTCTCCGTCGGACCGAACTGGTCCAGCTTGCCGCCCGATCAGCAAGCTCAGCTGCTGAACGCGTTCCGGCGCTACACGATCGCAAACTACGTGAACAGCTTCGACAACTATGAGGGCCAGCGTTTCGAGGTACAGCCGGACACCAGAAGCCTGCCAAATGGCGAGCAGGTCGCACAGACCAGGATCATCTCGCCCTCCGGTGAATCGCATGAGCTTGATTACGTGATGCGGAAAGAAGGGCCAACCTGGAAGGCGGTGGATGTGCTCGCGGACGGGTCGATCAGCCGGGTCGCCGTCCAGCGCTCCGATTTTCGGCGGCTTGTCGCGCGCGGTGGCGCTCAGGCCCTGATCGATAGTCTGAACCGCAAGACCGCCGATTTATCGGGCGGCACGATGGCCAGCGGTTAGACCGTAGCGACCGGCGTCGCGGGCGAGCCAACTGCGCCAGGCAGACGCAGCGGCGGCCCGGTGAACAGAAATCGGCTGCGGTTGTTGGCGCGCAGCCAGTCGGCGAGCTCGGTCAGGTAGAACATCTCGCCGAGATAGCAGCCCAGCTTGAACAGGCAATGCGCGTGCAGCGGTAACGTGGCGCAGACATCATCCATGCACGGCCGCGCCGGCATCGCCTCGACCGCGAAGTTGTCCGAGATCAGCGCGACGGCGCCGCTGTCCGTCACCCACTGCTGCAGCTTCGGATCACGGCCATCCAGGCCGCAGGTACCAGCCATCAGCCTCTCGCGGTCCGGTTGTTTGTTCATTTCCAGCAGCATCTCTGCGAACCCTGTGCGGAACAGGACAAAATCCCCCTGCTCCACGGTGACGTTGTCCTTCCGCATGATCTCCATGAGTTCGTCGTAGGAGACGATGTGGCCGGTGCGGCCGAAATGCGCTTCCAGATCGATCAGCACGCCACGGCCCTGCATGCAGGACTCCGCCATGTTCTGCACGCCGAGGTGTCGCGCCCCTTGCGGTTCCTCGCACAGCGTCATGTTGCCCTGCGAGTCGTAGTAGGCGGGGCCGATGATGTCGCGGCCGGCGCGATAGCCGTTGTAGAACACGTCCTCCGGCTTGCCGTCACCATCGACATCGAACATCTGGCCAACATGGGCAAGCGAGTCCCATTGCGTCGAGTACTGCAGCGTCAGGATCACCTGATCGTCGCACACGATGTCGGTCGCGGTGGGATCGTCGCAGCGCAGCGGATAGTTCATGTTCGGCTTGTCGCCGCGCATGGTTGGTTTCAGGACGGGTGGATGGCGACGCGGCGAGAGGATGGCGCCGCCTGGATAGTCGAGCGGCAGCGACAGGCAGAACGTCTTGCCGACTTTCACCTCGGCAATACCTTGCAGGACCTTCTCCGGGGTAAGGAGATTCAACCGGCCGCGTTCGTCATCGGCGCCGAAATCGCCCCAGGTGGAGCCGGCGGGACGACGGTTCCAGCGTGGGTTATCTGCCATTTGATTTCCCCTTCGCTTATGCTTCAAGCTGCCTGCGCAACTGTCATTGCGGTCCCGGCGACCGTCGTCCGGCGCATGTCGCGCTTCTTGGTCTCGTCGTGTCTGCGGACCCGATGCATCGTCTGGCGATTGTCCCACATGACCAGATCCCACTGCCGCCATCTGTGCGAATAAACAAACTGCGGCTGAGTAGCGTGCTCGATTAGATCGCGGATGAAGGCGCGCGCCTCAGGCTTTGGCCAGCCGACGATCGTGCCGATATGCGAAGCGAGGTACAGTGACTTGCGTCCCGTGACGGGATGCGTCCGCACCAGACGCTGGCGCACAGGACGCATCGTCGCCAGCTCCTCCGGCGTCAGATCGGTGAAGCCGAGCTGTTCGCGGGAGTAGATCAGCGAGTGCTCGCAAACCAGGTCCTCGACCTCTCGCTTCGTCGTCTCGTCCAGCGCGTCATAAGCGGCGCGCATGTCGGCGAACTCTGTCTCGCCGCCCTTGTCCACCACAAGGCGTCCTGACAGCAGCGAATAGGTGGCTGGAATCGCCTTGAACGAGCTGTCCGAGTGCCAAAGCCGATTGCCCAGGCTGTACAGCCGCCGACGGTTGTCGCGCGCCAAAGTCCGGCCGTCCTTGTCGATATTGGAGACGTCGGCGAACGCAGGATCGAGACGCAACTCACCAGGCTTGCTGATTCCGGTACCACGGGTGAATTCCAGCTCTCCGAAGTTCCGGCTGAACGCCAGTTGCTGTTCGTCCGTCAGCTTCTGGTCACGGAACACCAACACCGCGTAGCGATCCATTCCCGCCTCGATCGCCGCGACCTCATCGCGCGTGATCGGCCGCGTGATGTCCACATTGCCAACCTCAGCGGCGAAGGTCGGATGGATCGGGCGGATACTCAGCGTCATTATTCGGACTCCTGTTCAGCCGATGCCAGCAGGATATCGCGCGAACCGGCCGCTGTCATTCGTAGCGCACCCGTCATGATTGCGTCTGGCATGGACCATGATAATGACCCGGTCTTGAGCCCCGCCAGCGTCCGCAACCCCAGGCGCTCCAGCGCCGCAGACAAGTCGGTTGCAGCATCAGCCCCGGAGCCCACGGGTCGTGGCGTGTCGAAGCGCTCGTAGAGTGCGACGCGGTGACCAAGGCGCGTCAGCAGAATGGTGTTCGCGAGGCCGGCAATACCGGCCCCGACGATGGCGATATGGAGGGCTTCAGGCCGCCTTCGCCTGCTCGACCATCAGCCCGGTCCCCTTGATCGAAGTGCGACGCAGGTCGCGCACTTCATTCATGTCGTCGAAGCGACGCGCGCGGTGCATCACCGTGCGGTTGTCCCACATCACCAGATCGTTCACGCGCCACTCATGCGCATAGACGAACTGCCGCTGGGTCGCGTGTTCCGTCAGGTCGCGGATGAAGGCGCGCGCCTCCGGCACCGGCCAGCCGACAACGCCGCCGATATGCGACGACAGGTACAGCGACTTCCGGCCGGTCACCGGGTGGGTGATGACCAGCCGGTGCTGCACCGGCTTCAGCCGCTCCTCGTTGCCCGGCGCATAGTCGGCAAAGCCGATCTGCTCGCGCGAAAAGACGATGGAGTGTTCGGTGATCAGGTTTTCCACTTCCGCCTTGGTTGCATCGTCCAACGCATCGTAGGCGGCGCGCATATCGGCGAACTCGGTGTTGCCACCTTGCTTCGGAATGACGCGGCCATGCAGCAGGGTATACCCAGCGCCAACCGCCCGGAATGACGCGTCCGAATGCCACAGGCGGTTCGCCAAGGCGTACATCCGGGCCCGATCTTCGCGGGCACGCAACTCATTCCTCGCCGTGAGATTGGAGATGTCGCCAAGCTCCAACCGGTCGCCCAGACGCCGGTCCTCCGGCTTGGCCATCTGACCGGCCAGTGTGACCTCCAGCTCGCCGAAGTTGCGGCTGAATTCGAGCTGCTGATCGTCTGTCAGTGGCTGGTCGCGGAACACCAGGACCGCGTAGCGATCCATGCCGGCCTCAATGGCGGCCACCTGGTCCTTCGTGAGCGGCTTCGAGATGTCGATGCCGGAAACCTCGCCGACGAAGACCGGGTGGACAGGGCGGATGGTAATGCTCATTCGGACGCTCCTGGCTGTGTTGGGCGGCAGTATATGCGGCAAATACCCCCGTCCCCAACCCTCCCCCGCTGCGCGGGAGAGGAAGGTTAAGCGCGAAGGTCGGCCTCGAACCGGTCGCGCCACGCGTCCAGGCTGTTCCGGTGCATCACTGCCATCATCGCGCTGTGTCGCTCGGACCGTTCCTCAGACGGCATTGCCAAAGCGCGATTGAGCGCCGCGGCCACTCCCACCTCATCGTATGGATTGACCACAAGCGCGGCATCGAGCTCGCGCACCGCGCCTGCGAACTGCGATAGTACCAGCACGCCGGGATTGTCCGGATCCTGCGCTGCGACGTACTCTTTGGCCACCAGGTTCATCCCGTCCCGTAGTGGCGTCACGAGACCCACCTGCGCCTGGGCGTAGAGCGGCATCAGCGCACTGCGTGCGAAGCCGCGGTTCAGGTAGCGCAACGGCATCCAGTCCACTTCGGCGAAACGCCCGTTGATCCGCCCTGCTTCCGCTTCCAGCTCTCGGCGGATCTCACGGTAGATTTCGATATCACCGCGCGACGGGGGCGCGATCTGCATGAAGACGACGTTGCCCTGGTGCTGAGGGAACTGCTCCAGGAAACGCTCAAATGCGATGAACCGGGGACGCAGTCCCTTCGAGTAGTCCAATCGATCGACGCTCAGGATCAACGGCCGTCCCAACAGACTTTCCCGCAGCCGAGCCGCATAGCGTTGATTGTGCGGCGCTTCTGCTTCGCGCCGGACCTCTTCGACATGGACGCCAATGGGATAGACGCCCGTCCTCACAGTCCGATCGAACGCCAGAAGCCGCCCACCATCGAGCGCTTTGCCGCCAACCTGGCGCAGCACGTAATCGGAGAAGGCGCTTCGATCATCCTCCGTCTGAAACCCGAGCAGATCGAACTTGCACATAGCGCGGATCAGCTCCGCGTGCGCCGGATCGGTCATGAACACGGCCGGCGCAGGGAATGGGGTGTGCAGGAACAGGCCTATGCGGTTGTGCAGCCCCGCGTCGCGCAGTGCCTCGGCCAGACACAGCAGGTGATAGTCGTGCGCCCAGATCAAATCATCCGGACGCACCAGCCGGGCGAGCGCCTGGGCGAACAGCGTGTTCACACGTCGATAACCCTCAAATTCGCCCCAGTCGAAATGCGCGTGGCCGACCTGGTAATGCAGCGTCGGCCACAGGGTCCCGTTGGCAAACCCGCGGTAGAATTCGTCGTAATCGCGCCGGGACAGATCGACGGTATAGAGCGTGATCTGCCCGACGGTGCGCTCGACATGCGCGGGGAAGGCGGCGTTTTCCGTGATTTCGCCACTCCAGCCGAACCAGATGCCGCCCTTCTCCTTTAGTGCATCCAGCACACCAGCCGCCAAGCCGCCGGCTGTCGGCTCTCCTTCCGTGATCGGCGCCACCCGATTGGAGACGACGACCAGACGCGACAAGTCAGGCAGCTTCCGGCAGCGGTTCCACAAGCTGCTGCTTGCGCAGCAAATCGCGATAAGGCCCAGGCCGTGTGGCCAGCACAGTCGGCGGCCCATCATCCACGATCCGGCCACGATCCATTACGATGATCCGGTCGAAGCTCTTCAGCGTCGCCAGCCGGTGCGCGATCGCGATCACGGTCCGTCCCTGCATCAGCCGATCCAGCGCGTTCTGGATCGCACGTTCGCTTTCGCTGTCCAGCGCGCTGGTCGCTTCGTCCAGCAGCAGTATCGGCGCATCCTTCAGGAGGGCGCGCGCGATTGCCAGCCGCTGGCGTTGTCCGCCCGAGAGCTTCACACCGCGATCACCAACCATGGTGGAGAAGCCATCGGGCAGCGCCTCGATGAATTCGCGGCAGTTGGCCATTTCGGCGGCAGCCATCACATCCGCCTCGGGAGCGTCTGGCCGCGCGTAGCGGATGTTCTCCAGCACGGTGCGGTGGAACAGGCTGATGTCCTGCGGCACAATGGCCATCGTGGTGCGCAGGCTTTCCTGCGTCACATCGCGAATGTCCTGGCCGTCGACCAGGATGCGTCCGCCCTGCACGTCGTAGAAGCGCTGGAGAAGCGCGAGTACTGTGGACTTGCCTGCGCCCGAATAGCCCACAAGGCCCACCCGCTGGCCCGGTTCGATCGTGAGGTCGAAGTTCTGGAGCACCGGAGCACGGCCCGGATAGGCAAAGTGAACCTGCTCGAATGTGACGCGGCCGGCCTCCTGCCGCAGCGCCGGTGCGTTAGGCCGGTCCGGGAGTTCATGGTCGGTCAGCAGCGAACCGATCGCCTCCTCAAGACGCGCGACGTGCTGTGTGAGATCAACCAGCGCCACGGCGAGGTCGCGCGTGCAGTGCAGAATGCCGAATGACAGGGTCGTGATCAGCACCAGGTCGCCTACCGTGGCCGCGCCGTCCTGCCAAAGCATGATGCCCCAGCCGACAACCCCGGAAATCAGCACCGTCGTGATCACGGCGTGAATCAGGCGCAAGCGCTCCAGGTAGATCAAGCTGGTGCTGCGGGCGCCCATCTCAGTCCCGATCGTCGCCGCGATCCGTTTCTGCTCACGGAACATGGCCCCGAAGGCGCGCACGACGCCCATGTTGCCGATGACGTCCACCAACTCGCCATCTACCGCCGCCGCCTTGGCCGCGAAGCTGCGATGCAATGGGGTCCCACGCTGTGCCAGGTGAAAAACGAGCGCACCCAGGACGGCGGCTGCGGCGACCAGCGCGCCCGCCATTATCGGGTTCACTGAACCTATGAAGATGATCGAGCATGCCACTGCCACACACGGTGGCAGGACATTCCAGGAGCTGGTGTTCGCGGTGGTAAACGCTGCATTCGAGGTTGCAGTGATCCGGCTCGCCAGAGCGCCCGGTAGCCGTTCCGCGAAATAGCTCGGTGAATGACCAGACAAGTGGGCAAACAGGTCGCGCCTGATGTCGCCCGTCACGTGCACAAACGTATAGGCGGCGGACCAGCCAGCGACGCGCCACAACAGATTGTCCGCTGCCACCAGCAAGCACAGCAGGGCGAATGCCCACCAAAGCCCGCTCGCTTTCCCCGGGCCGGCCGAGACGATGTCGATCAGGTTCTTCAGGCCGTACTGCACGGACACGGCGCACACGACGGCTACCACCACCGAAAGAAAGACGGTCGCGTGACCCCAGGGGTGGCGTCGCACATAATGCCAAAGAAACCCGATCGGATGGGCTCTAAGGCGCGGCAAGTCGTCTTGCCTCATTTCTGTCGCAATTGCTGGCATTTCACCCGGCCTGCGGTTCGTTGCCGGCTTGCAACCTGCCGACATTTCGCCACATTCGCATCCTATAACCTAATAGTGATTAAGATCGCTTTCTGGTCAAGTCAAGCCTCAGTAAAGGCGATCTGGTTACTGTTGAAGTCAAGAAGAAGTCGGGGCCCTCATTCATGCGCATTGCTCAAATCTCTCCGCTTTTCGAGGCGGTGCCGCCAAAGCTGTACGGTGGCACTGAGCGAGTTGTTTACTCTCTGACCGAAGAGCTGGTTGCAATGGGTCACGACGTGACCCTCTTCGCCAGCGGTGATTCCATTACTTCCGCCAAACTCGCGCCAATGCGCGATCAGGCGCTGCGGCTCGATCCCAGCGTCGTGGACTGGATCGCCATTTACATGCGGATGATCGAACTGATCTATCGTCGCGCCGGCGAGTTCGACGTCCTGCATTTTCATACCGATTACTTCCCCTTGTCGTTGTTCAGCCGTCAGCCGACGCCTTTCCTCACCACGCTGCACGGCCGGCTCGACATCCCGGAATTCAAAGATGTCTACGAGCTGTTCGACGCGCCGTTCGTGTCGATCTCTGACAGCCAGCGCCGACCGATCCCTCGCCTGAACTGGATCCGCACGGTGCATCACGGCATGCCGGCGGACCTGCTCACGCCGCAGCCTGTGAAGCAGGACTACCTGGCGTTCCTCGGCCGTATCTCACCAGAAAAGGGCGTGGATAAGGCAATCCGCATCGCGGGGGCGGCCGGCATGAAGCTGATGGTCGCCGCCAAGGTCGATAATGCCGACAAGAAATACTACGAGAACGAGATCAAACCGCTGATCGACGCCAGCCCCTGGGTCGAGTTCATCGGCGAGATCAATGACTCGCAGAAGCCGGCGTTCCTCTCCGGCGCACACGCACTGCTGTTCCCGATCGACTGGCCGGAGCCGTTCGGCCTGGTCATGATCGAGAGCATGGCCTGCGGGACGCCCGTGATCGCTTTCAACCGCGGCTCGGTTCCTGAAGTGATTGACGATGGCCTCTCCGGCTTCATCGTCCACGACGAGGCCAGCGCGATTGCCGCAGTCGATCGGCTGGGTGAACTGGACCGGAACACCGTGCGGCAGACCTTCGATCGCCGCTTCACCTCAAGGCGGATGGCGGAGGACTACCTGGAGCTCTACGCCGAATTGTGCGAGCCGCAGCTCCCGCTGCTTCGGGCGGTTGGGGACTGACAGCGCGCTCACTGGCGGCTACCATGCGGGCCGGGCAGAGTCTGCCCGGCCCATTCATTTTTCCCCCGCAGCGAGGTTGCCCCCTCCATCATGACATCGCCGCGCTGCCAGGGCGGACTGAATAGCCTCAACTTCTTTGTTGGTGCGCTACAGACAGCGTTCGGACCGTTCTTCACCGTCTACCTCACGCAGCAAGGCTGGAGCCAGGTCGATATCGGTTTTGCGCTGAGTGTCGGCACTGCATCAGCACTGGTGCTCCAGTTGCCAGCGGGCGCGCTGATCGATGCCATAAACGTCAAGCGGATTGCCATCGCTCTTGCCTTAGTGCTGACCGGCATCAGCGCCGTGATGGTCGTCGCCTCGCCGACCCAGGCAGCCGTGCTGACCGCGCGCGTGCTGCAGGCCTTCGCTGGATGTCTTTTGACCCCGGCCATCGCAGCACTCACACTGAAACTGTGCGGTCATGAGCTGTTCAGCGAGCGTCTCGGCAGCAACAGCCGCTATGCCTCACTCGGCAACGCGTTCGCCGCGGCGACACTGGGCGGCATTGCCTATTACCTTTCAGAGGGGATGGTGTTCACATTCACCGCCCTGCTGGTGATCCCGGCGCTGGCGACGCTCCTGACGTTCCATACCACGGACTATTTGCAGAACGGGCATCCGGCCACGCACCATCCTCGTGTACGGAAAAGCAGCGATCATCGCCCCTGGCACATCTATCAGGATCCCACGCTGCATGTCTTCGCTGTGTGCGTGGTGCTGTTCCACCTCTCCAACGCAGCCATGCTGCCGCTGGCGCTGAATGAACTCTCCAAGCGTGTAGCGGACGCCGGTTTCGTTGTGTCCGCCGCGATCATCGTCCCGCAGGTGGTGGTCGCCATCTGCTCGCCCTGGGTAGGGCGCCTGGCGCAGAGCATCGGCCGCAAGCCGATCCTGCTGTTTGGCTTTGCTGCCTTGCCGCTGCGCGGCCTGCTCTTCGCCACCACACCTGGCGCCATTCCCCTGGTGGCCATACAGGTGCTGGACGGCGTAAGCGCGACCGTGTTCGGCCTGATGCTTCCGCTGATCGCGGCCGACGTGACGAGACGGACCGGATATCTGAACCTGGCAATCGGTTCGCTGGGTCTCGCGGCGGGACTGGGGGCCACGGCCAGTACCACCGCCGCAGGCTGGCTTGCGGATACATTTGGCGCGCCACTTGCCTTCATCGGACTTGCGCTGGCCGGAGTCGCTGCACTGGCTCTGCTATGGCGCCTGATGCCAGAGACCCGGCCTGGCAAACCGTTCACCGGGACACCAGCAGTCGTTGCGGCCTAAGATCGAGCCGTCACTTCCGCCGTCGCTCGATAAACGCTCGCATCAGTTTTCGCGCCTCGTCCGTGCCGTGTGCGGCGGCGACCGCGCGAATGCCTTGCTGAATGGCATCGGCGATCGACATTCGCTCCCAATCCCTGATCAGCTCCTTCTGCGCGCGGATCGCTGCGGGACCTGCCGAGATTATGGCCCCGGTCCATTCCTCGACGGCGTCATCGAGCACATCGGCGGCCGCTAAGCGTTCCACCAGCCGGCACTCTGCTGCTTCGCGCGCATCGATGATACGACCGGTGAACACCAGCTCGCGTGTCTTGCCCCAGCCGATCAGTTGCGGCAGCAGGCAGGCTTCCATGCCGGAAGGAATGCCGTAGAGAACCTCCGGCATGCCGAAGCGCGCCGTATCGACCGCCACGCGCATGTCGCACGACGCAGCGATCTCCAGGCCGGCGCCAAGACACCAGCCGTTCACGCGTGCAATGACCGGCACGGGCGCGCGACGGATCGCCTCGCAGACCCGATGGGTCAGGCTTGGGCCTTCCGTTGCGTGGCCTCGTTCGAATGTTGCCATTTCTGCGATGTTGGCACCGGAGATGAACGATCGCTCGCCGGCTCCTGTGAGCACGACTACGCGCAGCCGAGCGTCCGCAGAGACCGCCTCGATTGCTTCGGCAAGTTCCCGCTTGCCGGCATTTCCGAGGGCATTGCGCTGGTCGGGGTTATTCACCGTCACCCGCGCGACGGCGCCGGCTTCGCCGCGATCCTCGACCGCGACCAGTACCAGGCTCATGCGCGCCTGCGTTTCAGTACTGCCTCGCGGATCAGCGGCATCCGGTCATTGCCGAAATACATGTCGTCACCACCGACGAACATGGTTGGAGAACCGAAACCGCCACGCTCGATCAGTTCCTGGGTGATGGCGCGAAGCCTGTCCTTGATCGGCTGCTGCTCGATCCCAGCCAGCAATTCATCGGCATCGACACCGACCTTCTCGCAGATCTCGCGTAGCACCGGGATCTGCGAAATATCCTTGTCGTCTCCCCAATAGGCTTCGAAGGTCGCGAGCGCGAACGGTACCAGTTTGCCTCGCGATTCCAGCAGAACGCAGCCGCGCATGGCGCGGACGCTGTTCACCGGAAAGACCGTGGGCCGATAGTGCATGCGGATGCCCAAATGCCGTGCCCAGTCCTCCTGGTCTTTCTTGCCGTAGGCGACCTTGGCCGGCACCGGCTTCTCGCGCGAATTGTGCACGCTCGGGTTCACCGCATTGAACACGCCACCGACGAGGATCGGCCGCCACGCGATTTCGATCCCGAGTTCCTTCTGCATGAGCAGAAGATTGTGGAACGCGAAATATGTCCACGGGCTCGAGCAGTCAAAGAAGCATTCGATGTCTGGCATGCGCGACCCCCTGTTGTCCTCATGGCCGGCCTTGCGCCGGCCATGACGTCCACCGTTACGCCGGTACCGGCCGGGCGCGCTGGTTGTACAGAATCTTCGCGCGCCGCTCGCGTTCTTCCGGCGGCAGTTTTGCCGGGTCCTCTGAGAGATCGGCCCCCACTGCCATGCCACGCTGCACGCCTGGCCGGGCCGCCATCTCCTCGAACCACCGCTTGAAGTACTTGAACTCCTCGATGTCCTGGCCCTGCGCCTTCCAGTTCACTGTCCAGGGATAGGAGATCATGTCGGCGATCGTGTACTCGTCGCCGGCCAGGTAGCGGCTTTCATAAAGCCGGTTGTTCAGCACGCCGTAAAGCCGGTTCACTTCGTCGGTGAATCGGGCAACCGCATAAGATTGGTCGCCTTTCGTATCGCCGAGTCGCCGGAAGTGCCCGCACTCGCCGCTCTTCGGCCCCTGGTTCGCCATTTGCCAGATCAGCCACTGCATCACCTGGTATTTCGGCCGCGTCGCTTGCGGGAGGAACCTAGCCTCCTTCTCCGCGATATACAGCATGATCGCGCCTGACTCGAAGACAACGATCGGCTCGCCGCCTTCTTTGGGATTACGATCCACCAATACCGGCATCCGGTGATTCGGATTCATCTTGAGGAAATCCGGAGTGAACTGGTCACCTCGCCCGATATTACAGGGCACGATCCTGTACTCAGCGCCCAGCTCCTCCAGCAATATTGTGACTTTCTTGCCGTTCGGCGTCGGCCAGTAGTGAACCTCGTACATTGTTCCGCCCTTCCATCTTTGCTTGCCTCGTCGTCGGACCCGATGGCCCGACCAGCATGCCACAGCCGCAGATGCCGGAAACTCCCCGTAATTTGCCCGGAGAATGCAAGAAATGCTTGTCCTGCGGGACAAACCGTGATTCCGTCACAATGCAACTGAACCTGCAACAGCGAGTCGGTCAGCCATGGCACTCAGAAAGGCCCCCGCGGCAGCCAAGTCCGCGGCAAAATCCCCGAAGGCGGCAGCGTCGGCAAAGTCCGGCGCGCAACCTACCGTCACCCTCCGGCACCTCGCGGCCTCGCTTTCCGAGAGCCATGAGATGCCGAAGAAGCAGTGCGACGCCATGCTCAATGACATGGTCGGCTTGGTCACGAAGCACCTAAAGAAGGGCGACCGCATTCGGATCGCCGGTCTGGGCGTGCTTCAGGTCAGGAAGCGCGCCGCTCGCATGGGGCGCAACCCAGCCACCGGTGAAGCAATCAAGATCAAGGCAAGCAAGAAGGTCGCCTTCCGCCCCGCGAAGGAACTGAAAGAAGCCGTCTAATCCTCGCTTGAGGTTCTTGAGGCTGAGCCACCGGGTCAGCCCGGTGGCTTGGGATGGTGGGTGCGACTGGGATTGAACCAGTGACCCCCGCCGTGTGAAGACGGTGCTCTCCCGCTGAGCTACGCACCCTTGGCTGGCTGAATAGGGGGCTGGACTTCATGGAGTCAAGCCGAGGGCAGGCTTGCCACCGCTTCGCCGCAGCGCAACATTGTCGTCATGCGCCGAGTTGCCGCAGCCAGCCTGGGACTGCTTCTCCTCGCAACGACTCCTGCGAGCGCGCAGGTCACACGGGTGCGGCTAAGCTACGATGCGTACGCCGCGGGTATCGAAGTGATGCAGATGCAGGCGTCCTTCGGCCTCGGGCCGTGGAATTACCACATCAACGTGGATTACCATACGACCGGGCTTGTCTCGCTGTTCTATAGCGGCCGGCAAGTAAATAGCGTCCGTGGCATCTGGCGAGACGAACAGGCAGCTCCCCTCGAATTCTTTGGCGAGGGTGTGTGGCGCGGCCAGACACGGCGCACCCTGATCGATTACGACCACGGTCTGCCTCTGGTTCGCGAGCTGCAGCCAGCCCAGGAGACCGAGCGCGAGAAGGTGCCGATCGAACTACAGATGCACACGATGGATACACTGAGCGCGCTGGCGCAGCTCATGCGCAAGGTCGGGCGCGAGCGTAGCTGCGAAACCGAAGTGCGTACCTATGATGGGCGTCGTGTGCTGGATGTGGTCGCGCGCACCGGAGGGACAGACAGTCTGGAGCCAACCGGCAGATCGACCTTTAGCGGCCCGACGCTACGCTGCGACTTTGAGGGGCGTGAACTTGCCGGGTTTCTGATCGGCGAGAATGACTCGGAGCATCGCAGACCGCTGCATGGCTCAGCTTGGCTTGCGCTTCTGCTGCCTGACAGCCCTGCACTGCCGGTGAGGATAGCGTTCGAGACACGCTGGTTTGGCACGGCCACGATGTACCTGACCGGGGCGACGTCCGCAGATTCACCAGACTGATCAGGGCAGCAGTCGATTGGCGATGGTGACCAACTCGAGGAAGTCCTGGGCGATGGCCACGGCACCCGCTGCCATCTCCGGCCTACCGTAGCCCCAGCCCGCGAAGATGCAGCCGAGCCCCGCTCCGCGTGCCGCGGCTATATCGTTCGCGTGGTCGCCGGCCATCAGCGCGCGCTGGGGCACGCCGCCCGCCCTCGTCAGTGTCGCCAGGAGATGGCGCGGATCGGGCTTTCGCACTGGGAAGCTGTCGCCCCCGCCGATTGCAGCAAGATATTGCGCCAACCCCAAGACCGACAGCAGCGATCGTGCCATCGTCTCCGGCTTGTTGGTGCAGACGGCAAGCTTCCAACCCTCCCCGGCCAGCACGCGCAATCCCTCGGCCACACCAGGGTAGGGCTTGCTTTCCACGGCCGTATGCGCGCCGTAGTCGGCGGAGAACTCCGCCACTGCTTGGGCATCAGCGATGCGGTCGCGAGCGGCGAACGCGCGTTCCACCAGCCTCGCCACCCCGTCGCCGACCATCCCGGCGGTCTCCGTCTGAGAGAACGTTGTAAGCCCCCGCGCCTTCATCAGCCGGTTCAGGGCTGCTGCAAGATCCGGCACTGAATGCACCAGCGTGCCATCAAGATCGAGCAGCAGGGTGCGGGTCACTGCGTTGCACTCCGAAACGGGATTTGAAGCCACAGGATAGCGAGAGGCTTTGACACGGCGTAGCCTACCCGGCCACAAGAACACCAGAGCAACAAGGGACAGCGATGACCCGCACCGCCGTGATCCTGGCCGCCGGCTTCGGCACGCGCATGAAGTCGGCTCGGCCGAAGACGCTGCACAAGATCGCGGGCCGCTCCATGCTGCGCCACCTACTCGCAAGCTGCGAACAAGTATTCGACCGGATTGTGGTGGTGATCGGTCCCGATATGGACACTGTGCGCCAGGAGGCTGCGCCGCACAGTTGCGTTGTGCAACAGGAACGTCACGGTACTGCTCATGCCGCGCTGATCGCGGCCCCCCATTTTGGCGATGGGGAGGTCGCGGTGCTCTATGCCGATAACCCGCTGATCCGCCCTGCGACTCTGAAGCGTCTGCTCGAACGTCGCACAACCGGTGATGCTGCTCTGGCACTGCTGGCGTTTCGTCCGGCTGATGCTGCGCATTATGGCCGTGTCCTGACACGTAATGGATATGTCGAGCGCATTGTCGAATGGATGGACGCGGGCGAAACGGAACGGGCCGAAGGCCTGTGCAATGCCGGCGTCCTGTGTGCCGCCTCCAACGACATGGCCCGCTGGTTGCGCGACGTCCGCGCCGACAATGCGAAGGGTGAATACTATCTCACCGACATTGTCGCGCTGGCTCGTGCCGAAGGCACCCGTGTTGCTGCCGTGGAAGCGCCCGCCGATGAGTTAGCGGGAGTAAATTCGCGCGCCGAGCTCGCCGCTGCTGAAGCAGTCGTGCAGTCCTGGCTACGCGCAGCCGCTATGGACGCCGGCGTAACGATGATCGACCCTTCATCAGTCTTCCTGTGCGCCGACACCGAGCTTGCTCCGGATGTGACGATTGAGCCGAATGTGGTGTTCGGTCCTGGTGTGAAGATTGCCGCGGGTGCACAGATTCTGGCTTTCACACACTTGACCGGCTGCACCATTGGTCCGGACTGTATCGTGGGACCGCACGCCAGATTGCGTCCCGGCGCCGAACTTGGCGAGAAGGTACACATCGGCAACTTCGTCGAGGTAAAGGCGGCGAAGGTCGGCGCGCGCAGCAAGGCCAGCCATCTCACCTATCTCGGCGACGCTGAGATAGGTAGCGAGACCAACATCGGCGCGGGTACGATCACCTGCAACTATGACGGCTACAATAAGTACCGGACGAAGATCGGTTCGCGCGCCTTCATTGGTTCTGATACTGCTCTGGTCGCGCCGGTCACTGTCGGCGATGGCGCCATCATCGCCGCAGGCAGCGTGATCACTGAAGACGTTCCCGATGACAGCTTGGCGCTCGCTCGCGGTCGGCAAGAGACGAAGCCTGGCCGGGCGCCAGCCATGCGGGAGAAACTGCAAGGGAAGCGACGCTGATGTGCGGCATCGTTGGTGTCATTGGCTCGCGTCCGGCAGCTCCACTCATTCTGGATGCGCTGCGTCGGCTGGAATATCGTGGCTATGACAGCGCCGGAATCGCGACCCTGGTCAATGGTCACGTCGAACGCCGCCGCGCCGAGGGCAAGCTGGGCAATCTCGCCGCAGTGCTCGAGCGTTCGCCTCTGACGGGGACCACAGGCATCGGCCACACGCGATGGGCCACGCACGGTGCCCCAACCGAAAGCAACGCGCATCCCCACGGCACGTCCCGTGTATCCGTCGTCCATAACGGTATCATCGAGAACCACGCCGAGTTGCGTAGCGAACTGGAAGCGGCAGGCCAGGAATTCAGCACCGAGACCGACACGGAAACCGTGGCCCAACTGGTGGATTTGAACCTTCAACGCGGGATGGATCCCATTGCCGCGGCTGGTGCGGCGTTTCGCCGCCTGGAAGGAGCCTATGCCCTCGCGATGATCTTCTCCGGTCATCCCGAGCTTATTGTCGGAGCGCAGCATGGCGCCCCACTCGCTGTCGGCTTTGGTGATGGCGAGATGTTTGTCGGTTCCGACGGCTTGGCCCTCGCTCCTCTGACACAGCGCATTGCCTACCTGAATGATGGCGACTGGACCGTGGTGGATCGCCAAGGCGCGCGCTTCTTCGATGAAGATGGCAATCCGGTCCAACGCGAAGTCAAGCTGACGCGGCTGACAGGCGCCGCCATCGGTAAGGGCAACTTCCGCCACTTCATGGAAAAGGAGCTGCACGAGCATCCGGCTGTCATCGGCGACACGCTGCACCGCATGGTCAATCCGGCAACGCGTGCGGTTGCGCTGCCGGCGCTGCCGTTCGATCTCACGACAGTTCCGCGCATCACCATCAGCGCCTGCGGCAGTGCCTTTTACGCGGGACTGGTCGGACGCTGGTGGTTCGAGGCGATCGCACGCATTCAGACCGATGCCGACGTGGCCAGCGAGTTTCGCTATCGCACACCACCGCTGGCAGCGGGCGGTCTCGGCATCCTGGTAAGCCAGTCCGGCGAGACAGCGGATACGATGGCTGCGCTGCGTTACATGCAGGAACAGAGACAGCACGTGCTGTCCGTGGTCAATGTCCCGGAAAGCAGCATGGCGCGCGCTTCTGACGCCGTGCTGGAAACCGTCGCGGGTCCTGAAGTCAGTGTTGCGAGCACGAAGGCGTTTACCGTGCAGCTAGCGGTACTGGCCTGTCTCGCCATTGCGGCAGCACGCGCTCGCAACGCAATTTCACCTGCGGAGGAAGCCACGTTGACAGCGGCGCTGCTGGAAGTGCCAGGTCGCGCCGCCGAAGTGCTGGACAGGCATGACGAGATCAAGGCATTGGCCAACCGTGTCGCGCAGGCGCGGGACGTGCTGTATCTCGGCCGCGGTAACTGTTTCCCGATCGCGCTGGAAGGCGCGCTGAAGCTGAAAGAGATCAGCTACATTCACGCAGAAGGCTACGCGGCTGGCGAGATGAAGCACGGGCCGATTGCGCTGATCGACAACAACGTGCCGGTGATCGCCATCGTTCCATCGGGACCGCTATTCGAGAAGAGCGCGTCGAACTTGCAGGAAGCGGCGGCTCGTGGTGGGCAAGTAATCGTTTTCAGTGACGAAGCCGGAGCGGCAAAGCTACGCGGCATTGCCACTGAGACCATTGTGCTGCCCGCAGTCGATCCGTTCGTCGCACCGATACTGTACGCGATCCCAGTGCAGTTGTTGGCGTATCATGTCGCGGTGCTGAAGGGCACCGACGTTGATCAGCCGCGCAATCTGGCGAAATCCGTCACGGTGGAATGAACCTCCTCGTCATTGCGAGAGACGTTACAGCTCCACGCTTCCCGTAAACACCGGAACGCATCCGCCTTCTATGCTGGACAACACGGGCCCTTCCGCGGTCTTACGAGCCGAAGCGACAATCAGGCTTGGACGTCCCATTTCGACGCCCTGTACGATCTCATAAGAGAGGTTGGCATTCTCGCCTGGCGCCAGCGAGGTCAACAGTGCAGCCAGGGCAGCATTCGCACTCCCCGTCGCGGGATCTTCCCAAATGCCACTCAGTGGCGCGAACATGCGCGCGGCGAGCCGCGTCGCATCTCCGCCTCGCTGCGCATAGAGATGCAGCGAGAACCGAGTCGCCACCTCGGGAAACCTCTCCGCAGCTTCGCGGAAAGCGCCGATGTCCGGTCTGGCGCGCGATAACGCTGACTCGGTGGTCACCTCCGCAAGGACAAACGGCGTGCCGACCGATGCAACCAGCGGCGTGTGCGCCGTGGTGGCAATGTCATCCACATTAAGTCCGGCGCAGGCAGCCACCACATCCTCGGGAATCGCAATGTCTATTGAGAGTGCGCGCGGAGCCGCGATCCTTACGCTCGTGACCTCGTTCCCCGAACGCATAACATGCACGCGGACGAGCCCCGCGAGCTCCTCGAAGACGTAATGCTCCGGCGGATTGGGATCACCCTGGGCGATCACATATCCAGTGCCGACATTCGGGTGGCCAGCAAACGGCAATTCCGATCGCGGTGTGAAAATGCGCACTTTAGCGTGATGCTGCGGATTGTCTGGCGGAAGCACAAACGTCGTCTCAGAGAGGTTGAACTCCATCGCCAAGGCCTGCATCTGCTGATCGGTCAGCCCGCGTGCGTCCGGAAAGACTGCCAGCGGATTGCCGCCGAAGCGTCGATCGGTGAACACATCGACTGTGACAAATTCATAGCCGGCCATGTCTATTCGTCCTCATCATCGTCATCGGCCCGTCGCGGATCGAGAGAGCGCCAGTCCCGATCCTCCAAACCGGCAGGGATATCGACGAAATCGCCGAGCTCCGTTGCACTGCGCCAGCCGGCCTCACCAGCCTCCACCACTTCGGCATCTTCGCCGAACGCGAACCATGCCTCCAGCACTTCCTTGGCGGTCATCCCGGGAACACGACATCGTTCGACCGAATCCCGGACATATCGCCGCGCGAAGGCATTGGCCTGCATCAGGGTCTCGAAGCCGCCGACCTCCTCGACAACGTTGTCCTGTGCGCCTCCGGATAGGTCCAGGATGCGAACGCGCCAGCCGCCTTGTGGGGCAAACAGATCACTCATCCCGGGAAGCTAGGCAGCCGGGCGGGCAGAATCAACGGAAGCCTAGGCTTTGACCGAACCCGAGGTCAGGCCGGCAACATAGTGCTCGACGAAGAATGAATAGATGATCGCAACCGGCACCGATCCGAGTAGCGCGGCGGCCATGAGCTGTCCCCAGTAGAAGACGTCGCCTTTCACCAGCTCGGCGATGGCGCCAACCGGCACTGTGCGCACGTCTGTCTGGGTGAGAAAAATCAGTGCGTAGAGAAATTCGTTCTGCGCCAAGGTGAACGCGAAGATGCCAGCCGAAATGAAGCCAGGAACGCAGAGCGGCAGAAAGATGCGAAACATCGTCTGCAATCGAGTAGCCCCGTCGATGCGCGCGGCATCCTCCAGCTCGTGCGGAACGGTGCGGAAGTACCCCATTAGCAGCCAGGCGCAGAACGGGATGAGCAGGGTTGGATAGGTGAGGATCACCGAAGTAAGCGTATCGCCGAGGTGCAGGCGGTTGATGATGTCAGCCAGTGGGATGAACAGCAGTGGCTGCGGAACCAGATAGGTGGCGGCGACAGCAAAGGAAATCAGCGCGGCCCCCGGGAAACGCATGCGCGCCAGCGGATAGGCAAGCATGACGCCGAAGACGAGTGAGATGGCCGTTGAGACCACCGCGACAAGGAATGTGTTGTAGGTCCAGGTCAGGAAGTTCGTCTCGGTCAGCAGATCGACGTAATGCTTCAGCGTCGGGTGATAGACGATGAGCGGCATGATCTTGCGGTTGTATAGCTCCTGGTTCGGCTTCAGCGAGGTCACCGCCATCCAGTAGAACGGAAATAGCGTGAACAACATGAAGAAGCCCAGCGGCAGCCAAAGCTTCACCGCCCTTACCGGCCAGCCGCGGCGTTCGACCATCATGACTTTGCCGGCCTCATGTACACCGACATGACGATGATGATCAGCGCCAGCGGCGGCAGCATGGCCAACGCGATCGATGCCCCCATCCCGAGCTGCCCGCCACCCATCGCCACGTCAAACGCATAGGTGGCGAACAGATGGGTAGCGTTGGCCGGCCCCCCGCGAGTTAGCACATAGACAAGCTGGAAGTCTGCGAATGTGAAAATCACCGAGAACATTGTCACTATGAAGATCACCGGCTTGAGCAGCGGCAAGGTCACGTAGCGGAAGCGCGAGACGGCGCTGGCACCGTCTATCGTCGCCGCCTCGTAGAGTTCCGGCGATATGGTCTGCAATCCCGCAAGCAATGTGATCGCGTAGAAGGGCAGACCGCGCCACGTGTTCACCACGATCAGTGATGCCATCGCCCAGTACGGGTTCCCCAGCCAGGCCGGGCCCGGATTGGCCAGACCGGTGTGGATCAGGAACCAGTTGATAACGCTGAATGCCGGATCGAGGATCCACATCCAGGAAATCGTGCTCAACACAGTCGGCACGATGAACGGCAGCAGCATCAGGGCTCGCGTGAGGTTCTTGAACCTGAAATCCTGGTTCATCACCAGGGCGAGCCCCAGCCCGCCGACCATCTTCAACAGGGTCGCAACAAACGTGTAGACGAAGGTGTTCTGCGTCACCTGCCAGAATACCGGATCATGCCAGTCGGCAACGAAGTTCGCCAGACCGACGAACTCACCCGCCTTGGCGACAGGCCGGCTCTCGAGCGAGAGCCATATGCCGTAAAAGAACGGGTAGCCAACCAGCGCGCACAGGAACAACGCCGGCGGTGTCACCATCAGCCAACTGAACACTGCCTCGCGCTCGGTCCAGCGCCGGAATGCCGGCGCAAGCCGAATGCGGACCGCAGGCGACGCGACCGATTGGCCGTGCGCGGACACCGTCAGGCCGATTTGTAAATCTGCTTAAGCTGCGCGTTCGCGTCCGCAATCACATCCTTGGTGGACTTCCCCGCGCAGGCCTTGGCAAACATGTCAACCACGACGTATTTCGCCACGCTCTCCGACTGGGGGCGGCTGATCGGCGCCGGCCAGCCTGGCAGATGCGACGTGTTCAGCGAATCGCGATACGGCAGATTGCGCGGCTCCTTGTGCCATAGCGGAGCGTCATCGAACATGTGCAGATACGGACCGTAATAGCTGACGGCCACCTCATACCAGCCGCCCGCCTGCTTCGGATCCATTAGCCAGACCAGAAAGTCCTTGGCCGCTTTCTGGTCAGCCGCGTGTGTGAAGATCGCGTGGCTCCAGGGCGCGAGGATGTGGAATCGGCCCTTTGGGCCCTGCGGATTCATCGCCTGTCCGGTCACCTTGCCGATGTCAGGAAAGTCCTTGGCCGCCACATAAAGGATACTCTCGGCATTGTTGGTGCAGGAGATCTGCTCAGACAGGTAAGCCTTGTTGTTGGACGGATCGGTCCAGCCGAGTACGTCCTCAAACATGGTGTCCTGATAGAACTTGCGGCAGAAATCGACCGCGCGCGCCGTTTCGTCCGAATCGATCACGACGGTCTTGCCGTCCGGCTCCACCTCGCGCGCGCCGTACGACCACAGCAGCGGGTAGAGCCAGCCATGGTTGTCGCCGAAGCCATGGCCGAGTTCAAAGCCGAACGGATGGCCCGCCTTCTTCAGCTTGGTGCCGGCCTCCAGCAATCCGTCCCAGGTGTCCGGAAATTCCTTGAAGCCGACTTCGGAGAACCAGTCCATGCGGTAGTTCATCAGCTGGCCGACATTGCCAAACGGGATGGCTTTCCACTTGCCATTGACGATCACGGCTTCCTTCGCCGCATCGTGCCAACCACCGCCCTTCTTGCCGATCTCTTCGGCAATGTCGCTCACATCGACCAGCTTCTCGTCGAACAGAAACGGCCAATTGAAGAACGTCAAGGTCATCTCGGGGCCAGATCCCGTCTCGGCCACAGTCGTGATGCGTGTCTGGAGTGAACCGACGCTAACGAGTTCATAGTTGATCTTGATGCCTGTCGCCTTCTCGTAGGCAGGCGCCAGCGTGTTCTTGAAGAACGCGTCATAGGCCGGGATGAACGAGTTCTCGTGCATCATGGTCATTGCCTTTGGCGCGGCACGCCCCGGCGCCCCAGCAAACATCGCGCCTGCGCCAGCCAAGGCGCTGATCTTCAGCACGTCGCGGCGCGAAGCCGCACGGACGATGTTGGCCATCCCGTTCTCCCTCCACGATGCCGGGACTTGTTATGGAAGGACGTCCCGGCACTCGGACGTTATGGGGCAGAAACTGGTGAAGTCAACGGCGTGGCCGAGTGGTCGTGCGCAAGAGGAATTCGCGTCCGACCTTGACCAGCGGGACACCGTCGTACTCCACGATGTCGGCAGTGGCATAGGTCTCGTGCCAGGCATCGGGGATGAAGCTTCCGGTGCCCACCACGTCGATCGGAGCCTTGGCGTCTGCCATGACGCGGCACTTCTCAACGCCGAAGCCGGACGAGGCGACGATACGAGCTGCCGGATAGCCAGCCGCGTCCATTGCTTCGCGAAACCGCCAGATGGCAGCAGCCGACACGCCGGTGCCAACGAGATATCGCAGCTCCGTCTCACTCCGATAGCGACGGATCGCCCCCGGTGCATGGCGTTCCAGCACCGCGTAGCTTTCCGGTGGATCAAGCCCTTCCATGAAGCGGCCACCATGCGTGTCCAGCCGGAACGACAGCCGGCCAGTGCTGGCAAGATCTGGAAACCGCCGGCATACGGCCAATGCGTCGGTGATCTCGTGCCCGAAATAATCCGCCAGTACCGTCATCGGCTCGCCGGGGAACGTCTCATGGAACATCTCGGCGGCGCGCAGCGTGGAACCGGCATAGCCGATAAGCGAATGCGGCATTGTGCCCATACCATGCGGCGCTTTGAACCAATGCGCCGTGCCATCGTTGGCGTTGCCGATGAACCCCTTGGCGCCTTCCCGCTTCGCGGCTTCGCTGCCGACGGATGCCGCGTAAGCCATCATCTCTTGCATTTCAGCGCCTGCGCAGTGCCGCGCCTCCATCGCGAGAAAGCCGACATCCGGCAGCGCGAGGCACATTTGGTACGCATTGTGCGCAGCGACAGATGCAGGGCCGATCTTCTGCAACATGATCGTCTCGAGATCGGACAACTGCGCCAGGCTGCCAGTGATGTACATGAGCGGTTCACCGGCGCCGACCCAGGTCCCTTCCGCATACACCAGATCGATGTCGAACTTCGTTTGCCGCGCTGCTGCAACCGTCTCCAGCCAGCCCATCATCAATCGCGGAGCCGAGATGACCGGGCGCCGCATGAACACCGCATAGGTTACGCGCTTGTCGCCGAAGCGCTCGACGATACGGCGCGTGCGGTTGAAGTAGCTGTCAGTGCGGGCCGCGATATCCGCGTCGAGAGGATCCTCCTTCATCGCCATCGCCGGACTTTCCTCGACCTGCACGGCACCATCAGTTACTGCGCTGCGAACTGCACCTGTCCAGCCGCCCCACGCCGCTGCTTCAGTTCCTCGGCCACCAGGAACGCCAACTCCAATGACTGCTCGGCATTCAGACGAGGGTCACAGAACGTCTCATAACGCTCGGTCAGATCCGCCTCTGTGAGTTGATGTGCGCCTCCGGTGCATTCGGTGACGTTCTGGCCGGTCATTTCCACATGCACGCCACCGCCCCAGGTACCCTCCGCGGCGTGAATATCGAAGAAGCTCCGCACCTCCGACAGAATCGCATCGAAACTGCGTGTCTTCAGCTTGGCAACGGTCGAGATCGTGTTTCCGTGCATCGGGTCGCACAGCCACACCACCTTGTGCCCTTCACGCTCTACCGCACGGATCAAGGCTGGCAGGCGCGCATGAACCTTGTCGTGCCCCATGCGGCTGATAAGCGTGATGCGGCCTGCTTCATTTGCAGGATTCAATCGCTCCAGAATGCGCAACAGATCATCGGGTTCCTGAGTCGGGCCGACTTTCATACCAAGCGGGTTCTTCACGCCGCGCAGGAACTCGACATGCGCACCCTCAAGCTGCCGCGTGCGATCACCGATCCACAGGAAATGCGCACTGCAGCCATACCAATCGCCCGTGGTGGAATCGATCCGCGTCAGCGCCTGCTCGTACGGCAGCAGCAGCGCCTCGTGGCTGATGTAGAAATCAGTTTCGCGCATGTCGCGTGTTGTTGCGCTGGTCATGCCACAGGCCGCCATGAACGACAGCGTCTCATCAATACGATGCGCGAGATCCTGGTATCTCTCAGCCAGTGGCGACCGCGCCACGAAGTCCAGGTTCCAGCGATGCACCTCGTGCAAATCGGCGTAGCCGCCGGAGGCGAAAGCGCGCAGCAGGTTCAGCGTGCTTGATGACTGGAAATAGCCGAACTCCATGCGTGCAGGATCAGGTGTACGCGCTTCGGCGGTGAATTCGGGCCCGTTGATGATGTCGCCGCGATAAGAGGGCAAGGTCACGGAACCCTGGGTTTCGCTATCGGATGAACGGGGTTTGGCGAATTGGCCGGCCATGCGGCCCATCTTCACCACCGGCAGCGAGGCGCCGAACGTCAGCACCACCGACATCTGCAGCAGCACGCGGAACGTGTCGCGGATGATGTTCGCCGTGAAGTCGGCAAAACTTTCCGCGCAGTCGCCCCCTTGAAGAACGAACGCCCTGCCCTCGGCCGCGGCCGCCAGTTGCGCCTTCAGCCGCCGAGCCTCACCGGCGAACACCAGAGGCGGGTAGCGGCCGATCCGAGCCTCCATGGCCGCCAGCTTCTCGGGGTCCGGATAGGCCGGCACCTGCCGGATCGGGCAGGCGCGCCAGGAATCAGGCGCCCAGGTACGGGCGGGCATGGTATCGGGCATGACAAGGTCTCCTTGGCCGCCCTTATGTCGCGATTTTGACGAGAAGGCTACAGCAGCGATCAGGCGGTCGCGCCTGCGTAGTGATGGCAGGAAACCACGCGCCCCGGCTCAATCTCGCGCTGTGGCGGTGGCACCTCGCGGCAGATCGGCATTGCCACCGGGCAACGGCCGACGAACTTGCAGCCCGCGTGGCCTGTCGCGGTCCGCTGGCTGCCAGGCTGTTCGTCCAGCCATGTGCGCTCCGTACTGACCTGCGGAATCGAAGCGATCAGCAGTTGCGTGTACGGATGCTTCGGCGTCTTCACCACCAGTTCGACGTCGCCTGCCTCGGCGACCGAGGCGCGGTACAGCACGATTATCTCGTCGGCCACCTGATAGGCGGTGGCGAGATCGTGCGTGATGTAGATGATCGAAATGCCACGCTCCTGATTGAGTTGGCGCAGCGAACCCAGAATCGTCGCGCGCAGTGACGCATCCACCATGGAGACCGGTTCATCGGCGACGATCAGATGTGGTCGCAGCAGCAGCGCACGGGCCACCATCACCCGCTGACGCTGGCCGCCGCTGAGTTGGTGTGGGTAGCGGCCGAGGATTTCCTCGGGCCGCAGACCCACGGCACGCAGCGCATCCTCGATCAGGTTTCTGCCTTCCGCCTTCGATTTGGCCAGGCGGAACTTGGCAACCGGCGTCGTGAGCACATGGTCCACACGATAGAACGGATTGTAGACCCCATACGGGTCCTGAAATATCGCCTGAATGTCGCGTCGGAACGAGCGGTGCTGAGCGCCAGACAGCGCATGCAAATCACGCCCCTGATAAAGCACCTGGCCTGAGGTTGGCGGAACCAGACCAAGCAAGAGGCGCGCAAGCGTGGTCTTGCCGCTGCCGCTTTCGCCGACGATGGCAGTAACCGTGGGACGATCAGCATCAATGGTGATGGAAAAATCCTCGAGCGCTACATTGCTCTGACGATCGAGCAGACCACCACCAAAGGCCTTCGTCACATGGCGGGCTTCGAGCAGCGCAGTCATGCAAAGTGACACGCTGCCTGAATGCCTGGCGCGATGTCGCGCAATTCGGGCCGTTCGCCGCGACAGCGCTCGTTGGCACGAGGACAACGTGGATGGAATGCGCAGCCCGTCGGCAGATCGCGCAGCAGTGGCGCGAGCCCGGGAATACCTTGCATCATTCCCTTGCGCTGGAGCGAGGGGAGGCTGGCAATCAGCATTTGGGTATATGGATGCTTCGACTCAGTGATGATGTCGCGTATAGGCGCAACCTCCACCAGACGACCGGCATACATGACACCGAGGCGATCGACGAACTGCGCCATCAATCCCATGTCGTGGCCTACCAGAATAACCGCCGCGCCCAGTTCCTGCTGCACGCGACCGAGCGTGGCCATCACCTGGCGCTGCACGACAACATCCAGTGCGCTGGTAGGTTCGTCGGCAATGATCACCCTCGGGCGAAGACAGATCGCGATGGCAATGCACGCGCGCTGTTTCATGCCCCCGGAAAGCTCGTGCGGATACCTGTCCGCGACCTCAGGCGGTAGCCCGACTTGACCAAGCAGGTCGCGAATGCGGGTCTCCAGATCCCGCTTTGGCAGGCTCATCCCATGATCACCCAAAGCGTCGGCGATCTGTGTTCGAATGCGCAGTACCGGATTGAGCGAGTTCATCGAGCCCTGCGGCACCAGCGCGATGCCGGCGAGCCGCAGCCTACGGATCGCCTCATCCGATAGAGAAGAGAGCAAAGTGTCATCCAGCCACACTTCGCCGCCGTCTATACGACCGGGTGGTCGGATCAGGCGCAGGATGGCAAGTGCCATGGTGGATTTGCCGGAGCCTGATTCCCCAGCCAACCCAAAGCGCTCGCGCGGGCGCAGGCTGAATGAGACACCGTCCACCGCACGGACGGCGCCGAGTGGATGGTCATACGAGACGCGCAGACCTTCCACGCGCAGGACGGGGGCGTTCATACGGATTGCCGGAGACGAGGATTGGCGATTTCGTCAAGGCCAACGGTGAGGAAGAACAGGCCGAGAAAGACGATGAGGATGATGACGATGGGCGCGACCCACCACCACCACCAACCGTTCAGGATCGCGGCGTTGAAGTTGATCCAGTACAGCGTCATGCCAAGCGTCGGGGAATCCAAAGGTCCCAGACCGAGCACCTCCAAGCCGATCGAGGCGAGGATGGCCGCCGAGATCGCGTTGACGAGTGTCGCTGCCAGATAGGGCAGCAGGTTGGGCATCATCTCGCGGACAATGATTTCGGGGCCTGTCACGCCGTTGAGACGTGCGACTTCGATGTAGCCCCGTTCGCGCAGGGTCAATACCTGTGCTCGAATGGTGCGCGTTGGGCTCAGCCAGGCAAGGGAAGCTACGACAATCGCCATCTCATCCACGGTCAGGCCGCCGCGCACTGAGACTGCAATGATGATGAGCACGAGCAGGCCGGGAACAGTAAGACCGATATCGGCGACGCCCCGGATGACGGTATCCGTTACTCCCCGATAGTAGCCCGCGATGAACGCGAGCACCGTCCCGATTCCAACGCCGAGGAAGCCGGCTATGAAACCGATCTTCAGCGTCAGCGGGGTGCCCGCCACCATGGCGGCGAGCAGATCGCGTCCCTGGCGGTCTGTGCCGAAAGGATGATCCCATGACGGCGGTTGCAACGCGCGCACCGAGAGTGGCCGCGCCAGGTCGGTGTCAACGGTCAGATTGCCGATGATGATGAATAGCGCGAGCAGCGACAGCAGCACGATGCCGACGGCAAGAGACAGATTGCGGCGGAGGTAGCGGATCACACCCTCCGATACGAAATCCGCGGGTCCAGCCACGGATACACCACATCAAGGATCAGCGTCGCGAGGCCCAGCGCCACGATCACAGTGAACACGATGCCCTGAATCAGGAAGTGGTCGTTCTCGCGAATCGCCTGAAACAGCAGCGCACCGATGCCGGGATAGCCGAAGATCACCTCGACCAGAACAGCGCCCGATAGGATCTGTCCAAGTGCCAGAGCCAATGCCGTCGTCTGCGGCAAAATGGCGTTCCGTAGGCAATATCGCAGAAATATCGTGGGGCTTTTCAGCCCCTTTGCTTCGGCGAAGGTCACGTAGTCTTCGCCCATTGTCGTCACCATCATCCCGCGCATCGCCAGCGCCCATCCTCCGGTCGCCACCAGGACAATCGACAAAGCTGGCAGCAGCGCATGCGAAAGCACATCCCAGATGAAGCCGAGCGACAGCGAGGGCACGGCACCCGCGCTATACCCGCCGAATATCGGCAGCAGCGGCAACTGGAAGGCCAACAGGTACATCAGGATCAAGCCAAGCAGAAAGAACGGAATAGCGTGGAGCGCCCATAACGGCGGCATCAACCAGCGCATCCATCCAGGTGCCCCTGGCCACGCAAGCAATGCGCCCAGCAGCGTGCCGATAGCGAATGAAAGCAGGGTCGTGGTGCCAAGAAGCCCCACGGTCCAAGGCACCGCTTCGGCTACCATCTGGCGCACCGTGCGCGGGTAGTTGGCAATCGAATAGTTGAAATCGAACTGTGCCGTGGAACGAAGATAGGTCAGGTATTGCTGCCACAACGGCCTGTCGAGACCGAAGCGACGATCATACTCCTTGACCATGTCCTCGATCCCGGCATGCACGTAGCCGCCAAGCTGCGCCGACTGGAGCAATTTCGTGCGCACCGGATCCTGCCCCGAGAGCCGGGGCAGGAAGAAGTTCAGCGAGGCGGCCAGCCAGACGATAAGCAGGAAGACCCCAAAGCGGCGGGCGATATAGGCAAGCTGCATGCGTCAGGCCGGCTGCAGGTTCCACAGCACGATCGGATAGGTCAGGTGCCAGGAAGCGCCATTAACGTAATTGTTGTCAGCCGTCGGCCAGTTCTTCCAGTAGGTGGTATTCATCGGAATACGGTGGAAGTTCTGCACCAACTGGATGTCTGGAAGGTCCGGCAGCCAGATCTCCATCGCCCTATGGAACAGCTCGATCATCTTCGGCTTGTTGTTCGGGTCGGTGACGTACATTTCGTCCGTGATCTTGTCGAACTCGTCGTTCTTCCAGCGCGCGAAATTGACGAGATGTGCACCAGGCACTGCGACACTGCGGCCCTGGTACAGACGCAGCGTCGAATAAGGCTCGGTGATCGAACCGCCATGGCCGTAGATTGATCCCACATATTGGCCCTTCTGGAAGCGATCGTCGAAATCGGGCGGTATGCTCATCGACGCATCGACGCCGTGCCGCTTCAGCATTTCCGACAACACGGGGCCGATCGCAGGCCCGGAGGCGCCGAAGCCGATAATGTCCAGCGTCAGCTTCTTGCCTTGCGGATCGGTCCAGAACCCGCCTTGCTTCTTGAAGCCCTTGCCCGAGAGCAATGCGTCGCCCTTCTTCGGGTCGAAAGCCAGCGTGTCATACTTCGCCAGCAGGTCCTTCACCGCATCGAAGTAGGGCTGTAGCGGCGGATAGGGTGGCATGGGCAGCGACGATGCCTGCGATGCTCCGAGATAGCCTACGTCGATCAGTTGCTGCCGATCGATATAGTGGGACAGCGCCCAGCGCACGTCCTTATCGTCGAACGGCTTCACTTCGTTGTTCACATAGAGCGAGATTGGCCACCAATCGACATAGCCGTAGGGCGGCTTCTGGCCACTGTGCGTGATGATCTTGGGATTGCCGCGGAACAAGGTCGGGAACGTTGCCGGCTGCATGCCAGTGCCGGCGTCCAGCTGGTTCGTGATCAGCGCCTGCGCTGCAGCCTGCTCACCCGCGAATGGCAGCCAAATTGTGCGCTCGACCGCTGGCATCGGTGCGAGGCCTGCCTTCGCAGCCCACCACTCGGAGCGCCGGTCGAACACCTTCTGCTGCAACGACGCATCTACCACCTTCCATGGACCTGTTGTGACTGGCCAGCCTTTGGCAATGTCGAAGTGCTTGAACGTCGTCCAGTCCTGCCCGGAGAAGATGTGCTTCGGCACGATATAAACGCCGATGTCGTATTTATAGGTCAGGAAGAAGAAGAAGCGCGGCGCCGGCACGATGAAGTCAATGACGACGGTATTAGCGTCTGTCGCCTTTGCCTCCTTCATCACCTGCTGTACATCGATACCCCATTTCACCTTGCCGCCGATATCGCGCAGGCTGTTCAGCGTATAAGCCACATCCTCCGCTGAGAATGGCGTGCCGTCGGACCAGGAAATTCCCGAGCGCGTCTTGATGGTGAGCTGTTTGAAATCGGGCGCGTACTGATAGCTCTCTGCCAGCCACATATAGGTCTTGTCGGCAAACGCACTGTAGTAGGCAAGCGGCTCATAGATGATGTTGGCGCCGTTCTGGTGATTGGACCCGAGCGAGTACGGATTCCACAGCTCGAAATCCACCCACCGTCCCTCGCGTCCACCCCAGACCAGGCTCATCGTCCTGTTCCGTGGCGGAGCCGCCGGTTGCGCCGTGGCTAGACCGATCGGGGTCAAGGCGGCAGCCGTCGCAGCCGCAGCGGTCTTCAGGACATCGCGACGACTCGTTCTGTAGCCGGACATTATCTCTTCCTCCCTCGCGTGTCCTGCAGTTGAGCGGACTATGCATACGCTCCCCGGACCATCAAGGGAATGCTCTTGGCACTAATTGGCCGTCAGAACCCGAACATATGGTCCAGCGAAAATCCACCGGCCTCGTCCATCAGTCCGTGATAGCCAAATAGCCGGCACGTGGTATCGCGCACCAACACATAACCATCCGGTCCTGCCTGCCGCATCGCTGCGTCGCCAAACACAAGGTGCGGCCATACCATCGTGGAACCCGAACACGCGATCGCGACGCCACGCTCCGTAATTACTTTGCCGCCGCCATCGTGCAGCAAGAGCATCGTTGAAGACCGCGCATACCAGGGCGTGGATGATGGATAGATCAATACAGCGAAGCTGCGTCGACGCGCGTCGCCCAGTTTGAGGAACAGCCGCGTGCTCAATCCCGGTGGCGGGCCGTTGTAGGATTGCGGCTCATCGCGATATGTCATGATGGTATTGAAGATGTGCCCGCCGAAGCTGGACTCGGCGACGTGGCCCGACTGCCGCTCCTCGTAGCGGAACAGCGCATGCAGCCAACCGTCCGCTTCACCACCATCTCGGAAATCATACACCAGTTCGGCGTGTCCCGCCGATACATCGTCAACATCGACCGCCAACTCGTGACTTCGCGGCAGACAACCCAGGAACCGCTCCGCTACCCTATTTCCAGCTTCATCGAATACATCGAGGCGCAGCGGCAGCGTCTTCTGTGACACAGTCATCGGCGTGGGCTGAACAATGCTACGGAACCGATCTCGCGGCAGTACAGGAAATGGCAGCAGATAGCCGCGTCCCAACTGCTCCGGCAGCTTGGGGATGACAGGATCAGCCTTCAGGTCACTACGCTCGACATTGACGTGCGCGATGCGAACGCGCTCGCCTCGTGTCACCTCGTAACGCGGCCGCACAACGTGCCGTCCAGCCCGCAATTCAATCTGCGCCGGCCAGCGCAGCGCTGGCAACACATCCGCAACATCAATAGCAATGGTGGCAAAGGGTCCAACTGTCTGCTTCAACAGCACCGGCCGTTCCACGCCCATCCGGTCGAGAGCGACCGCACCGGCCGGTATCGGTGTGGCGTGGCTGTTCTGTAACCACAAGATCACACGCTCGTCGTCGCGCGGAGCCGGCAAGCCGGCATAGCGATCCGACGGCCACGCGTTGGCATCGTGTGTGCACGACAGGCTTGCGCCATTGTCGCTCGCATAGGTGTCCAGCGCATATTTCACCACATCGTGGCCGGCCGCGCCGATCGCGTGGATGAACAACTGACCGGTGAAGGCAGGCAGATTGAACCTTTCGCGCGCGGCGCGGCTGTCGATGGAGAAGCCGCACGGTGCTGCAGCTACCTCTTGCTGCCATGTCGCCAGCACGTTGCCAGTGTGGTCGAACAGCCGCAGCCACAGCCGGATGGCGCCGCCGCCATAGCCGGACCAATAATTCGCGGACACCAATCGTGTGGACAACCCGTTAGCGTCGCGGAAGAAGGCGAAGTTCGTCGCGAAGTTCAGCTTGTCGAGATAGCGTGCTCGGTTGGTCAGCAGCGCGTTCGGCAGCTTCACCTCATCCAGTGTAACCACCTCGATCGACGGCGGCAGCAGATGCGCGATCCGGGCCGCGATACGGGCGGCATCGAACGCGGCTATCAACAAGGTTCGTGCTTCGCTCTGCGGCAGATCGGTCAATGCTCGCGCCATGTGGCCGGCGCGCTCCGCGCCGACCGCGCTCACGTCGTGCACATAAACGCCGGTGATGTTGGGCATATCCGGATACAGCGCAAGGAGTGGCGCGGCTATGCCTTCGGGATCGTACAGTGCCACCGGCCCCGATTGCCCCAGCCGTGCGTACAACCGACTGATCGCCTCCGCTGCCAACGGATGGGCCAACGCCTTGTACAGCACGTTGCCGCCGACGCGATTGTCAAACGTCTCGATGTTCAGCATGGCGCGTCCAGATGCGAGAGACCGAGCCGGCGGCACATTTCGGCCGCCGCCTCTGCCGTGTCGTCGAGCGGTGTCACAGGCCACAGCTCGAGCCGACCATTGAACTCGCGTACACGGCCTTCCTTGAGCAGCCCATCAGTGAACAGACTGTTGCGGCGGGATCGGCCGGGAAGCTTCGCTAGCATCACCGGCGCCGTTGTTGCCACCGCTTCGGAAACCATCGAGACGCTGTCCATCGTCACGACGATCGCATCGGCTAGAGCCAGCATGCCGAAATAAGGATTGTCGCCATTGCCGTCCCAAACGTAACCGCCGAGCGGTGTCAGGACGTCAGCCAGCACGCGTGTCACGCCGCGATCCGTGCGGCGTGACGGCGTCACCGCAGCACCGACGCCATCACGCTGCATCATGGTTGCGAGCTGCACTGCCAGCTCACGTCCCACCGTAGCGTCGAGACGAAAGCGACCATTGCTGCCGCCAACGAGCACCGCAACCAGCGGCCGTTTCAGATGCGCCAGCCGTGGTTCCCATTCCCGAGCTGCCTCCGCCAGCCGCGCCGGCGTGACACGATGCAGGGCAGTGCGAGTCACCACCACGTTCGGGCCGGTCAGCTCATCGTGGCGGTTGACGACCACCAGGTCGAAGCGCCTCGGGTCCATTCGGGGATGCTGCACCTGCACGACAGGGCGGCTTCCTCGGCGCAACGCGGCGCCGACTGCAGCCGCCACCCCACCGCAGCCGATGACCAGCTCGGGCAGAGGCGCCCGCAAGGCGTCCGGCACCGCGGCCAAGGGCGCGGGCCAGAACGAAGCCGCAACCCATTTCCATGGGGCGCGCGGCGCCAACACCCGCAGCTCCGGCCGCAGTCCGGCAGCCTCAGCCAGACCGAGCGCCTGCGTCTGCAATCCGGCGTAGCCCTCACTAAGAATCCAGGACGTCGCGGCGACCGACATGCCGCGGCTTTTCGGCGCGTATCACGGGCCAGTCAACCAGTGGTCAGCGCCGCCCGATCGGTGCATCTTCGGGCCCATGGACCGCGATCTCATCGGCTATGGCCCAAATCCGCCCGACCCGAAATGGCCTGGCGGTGCGCGGCTCGCCTTCAACTTCGTGCTGAACTACGAGGAGGGATCGGAACCGTCGGTGCCCGACGGCGATCCTGCGTCCGAATGGGGTCTGACCGAGAACGGCATGCTCAATCCGGGGGTGAGAGGCCGCGACCTCGCTGCCGAGGGCATGTTTGCCTACGGCAGCCGCGTGGCGTTCTGGCGGATCATGCGTCTCTTCGCCGAGAGAAAGCTGCCGCTCACGGTGTTCGGCTGTGCACTGGCATTGGAGCGCCATCCGCCCGCTGCCGCTGCCATCCGTGCGGCCGGCCACGATGTCTGTTGCCATGGCTGGCGCTGGGAGAAGCACTTCGAGCTGTCCGAAGACGAGGAACGGGAGCGAATCCGGCGGGCGGTCGCCTCGCTGAGGGAGACCATCGGGAAGCGGCCGCTTGGATGGTATTGCCGCTACGGACCCAGCCTGAACACCCGCAGGCTCCTGGTCCAGGAGGGCGGCTTTTTTTATGACTCAGATGCTTATGACGATGAGCTACCCTACTGGACGACGGTCGAAGGGCGGCCCCATCTGGTCGTCCCCTACAGCCTTTCGACCAATGACTCGAAGTTCGGTCGCGGCACGTTCGCCACGGGCGATGACTTCTTCACCTACTGCCGGGACGCGTTCGACTTCCTCTATCGGGAAGGAGCCACGCAACCGAAGATGCTGTCGATCGGCTTGCATATGAGGATTATCGGCCATCCGGCCCGTGCCGGCGGACTGGAACGTCTGCTCGATCATGTTGGACGCTTGCCTGACGTTTGGATTACCCGCCGTATCGACATTGCCCGACACTGGGCCGCCACCCACCCGCCAGCCTGATGGCCGATCCGCAGCGTATTCTGGTGCTCAAGCTGGGCGCCTTGGGCAATGTCGTCCTGTCGTTCGGTCCGTTCGCCGCAATCCGACGCCACCACCGGACCGCCCACATCACGCTGCTCACGACTCCGCCGTTCGCGGACTGGATGACCCGTTCACCCTGGTTCGATACCGTCTGGGCGGCTGAACGTCTCGAATGGTGGGATCTTCCTGGTTGGCTGCGCCTGCGCCGGCGCCTGATCAAGGGCAGCTTCGACCGCGTCTACGATCTCCAGACCTCTAGCCGGTCCAGTCGGCTCTTCCAGTTATTTCCTCGACACAGACGACCGGACTGGTCGGGCATCGCACGGAGCTGCTCCCTGCCCGATCGCGATCCGAACCGCGACCGCTTGCATGATGTTGATCGCCAGTTCGGCCAACTCCGCCAGGCGGGCATTGTCACTCACGAGCCAGCCGACGTGTCATGGAGCCATGCGGATATCGAAGGCTTCGCAATACCCGATAATTACGCCCTCCTCGCCCCCGGCAGTTCGCCGCACCGGCTGGTCAAACGCTGGCCGGCTGACCGGTATCGCGAGCTGGCCTTCATGCTGAACCAGCGTGGCATGACGCCAGTGGTGATCGGCACCACGCCGGAGCATCCATTGGCTCAAGCCAGCCTGGCCGGCGTACCGGGCCTCGACCTCACGGGGCGCACCAGCCTTGACCAGCTTGTATCGCTCGGACGCGCCGCCCGCGTCGCCATCGGCAATGACACCGGGCCGATGCACGTGATCGCGGCCACTGGCTGCCCGTCGGTCGTCCTGTTCTCGCGGGACTCGGATCCCGAGCTGTGCGCGCCACGTGGGCCGCGGGTGAGCACATTACGACGGGCTGACCTGCGCGAACTCGACGCCAACACAGTCTTGGCAGCTGTAATGCAGGCAACGGCATCGCCTGCCGGCGCGCTGGTCGCCGAGTAATGGCGGATCAGCCTCAGATACATCTCGCCCAACCATCCCCCGACGGAGTACCGCTGCCGCAGCGTTACTGGGCGATCCTGACCATAGCTCTCGGGCTGACACTGGCGGTACTCGATGGAGCGATCGCTAATGTCGCGCTGCCGACAATCGCGCGGGACCTGAATGCCAGCCCGGCAGCCTCGATCTGGGTAGTGAACGCGTATCAGCTTGCCGTGACGATATCGCTGCTGCCGCTGGCATCACTCGGCGACATCTACGGCTATCGTCGCGTGTACCAGTATGGCCTGGTCGTATTCACCATTGCCTCCCTTGGCTGCGCGCTTTCCGACTCGCTGCTGACATTGACCATTGCACGGATCATCCAGGGATTCGGCGCAGCGGGCATCATGAGCGTGAATGGCGCGCTGGTCCGCTTCATCTATCCACGCCGATGGATCGGGCGCGGCGTGGGGCTTAACGCGACCATTGGATCGATCGCTTCTGCTGTCGGCCCCACCGTTGCTTCGGCCATCCTGTCCGTTGCCGCGTGGCCGTGGCTGTTTGCGGTCAACGTACCGATTGGCGCAATTGCCATTCCCATTGCGTGGCGCGCGCTGCCGCATACGCCCAGTTCCGGCGTACGCTTCGATGGGCTGAGTGCGCTCTTGAGTGCCTTAACCTTCGGCACTCTGATCAGTGCGATCAGCGGGTTGGGCCATGGCGAAAGCGCAACACTTGCCGTTGCCGAGCTTTGCCTCGCTGGAGTTTTCGGCTTCGTGCTCGCGACGCGGGAACTGTCGCAAAGCTCGCCCATGTTGCCCATCGACCTGTTGAAGATCCGGCTGTTCGCCTTGTCGGTAGCGACGTCCATCTGCGCCTTCCTTGCTCAGTCGATGGCGCTGGTATCGCTGCCGTTCCTCTTCGAGAACACGCTGGGCCGCAGCCAGGTGCAGACCGGACTGCTGCTGACGCCTTGGCCGCTGGCAGTGGCGGTGATTGCGCCGTTCAGCGGGCGATTGTCCGATCGTTATCCGGCCGGGTTGCTCGGTGGATGTGGTCTGGCGGTGATGGCAACGGGGCTGGCATTGGTAGCGTGGTTGCCCGCGCATCCCTCGACTTTCGACATAGTGTGGCGACTGCTGATCTGCGGCATCGGATTTGGCTTCTTCAACACTCCCAACAATCGCGCGATCCTCACCACCGCGCCGCCACATCGGGCGGGAGCAGCCAGCGGCATGCAGGCTACGGCACGGCTGCTGGGCCAAAGCATGGGGGCGGCGATGGTGGCGCTGATGTTCGGACTGTTCGCGGAAAGCGGGACGCGCGAGTCACTGATTGTGGCGGCATGTGCCGCGGCCGGCGCAGCCATCGTCAGCTTCTCAAGGTTGAGCGGCGGGACCCGACTGCCCCGATAGGACCATTCATTCAGAACATCATCAGCGCCATGCTCATCAAATGTGCTGGGCTGATGTGCTCCACGTCCTCCACGTGTAACCCTATCGCACGGGCCGCTTCCTTTGGATGAGTCGAGATCAAAAAGTGTGACGCGTTCCTGATCGTCCGAACCGAAGCGTTTTTCATACATTCGCCGAGCAGTTCGTTTCCGCGTTGCACAGCCGGATGGCTCCTGCCGCCATACAGAATAAGAGTTGGAACTTCGATGTTGGCCAGCGAATCCGGTGTCGGGTGGAAGCTGAA
>CAYRTL010000001.1:211277-212583 GCA_964427005.1 uncultured Acetobacteraceae bacterium
AGACTTGACAACGGCACCTCGCGCCGCAGCGCGACCGAAAGCGCAGTAAGGCCGCCAAACGAATGGCCGACCAGATGCACGGGGCAGCCAGCCTGGCGAACGACAGTCTCCACGATTTCGGCCTCACAGCCGATGTCGGTGCGGACGCCGGTGCGGCGTTCCTCCGTCCCGCCATAGCCCAATAGACTGGTAGTCACACAACGGAATCTTCGGTCGAGCAGCGAGATGATCGGCCGCCACGCGGCGGCTGTACTGCATGACCCTGGCACAAAGACGATGGTCGGCCCGTCGCCGCTCTCATCGTAGTCGATCATTCCGAACTGGTCCTGAATCATAGGCGTCCACCGTCACAACTGGCGTTTGCTGGACGCGCAGTTGGGTGCGATGTGCCGTTGTCACAAAGGATGAGTTCTCATCTCATGCCTGAGATCAGCTCATGCTCCGCTGTCGTTGGCCGAAGTACCGTGCTCAGCCGTCCCAGACCTGACTCGGCATCGGCAGGCCAGCAAAATCGGCTTCAGCGGGAGGACGATCCGGCGCAATTCCTGCCATGCCAAGCAGCATGATCCACTGTCGGACGTGTTGCCCTACGTGCCAGGTGGTGCGTTCCAGATATTCGTGCAGTAGCTGCTGTCCGTAATAGGTTTGCACGGTGTCGCGGCCTGACTTGTCGGTCTTCGCGGCCCACCACGCGGCAAGCCGCCTTCGCACGTCGGCGCCATAGGCCACGATATCGGCCGTGGTCTGCATGGGGACGGGCGGCGGTGCGGTCAGGCCTTCGTAGGTCAACGCCGCACCGTTCGCGACCTCGATGAATGTCTCGGCAATGCGGAAGATGTGGTGACCAAGCACGCGATAGCTGCGAGGACGATTCGGTACCTCCGTGGATAGCTTCACGTCCGGCATTTGCGGGATCATGCGCAGCGCAGCACCGAGAAACAGATCGAGCCGCGCAATCAGTTGTTGCGGTGACAGCACCGGGCCGGTCGCCTCATTCAGGCCCAGGAATTTCACGACATGGGCTATATTCTGCGCGAACACGTACTCGTCGCCGCGCGACAGCACCGGAACGGACCGCGCTCCCAGGCGCCTCAGCTCAGCGAGGCCCGCCTGGTCTTCCAGAACATTGATGGACTCGAACTCGATCGCACGGACCGAGAGAAACTCCTTGAGTTTCAGGCAGCTCGTTCATCCAGGCTGCCAGAACACCTTCAATGAAGCAGCGTCCATGGTAGGCGCTCACGCAGTTGATGGTTGGTAGGTTCCCTCGGACGTGACCTCGCGTCAACCGGACACTCGCGCCTAA
>CAYRTL010000002.1:0-10429 GCA_964427005.1 uncultured Acetobacteraceae bacterium
TTGCTGGGCATCGCGTCTTTGCACGTCAAGCGCGATGACTGTACTGGCGTTGGTCTGGGCGGCAACAAAATCCGCAAGCTCGAATTCAATCTAGCCGCGGCACAGGAGGCGGGCGCGGACGTCATCGTCTGCGGCGGTGTCGTGCAGTCCAACACCGCCCGCCAGGTTGCAGCGTGCTGCGCCAAACTCGGACTGGAGTGTCATCTTGGTATCATGCACGGGCGTCTCGCCGCGACCGAGCCGGGATACGAGCACACGGGCAACATCCTACTGGATCGCCTGTATGGTGCAGTGATTCATGACATTCCCTGGGATGAAGATCGCAATCTGCGTTTGCGTGCTATTGCGGACGACCTCGCCGCTGCCGGCCGTCATGTATACTTTGTGCCCTACGGGGCCTCAGACGCGCTCGGTGCAATGGGCTATGCCCTTGCGGCGGAAGAGATCGTCAGGGATTTGCCAGACGTCGCCTGGATCGTGCACGCGAGCGGAAGTGCAGGCACACAGGCCGGCCTCCTGACTGGGCTGCTCGCAATGGGCCATCCGGCGCGGGTGGTCGGCGTTGATGTAGACGCGCAGGCGGCCCGGGTTCGCGCCGACGTGTGCCGGGTCGGACGCGAAGCTGCCGCTGTGCTCGGCTGCGCAGCAAAGTGGGACGATAGCCTCGTTGAGGTAGTCGGGCGCTGGAGCGGTCCCGCCTACGGCGTAGCCGACGCGACAACCGAGGAGGCGGTCCACCTCGCCGCCCAATTGGAAGGATTGGCTCTGGACCCAGTCTACTCGGGCAAGGGAATGGCCGGTCTCATTGGACTTGCCCGAGAGGGACGCTTCGCGGGCGGCCGGTCGGTTCTATGGATTCACACTGGCGGAAGCCCAGGCATCTTCGCCTACCCCGAGACGATGGCTCGCTCTTCAAACAAACGCTTTCAGCGAGGAACGCCTAATACCTGTTGATCATGACTCATGGCGGTTGTTTCAGGTCATGGCGGGGCCAAGCCCCGCCATGACGATGAAGGCGGCGCGTGGGTCATTCAACGCGATTGGGTGTAAGGTTGAGAAGCCAAAGAGGGCCATTCCTGAATTTTCACTCGTCCCACAATCTCATCGCCGCCCGCACCGGTGGGTCGGATAATGAGGGCCTCGCCTTCTGCAAGGCCGGACGCGTTCTGGCCAACAGCTTCCTGAATATTGGGAAATTGCGTCACGACAATCGTATTGGTGCCGGCGCGTGGCCTCTCTGCGAGCTTCGCCTGCAGCCAAACCGTTTGGGCCTTCGAGATCGCCTGCATGCTTTGTCCGCCGTCACCCAACTCGGCCGCCACGATTGGGTCCGGCAGATTGGCGAGGCGAACCGTCTGCTGCGCGCGATAGGTCGGGCTCGACCAAACCTCTCCAATGGGGATGGCGAGTATCTTGATTGCCTTGCCCATGGCCAGTGCCGAACTTCGCCCGGTCTCATCAAGCTGGCGCTCCAACTTGGTGTTGTCGGGCTCGGCGCTGGCGGAGGTCGGTGGCGTAGGAGGCGAACTCGCGTGCCGCATGAGAAGGACATAGCCACCTTGGCGCAAACTCGTAACCAACGCTGCGCCAGACAACGAATCTGCCTGCGCCGTTCCGGTGATCAGTGTGCCAACGAGCATGGCGACCCATTTCAGCCGCTTCGAATAAAACTTAGCCGTGCCGATGCGGCTTGCCACCTGACTGCGGCTGAAGTCGGCCATTGATCGCTGCACAACGCGCTCGCCGGTAAATGGAACTGCCGGGCGGCACCGTAGTTGCGGCGCGAGAGCGTCGACAAATGAATTCTCCTCACATGCGAGATGAGAAGTAATCCTTTGTCGTGAACACTGCTCGCCTGTTCCATCGTCATGCCGGTGCTTGGCCCCGGCATGCTGGAGGCGTCTTGCCCTAGCCAACACTCCTCCATTCGGTCTGTAATGGCGAGACCCTGTCACACAGGAGAATGCCGTGATGAGCCTGTCACGCCGCCGCGCATTACTCGGCGTCGCTACCATCAGCGCCACCGTTGCAAGCCGTCATTTGTTTGCCCAAACCGCTGCACCGGGGCCGTTCATCTTGCCACCGCTGCCCTACCCGCCAGAGGCGAATGAACCCCACATCGACACACAAACGATGCAGATCCACCATGATCGGCATCACGCAGCCTACGTCAGCAACCTGAATGCAGCAGTGAAGGACCATCCCCAGGTGGCGGCATTGGGCCTGTCCGGCATGCTAAGCAAGCTTGCTGAGCTTCCCGACACAATTCGCACTGCCGTGCGCAACAATGGCGGTGGACATGCCAATCATTCGATGTTCTGGCAGTTGATGGGCGGCAAAGGTGGCGCACCCACCGGCGAACTTGCTGTCGCGATTGATCGCGATTTTGGGTCATTCGACAAATTGAAAGACGCAGTCAATCGCGCCGGTCTGGGCCAGTTTGGCTCCGGGTGGGCGATGGTCAGTGTCGACCGCGCTGGAAAACTGGCGGTGCTCAACCGTCCCAACCAGGATACGCCACTGATGGATGGCGGTCGCGTGCTGTTCGGCAATGACGTATGGGAGCACGCTTATTATCTGAAGTATCAGAACCGTCGCGCCGACTATCTTGCTGCCTGGTGGAACGTGGTGAACTGGCCGGAAGTCGCAAAGCGGTATCAAGCCGCGCGTGCCGGTACGCTCGACATCTGACGCAGCTTCGCGCGGAGCGCCTGACATAGCTTCCCAGTGGCCCTCGGTGGCTTTCCTGCTCAGTGTCCTCCGTGAGGAACCTCACCTTCTGCCCTGGCCTTACGACAGCGCGAAGCCCTCGTAATCGCGTGCAACCACGTTCTCGCAGATCTCGCGATACCGAATCATGCCTCCCGCATACGGCATGAACACGCGCGGCTTGCCCGGAATATTGGCTCCCAGGTACCAGGAATGCTTCGCCATCGGCAGCAGTGTCCGGTTGGCGACCTCGTTGACCTCAGCCACCCACTTCTCAACCGCATCGGGCCGCGGCTCGATCCGTTCCAGCCCTTTCGAACGCATGTACCCAATGCAGCCGGTGATCCAATCGGCGTGCTGCTCGATTGCCACCGGCATATTGCACAGAACGGACGGGCTGCCGGGACCGGTAATGGTGAACAGGTTCGGGAAGCCCGCGACCTGCAAGCCAAGATAATTGCGTGGCCCCGCTTCCCACACATCCTTCAGCGCAACGCCATTCCGCCCGCGAATGTCCATGCGCAGCAGCGGGCCGGTCATCGCATCGAAACCGGTGGCAAAGACGATGATGTCCACCGGATATTCAGCCTCGGTCGTGCAGATCCCCGCCTGCGAGATGCGCTGAATGGGCGCGGCCTTCACATCAACCAGCGTGACGTTGGGCCGGTTGTAGGTCTCGAAATAGTCGGTATCGATCGGCGGGCGCTTGGCCGCGTAGGGGTGGTCGATGTCGGACAGGATCGCCGCGGTCTTCGGGTCCTTCACGATCGAGCGGATCTTCCGTTTGATGAAATCCGCCGCCGTGTCGTTCGCCTCCTTGCTGACCAGCATGTCCTGGAATGTCGCACGGAACTGCAGCCCCCCGCGCTCCCACGCCGCCTCATAGATCTCTTCGCGCTCCTCGGGCGACGTTTCGACCGCCTTGCGATCCTCGACCTTGAAGCCCATCCCATTGTAGGTCTGATGCGTTGTCGCGCGGATTTCCTGCGCATTCTGCTTGACGTACTGCTTGAATTCCGGCGTAAGCGGCACGTTCCGCGCAGGCACCGAATAATTCGCGGTGCGCTGGAACACCGTCAGATGCTTCGCCTGCGCGGCGATCACGGGCGCGGCCTGAATGCCAGTCGATCCAGTGCCGATCATGCCGACACGCTTGCCGGTGAAATCGACACCTTCGTGTGGCCATTGGCCGGTGTGGTACCAGTCGCCCTTGAAATCCTGCAGGCCAGGGATCTTCGGCACGTTGGCGGTGGAAAGGCAGCCGACTGCCGTGACGACAAACGTCGCGAGGAATGTCTCACCCTGCTCGGTGCGCACGCGCCAGCGGTTGACCGCTTCGTCGTAATGCGCGGAGGTCACGCGGGTGTTGAACTGAATGCTGCGTTTCAGGTCGAACTTATCGGCAACGAAATTAAGGTACCGCAAGATTTCAGCCTGGCCGGGATAGCGCTCGGACCATTCCCATTCCCGCATCAGGTCGGTGGAAAATGTGTACCAGTAGACATGGCTTTCCGAATCGCACCGCGCACCCGGATAGCGATTCCAATACCAGGTGCCGCCCACCCCGCTGCCTGCCTCCAGCGCCTTCACGGAGAGGCCGAGGCGATCGCGCAGACAGAGCAACTGGTACAGCCCGGCGAAACCGGCGCCAATGACCAGCGCGTCGAGTTCGGTCGTCCGTTCCGCCATATCCATCGTCTCCTCTACTGACTGGTCGGATTATCTACCATTGGGTAGTAGCCGTCCAGCTTTGCTATCATCGCGCGGCATCACCCAGACTGAACAGCGTCGTCCAGCCGGGGTACAAACGGGAGGTTCAGTGTTCCACGCATTTTTTCTGTCGCACCGGTGGCTGCCGTGGTCCCTTCCGGGCGCGGCACTGATCCTGTTCGCGACCTGGTACAAGGTCGAGCTCGACGTCAAGATCAATGACTGGTTCGGCGATTTCTACAATCTCATCCAGAAGGCTCTGAACCCGCCCCACACAATAACAATGGACGAATATATGGGGCACCTGGCCACGTTCGGCTACATCGCGGGGCTATACGTAACCATCGCGGTCTTCACCGACTTCTTCATCAAGCACTATGTGTTTCGCTGGCGCACCGCCATGACCGATTATTATGCCGCACACTGGCGCGCTCTCCGCGGGATCGAAGGTGCGTCGCAGCGCGTCCAGGAAGACACGATGCGGTTCGCCCGCCTTATGGAAGGTCTCGGCGTCAGCTTCATGCGCAGCGTCATGACCTTGTTCGCCTTCCTGCCGATACTTTGGACGTTATCAGCGAAGATCACCGAGCTACCTTGGTTCGGTCCGGTCAGCCATTCGCTGGTCTGGGTGGCGATCGTCTTTGCCCTGGCGGGCACCGTGCTGATGGCGGTGGTGGGCTTCAAGCTGCCGGGTCTGGAGTTCGAGAACCAGCGTGTCGAGGCAGCGTTCCGCAAGGAGCTTGTCCACGGGGAGGACGACAGCGAACGCGCCTCCCCGGCTCAGTTCAACACGCTGTTCGACGGAGTGCGACAGAATTACTTTCGGCTGTTCCTGCATTACATGTATTTTGACGTGGCAAGATACGCCTATCTGCAGTTTGGCGTTCTGGTTCCTTATATCGCACTCGGACCTGCCCTGGTGACTGGTGCCCTGACCCTTGGCGTGATGCAGCAGATCGTTCGCGCGTTCGGCAGAGTAGAAAGCTCGTTCCAATATCTTGTGAATAGCTGGACCACAATCGTCGAGCTGATCTCAGTCTATAAGCGGTTGCGTGCCTTCGAGCGCCGCATCAGTGAGGCAGTGCCGTGATTTCGTGGGGTTATGGCTTCCGACAGCGATGCATGACATGGTCGACCGGCGGTAAGTGATCAGGGAACAGCGCTCCATGAAAATTGCCAGAGTGTCAGCGATCCCCATGTCGGCCCCCGTGCCGCCCGAGAGGCGTCACCGCACCGACCTTGGGACAAAGGTCAAGAGCGACGCAACATTGATCCGCGTGGAGACAGACAATGGACTCACCGGTATTGGAGCTGCTCTCGGCACGCCACCGATCGTAGCTGCAATTGTCGAGCACGAGCTCGCTCCCGAATGCGTCGACGAGGATCCAATGTTCTCCGAACGCATTTACGAGAAGATGTATAATGGCTCGCGCAGCAGACCCGCACTCGAGCGTGGCATCACACAGGCCGATGAAAGCCGGCGCCGCGGCGTGATCATGGAGGCGACCGCCGGGGTCGATATCGCGGTGTGGGATGTCAAGGCGCAGGCATTGGGCATCCCGCTCTATCAAGCCCTCGGCGCGGCACGCAGCTCGGTGCGCGGCTATGCCAGTGGCGGCTGGGCGCCTGGCGACGAAGCCGAGGCGGAACTTGGGGGATACGCCGCCAAGGGCTTCACCGCTTGCAAGATGCGCGTCGTCGGCCGTGACGGCTTCTCGATCGCTAACTGCGTGCGCCGGGTCAAGGCCGCCCGGCGAGGAATTGGCTCACAAGTCGAACTGATGGTCGACGCGCATGGTTCGCTTGAGGTTGCCACCGCCGTCAAGCTGGCAAGAGAGCTCGAGCCCTACGACATCGCCTGGTTTGAGGAGCCTGTCTCGCCGGACCATCATGCCGGTCAGGCGGAAGTGCGCCGATCGACGACAATCCCCATCGCCTCCGGCGAACGCGAGTTCACGCGGTTTGATTTTCAGGATTTGCTGGAGCGCAGAGCTCTGGACATCGCGCAGCCAGACGTCGCCCGCGCAGGTGGCATGACGGAGATCCGGCGTATTGCGGCACTGACCTCAGCGCATGGCGTGCGACTCGCACCACATGCCTGGGGCAGCGGCGTGCTGTTCGCGGCAAGCATTCACGTCGCGATGGCAGCTCCAAACTGCCATATACTGGAGGTAACCCAAGGCTACATGCCAATGATGTGGGAGCTCTTCAACGAGCCATTCGACATTCGCCCGGACGGCATGGTGCATGCGCCCGATCGGCCGGGTCTCGGCTTTACATTGCGCGCGGATGCACTGGAGCGGTTCCGGTATGTCGATGGACCCGAATTTGAATTCTAGCGAGGCTCTCGCTTCTCGCAGTATTGATCGTCAGGCAGTCGCCTGACCCGAGGCCTCCAGCGGCACTGCCGTGCCAGTCGTCTCGTCCAGCGCGTCAATGCGGCCTGCGCCAATATCGAAAATCCAGCCGTGCAGCTTGATGCTTCCACGAGCGAGAGCGGCGGCAACGGCTGGATGGGTGCGCAAGTGCTGCAGCTGCAGCGCCACGTTCTGCCGCACCAGAGCGGCTATCATCTCGATTTCTGGCAAATCCCCCGCCGTCGCCCGCACGATGCTATGTGCCGCTTCGGCGTTCCGCAGCCAGGACTTCACTGTCGGCATGTTGTCCAGCCCGTGCTTCACCGGATCGCACAGCGCCTTCATCGCGCCGCAATCCGAGTGCCCGCAGATGATGATGTGCGGCACGCGGAGCGCGCTGACCGCAAACTCCACGACCGCGGAGACACCGCCGAGCATCTCGCCATAGGCGGGCACCAGGTTCCCAATGTTGCGGCAGACAAACAGGTCCCCCGGCGCGGCATCGGTGATCATCTCCGGGCTGACCCGACTGTCCGCGCAGGTGACGAACAGCGCGGCCGGATCCTGGCCGCTCGTCAGGCGGGCGAAGTCCTGGCCGTGCTCAGGGAACACGCGATCGCGGAACAGCCGCGCTGCCTGCGCCATCCGAGCAAATCTGGTGTCGTTCATCCGGGCTCCTCGTGATCAGCGTGAGTTATCGATTTCCGCAACGGCGTCGGGCTGGCGCCCCACTTACCCTGGCCGCTGACCATCTGAAAAGATACCTCCGAAATGTGCATCAAGCTGCCGTGCCCACACGACCATGCATGACCTTGGTTCATGCAGGAGCTGACAAAGAATCCTTTGTCACCGCCAGTTCCTTTGAGTCATCCAGACCGCCATGGCGGATCTCCCCCAATGCCGTCGGCACGACGTTCTCAACCACCCACAGGGATAAAGATGGCTGGAGCCTTTGCAGTCGGTTTGGCGAAACAGGCGGAAATTGTCGCGTTATATGCGCAGGCACTACCGAACCTGCTGCACATGAAACTAAAGCCGGCCAAGAATGTATATTCACGCGGCGGTACGGCGATCGACGAGATCGTGCTGCACGGGACCGAAAGCAAGCGCTCCCAGGAGGCAAGCGCGGATTACATTGCCAGCGCGAACGACGCAGGCACTTCCATCCATTACTGGATCGGCCGAGATTTCGGCGTTCTCTATGCGATGGTTCCCGAAGACAAGGCGGCTGGCCATGCAGGGAATCCGGATGGGGTGGCCGGCGTGCAGAATCACAATTATCGTTCAATCGGCATCGAAATGTACCAGCAGGACATCTCAATGTTCAAGGGCGACCAATCCCAGCTGGATTTCACCGACTGGCAGTATGATACCGTAGCGATGCTGGTCTACGACCTGTGTCGCCGGTTGAAGATCAAGCGTTCCATGGTCGTAGGCCATAAGGAGATCAACTCGGTGCAACGGGCTGATCCAAGGAACTTCGATTGGGCGCGGTTCAACCGCAAGGTCGATGATGTGTCGAGCATGATGGCGATACGGTTCGGGCCGGACTACGGGATCTACCAGTAGAAAGCCGGCCGCTACGACACTGGGCGCCAGAAGGGCTTACGGGCGCGTACTGGATCGAGCAGCGACCAGTCGCCCTGCTCAACCACGTGGCCCTTTGGAAACGGCGCTCGCGGCTCCAGACCAAGCGACACCATCACCCTGTCATCGCGGTAATAGCAGAGCAGCACGATCCGGGCGATGACGCCGACCGGCCGCCCTCCATCGGCACGCAGCTTCGCCGCTACCTCAACTCGCTGCGCAGGATCCAACGCCGCGAAAGCGCCGCCCGCCAGTATGCAAAGCTTGGCGAGCGCAGCACGCACGTTGTCGGCTTCGCGTCCGATGCTGTTGACTATGTCAGCAAAGATCGTGGCGTCATCGGCGCCCGGCACGCCGTACTGCGCGCTGGCGGGAATCATAATGCCCGCGAGGCAACGCAAGTCAGCGATTTCCGCCTCGGTCAGAGTCTGCTCGCTCATATCCGCCTCAATCGAACAGGGTTGCCAGCCGTTGCTTGATGCTGTCGGCGATGTACAGCGCCAGTGCCTGGATGGTCGAAGTTGGGTTCACCCCGCCAGAGGTGACGAAAATGCTGCCATCGACGATGAACAGATTCTTCACGTCATGGCTGCGTCCCCAGGCGTTCACCACTGATCGCTCCGGATCGTTGCCCATGCGCGCGGTGCCGAGAAGGTGCCAGCCGCCATAGACCACTGGACGCACCGCGTGGATGTGTCGCGCACCGGCGGCCGTAAGGATCTCCTTGCCGCGCTCGATCGCGAAGTCGAGGATGCGGTTGGTGTTCTCGCCGATGGTGTAGTCGATCCGAGGCGCGGGGACGCCATGGCCATCTTTCAGCTCCGGATCGAGCGTCACGCGGTTATGCTCCTCGGGCAGGTCCTCGGTGCAGATGCCGACTTGCATGCGGTGACCGACCATACTGCGGAAGATATCGTGATGGCTCTCGCCCCAGGGCAACAGCCCGTTGGCCTCGGCCTGCACCGCCTCGGAGCCGACGCCGGCAGTGCGGACAAACTGGAAGTTGAAGCCGCGCACGAAGCCGCGCGAGCGGTCGGTCTCGTAGAACTCCTGGCTCCACAGGCAGAGCGGCGGGCCATGCCTGTCCATGAGTTCGTCGACATAGCCGATGACCTGCGCCCAGGGATGGAACATCAGGTTCTTGCCCACGAGCCCACTGGAATTCGCGAGGCCATTGGGAAAACGGCCTGACGCGGAGTTCAGCAAGAGCCGCGGTGTGCCGATGCCGTTGCAGGCGAGGATGACGACTTCCGCCGGCTGGAACTGCTCGACGCCGTCTTTGTCGTAATACACCGCGCCCGTTGCCATCCCATCGTCGTTGGTGAGGATCTCGCGCACACGGCAATGGGTGCGTAGCTCCACACCCGCACGGATGGCATGTGGCCAATAGGTGATGTCAGTGCTCGCCTTTGCCCCCTGCGCGCAGGCCGGCGTGCAATGCCCGAGATTGATGCAGGGCGCGCGGCCGTCATACTCGACGGTGGCGACTGCGCTGTCCGACGGCCACCAGTGCCAGCCGAGTTGGTTCATCGTCTTGCCGATCTTGGCGCCGGATTTGCCGAGAGGCAGCGGTGGCATCGGGGGCTCGTGCGCTGGATAGGCAGGATCGCCGGCGAGTCCGGAAACCCCGGTCATCCGGTCATTCTCCGCGAAGAACGGCTCCAGCGTCGCGTAATCGATCGGCCAGTCATCGGCCACGCCGTCCAGCGTGCGAACACGAAAGTCGGAAGGATGCAGGCGTGGATAATGCGCCGTGTACATCACGGTCGAGCCGCCGACGGCGTTGAAGTTCACCACCTTGATCGGCGAGTTGTCGTCATTGATCGGATAGTCACTCGGCCGCTTGCGGATGTTCGGGCTGGTGGCGTAGTCGCTGAAGACACGCGCTTCGTAATCCCGACCGTTGGTCGGATAGTCGGACTGCTTCATCCAGTCGCCTTGCTCCAGGCACAGGATGCGCATTCTCGTCTCGGCGAGGCTCCAAGCCACTGCGGCGCCGGACGCGCCGGAGCCGATGATCAGAACGTCGACTTTGTCTTTCATACATCCCCCACGATGTACACCTC
>CAYRTL010000002.1:10529-13189 GCA_964427005.1 uncultured Acetobacteraceae bacterium
CAGTTCTCCAGCCGCCCGTCACGCAGATAACGTGCCGCCGTACGCGAGGCGAAGGCGCGATTATCGCGCATGCTCTCCGGCGTGTAGAAGGCCGAGTGCGGCGTCAGCACTAGACGGTGGCGGATCCAGTCCTCATTGCGCTGCCAGGCAGCGATAAGGCGTCTCTGTGAGTTGGCCGGCTCCTCCGGCAGCACATCAAGTCCAGCCGCCAGCACCGTGCCGTCCTTCATCGCGTCGTGCAGCGCGTCGATATCGACGATGGGGCCGCGTGCCGTGTTGATCAGGATCATCCCACGCTTCGCCGCGGCGAACGCATCGGCGCCGATCAGATTGCGCGTCTCCGCCGTGAGCGGCGCGTGGATGCTGACGAAGTCGCACTGGCCCATCAGTTCGGCCAGCGTGTCGGCGCGCCGGACGCCGATTGCGAACTGATAGCCGTTCGGCTGGTACGGGTCATAGAACACCACATCCATGTCGAAAGCCTTGGCGCGGCGGGCCGCCGCCGTGCCGATGCGACCCATCCCGACGACGCCGAAGGTGCACACTGAAAGCCGACGGCCGAACGGATTATGCGCCGGACGCCAGTTGGCCCGGAGATCGGCGTGCAACTCCTGATCGTGATACGCGATGCTCTTGGCCAGCGTCATCATCAGGGCGATCGCGTGATCGGCCACCTCGCGCGTGCCGTAGTCGGGCGTGTTGCAGACCGGGATGCCGAGCTTGCCGAAGCGCTCGATATCAACATCGTCATAGCCGACACCGTACTTCACGAAGATACGGCACTTGCGCAGCTTGTCGATGTATTGCGGCGGGCAGGAGCCGACGATGGCGTCGGCATTGGCCCATTGTGCGTCCGTCACCTCGGCGGCGTTGGCGCAGAAATCGGTCTCGAACCCCGGCCCCACCGCCTCGCGAGCAATCTGATGGAATTCGGCCGGAAGATTTGGCCAAAGAATGCGCATCGCCATCTCGTTTCCCTCGTCGCTTGATGTTGTGGCGCATAGTGCCACCATGCGGCCCGCATACCAATCGAGGGCGGGATCGATCTCATGCGCACGGTCAATGTGCTTGCCATCCAGCGGATCAGTGCCGCTGACCATGCCCGGATCGCGGCGGTTGATCCGGCGATCCGCCTGACGGACGCCGGTGGCTGGTTCGATGGCGAAATCCGCGAGACCTGGTCTGCCTATGCCGCCTCCCGCTACCTCCCTCCTGGCTCCATTGGCTCTGGTACGCGCGCCGAACGCGATGGGTTACTGGCAGAGGCGGAGGTGATCCTTGGCGGCTGGCCTTTCCCGCTTGATCTGCGCGCGCGATCGCCGAGGCTGAAGTGGTTCCATCAGCGGCCAGCGGGCGCGTCCAATCTCCGCCTCGGCGATCTGTGGGGCAGCGATGTCACGGTGACCACCTCGCGTGGTGCCGGCAGCGTCCTGGCGATGGCGGAGTTTGCCATCGCTGGTATGCTGCATTTCGCCAAGGGCCTGGATCGCGCCACCGCCGATCGATCCTTCAACCATCGCTCATATCGTCCGCTGCTGATTGAAGGCAAGACGCTCTGCGTTATCGGCGCTGGCGGCATCGGCCGTGAGGTTGGCCGCCTGGGTGCTGCACTGGGCATGCAGGTGATTGGTACGCGGCGAACGCCCAACGGTGCATTGCCACCGGGCTTCTCGGCAATCGGCGGCAGCGAAGACCTGGACCGATTTCTGCCCGAAAGCGACTTCGTTGCAGTGTGCTGCCAGTGGACTGACGAAACTACCAACCTGATCAACGCGAGACGCCTGGCGCTGATGAAGCCGAGTGCTGTACTGGTCAACGTCGCGCGTGGCGAAATTGTCGATGAGGCGGCTCTGATCGAGGCATTGCGCGGGGGGCATCTGCGTGGCGTGGTGCTGGATGTCTATGTCGGTGAATTCGAACATCTCCCGCCTGAGGCGCTCTGGCATCATCCTCGCGTGCTGATCACACCGCACACGTCTGGGCATAGCGATGAGAATCGGCATGGCGCGATCGAGATCTTCTGCGAGAATCTGCGAGCCTATCTCGATGAGAAGCCACTGAGGAATGTGATCGATTGGGAACGCGGCTATTGAGACTGCTCTACACCTACAGGTCAGGCTTGAACACCATAAGATAGAAGATCGCGATGACCGCTATGAACGCTGGCCATCCGAGAACGAGCCACCATCGCGCGCAGGTGAAATACAGCGGCGGCAATCTTCCGTCACTGCGCAGCGCGGCATAGGCGAGCTGGTGCATTCGGATCTGCAGCCACACGACCGGCAGCCAGCACGCGCCCGTCAGCACGTAAAGCGCAAGCGCGAGCAGTAGCCATCCGCTGGTCAGGGGAAGGCCGGCCTCCAAAGCGAGCCAGGCGCCGGTCACGGGTTGCACGACAACGGCCGGTGCAGTGAACAACCAATCGGCGAGCACGACGTTGCGGCTCACCACCACGATGGTCCGCAAATCGCCGCTGCGATGGGCCATCCAGCTATGAAAAGCGGTGCCAAGACCGGTGCCGAACAGCAAGGTCGAGCTGAGTATGTGCATCCAGAGCAGCCACTGATACAGCACGGGTCAGTCCTCGATCGCCAGCAGCGCCCATGTCGCTGCGAACACCGCGATGTTCTTCAACAGTGCGCCGAACGGGTCGGCCCAGA
>CAYRTL010000002.1:13289-95863 GCA_964427005.1 uncultured Acetobacteraceae bacterium
GTCGCTGCGAACACCGCGATGTTCTTCAACAGTGCGCCGAACGGGTCGGCCCAGAGTTCAGGCGCGATGATGGTCGCCAGCAGAGTGTAAATCGCCATGACGAGAAGCTGCGCCTGTAAAGCCGCACGTCTGTACCGCCTCGCGAGCAGAGCCAGTCCAAGCATGACATCCAGTGCAGCGCCACTCCACGTGATCCCGACCGCCACGCCGGGGTCTGCGACGCGCGACAATAGGGCTGCGGCCTCGTCTCGGGCCAAAGCGAAGGACGCGAGGCCGGAGCCAATCCAAACGGCGATCAATGCGGCGCGCAGGAAAAGGCGTGCAGGCAGCAACCGCGCCAGCCAGCGGTCCGCCCGGGCGGCAGGTTCCAAGGCCAGTGCGTCCCGGAGCCGGCCTGGGCTCCATCCCAATACGTCCTGCAACGGCGTGACATCCGCGGTATTGCCGCGCGCCAACATGGTGAGGGTCTCTGTGCTGAGCTGACCGGCAGGCAGAAGATCGCCAATGCGGGCTGCCGCTGTGATCAATGGTTTGGGGATTGGGACGAATGGGCGCGTCGGGAGACCAAGCCACGCACGCAGCGTAGCGGTCAGCTCGTCGGTGGTCATGGGTTCGGGTCCCAGCGCATTAAGCACAGGGGGGAGCGAAGGCCGCTCAATCAGTTCCGAGGCAATGCGAGCGACATCGCGAATATGAAGCGGCTGCACGCACCAGGTGCCGTCGCCGAGCCGGATGGGCCATGGCGTAGCGGCCAGCGCGCTGAACAGCGCTGTGCTGGCGCCACCACGCCCGATGACAAGGGACGGACGCAACACGCACCAGCCTCGCCGGCTTTCTTGCGTTGCGAGGCGGATCAGATGCTTATCGGCTGCGTTCTTTGTCGTGAGAAAGCGTGAGTCGTTCTGTTGTCCGGCACCCAGTGCCGAAATCTGCACCAACTGTGCAATGCCGGCGCGAGCGCAGGCATCGAACAAAGCGACCGGCCCACGATGATGCACCAGCTCAACGTCGCCGCGCAGTGTGCCAGCCGCGTTGATCACGCCATCGACACTATGCAGACGCTGCTGCCACGTCTCGGTGTCATCGTGCGCGATATCGGCCTGCACAGTGTCGCATTCCGGAAATCGCTGCCGCAGGCTGTCCGTGGCGCGGCCCGCGCAGAGAACCGTATGCCCGCGCGACAGCAGCACGGGGACGATGTGCCTGCCGATAAAACCACCTGCACCTATGATCAGTATCCGCATCCGCTAGCGAGCGGTTGCGTCGTGTGACAACACCGCCAGCACCTGTTTCAGGCCTGCTTCTGGCTTCCCGCCCTTGAGGGGCACAATGACGCGTTCGCCGTTAACGTGCGCATCCGGAAATCGAGACAGTAAATCCTCGATACTGCCGCGGGATGCGAGCGCGATCGCTTGCGGGCCGGCATGCAAAGCAGCAATGCCATGTTGGCGACTCAACAGGCGCAGCTTCGCGATATCGAGCAGCGTCGCCAGCGGTCGCGGCAGCGCCCCGAACCGGTCATCCAACTCGGACGCCAGCTCGTCCAATATATCGACTGACTCCGCGCGGGCCAGGCGACGGTAGATTTCCAATCGCACGTCCGGCTCCGGGACGAAGTGTTCAGGTACGAAGGCATCGGCGCTTGCCACAATGGCCGGGCTCCACTCGTCGGTGACACCTTCACCGCGTGCGCGCGCTACGGCACGGGTGAATATGTACCGGTAGAGCTCAGTGCCGATAAGCCGCAGATGACCCGCCTGCTCCTCGCCCAGCAGATCGCCCGCGCCACGCTGTTCCAGATCCGCCAAGCTGAGATCGAATCCAGCCCCGAGCTGATTCAACGAACCGATTGTGGTCAGGCGCTTTTGGGCCGCAGCTGAAGGCGGATGCGCCGGGTCGGTCAGAAGGTACGCGCTGGCTCGCTCGCGGCCGCGCCCGATGCGGCCACGCAGTTGATGCAGTTGCGCCAACCCAAACCGATCGGCTCGCCAGATCAGCATCGTGTTCGCGCTAGGGATGTCGAGTCCGGCCTCGACGATGCTGGTGGTCAACAGCACGTCGGCTTCGCCGCCGGCGAAATCAAGCACGATCCGATCCACCGCTTCGCCGCGCATGCGGCCGTGCGCTACGGCGATCGAAAGCTCCGGCACGATTTCCTGCAGACGCTGCTGCATAGGGGCGAGGTCCTCGATGCGAGGACACACTACGAAGCTTTGACCACCCCGGCGCGCTTCGCGCATCAGCGCGGTGCAGGCCACCACGGGGTCGAACGGTACCACGACGCTCCGCACTGGCAGGCGCGCTGCTGGCGGTTGAGCGAGGACGCTGACGCCTACAATCCCGATCAGCGCGGCTTGGAGCGTACGCGGCAAAGGCGTCGCAGTCATGATCAGCACGTGCGTGCTGGCGCGCTTCTCGCGCAGCGCCCGCTTCTGCGCTTCGCCAAAGCGCTGCTCCTCATCGATGACCACCAGCCGAGATTGCGGAACTGCGCAGCAATCACCGCATGCGTGCCGATGACGATGTCGATTTCGCCCTGAGCGAGGCGACGCAGCACGGAGCGGCTTTCTGGCGACCGTGAGGAGCGCAACAGCAGCGCGACGGGCGGCCATCGCGATACTCAGCGCCGGTTCGCCTGCACGTTCCAAGGCGAAACCAGTCACCCGCCGGCCGCTAAGAGCGGATGCGATTTCGGCCTGACCCAGATAGAGCGTGTCGGGTGGTCGTGGCGGCCGTGTGCCTTCGCGCAGCGAGGCCAGCGCGACATTGTAGCCGTCGCGTATCAATCCCAGCCAATCCTCGATGCGCTGGTCCGCTCCTTCCATCGTCCCGAAGGACGCGTAAGGAAGCAGGTCGAATATGGTGGACAAGGGCCCATCCGGCAGAAGGCGTTCGGCCACTCGTCCGGTGCGGCCCATGTCTTCGCCGGGAATGGTGAACCGCTCGCTCGCTGGCAGCAGCAGCGCCTGCTCGAGGTCGGCAACGCTCAACTGATCATCTGGAGCGAAGCGTCGGATGCTTCTGATCGTGTTATCAGCAATTTCCAGCCGGATTGGTGCGGTCGCGCCTGCGGGAAAGATGTCGGCCGTGGACGCGTGGAGCGCGGCCTCGCCTGGCTCGCCAACGCGCTCCACCAATTCGTAGCCGAAGGCCTCCAGAGTGGTTTCCAGCCAGGCGAGATCGAGCGTTTGGCCTTCGGCTAAGCGGACCGAACGTTCAAGCAGACGGCTGATCGATGGGATGCGCTGCAGCAGCGATTCCGGGGTAGTGAGGATGAACGCGGCTTCGTCTGGATGTTCAGCCAGCCAGGCGAGCGTGGTCACCCGCTCGCCTGTTACTGCCCGCGAAGGTCGGGCGCGGTCATATGGCGACGCATCCCAGGCAGGAAGCACGAGCGTTGGCCGATCGGCGAGAAAAGCTGGCATCGCCGCCGCCAGGTTGCGGAGCATCGCCTCGTCAATGGCTACGAAGACCGCTCGCCGCGTGCTCTGGGCCCAATGCGCAGCGGCAAGTGGCAGGCAGCCCTCGTGCGGCACAGACTCTCGTGTCTGCGGTACCGCGTCAATCTGTTAAGCTGGGCTGGCTACGATCGCTTCTGCGTATGGGTGTGGTGCAGATCGCGCTCGCCACCGCCGCCCGAGATCCGGCTTTTGTCGTCATTGGTCGGCGCGCCGGGCATCGGCACTGTCCTGCTTCCACCCCGCTTGTGTCCGGTGAACTGTTTGTTCTTGCCGGGGTGCTCACGATCCTGGTGGCTGCTGCCAGGCCCGCCGAACCGGCCGACATTCGGATTCTCAGATCCTTTCACCATGTTCAACGATCCTGCTGATAGCCTTCGTTCCTTGTGTTCTGCTCGATGTTTGCCCGGCGGGCCTGTTCGTCGAGATGTTTGTTGAGCTTGCTCGGCCGCACATTCGTGGTTTGGGCATTCTCGGCTTCGGTGCCGGTTTCATGCGGGTTTCTCTGTTCGGGTGGGACAGGAGGGGGATGAGCCGACATTGCGTGCGTCCTTCCGCTCGGGAAAACCCCTGAACACCGGGGTCATGAAGTCGTTCCCGGGCATCGATCCCGCGTTTCACTTCGCGCGCGGATCGCTTTTCTTATCGATCCGAGCGACTGTGGTCTCCAGCTTCTGCCGATCTGATGATGGCCAGGCCGCCGGCTCGTCTTCGTCGGCGGTATCGACACCGGCCAAGCCATGCGGATCCTTGCGCCGCGCTTCTTCGTCGCGTTTCAGTCTGTCCTTCCGATTCTCTCGCGCCGGCATAGCCCCTCCTCTTTATCCACTTGGCCGGGCTGCGCTTGACGCTTGGCATGCGCGCCCACAGGGACACTGGGGCAAACGATCGGCGGGTGAGGCAGTTGCTTCTACCCTGAGTCGTGCCGCCTCATTGCTCCCCTTTCGGCGCCGTGTCGTCAGGTTGCTGCAGGCCCAGCGAGCTCAGATCGACCGCGGTGATCGTGATACGCGGCCGCACCACCTTGGGGCATTGCTTCCATAGATCGGGAGTGCCGCAATTGTCGGCTGCCGAATATCGCGTGGGGCTGCCTTCTGGCGGGTGCGCACCCAGGCCGAGGTAGCGGGACTGGTCCAGCGAAGCGGGGCCGAAGATTTCGGGAGTGGGGGGTAAGGTGCAGCCAGCGAGCAGCAACAAAGGAACAAGGCTGCGCATTCCTCCTCCTCTGGCGGTTCTGGACCGGATTACCGGAAATTAATCGCTTTCAGCAACCACCTCTCGCAAATGTTTACTCGGCGTTACGCTCTCTCCCCGAGCGTCGTCGCCGCCACTGTACGCGGCTGACGGCGGCCGATGACCAGCACCGAGGTCGTGCCAAGCGTCGCCACGGCGGCGATGGGCATCAGGGCCAGCGGGAAGCTGCCGGTCTCCGACTGGATGTAGCCAATCAGGTAGTTGAAGACGAAGCCCGACAGGTTGCCGAGTGCATTGATCTGCGCCAGCCCCGCCGCGGCGGACGCCGCACCCAGCCATTCAGACGCCAACGCCCAGAACGGACCCTTGCTGGCGTAGGTGCCTGCCGCGATCAGCGTCAGCAGCGGGATCATGGCCCACAAACTGCCGATGGCCACGAAGGTCGCCACCATCGCCAAAACCATCCAGCCGAGCGGCAGGGCGTTGTGCCACACCCGCTCCCCGGTGCGATCGGAGTTGCGGCCCCACAGAATCATCCAGACCGCGGCGATGCCGAACGGCACCGAGTTCAGCAGGCCGGTCTCCCAGTTGGTCAGGCCGAACGACTTCACCAGCTGTGGCATCCACAAGGCGAGCGACGTGGAGGCGCCTGCGGCACCCGAGTACACGAGCGCCATGATCAGCACGTATTTGTTCGTGATCACGCGCCAGACCGACTCATGCTGAACGCGCGGCGCACGCCGGCGCTCCGCCTCAAGCCGGCTCACCAGCCACTGCTGCTGTTCCCGCGTCAGCCAGCTCGCGTGTTCCGGCCGGTCGGTCAGCCAGGCGAAGGCGGCGAGCCCCAACAGAACCGCCGGCGCAGCCTCGAGGATGAATATCCACTGCCATCCGCCCAGCCCCAGGATGCCGTCCATGTAGAGAATGGCGCCGGAGATCGGCGAGCCGATCAGGCCGGCAACCGGGATGGCGACCATGAAGATGCCGACGATGATGGCGCGATAGTGGGCCGGGTACCAATAGGTGATGTAGAGGATCACGCCCGGGAAGAATCCGGCCTCAGCCGCACCGAGTAGGAAGCGCAACACCAGGAAGGAGACCGGCCCGCCGATGAGCGCGAAGGCCGCGGAAACCAGCCCCCAGGTGATCATGATGCGCGCGATCCAGGTGCGCGCGCCGAACCGTTCGAGTGCCAGATTGCTGGGCACTTCGAGGATGAAATAGCCGACGAAGAAGATGCCGGCGCCCAGCCCGTACAGCTTCGGATCGATGCCGACCGCCTTGTTCATCTGCAGCGCGGCAAAACCGACATTGACCCGATCGATGTAGCAAATGAGGTAGGCTAGCAGCAGGAACGGCATCAGGCGCCAGGAAACCCGGCGGATCGTGGTGCTTTCGACAGTAGAAACGGCGGCCGACATGGTATGGACTCTTCCCCCGGTTACTCGCGAGTAGGCTAGCGTAACCAAAGGGAAACGAGCGCCCCCATTTCGGGCAACCCTGGCATAAGCCTATCGCTTATCGGGGGCGGCTTTTCCGGCCTCTGCGCCCATGCCAACGTGCTGAAAATCACAGCGCGAGGGACCAGTCCATGCCACGCATGACCGGCGGAGAAGCCATCGTCGACAGCCTGCTGCGCCACGGCATCGATACCGTATTCGGCCTCCCTGGCGTGCAGACCTATGGGCTGTTCGACGCCTTCGCGCGCTCCTCGAACAGCCTGCGGCTGATCAACGCGCGCCACGAACAGACCACGGCCTACATGGCGCTCGGCTACGCCTGCGCTACCGGCCGCCCGGCGGCATACGCCGTTGTCCCCGGCCCAGGCGTGCTCAACACCACCGCTGCGCTCGCCACCGCCTGGGGCGTGAACGCGCCGGTGCTGTGCCTGACCGGCCAGGTCCCCAGCATGATGATCGGCCGCGGCCGCGGGCAGTTGCACGAACTGCCAGACCAGCTCGCGACCCTCCGCAGTCTGCTCAAATGGGCTGAGCGCATCGAGCATCCGAGCCAGGCATCCTATCTCACCGCTCGGGCTTTCCAGGAGATGCTGTCCGGCCGTCCCGGCCCGGTTGCGCTGGAAATGCCGTGGGACCAGTTCGGCGCTTCGGCCGAGGTGACGCCGCAGGATCCGCTGCCGCTGCATCCCAAGCCACTGCCCGACCCAGACCGGATCACCGCGCTGGCCAAGCTGCTGAACGAAGCGAAGGCGCCGATGCTCTGGGTTGGCGGCGGCGCGCTGCACGCCTCGGCCGAAATCCGTGCGTTGGCCGAACGCATCAATGCGCCGGTCGTGTCGTTCCGCAGTGGCCGCGGCATCATCGATGACCGTCATCCGCTCGGGCTCACGATTGCGTCCGCCTACAGGCTGTGGCCGGAAACCGATCTGCTCGTTGGCTTCGGAACGCGGCTTGAAGTTCCCATGTCGCGCTGGGGTGCGGCGCCTGCCGGCCTGAAGATTGCGCGTATCGACATAGATCCCGCGGAAATGCGCCGGTTGAGGGCGGATGTGCCGGTTGTCGCCGACAGCGCCGATGCCGCGCGTGCACTCGCCGCCGTGGTTGCGCCGCGCAACGATGCAAGGCGTGCGGAGACGATTGCACGCGTCAAGGCTGAGACTGCACAGACGATACAGAAGGTGCAGCCGCAGATGTCGTTCCTCGACGCGATCCGCGACGTGCTGCCGGAGAACGGCATCCTGTGCGATGAAATGACACAGGCAGGTTATGTCTCGTGGTTCGGCTTCCCGATCCATTCTCCGCGCACGCTGATCACGTCCGGATTCTCCGGCACGCTTGGTGCCGGCTTTCCCACGGCTCTGGGCGTCAAGGTGGCAATGCCGGATCGGCCAGTCGTGGCGCTGACCGGTGATGGCGGCTTCCTGTTCGGTGGTTCGGAACTGGCGACGGCGGTACAGTTCGGCATCAACCTGGTGACGGTGCTGTTCAACAATTCGTCTTACGGCAACGTGCTGCGCGATCAGCGTCGTCTGTTCGAAGGGCGCGATGCGGGGTCGATGCTGCGCAATCCGGACTTCCAGGTGTACGCGAAGAGCTTCGGTGTGCCGTCCTGGCGCGCCAACGACGCAGATGGATTGCGCGGCGCGCTGCGCGAAGCACTTGCAGCCAACTCCCCGGCGCTGATCGAGGTGATGACCGACATCACGCAGGAATATGCGCCATGGGAGTTCATCGCGCCGGGTCGCGGCTGACGGGGAGGGGACAACAATGAAATTCGGCATGTTCTACGAACATCAATGCCCTCAGCCTTGGGGTGAGGATTCCGAACAGCGGGTGATCCAGGAAGCGCTCGCGCAGGTCGAACTCGGAGATAAACTCGGCATCGATTATGTGTGGGAAGTCGAGCATCACTTCCTGGAGGAATACTCGCATTCCTCCGCGCCCGAGATATTCCTTGCTGCTTGCTCGCAGCGCACCCAACGGATCAGGCTTGGCCATGGCATCGTGCTGATGCCGCCGAAATACAATCATCCTGCACGTGTGGCGGAACGCATCGCCACGCTCGATCTGGTGTCGAATGGCCGCGCCGAATGGGGTACCGGTGAGTCGGCCACCGCGTTGGAGATGGAAGGCTTCAACATCTCGCCTGAAGAGAAGAGCGCGATGTGGCGTGAAGCGACCGAGCAGGCGGCGAACATGCTGGCGATGCGGCCATATCCAGGGTTCCGCGGCAAGTATTTCGACATGCCGTGCCGCAACGTTGTGCCGAAGTCGGTGCAAAAGCCGCATCCGCCGATGTGGGTCGCATGCTCCCGGCGCGAGACGATCCACCGTGCGGCGCGTGCCGGTCTTGGCGCGCTGACCTTCGCCTTCCTGGAACCCGAACTCGCGGCGAAATGGGTGCAGGAATACTATGACATCATCAAGTCACCGGAATGCGTGCCGATCGGCCATAGCGTCAATCCGAACGTCGCGCTGGTGACCGGCATGTCGTGTCATACCGATGAAGAAGAAGCCATCAGGCGCGGCCTCGATGGCTTCCGCTTCTTCGGCTATTCGCTCGGTTATGTTGGCATTTTCGGCGATCACCGGCCGGGCGTAACCAACATGTGGGAGCGGTTCCTGGAAGTGAAGGATCGGCTGCCCGACAATGCCGGCCGCGGTGGCATCGGTACGCCCGATCAGCTGCGCGCGCATCTGAAAGGCTATGAAGACGCTGGTGTCGATCAGGTGATCTTCGTGCAGCAGTCCGGCAGGAACAGGCACGAGCACATCTGCGAATCGCTCGAACTGTTCGCAGCGACACTACTGCCGGACTTCAAGGCGCGCGACGAAGTGCGTGAGAGGCAGAAGCAAGCCGAGTTGGCGCCTTTCATCGAGCAGGCGCTGGCACGGAAGCCTCGCATGAAGCCGATCGATCCGGCGGACGTGCCGCTCGTGGAGTCATTTGGACGCCGTGGCGGCGGGCTGGGCGCGCAGGTCACCACAACCTTCGCATCGGACCGCGGCGGAGCGATATCGATCCCAGCCGCCGATCCGCGGGTGGCGGGGGCACGAAGCTGACGGTGAATTACACCCGATCCAGCGCCATCCGAATGCACTGCGCGAGGTCGCCCCGGCGGTAGGGCTTCAACAGCAGCGGGACTTCGGGACGGTCGGTGCCAGAACGGTGAACGTTCACGTAGCCGGAGGTGACCAGCGCTTTCAGGTCACCACGAATGGCACGTGCTCGACTGATCAGCTCGAAGCCGTTCATCCCGCCTGGCATGACGATGTCGCTGAACAGCAGGTCGATCTCCTGGTCGCTCTCCACGATTTCCAGCGCCGATGGACCGTCCGGTGCTGTCAACACGCGATAGCCAAGATCACTGATTGTGGTCACTGCAAGTTCCAGGACCTCGGCGTTGTCCTCCACCACCAACACGGTCTCATGCCCGGTCGGGGGAGTCTTTGCCGAACGCTCCTCGCAAGTGGAACTCTTCTGCACGTCGTCGCTGCGAGGCAGGTACAAGCGGAAGCTGGTCCCAACACCTGGCTGGGTATCAAGGACAATGTGCCCGCCGGATTGTTTGATAAAGCCATACACCTGGCTGAGCCCCAGGCCTGTACCCTTGCCGATATCCTTGGTGGTGAAGAATGGCTCGAACACATGGCTGACGACTTCGGGAGCCATGCCGCTGCCCGTGTCGGTCACGCGGACCATGACATAGGGCCCAGGCGTCAGTTCGGGTGTGCGTTTTGCTTCCGCTGCATCGACCACGACGTTGTTGATTGCAATTTCCAGCCGCCCACCGCCATTGGGCATGGCATCGCGCGCATTCACCACCAGGTTAAGAATGGTGGCCTCGAATTGCGGCGCATCGATCTTGCAAGGCCACAGTCCCTGCTCGAACGACAGAACCAAGGTGTGACTGTCGCCGAGCGCTCTGCGCAGGAACGGCTCACAGGCAACAAGCACCTCGTCCAGCGTGACGGTGTCGAGCTTGAACGTGCTGCGGCGGGCGAACGCCAGAAGCTGCTGCGTCAATTTCGTGGCGCGGGTTGTTGCCGTCTCGGATGCATCCAGCAGACGGAGAATCTTCGCCCGTGGCAGCTCGCCGCCAGCATCGAATGCGCGGCGTATCGTTTCCATGCTGCCAACAACGACCGCGAGCAGATTGTTGAAGTCGTGCGCGATGCCGCCGGTGAGCTGGCCCACCACCTCGAGCTTCTGCGCGTGCCACAGCATGTCTTCGGTCTTGCGTCTCTCGGCGATCTCCAGCTCCAGCCGACGGTTGGCCTCGGTCAGCTCGCGCGTGCGTTCGGCGACAAGCAGCTCCAGGCTTTCGTTCATCCGTCGCAATGCCTGCTCGGCACCCCGCATGCGAAGCAGCGACTTGGCCGTCGCGATCAGTTCCTCGGGTTCGATCGGTTCGACCAGGAAGGCGTCCGCCCCGCCATCGAGCGCGAGGGCGCGCTCGTGTGGTGTGGTAACCGCGGCCGAGGTCTGCAGTATCACGATGCCTGGATTCGAATTCTTGATGCGGCGACAGACTTCGACGCCATCGATGTCGGGAAGCCGCATATCGAGCAGAACAAGGTCAGGTGGTTTCGCGCAGCACCGCTCAATGGCGGCCATCCCATTTGGCGCCTCTCTGACATGATAGCCATGCCGGCGCAGCACGTGCGTCTTCAGGTAGCGTCCACCGTCATCGTCATCGACGACGAGAATGTGCGCCTTCGGCTCCTTCATGCGGCAACGACCGCCTCTCTCGAGCTGAGCGCGTTGCTGATCGCCTCGGTCAGTGTTGTCGAGCACAGATCGGATTTCGGCAGGATCATTGTTGCGCGCTCCAGCAGAGCCCGGTCCTTGGCATCCAAAATGGCGGAGGTGACAACGATGACGGGAAGGTCGGCCAATCGAGCATCAGCCTCAAGCTGTGCCAAAAATTCGTAACCGCTCATTCCTGGCATTCCGAGATCAAGCAAGATAATATCCGGCCGCCGCTCCGCGACCCGATCCAATCCATCCTTTCCGTCAGTTGCGCAGGTAAGACGATACCTGCCACGCGGTAAGAGCTGACGCACAAGGTATCGGCTCACCTCTTCGTCATCCACCAGCAGTATTTCGGTGGACGAATGACGGCCGGTGACACGATCCAGCGTCGCCACCAGTCTGTCGCCGTCCAAGGGTTTGGCAAAATACTCATCCGCACCAAGATGGACGGCTTTTTGGTTTTCGTTGGCAGAAGAGATCACAATCAGGGGAATGTCAGTGCTTGGGTCGTTGCTGCGGACCTCCAGCAGCAGACGCCAGCTCTCATCGCCGACCAGCAAGACATCGAGCAGAATCGCCGATGGGCGCACTGTCTGCATGATGTGCCTTGCTTCGCGAACCGAGCGAGCGCGCAGGGGCTGGTAAACCGATGATGCAAGAATCCGCTCGATCGCGTGCGCATCAGCGGGATCGTCTTCGACCAGCAGCACGGGAACGCGATCCGACGCCACGGTCCAATTTGCCACTACCGTATCAGGTTCGATGCCGGAGTAGCGGCGAGGCAGGGTCAGCGTGAACGTCGATCCCTGGCCCGGCGCGCTCTCAACCGCAATGCGCCCGCCCAGCAACTCTGCCAGCTTCTTGGCCAGAGGCAGGCCGAGGCCGGTGCCCTTCACGCGACCCTGCAAACGGTGCGTGATCTGCCCGAATTCCTGGAAAATGACCTCAAGGTCGGCTGGGGCCATGCCGATACCCGTGTCCCGCACATGAAAGCTGACCGTATCGGTTTCGGCTTCAGCAGTCGCCCAGATGCGGACTTCGCCATGCTCAGTGAATTTGATCGCATTGGAAATGAAATTCCGCAGGATCTGCGACACCTTCGCTTCATCGGTGTCGAGCGCTGGCACATGAACGGGGTCATCGAACACCAGGGCTACTGCATCACCAACGAGCAATGGCCGCAGCATGCCGCGAAGCGCGCCAAACAGCGAAGCCGCCGTGAATGGCGCCGGCACGACCACAGTCTTCCCCGCCTCTACCTTGGCCAGGTCCAGCAGGTCATCGACCAGCTCGGTCAGATTCTCCGCCGCCTTGCGGATAAAGCGAACCTGGGTTTCCTGTTCGGGGGTCAGTTCACCATCGGCGCGATCAAGCAACAACCTCGATAATGCGAGGATGGAATTGAGTGGCGTGCGGAACTCGTGGCTCATATGCGACAGGAACTTGGACTTCAGTTCATCCGCGCGCCGCAGATGATCGGCGCGCTCGTCCAGTTCCGCATACAGCGCGACCACGCCTCGGTTGGTGTCCTGCAGCTCCTGATTGAGCCGCTCCAGGTCCTCGTGACGCGACCGAAGCTCCTCCATCTGCAGGAGAATCTGCTGATTTTGCCGAGTGATTTCCTCGATGGGGTCAGCCGGGCCATCCGCTGCGAGCTGGTCCATCACGCGCCGCAAGAGAGCCGGAGTGACGGTAGAGGAGCGGCTGGGCAGCCTTCTTCCCAGACGCACACTCGTGCCGCCCTTGGGTTTCGTGGTGATATCAAAATGGTCCATCAGCCGCCGCGCACCCAGCAGGCCAAGGCCCATCCCGTGCTCCGATCGGTGTGATCCGGCCAGCACCGCCGGCAAGTCGCTGATGCCCGGACCGCGGTCAGTCACGATGATCTCGAAGCTCTGGCCTGCCGCATCGCCGGTCACACGGAATTCGACGCGCCCGCCGCCTGCATACTCGAGGGCATTCCGGGTGATCTCCGAAACCGCTGTCGTAATGCGGGTCTGGTCCTGCAGATCGAAGCCGATCAGTTCGGCCAGTCGGCGGGTCCGCTTGCGGACGGCGACGATGTCGGTTTCGTTTGCAATGGCAATCTGCAGCAGGCGGGTATTCATCGGCTCAATTACCTTGCGGGCCGCATCGCCGCGACGGATGCATCATCGCGCCCCCGCCGGTGGTCCCGTAATAGCACGCCCGCTATCAACGAAGGATGCTGCATGGCAAGACCCGGATACGAGGCGAGGTCCCAACGGCTGGTCAGACCGTCGGAGTGAAGGATCACCAGCGGATCGGATGTGAAGCTGTAGGTAAACTCACGAATGCGCGAGGCCACGTGCCCCGCGGTGCCATTGTGCGAGACCATATGGCGGACCGTTGTGCCTTGCACCAGCGCGGCGCTGATGTTGCCGATGCCAACGAAACGGATGAGCTGCGCCGCTGTGTCAATGCGGGCGACCGCCACCGCGGCCCCTCGGGTTGGGGCCAGCGCACCATGAATGGCAGTAACGATCTCCTCGCACGAGGCGTCCGCATGCATCACGAAGGTCTGGGTGGCGGCCAGCGCGGCGCGTGCGGCCTCGATGCCGTGGCCGGAACCATCCGCCAGCATTACCGTGCGGTTGCCGGCATACTCCATGAAGGCGCACGCATCGCCGCAGATCGTCTCGCCCGGGTATGGTGCAGTCACCAATCCGAATTCCGTATTGTCGCTGGTGCCTTTTGGTTCCCTGAGGACGCGGACCATGATCGCGGTGCCCAGTCCCGGGCGTGAATAGATTCGCATATCGTCCGTCAGGCGCCGGACGGCACCCAGCCCGGTGCCGGGACTGCCCGCGGTGGAATAGCCATCCTCCATGCAGCGCGCGACATCGACGATGCCCGCGCCGCGGTCGAGCGCAAGCAGTTCGAGGCCTGCGCCACCGGCATCATCGAATTGCCCCGCATGGATGTGTCCGCCGCCGCCATGCTTGACGAGATTGGTCGCAAGCTCGGTCACCACGACCGCCACTTCGTCCACCCGCTTGGGCGCAATGCCGACGCCTTGTGCATACCGGCCCACGAGCCGGCGGGCCTCGGCGACCTGGCTAGGATCCGACACCGCGATGAACATGCTATTTCCAGCGCGCCAGTGTGACCACGGTTCCTTTTCCGGCAGCGGACTGGATATCGAATTCGTTGGAGAGCCGCTTGGCTCCGCTGAGACCCAGACCCAGACCGTTCCCCGTGGAGTAGCCGTCGGTCATCGCCCGCGCAATGTCCGCAATACCGGGGCCCTGGTCCGTGAAGGTCAGACGCACGCCCCGCCGTGGGCCATTGTGCAGCACCTGAAGCCGCAGCGTACCCCCGCCGCCATAGTCCACCGTGTTGCGCGCGATCTCGCTGGCGGCCGTCACGATCTTGGTTTGATCCACCAGGCTGAATCCGGCGGCGACCGCGCGCGCCCGAACCGCCTGTCGCACTCTCACAACGTCATCCGAGGTGCGCAGCGGCATGGTCTCGTCCGTTTCGATCAGCACCGTTTTACTCGTCGCTGTCGATGATTCTGCGGATGAGTGCGAGACCCTTGTCTACGTTCAGTGCGGTACGCACGCCTGTCAGGCCGAGGCCGAGTTCTACCAACGTGATCGCCACGGCCGGTCGCATGCCCACGACGACTGTGACGGCATCCAGCACGCGCGACATCGCCGCGATGTTGTTCAACATGCGGCCGATAAACGAATCGACAATCTCCAATGCCGAGATATCGATCATCACGCCTCGGGCCCGATCAGCGACAATCCGCTGCGTCAAGTCGTCCTGAAGAGCCAGTGCGAGGCGATCGTGCATATCGACCTGGATGGAGACCAGCAGGCAGTCGCCGATCTTGAGGATAGGTATCTCGCCCATCGGCTAAGCGGCCGGTGCCACTGGCTGCTGCCGATCAGTGATGATCTTGCCGGATCGACGGAGGGCAAGCGCCAGCGCGTCCGCCATTGTTGCCTTTGAAACCACATTCAGCTCCAGACCAAGATGCACAATCGTCTGGGCGATCTGCGGGCGGATCCCGCTCAGGATGCAGTCGGCACCCATCAACCGTGCCGCGGAAATTGTCTTGATCAGGTGCTGCGCGACCAGGGTATCGACTGTAGGCACGCCGGTGATGTCGATGATGGCAATCTCCGCGCCGGACTCGACGATGCGCTGGAGCAGGCTTTCCATGACGATCTGCGTACGAGCGCTGTCCAGCGTGCCGATGAGCGGAAGCGCGAGAATGCCTTCCCACAAGGCGACCACGGGCGTGGAAAGTTCCAGCAGTTCTTGCTGCTGCCGGTTGATGACCTCCTCGCGGGTCTTTGCGTAGGACTCAACGGTATACAGGCCCAGGCGATCGAGCAGACGATTGGTGATCCAGGTCTCACGTGCGAGCGCGTCGGCGTTCCCCGCCAGCTCGCGGCGGAGCAGCTCGAACAGCGGCTCTTTCAGCGAAAACACGAACGTCGCCGTTTCAGTCGGGCTGAAGCCCTGGACGACGCGGGATCGCGACACATCCTCCAATAGTTCCCGCATGGGAGCCCACTCGGGAGCTTCGATGTTGTCCAGTTGCGTGATTGCAACACCGTGTTGAAGCTGTTCCAGGAACCGCTTCGCCAGATCGGTCGTCTCGAATTCGCGATGAGCGTGGATGGTTCTTGAGTCGCGCTGCTGGCAGGCGATCCAGTCGGTGAGAAGACGATCGTAGTGGCGGTCGATCAGGGACAGAATGATGTTCTGGTGTGCACTCATGCAGTCTCTCGGGGAGGTTCAACGATGGACGAAGTTCCGAACGTGCGGCGGAGTGGGCGAAAAGTAAATGCCGGAATTGCGTCCGGCACAATTCGCAGCCGAAAGGGATGCTTTGTGGAAAAGTATGCCTTGCACAAGAACTCAAGCAATCGTAGGAAGGACCAACAGGATTGTGAACAAAGCGGGATATGAGCGAGACCAGATCCCAAGCCTGCCCGCCGCGCAAGCCCCACATCCTCGTCGTCGAGGACGACGCAGGTTTCGGTGAGGCGCTGCGTCAACTGCTGTCGCGCAAGGGTTATGGCGTTTCTTTGGCGAAGGACTTCCGGTTTGCGCTGGAGGTTCTTGAAGCAGAAGGGCCGGTCGATCTTCTGCTCGCCGATATCGTCATGCCCGAGAGCGTAAACGGCATTGCGCTCTCCCGGATGGCACGGCTTCGGCGCCGTGATCTCAAAGTGCTTTACATGACCGGCTACGAGATTCCTGGTGCCGAGAAAGAGGCGCTCGGGCCGATACTTCGCAAGCCGATAGACGACCAGACGCTACTGGACGAGGTCGGGCGATTGCTCGCCGTGTAGTAGAAGATCTAGGCGAGCGGCTCCCAGGCAACATCCGGCAGTCGCGGTCGCGTTGCCTTGAGCCTCGTCCTCAGCTCCTCCGTCGCCGCTGCGTCAATCATCGGCGGATCGCCGTGCGCGACAACGCCGTATAGCCGAGCTGCTGCCTCAATCGTCACCAGACCATCACGCAGGTCCCTGGCCACTGATGACAGATCGCGTGTGAGGGCGTCACCCCAGCCGCCGGCGCCCGGCAGTTCGTGCCGGAATATCTGGCCCTTGTGCAGCGTCATTGTCAGCTTGGCGTGCAGTTTCTGCTCTGTTGACAGCCCGGGATCGAGGATATTGCGCCCTGCCGCACCCGGACCGCCGCCCCGCAGCCCGTACGGCCGATGCGTTTGCCTGTCGGCGCGCACCTGCAAAATTCCCTCATCGGCGAGCATTCGCCAGGTCTTGCGCTGCGACATGCCGCCGCGGAATTTACCAGCGCCGCCGGTATCCGGGACAAACTCGTAGTCCAGAACTTCGAGAGGATTCTCGGCTTCGATTACCTCTACCGAGAAGCTCGCCATGTTGGCGAACATCGACGTGTTGCCGTCCAGGCCGTCCGCCCAGGGCCGCGCGCCCCAGCAGCCGGACAGGAAATCCACATAAATGAAGGGCCGCAGCGCGGCATCGTAGCCGCCGATAGTGATGCCGGTGTTGCCGCCGTCGGACGCGGCAAACACCCGATCAGGATACAGTTGTGCCAGCGCGCCAAAGCAGCAATCGACGCCGCGGAAGCCGGTCAGGCCGCGCGCCGCGCAGGCCGCGGGCAGCTTGCCGTTGGTGATCGTGCCTGGGGGCGCGATCACCTTGATCGGGCGGAATACGCCGTCGTTGTTCGGCATATTGATCGACAGCACCGACTTGACCGCGGTGAAGCTCATGGCCGCGGTGTAGCTCCAGGTGTTGTTGATCGCCCCTTTCACTTGCGGCGCACTGCCGGTCCAATCCACCTCCATCGCATCGCCGTGCTTGCGCACTGTGCAAACCAGCGGGATCGGCTTGCCGACATCGATCTGGTCGTCATCGATCCAGTCGGTGAAGGTCGCCTCGCCATCCGGCAGCTCGGACAGGCAGTGCCGCGTCAGCCGCTCGGAGTAATCCATCGTGGCGCTCATCAGCGTCACGACGCCGTCCGCGCCGTAGCGCGACACCAGATCGGTCATGCCTCGCGCGGCAATCTCGCACGCAGCAAGCTGGCTGCGGATGTCGCCCATCACGCGTCCTGGCACGCGTACATTGCGCTCGATCATCCGAAACAGTGTGGCGTTCGGCCTGCCCCGTTCATAAAGCTTCAGCGGCGGAATGCGCAGACCTTCGGCGTAGATCTCCGTGCTATCCGAGGCATTTGAGCCTGGTACGCGTCCGCCGACATCGGTGTGGTGGCAAATCGTCGCGGCATAGGCGATGACGCGTCCATCCGCGAACAGCGGCCGGAAGATGAAGATGTCCGGCAGGTGCATGCCGCCATCGTACGGATCGTTGTTGATCAGAATGTCGCCTTCAGCGATGTCATCGCCGAAATGCCGCAACACCGCCTGCAACGCCACAGGGATCGAGCAAAGGTGGCCGGGCAGTGAAAGCCCCTGCGCCGCCAGCCTGCCTTCCGCATCGCAAAGCGCAGCGCTGTAATCCATGATGTTCTTGAGCACGCCGGAATAGGCCGTGCGATAGATGGTCAGCACCATCTCATCCCCGAGGGAGGCGATGGCGCTGCGGAACAGTTCTTCGGTAATCGGGTCGGTGCTGTGCATGAACGACATCGGACCACCGAAGGCCAGCGCTGACAACACTCAGATGGCGGTGCGGTTCTGTCAGACCAAACCGGCAACAGCCAATATTGTGGCAAGCCCCGCGGCCATGCCTTGGATCGAAGGTTCTGGCTCGACGTCGATCCATTCCTCGAGCGAGTGCGCTCGACCGCCTGTGCCGCCGGAACCGATCTTGATCGCGGGAATGCCAAGGCTCATCGGGATATTTGCATCTGTTGAGGATGACTCGAATCGGGGTTGAAAACCGTGCGCACTGATCGCGGCATGCGCGATGCGCACCAATTCGCTTGATTCATCGGTGCGCCCAGCCGGGCGGTCGCCGGTTTTGTGGATCTCGGTCGTCACCGGCCCATTGCGTGTCGAGCGCGTGGCATTTTCTGCCGCGACCGATTTCGCCACGAGATCGAGAAAGGCCGCTTCCAGCCTGGCCAACTCAGCAGGTGATTCCGAGCGCAGATCGAAATCGGTCCACACGCTGTTGGGGATCGAGTTGATCGAAGTGCCGCCGCCCGTGACGCTGGCGCTGTATGTCGTCCTCGGGCTGACGGGCACGCTGATGCGGCCAAGCCGGGTAATCGCATCGGCCATGGCAAACATGGGATTGACCAGACCGAAGGCACCGTAGCTGTGGCCGCCAGGACCATTGAAGGTGACGCGGTAGCGCTTCGAGCCCACGCCGCCGGTGGCGATGTGGTCCATGTCCGGACTGTCCACCGTAATGAAGGCGCTGATGCGATCCTTGTAGGGACCCTTCTGGAACAGATACCTCATGCCGCGCAGATCGCCTGGCCCTTCCTCCCCGACATCCGCGACGAACAGCAGATCAGCGCGCGTGCGCACGCCGGCCGCGTCCATCGCGCGCAGCCATGCGAGCAGCACAGCAAGCGAGCGCGTATCGTCGCCCACGCCAGGCGCGCAGAGCCGCGTTCCCTCGCGCCGGACGGTCAGGTCGGTGCCGGCGGGGAACACGGTATCGAGGTGGGCAGCGATGCAGATCAGCGGGCCGTTGCCAATGCCGGGGCGTATCCCGGTGACATTGCCTTCTGCGTCGATCTCCAGGTTCTTGAGTCCGTGCGCTTTGGCCATGGCCAGGAAGGCGCCAGCGCGCTCTTCTTCCTGGAAGGACGGTGCAGGAATCTGGGTCAGCGTGATGATCTCGTCGACCGTGCGGTCATGCTCCGCCGTGAGTGTTGCGACCGCGCTCCGATACGCCTCGCTTGCCATGACCTCGCGGATAATCGACTCGGCCTGAGTGGTCATGGCATGCGGTTTCCCTGTGGAGATGGAGGAGGGTTCATATGGACATGGCCGCGCGACTGCAACAGGAACTGCCGCCGCTGCCACGATGGATGGGTATTACCGTCACGCTTGCGGAACCAGAACGCGTGGTGGCGGAACTGACTGTGCGCCACGATCTCTGCACGAGTGGCGAGATCATGCATGGCGGCGCGATCATGGCATTCGCCGACACGATCGGTGCCCTGGGTACTGTCGTGAACCTGCGGGAAGGGCAGGGGACCACGACACTGGAAAGCAAGACCAACTTTTTCGCCGGCTCCCCGGTGGGGACGCGACTGATCGCGGAGGCGACGCCGCTGCATCGCGGGCGGCGCACCCAGGTGTGGGAGACGCGGATCACCAATGAACAGGGCAGGCTGGTCGCAAAGGTAACGCAGACTCAAATGGTGCTGTAGTACCGCGCCTTTCCTTTCGCCCTTCCTCGGAGTAGCGTTTCCGGACAATGGATGGAGGAAACGATGAAGGCTGCGGTCTTCCACGAGCCAAACCAGCCGCTCACCATCGAGAACGTAGAGCACGCGCCATTGAAGCGGCGTGAAGTGCTGGTGCGCACGGCTTATGCCGGCCTGTGTCACTCCGATCTGCACTTCATCGAAGGCCTCTATCCGTTTCCCACACCATGCGTTCTGGGTCATGAAGCTGCCGGCGTGATCGAGGCGGTCGGCGAAGATGTCACGTATGTCAAGCCGGGCGATCACGTCATCACTTGTCTGTCGGTGTTCTGCGGTGAATGTCCGCAGTGCATGACCGGGCATCCCAATCTCTGCGAAAACACCGAGGTGAAGCTGCTGCCAGGTGCCGCACGGCGGCTGACCTGGAAGGGCGAGGTGCTCAATCAGGCGTTCAATCTCTCCGCCTTCGCCGAATACATGCTGGTGCACGAACATGCCGTGGTGAAAGTACGCGACGATGTGCCGTTGGATCGCTGCGCGCTGGTGGGTTGCGGGGTGATGACCGGCGTCGGCGCGGTGTTCCACGCGGCGAAGGTGGAACCCGGCAGCACCGTCGCGGTGATCGGGTGTGGCGGAATTGGCCTGTCGGCCGTCAATGGAGCGGCGATGGCTGGCGCCTCGCGCATTATCGCGATCGACACGGTGGCGTCGAAGCTCGAAGTGGCGAAGCAGATGGGTGCCACTGACACCATCAACGCCTCGAATGCCGATCCGGTGGAGATGGTGAAGGAGATGACCGGCGGCGGTGTGCCGTATTCGTTCGAGGCCATCGGCACCAAGACGACGGCGGAGCAGTCGTTTGCCATGCTGCGTCCAGGCGGGACGGCGACGATCATTGGCATGATTCCGTTCGGCACGAAGATCGAGCTGCACGGCGCCGATTTCCTGCGCGACCGCAAGATCCAGGGTACCTCGATGGGCGGCAATCGCTTCCGCGTCGATATGCCTCGACTGCTGGAACTCTATACGCAGGGCAAGCTGAAGCTGGACCATATGATCTCCGGCCATATCAAGCTGAACGAGATCAACGAGGGCTTTGCGCGGATGAAGCAGGGCACGCTGGTGCGACAGCTCATCGACTTCTCCGCCGGGTGAGGACGCTTATCCGGCGGTGGCGGACCGCCTTCGGCTTCCTGCTGCTGTTCCTGCTGTGGGAAGCCGGCGTGCATGTCTTCGGCGTGCGTGAATACATCCTGCCGCCGCCGACGCAGGTGATCCGCGCGCTTGCCAAGAACTGGCAGCCGGTGCTGTCGAGCGCCGGTATGACCTTTCTGGAGATCATCGCCGGTTATGCGCTGGCAATTGCGGTCAGCATCCCGCTTGCGGTCGGCATCGTCTTCTCGCGAGCGCTCGAAGAGACAATTTACCCCGTCGTGGTTTTCCTGCAGATCGTGCCGAAGATCGCCGTGGCGCCGCTGTTCATCATCTGGTTCGGCTTCGGGTTCACGCCGAAGCTGCTGCTGGTTTTCCTGCTGTCGTTCTTCCCGATTGTGATCGCCTCCATAGCCGGTTTTCGTGGGATCGATCCGGAGATCATGGACTTCGTGCACACGACAGGCGCCGGCGGACTTCGCGCGTTCGCGAAGGTGCGGCTGCCCTACGCGCTGCCGGAAATCTTCACCGGCCTGAAAGTCGGTGCGGCGATTTCCGCCACCGCCGCCGTGGTTGCGGAATTCGTCGCGTCGGATCGGGGGCTTGGCTACCTGCTGCTGCAATACAACGGCGATCTCAACACACAGATGGTGTTTGCCACTGTTATGGTGCTGGGCGCCATCGGCCTGCTGGTGTACTTCGTGGTCGAACTACTGGAGCGGCTGATGATTCCCTGGCATGCATCCCAGACCGAACGGCAGGGCGAGTTGGCTGTGACCTGAACGAGGACATTGGGGGAAACGATAATGAGCAGAATGCTCGCGGTGTTGCTATCGATGCTGCTCGCGGCTCCCGCCTGGGCGGAGGACGCGGTGTCCTTCCGACTGAACTGGTACATGGGGGGCGCGCATGCGCCTTTCTTTCTCGGCAAGGAACGCGGCTACTATCGCGATGCCGGCATCGACCTGACGATAAACGAAGGCCGCGGTTCAGCTAACACCGCCCAGGTGGTGGCCGCCGGAACGGATACATTCGGACTGGCTGACTCGTCCTCGGTCATGCGACTGGTGTCGAAGGACGCGCCGATACGCACGGTAATGTCGTTGCTCAACACCTCGGCCTTCGGTGTCATCTCGCTGGCGGAAACCGGGATCAAGGCGCCGAAGGACCTGGAAGGCAAGAAGCTCGCCATCACTGCCGGTGATGCACTGACCCAGCTCTTCCCCGCCTTTGCCGGCTACAACAAGCTGGATACCGGGAAGATCACGCTGGTGCAGATCGATCCGGCGGGCAAGGTGGTGGCGCTGCTCGAGAAGCGTGTCGATGCGATCCTCGGCGGGCTGGACGAACAGTATTTCCTGGTCAAACAGAAGGGGTTCAATCCGGCAGGTCTGTCGTTCGCGAAGAATGGCGCCAACACGGTGGGGCTTACGATCCTCACGCAGGACGCGACGATTGCCAGCAAGCCGGATCTCGTTCGGCGTTTCATTGCGGCGACCCAGAAGTCCTGGGCCGCGGCGCAGCAGGATCCGGATGCCGCCATCAATGCATTGCTGAAGGCGAAGTCCGGTCTCGACTTCGAGTCGCAGAAAAACCAACTCGTCACCGATCTGCCGAATCTCTGGTCTCCTGCAACCGAAGGCAAGCCCATCGGCTGGGGCGCGTTGTCTGACTGGGAAGCGACCGAGAAGCTGCTGAAGCAGTACGGCAACCTGGAAACCGACAAGCCCGCCAGCGCCTTCTTCACCAACGACTTCCTGCCGAAGTGAGCGAAGCGCCGGCTTCTATCATCACGCGCGACCTGTCGAAAACGTTTCAGCGCCGCGCAGCCACTACAATCGCTCTTGCCTCCATCGACCTGACCGTCGCGCAGGGTGAATTCGTCGCCATCGTGGGCCCCTCGGGTTGCGGCAAGAGTACCCTGCTGCGGCTGATCGCCGGACTGCTGCGTCCAAGCTCAGGCGACGTGATCACCAATGCCCGCGCGGTGACGCGCCCAGTGACCGACATCGGCATCGTGTTCCAGAACCCGGTGCTTCTGGACTGGCGCAACGTGCTGGACAATGTGCTGGTGCAGGTGGAACTGCGTGGTTTGCGGGCGCAGACGTACCGGGATCGCGCACTCTCGCTTCTGCGTGCGGTGGGGTTGGGTGATTTTGCGCACAGCTATCCGCGCGAGCTGTCAGGCGGGATGCGCCAGCGCACCTCAATCGTGCGGGCGCTGATCCACGACCCGCCGTTGCTGATGATGGACGAACCATTCGGTGCATTGGATGCGCTGACGCGCGAACAGATGCGGATCGACCTGGAGGCACTGTGGCTTCGCACGCGCAAGACCGTGCTGTTTGTCACTCACAGCATCGACGAAGCCGTCCTGCTGGCCGATCGGGTGGTGGTGATGTCACCTCGGCCCGGACGTATCGAACAAATCATCGAGGTCGCACTGCCGCGCCCGCGTGGCATCGAGGCACGGCAGACATCGGAGTTTGTCGACATCACCCAACGGATCACGCATATCTTTCTCTCGCGCGGGATCCTTCATGGTTCGGGCGGTTTGTAGGAGCGCATCATGCGGGTGGGATTTATCGGCGTTGGCCACTGGCATTCAGGCATGCATGCGAAGGGCGTGCTGGAGGCAGGCAGTGAACTTGCCGGCGTGTGGGACCCGGATGCGGATGCGGTCGCGCGCTTTGTCTCATCCAACGGTGGCATGGCACGGCCCAGTGCTGCCGCGGTGCTGGATGACCGGCCCGATCTGGTCGTTGCAATGGGCCGCGGTCCGGAGGCTGCGGAACGCCTTGCCTGGCTGATCGAGCAGGATATTCCGATCCTTGCCGACAAACCCATCGGACTGTCGCACAAGGATGTGCAGCCATTGGCGGCAGCGGCGCGGCGGCGCAACCGCTTCGTCGCGGTCGCTCTCGTGAACCGCATTGCAGGTGTGAGGGACGCTGTTGGCGAGAGTGCTCCGCTCGCGCACGTCTATTTCCGCATCATCAATGGCCATCCAGACCGCTATCGCGCCTGGCATGTACCGTGGATGCTTGATCCGCAACAAAGTGGTGGCGGTGCACTGCGCAATCTCGGTGTGCACGGCGTCGATGCGTTCCTGATGCTTGCCGGTGAGCAGCCGGTGGAGGTTCAGGAGGCTGCGTTTCACAGCGTCTTCAACACGCCGGTCGAGGACTACGCAGCGGTCATATTGCGTGCCGCCAATGGCATGGTTGGCCTAGTGGAAGCCGGTTACACCCATCCCGATGCGGGCGGCACATACGAGCTTCGCATCAACGGCACGCGCAGCGCCCTGGTGGATAACGGCTCGCACCTCACCACGGTGCCTGATCGGAGCCTGGATGGCATTGCCTATGTGCCGTCAAACCGCCGCTACAGTGCGTTCATGGCCGACACGCTTCAGGCGGCAGCGACTGGGCGACTACCCGCTGCTACTTTGCAGGACCTTGCCCGCGCGACCGCACTGGTCGATCAGGCTTACGAACGCCTATAGCGCAGACTGCGCGCCCAGAATGACCGTCGCTTGTGCTGACAACACGCCGCCATTGCCATGCACCAGGGCGGTTTCCGCCTGCGTGACCTGGCGCGCACCGCATTCACCTCGCAACTGCCGCACCGCTTCGATCAGCAGGAACAGGCCGTACATGCCAGGGTGGCAGTAGGAAAGGCCGCCGCCATTGGTGTTCACCGGCAGGCTGCCCTTCGGCCCGATGCGCCCGCCGCTGATAAACCGTCCACCCTCGCCCTTGGGGCAAAAACCCAGATCCTCCAGGAACAGGATCGTGTTGATGGTGAACGCATCGTACAGCGCGAGCACGTCGATGTCGCTCTCCCGCATGCGCGCCATGCGATAGGCGGCAGCGCCTGATTCCCGCGCACCGGTTACGGTGAGGTCCGGCATCGACGAAATCGACGCGTGCGTGATTGCCTGGCCACAGCCCAGCACGTAAACCGGCGGCTTGGCGAGACTGCGTGCATGGTCTGCGGACATCATCACAATGGCGCCGCCACCGTCAGTGATCAGGCAACAGTCGCGCACAGTGAACGGGTAGCTGATCGGCCGCGCCGACAGCACTTCATCGACCGTGAGGGGTTTCTTCTCCCAGGCGACAGGATTCAGCAGCGCCCATTCGCGCGCCGCCACCGCAACTTCTGCCAACTGTTCGCGCGTGGTGCCGAACTGATGCATGTGGCGCGAGGCCGCGAGCGCGTAGGCTGTGGCTGGCAGGAAAGGGCGGAACGGCGTCTCGTAGGGATTGTATTCGCGCGCCGAGGCCTGGCGGCGGCCCACGGTGCGCTGCGTGCTCCCATAGGCGATCACCGCGACCGAACACAGGCCGGCCGCGAGTGCTGCCTGCGCGTGTGCGACATGCACCTCGAACGATGACCCGCCGACGATGGTGGAATCGGTATAGGCGGACGGCAGACGCAGATACTCACATAGCGACATTGCGGAGGTGCGCGCCTGCGTTGTGGCGCAGAAGATGCCGTCCACGTCACGCAGTTTCAGCCCGCAGTCCGCGAGCGCGCGGTGGATGCCCTGCGCCATCAGGTCGAGCGGGCTCATGTTGGCTGCGACCGCGCCGATGTCGGATTCAGCCGCGCCCACGATCGCGGCGCTGCCGCGCGTCAGGCCGTTCATGGCCTGCCTTCCGCCGGCGTGAAGACCGGATACGGCGGTTCGTCGCCATCAGCCGGATGCACGCGGAATTTCACCCGCATGCCGATGCGCACATCGAGCGGCGCGATGTCCTCGACCCGGCTCATCATGCGGAATCCTTCGTCGAGGTCGATCAACGCGACGTTGTACGGATCGCCTTTTTGCGGATACACCACCGTGGTGGCGTGCACTGTTCCGATTCCCTTGCTGACCCGCCATTGCAGGTTGTCGTTGCCGGTAATGGGGCAGATTACCCGCGGATAGAAGATCGCCGCGTTGGCGTCGGGACTGAACTGATAGGCAAGCTCGCCCTTCGCCAGATGATCGAGATACGTGCCGAGTGGTGAATTCTCTGCCTGTGCCATCACACCGGCCTGTCGCCCTGCACGGTTACCCGGTGGCCGGATCGCGTGTGCGGCCAGTAGTCCCACATCGCGCGGTGCTGCACGCAGCGATTGTCCCAGAACGCGATGGAGTTCTCTCTCCAGCGGAACCGGCACTGGAACAGCGGGTCTTCGGCCAGATCCCACAGATAGTGCAGGATCGCATTGCTCTCATGGCGCGGCAGGCCGACAATGCGCTTGGTAAAGCCACGGTTGACGTAGAGTGCCTTCTTCCCCGTCACCGGATGGGTGCGGATCACGGGGTGTTCCGCGCGCGGGTAGGTAGGCTTATCCGCCACGCCGTAATTGGCATAGGTGCCGCGATACGCATCCTCGCCATCGTGGATCGCGGTGAGCCCTTCCAGATAACGCTTCATCCGGTCCGACAGCGCTTCATACGCCGCGTACATCGAAGCGAACAGCGTATCGCCGCCGCGCGGCGGACACTTGCGGATGTAGAGGATGCTGCCCATCGGCGGCTCCTCATCGCAGGACACGTCACTGTGCCAGCCTTCACCGTTGGCGCGTGGGCTGTTCTTGTCGGCGTGGATGACCATCAGCTCGGGATGGCCCGGCGCATGAGGTGCGGCGGGATGGATGTGGAGCTTGCCGAACCGGCGGCCGAAGTCGAGATGCTGCTCCTCGCTGATGTGCTGATCGCGGAAGAAGATCACCAGGTTCTCGGCCAGTGCGCGATGGATTTCCTCAAACGTCTGGTTGCCAAGCGGCTGAGAGAGATCGACGCCGCCGATTTCCGCGCCGATGATCGGGGTCAGCTTGTCCACCGTGATCGTATCGTACGGCGCGGACTCATCGGCGTTGTGCTTGTATCGCGGTCCATTGTTGCCACGCAGGACGCTCATCGGCGGTCTCCCTACTCATTCTAGCCGACGGCAAGTCTAGCCTCCAGTGCCACGCCGCGCCACGTCCGGGTAGAACTGCGGTGCCTCGCGCCGATCGGCCATGCCGTAGTCGCGGATGACGCGCACCCGCCGATGCCTCACCGATGTCGGCGGAGCCCAGGCATCAGGGGCTGAGACATCACGCCATCCGATCAGCAGCAGGCGCTTCCCGTCCGTCGTGATGCTCTCGAATAGTTCGGCGTCATCCACTTCGTCTCGGCTGCTGACCTGATCGCCGTCCGGCAAAGTCGCCGCATCGCCCTCCACGATACTGAGTTGCTTCGACTTGCCAACCTCCGTCGTATCGAAGCGTTGCTGAGCCAGCCTGTGGCCCGGGGGCAGCCCGGTGTCGGCGATCACCTCGCCGACGCGCAGGTGGTAATCCTCGAACACTTCGAAGCGGCCCTTCTCCTGCACCCCGTGGTGCATGGCATGCGTGCGCCAGCGAATCACCGCCTTCTCATCCGCCCAGATCGACAGGGAAAGAACGCGACCTTCCGTACGTCGGCTCTTGTAACGCTCGTTTTCGATGAACCCTTCGATCCGCTCAAGTTCCGGACGCAGTTGCTTGGCAAGACCGAGATACTGGTCCCAGCGATCCAATCTCGGCTGCACTTCGAAAATCACAGCGAACATCGCATCCTCCTTCAGCATGTAACGCAGGCCGGTTCGTCACCGCCCGCAAGAAAGTTCTGCGTCTCCCGGTACAGCGCATAACGGCTGGTCTCGAGATGCATCAGATGCGTCCCTCGGCTGATCTTCACGTCACGCCGGATCGGCGACGATGTGAACGCGGCAAACAGCCAAGCGGCGTCGCCATCATTGCACATGCTGTCCCACTCGCCGCGGATGATCGCGACCGGCGCGCGTACACGCGCGGGGTCATAGCCAAGCGTACATGCCCAGGCGCGAGCAATGTCGAACCACGGGCCACTCGGCGTCTTCACGCCGGGCGGCGTGCGGGTCCTGCTGGTCGGGTCGCTATCCAGATAGCGCTCGCCCCACTCCGCGAAATGGCGGCGCGACAGCACCGGCAATTCGCCTTTCGGCACTTCTGCGGTGAAGCGCTGCCACTGATCCTGCAACGAAACGACACGCCACGCCGGAAAGTCCTGAACGGCTGTGCGATCGCGACGGGCGATGGGGCCGAACAACACGAGTCGGCTCACCAGTTGTGGACATCGTGCAGCAAAGCCGCAGGCCGCAATCGTGCCCCAGGAGTGCGCGATGATGGAAATCCGTTCCGTCGCATGTTGCGTGCAGATGAAGCGCACGGCGCATTAGAGTTGCTGGCTGGCGTCCTCGGCCGTGCAGAGCGGCTCGAGTCCATCCGGTGACATAGACATGCCGGGATACGGATCCGAATGGCCATAGCCGTGAAAGTCCAATCCCCAGACATGAAAGCCTCCGGCACACAGTTCGTCGCGCCACGAACGGCCATCGAAGCGGTGAGCGATCGACAGAGCCGACGGGAACGTCGCGCCAATGCACGTAAAGGACCACACCCCGCGCGATCGCATCGGCAGGTGGCAGGTGTCGCAGGAACAGCAACAACCCCGGTTGACTGCTCGGGATGCGGAAGTGCTGCTCACGTGGATCGAGTAGTTCCGGCATTGGCGAGCCTCCATCGGTGTCCGCCCCGATATGCTTCGCCAAACGCCGCACAGCCAACGATGTCGCTTCGGCCGATGCCGAAGCGTCACACCACCGCGATCGCGCTCATCTCGATCAGGTAGTCGGGATGTGTGAACTTGCTGACCTCGACGAGAGTGGAGGCTGGCGGGGGCGACGGGAAATACTCACGCCGCACCTTATGTATCGGCGTCAAATTCTCCATGTTGCGCACGTAGACATCCACGCGACAGACATTGGCGAGCGTGCCGCCCGCGGCCTCCACCGCGGCCTTCACGTTCTCGCACACCTGACGCGTTTGCGCTTCGATGTCGCCGATCCCGGCGATCGTGCCATCGGGCCGTTGCGCCACCATGCCGGAGATGAACACCAGCCTGCCGGTTGCCTCTACGGCTATCGCCTGTGCGAAGTGGCCGCCTGGCTTCGGTGCCCTGTCGGTGGTGATTGCTTGTCGCGCCATGGTTTCCTCCCTGTCGATCAGTGGCACTTGAACGCGTCGAACGGTTCGCGGCATGCGCGGCAACGGTGCAGCGCCTTGCACGCGGTCGAGCCGAATTCGCTGATCTGTTCGGTATCCGGACTGCCGCAATGCGGACAGGCGGGCCGCGCCTCCCCGAACAGCGCGCGGCGCGATGCGGAAGGTTCGGGCGGTGCGATGCCGAATGCAGCCAGCTTGGCGCGCGCCGCATCGGTCAGCCAGTCTGTCGTCCACGCAGGCGAGAGGCTCGTTTGCACGCGCGCCTTAATGCCGGCACTTGCGAGTGCCGCCTCAATGTCCAGCCTGATCATATTCATCGCCGGGCAGCCCGAATATGTCGGCGTAATCGTCACCACGACTTCACCGTCATGCACTGACACGTCGCGCAGGATGCCGAGATCGGCAATCGTCAACACTGGGATTTCCGGATCTGTCACCGCTTCCAGCGCGGCACGCGCACGTTCGCGCAGCGATGCAGCATCTACCATGTCGCACCGGGATAGGTTCGCTGAAGGTATTGCATCTCCGCCAACGAATAGCCGAGGTGCTCGGTATGCCGTCCACTGCGCCCGCCCGACTGCATCCAGCCATCCTGCGGCCGCGAAAGGGTCGCGCGCGCCAGCGTCGTGTCGATGGTGGTGCTCCACGTGTCACGCACCGATGCCGGATCGGGGAACGCTGCATCCTCGTTGATCGGCACGAACAACTCGCCGGTATAAGGCCAGAGACCCTCCAGCGCCCCTTGAGCGCGGCGATGACTCTCCGCCGTCCCATCACCCAGCCGTATCAGCCATTCCGCTGCATGCCGCAGATGATAGGCTGTCTCCTTCTCCGCCTTGGCGGCAATCGCCGCGATCATGCTGCCGGTCGATGCGGTTGCCGCGCGCCAGAACGGATCAGCAAATGCGGCAAACAGCAGCAGGCGCGCGATAGTGAAGGCGAAGTCGCCATTCGGCAGTTCGACCAGAAGACAGTTCCGCCATGCCGGAGCGTCACGAAGATACGCGAGCTGATCCTCGGTGTGACCTGTCAGCGTGCCGGCATATTCATACAGCGCGCGAGCCTGGCCGATGAGATCGAGCGCGATGTTCGCCAGCGCCAGTTCTTCTTCCAACAGCGGCGCATGCCCGCTCCATTCCGATAGGCGGTGGCCGAGGATCAGGGAATCATCCGCCCTCGCCAGAACCTGTAATACGAGGGGAGTTTCCTCGACAGCGATTGAGGTGGTGGTCGCCACGTCCTCAGTTCAAAGGGATGCGCACCGGCATCGAGGCGATGCTGCGCAGGATATTCGAATAAGCGCGCGTTGGCGGTTCCAGCACCTCGATCATCGGGAAGCGCTGCAGGATCTCCTCCCACAAGATCTGCAGTTGCAACTCCGCCAGGCGATTGCCGACGCAGCGGTGGATGCCGAAGCCAAAAGACAGATGCTGGCGCGGCCGCGCGCGGTCGATGATGAAGTCGTTGGGGTTCTCGATCGCCTCTTCGTCGCGGTTGCCGGAAATGTACCACATGGCGATCTTGTCGCCCTTGCGGATGTGCTTGCCGCCGAGTTCTGCATCCTCAAGAGCGGTGCGACGCATATGGATCACAGGCGTATGGTACCGAATGATCTCCGGTACCATGGTGCTGACCAGCGCGGGATTGTCCATCAGCTTGCGGTACTGGTCAGGGTTGTTGTGCAGCGCCCAGAGCCCGCCCGACATGGAGTTACGCGTCGTGTCGTTGCCGCCGACGAGAAGCAGCATGATGTTGCCCATGAACTCGTGCGGCCGGGAAGGCAGATCACGCGTGGCCTCGCCGTGCGCCAGCATGGAGATCAGATCGGGACGCGGCTCCTGCTTTGCGCGCTCATTCCACAGGTCGATGAAGTACTCCATCGCCTGTTGCAGCACCGCCTCACGCTTCTCGTCCGAGTCGATCTCCGTACCGGCGCGCGTGTTGACGGTTGCAACGTTGGACCAGTAGGTGAGCTTGCGGCGTTCCTCGAACGGGAAGTCGAACAGCGTCGCGAGCATCTGAGTTGTCAGCTCGATCGATACCCGGTCCACCCAGTCGAACTTCTCGCCGCGCGGCAATTCGTCCAGAATGCGCTGCGTGCGTTCCCGGATCGTGCCTGAGAGCCGCTGCAGATTTCCGGGCGCGACGACAGGCGACACCACCTTGCGCTGCTCGTCGTGCTTCGGCTGGTCCATCGAGATGAAGCTGGGGCGGCGATAATCCATCGGCGTATCGCGCAATACGATCCCGCCCATCATCGCATCGGACGAGTACACCTTCTGGTTGGTGTCCACCTGCATGATATCTTTGTACTTGGTGACGGACCAGTATGAGCCGTACATGCCATTCTCGCACCAGTGCACCGGATCCTCGCGGCGCAGGCGTTCGAAATACGGATACCAGACATCGTCCTGGTACAGCCGCGGCTGACTGACGTCGATCTTGTCGAGCGGAATCGAGTAGGCGTCCTCACGCGGGTCGACACTGACGGGAGCGTTCATCGCGTTTCATCCCTGCTGCCAGCACGTTTTGGCCAGCCTGCGCCTTGGCGCTGAGGCTTGTCCAGTCCCACTGTCATTGCTTCGTCGCTGCGCTCCTCGCAATGACAGAGCCCATGGCTACATGTTGTCCACTTCGTCCGGCACCTCGTAGAAGGTCGGGTGGCGGTAGATTTTCGAGCCAGTCGGCTCGAACAGCATGTCCTTTTCAGACGGATCGGATGCGGTGATCGCCGCCGACGGCACGACCCAGATCGACAGCCCTTCGCCGCGACGCGTATAGACATCGCGCGCGGCCTGCAGCGCGAGTGTAGCGTCCGCCGCATGGACAGAACCGACGTGCCGATGTGCCAGACCCGTCCGGGCGCGGATGAACACCTCCCAGAGCGGCGTGGCCGGTTCGGCCATCGTCAGGCAGCCTCACGCTGCTGTGCGGCGCGCTGCTTTGCAGCATAGGCGAGTGCGGCTTCCCTCACCCAGGCACCTTCTTCGTGCGCGCGGCGTCTGGCTCCAAGCCGTTCGCGGTTGCATGGCCCGTCTCCGGCCAGCACGCGGCGGAATTCGTCCCAATCGATGGGTCCAAAATCCCAATGGCCGGTCGCTTCATTGTAGCGAAGTTGCGGGTCGGGGAATGCCAGTCCCAGGTAGTGTCCCTGCGGCACCGTCGCATCAACGAATTTCTGGCGCAGCGAATCATTGGTGAAGCGCTTGATCTTCCACCGCATGGATGCGTCGGAATGCTGTGACTGGCTGTCCGGCGGCCCGAACATCATCAGGCTGGGCCACCACCAGCGATTCAGCGCGTCCTGCGCCATCGCCTTCTGCTCAGCCGAACCGTGCGCCAACGTGTTCATGATCTCGAAGCCCTGCCGCTGGTGGAAAGACTCTTCCTTGCAGATACGAATCATCGCCCGCGCGTAGGGACCATAGGAGCAGCGGCACAGCGGAATCTGGTTCATGATCGCCGCCCCATCGACCAGCCAGCCGATGGCGCCGATGTCCGCCCAGGTCAATGTCGGATAGTTGAAGATCGAGGAGTATTTCGCGCTTCCGCTCAGCAGTTGCTCCACCAACTCCTCGCGGGTTACGCCAAGCGTCTCGGCCGCCGCGTACAGGTAAAGTCCGTGGCCGCCTTCGTCCTGCACCTTCGCCAGCAGCGCGGCCTTGCGTCGCAGGGTCGGCGCGCGCGTGATCCAGTTGCCTTCCGGCAGCATGCCGACAATTTCCGAATGCGCATGCTGACTGATCTGGCGGACCAGCGTGCGGCGATAAGCCTCCGGCATCCAGTCATTCGGCTCGATCCGCTCCTCCGCGTCGACACGGGCCTGGAAAGCGCTGGCGGCCTGACTATTGTCGTGCGATTGTGTAGCGGCGCTAAGTGCTTGGCTGTACATGCTCGCTCGCAGAAATTCTCACGCAGCCTGGGTGATTGTCAGCGGCAACGAGATCGTCTCCAGAGTTGAAAGCTCGAGCCGCTTGGACGCTTGGTCGATGTCGAACCCAACCACATTGCCCGTGGCATCAATGTCAACGTTGACCCCGTTGGCCACTTCTCGAACCTCGGCACCTGGGTCGGATCGCAATTCGATGTAGAGGCTGTCCGTTTCCGGATAGTAGTGCAGCTTCAACTTGCATCCTCCCGGTAATCCCGGTCAAAGAAGGCGTTGTGGATGGTCTCCCCATCTTCCAACGTGACGATATGTAGCACTCGCTGGCGGCCGTCGCGAGGGTCGATCACTCGTCCCCAGTAACGGATGCGGCCATCTGATTGCGCAATCCGGCGCAGAGGGCTGGTTAGCACGGTGGCAAAGTCCTCCGTCGGCAAATATGGCCGCTTCCACAGCACCTGCTCGGCAAAACAGCGCGTGGTCTTCATTTGCCGGCTGGTGCGGGGGTGTTCAGCGCGGGGCTGGACATGGGACAAATATGGCGCAGCCAGCCAGTGTCTGAAAGGCCCGCCCCATGGACTTCGCCTTGAGCCCCGAGCAGCAGCAGATCCGCGACGAGGTGCTGCGGCTCTGTAGCCGCTTCGACGAGGGTTATTGGTTGGAACGCGACCGGACCGCCACCTTCCCGGAAGCCTTCTTTTCCGCCATGGCCGAGGGCAACTGGCTCGGGATCGCCATGCCAGAGGAATATGGCGGGGCGGGCCTTGGGATTACCGAGGCCACAATCCTGATGCAGGCGGTGGCGGAATCCGGCGCGTGCATGTCGGGTGCATCGGCAATCCATCTCAACATCTTCGGCCTCAATCCCGTGGTCGTGTTCGGGACGGAGGCGCAAAAGCGACGCATGTTGCCGCCCGTGATCGCCGGCCGCGACAAGGCCTGTTTTGGCGTCACCGAGCCGAATGCCGGCCTCAACACGACCCAGATCACCACGCGCGCCGAGAAGCGCGGCGACCGCTATCTGATCAATGGCACCAAGATCTGGACCTCAACGGCGCAGGTTGCCAACAAGATTCTGCTGCTCGCGCGCACCACGCCGCTCGATCAGGTGAAACGGCACAGCCATGGCCTGACGCTGTTCTACACCACACTCGATCGCGCTCACGCCGAGGTGCGGTTGATCCACAAAATGGGCCGGCACGCCGTCGATTCGAACATGGTGTTCTTCGAAGACATGGAGGTGCCGGAGGAGGATCGCATTGGCGAGGAGGGCGAAGGCTTCCGCACTTTGTTGCACGGCCTGAACCCGGAGCGTGTGCTGGTGGCCGCCGAAGCGATCGGCATCGGCCGCGCTGCCTTGACGCGTGCGTCGCGCTATGCGCGCGAACGGGTGGTCTTCGGCCGGCCGATCGGTCAGAACCAGGGCATCCAGCATCCGCTGGCGAAATGCTGGGCGGAACTGGAGGCGGCGAACCTGATGGTGATGAAGGCGGCGTGGCTCTACGACCAGGGGTTGCCGTGCGGCGCCGAAGCGAACGCAGCGAAATACCTCGCCGGCGAAGCGGGCTTCCACGCCTGTGAGCAGGCGGTGATGACGCATGGCGGCATGGGCTACGCGCAGGAATACCACGTGGAGCGCTATCTGCGAGAGTCGCTGATCCCGCGCATTGCGCCGGTCAGTCCGCAGCTAATCCTGAGCTACCTAGCCGAACGCGTGCTCGATCTGCCGAAGTCGTACTAGCGTCTCATACCAGCGGCCCTGATGACTGTCTCGTCCAACCGCGCGTACCGTCATGCCGTGGCTTGGCCACGGCATCCACGTCTTTGCGGTGAGGCCGCCAAGAAGACGTAGATGCCGGGCCTTCGCCCGGCATGACGCGGAGGGGTCAGTGCAAAAGGCCGCTGGTATCGTATCATTCGCTTTCACGGGCAAACACCAAGCCCTTCGCTCGGCCACCATCGATATGCAGGCCGGTGATCCTGCCACGGGTATCGCGTAGCACACGGCCATCCAGCCAGGCACGGAACAGCGTCATCGGTGTGACTATCCTGATGAAGTCATCCTCGATCGGTTCGATCTCCCATGGGCCGGCGACTACCAGCGGCCCCGCAATTCGCAAGTCAGCGCCTGTATCCGTCGCGGTGATCGTCCAGGTGGCCGCGACGTCTGGATTGTAGTACCGCCCTGGGAGATCGGCAGGCAGCGTCGCACTAGGCGTGATCCGATGGATTGTCTCGCGCACGCCCGCGTCGCGTTCGACCTCCAGTACGTTTTCCGCTATCAGCCGCATGGTGAAATCCGCGGAACCGCTGCTCGTCGCCAGTCCACCGTCAGATGTTGGAATGGTGGTGAACTGCACGCCATGTGTGCTGGCTGTGACTCGCCCCTTCTTGTCGATGGCAACATCCACCGTTGCGCCCGAGTCCCGGTTCAGATAGCGGCCAGGCAGCTTCGCCGCGTCGGGCATCGGCGGAACCGCTTGCACGCCAGGCTTACCTTCGATGAGCGCGTCAACCACCTGGAACGCCAGATCATGCGGATCGGATGTTGCATCATTGCTGATGCAGATTACGGCAGCGTCGTGGTCAGGAATGCGGACGAAGCTGGTCTTGTAGCCAGGCCATAGACCGTCATGACCAACCGTGCGGACGCCGCGATGCATCTTGATGCGCAGGCCGCGTGCGTAGGTGTTGGGTTGGCCATTGCTGAACGGCGTCATGATGGTAAGCGCGTTCGCCAATGCAGGGCCTCCGACGCGCGGCGACGCGAAGTTCGCATGCCACAACGCGAGGTCGATCACCGATGACACCAGCCCGCCTTCTCCGTGCAGCGGAAAATTGTGCCGTGCCCGTGTCCAGCCGTTGGCTGCTGGGAAGTAGCCGGTTGCAAGATTCGGGATCACTTCCGTCGTGCCTTCGACGTGTCGCGTCGCATTCATACCGAGTGGCGCGAAGATGCGCCGATCGAGAAAGCTACGAAGCGACACACCGCTGACCTGCTCGACGATGCGTCCCAGCAGCATGAAATTCGAGTTGCTGTAGAGGTACCGTGAGCCAGGTATGAAGTTCAGCGCGCGTTGCCGGTAGACACCATTCAGCAGGTCCTCAGGCCGGCACGGCTGACCCAAATCAGCACCGCCAAGACGCATGATCTCCAGCATGTCGCGTATACCGGAGGTATTGTGCATCAGATGTGCGAGCGTAATCCGGTGGCCAAGGTCGGGCAGCGCAGGGATGTAATCGCGGACATCATCGTCGATTGACAGCCGGCCTTCCGTCGCCAGGAGCAGGATCGCTGCGCAGGTGAATTGCTTGCTGACCGAAGCGATGCGGAATGTGGTCTGCGGCCCGATCGGCACGCCGAATTCCAGGCTGGCCATCCCGGCGCTTTCATGCAGGACAAGCTCGCGGCCAATCGCCATGCCAATCGTGACGCCAGGCCCGTCGGTCCGTCGCCATGGCACGAGCAGTCTTTCGATGCGACGGCGCAGCAAGGACTGGTCAAGATTTGTCATGCACGTCTCCGCCCGAAAATGGTGCGCCACAAAGACACAAAGGCACGAAGAGGAATCTCCCCTTCGTGCCTTCGTGTCTTTGTGGTGAACTCTTGTTCTTTACGCTTCGATCTCTTCGCGATCGACCCCGCCGTCGCCGTCCTCATCCGGCTTCGGCAGTGCCGGCAGCTGCGCCTCGATGATCTCGAAGTCGAGCTTGCCGTCCTTCAGCGTGACTTTCACCGAGCCACCCTTCACCAGCTTGCCAAACAGCAGTTCCTCAGCCAGCGGCTTCTTGATGTGCTCCTGGATCACCCGTGCCAACGGCCGTGCGCCATACAGCTTGTCATAGCCACGCTCGGCCAGCCACTCCTTCGCCGCCGATGACAGCTCGATCGTCACGTTGCGGTCGGCGAGCTGCGCCTCGAGCTGCATGACGAATTTTTCTACGACGCGGCCCACGATCTCCGGGGTCAGGCCGGCGAACGCAATCGTCGCGTCCAGCCGGTTGCGGAACTCCGGCGTGAACAGACGCTTGATCGCATCCTCGTCCTCGCCCTCGCGGCTCTCGCGGCCGAAGCCGATCGCCTCCTTCGCCAGATCAGACGCGCCAGCATTGGTCGTCATGATCAGGACGACGTTGCGGAAATCGACCGTCTTGCCGTTATGGTCGGTCAGCTTTCCGTGGTCCATCACCTGCAACAGGATGTTGAACAGGTCCTGATGCGCCTTCTCGATTTCGTCCAGCAGCAGCACGGCGTGCGGATGCTGGTCGATGGCGTCGGTCAGCAATCCGCCCTGGTCGAACCCCACATAGCCCGGCGGCGCGCCGATCAGACGGCTCACCGAATGCCGCTCCATGTACTCGGACATGTCGAAGCGGATCAGTTCAATTCCCATGGTAGCCGCCAACTGTCTGGCCACCTCGGTCTTGCCGACACCGGTCGGGCCGCAGAAGAGATAGTTGCCGATCGGCTTCTCCGGCTCGCGCAACCCGGCCCGCGCCAGCTTGATCGCTGCCGACAAAGCCTCGATCGCCTTGTCCTGGCCGAACACCATGGACTTCAGGTCGCGCTCCAGGTTGCGCAGCGTCTCCTTGTCATCGGCCGACACGCTCTTGGGAGGAATGCGCGCGATCTTCGCGACGATCTCCTCGACGTCGCGCAGCGTCACCGTCTTCCGCCGCTTGTGCTCCGGCAGCAGCATACGGCTCGCGCCCACTTCGTCGATCACGTCTATCGCCTTGTCGGGCAGCTTGCGATCGTTGATGTACTTCGCCGACAGCTCCACCGCGGCGCGGATTGCTTCGTCGGTGTAGCGCACCTTGTGGTGCTTCTCGTAGTTCGCTTTCAGCCCGCGCAGGATCTTGACGCTGTCTTCCAGTGTCGGCTCGTTCACGTCGATCTTCTGGAAGCGGCGGACCAGCGCGCGGTCCTTCTCGAAGTAGTTGCGGAACTCCTTGTAGGTGGTGGATCCAATGCAGCGCAGGTTGCCTGACGCCAGCGCCGGCTTCAGCAGATTGGACGCGTCCATCGCGCCGCCGGATGTCGCACCGGCGCCAATCACGGTGTGAATTTCGTCGATGAACAGGATGGCGCCCTGCTGGTTCTCCAGCTCGGAGACCACCGCCTTCAGTCGCTCTTCGAAGTCGCCGCGATAGCGTGTGCCAGCGAGCAGCGCGCCCATGTCCAGGGCGTAGATGGTGGAGCGCGCCAGCACCTCCGGCACATCGCCTTCGACGATGCGTTTCGCCAGGCCCTCGGCGATCGCTGTCTTGCCTACGCCCGGATCGCCGACATACAGCGGATTGTTCTTCGTGCGACGGCACAGGATCTGGATGGTCCGCTCGATCTCCGGCTCGCGGCCGATCAGCGGATCGATCTTCCCTGCCATGGCCTTCTTGTTGAGGTTGACGCAGTAGTTCGACAGCGCGTCCTGGTTGCGTCGGTTGGGCTTCTCCTCGCGTTCCTGCTCCTGATGTGTTTCCGGCTGGCTGCCCGTTCCCTGTACCGGTCGCTGCGTGGAGCGGCCCGGCGCCTTGGCAATCCCGTGGCTGATGAAATTGACCGCGTCGAGCCGCGTCATGTCCTGCAACTGCAGAAAATAGACGGCGTGGCTTTCGCGCTCAGAGAACAATGCCACCAGCACGTTCGCGCCTGTCACCTCATCGCGGCCAGACGATTGGACGTGGATCGCTGCGCGCTGAACGACACGCTGGAAACCGGCAGTCGGCTTCGGATCGCCGGCGCGGTCGGTCGCCAGTCCGGCGAGGTCCTTGTCGAGGAATTCCGACAGATCGCCGCGCAGCTTGTCGAGATCGACGCCGCATGCACGCAGCACCGTCGCGGCATCAGTGTCGTCGGCAAGGCCGAGGAGCAGGTGCTCCAGCGTCGCATATTCGTGACGACGTTCGCTGGCGAGCGAAAGTGCGCGGTGCAGCGTCTGTTCGAGATTCCGTGAAAGCATGTCGTCGACGCTCCTACGCGCTGAAACCTGGAAGCGGGACCCAATCATCTCCGGCGGTCCTGCTAGCCGTCAACTTAGTCAAACTCCGTACCCGGCTGGTCGATCATCTGGTAACGGACCTGTCTTAGCCGGCAATCATTCCTTCTCGATCGTGCACTGCAGAGGATGCTGATTCTGCCGCGCCAAATCCATGACCTGGGTCACCTTCGTTTCGGCAACCTCGTAGGTATAAACGCCGCAGACGCCGACCCCCCGCCTGTGCACATGCAACATGATTCGCGTGGCTTCTTCCCGCGACTTCTGGAAGAAACGTTCCAGAACGTGGACGACAAACTCCATGGGCGTGTAGTCGTCATTCAGCATGAGGACCTTGTACATCGCCGGTTTCCTCGTTTTCGGCCGCGCCCGAACCACCACGCCCGTGTTGGGTGCATCGCTATTGCTGTTGCCACCGCGCCTGTCGCTGTCGCTCATCGTTGTTCCGCGTCCACCTGTCGCGACATCCCTGCCAATGCGGGGTCGTTCCCCCGGGTCCGGCCTCCGCGGACACTCCCCATCCGCCGGCTGCCGGAGCACGAACCATATCGGAAGCCGGCCGTCGGTTAAAAGAGCATTGACCAACAAAGCTTAAGTTCATGTATCGCGGCACGAAAAAGGCCCGGGCAGGGTGGCCCGGGCCTTCTTTCTTGCCGCTAGCCAGTTCAGTCCGCGATCAAGCCGACTTCGCGAACTTCTCCATCGCCAGGCTGAAGCGTGCGGTCAGCGGCGCCAGCGTCTGCTCCGTGAGCTTCAGCGAAGCATCGGTGAGCTTGCCCGACTCAGCGACGGTCTTCTCCAGCGTCGAACGCGCCAGGTTGGCCTGCAGGTCGAACGCGTCCTTCAGCGACTTCACCGAGGACAGAGCCTTGAACGCGGACACCGTCTCATCGAACGAGGCCTGCGCACTGGCGGCGATCTGCTTGCTGATATCCTGTACGCCGGCCGCCCAGATCTGGCCGGACTTCATCAACGCCTCAACATTGCCCTGGCCGAACGCCACGAGCTCCTCTGCAGTCTTGATTGCCTTTTCCATGCCTTCCTTAACCTTTGCCTGTGTGTCGGCTAATCCGGCGGACCCCTGTGCCATGCCCTCTTTCAGGCCGGAGACCGTTGATTCGAACCCCTTCTTCGCTGCTTCCGTGCCCTTCGCAGCCGTCTCTGCCGCCTGATCCTCGGTTGCTGAGAGCGCTTCAACCGTCTTTGGCTTCATCGTCATGCGTTAAATCTCCTGCGGGGACCGTCGTCCGGGTCGGAAGGCCTCGCGGCGTTGGACCCGGGCTCCACGTACTTTGCTGCACTGCAGCGATGGCGTGCATATACGCGCCACGACCGTCCCACGCAAGCGGAATTTGTGCGGTGCACAAAAATGCCGCCGGGTAGCGGCTCCGACCAAAAAGTACCCTGCGGTTTCCCAGCTCTGGCCTGTAAGTCGTTCAATTTTTTCCCTTTTCACCAGGATTTCACCTGGACAGGCACGATGGCCAGCTCTTAGAGTTCCGGGACAGGACCGAGTGGGGGCACAGATGCCACGTGGGGAGCGGCTTGTACGCAAGATCGTGATGCGTATGGTGGCTCTCGCGGGCACAGTGATGGCAGCCGCCGTGGGGCTCTCTTCCGCCGCAGAGGCCCAAATTGGCTCGGAACGTTACAGCTCGATCGTGGTAGAGGCCGCAACCGGCAATGTGCTGGAGGCCGCGAACCCCGACGCCCTGCGTCATCCCGCCAGTCTCGCCAAACTGATGACCCTCTACATGGCATTCGAGGCGCTGCGCGACAGACGCATAGTGGCCGAACAGCTTGTGCCGATATCTCCCCACTCCGCCTCCATGGAGCCATCAAAGCTCGGTCTGGTGCCTGGCACGCGGTTGACGGTCGAGGAGGCGATCCTCGGCTTGGTCACCAAGTCTGCGAACGACGCCGCCGCTGCATTGGGTGAGCTGCTCGGTGGCTCGGAAGACCGGTTCGCGCAAATGATGACCCTGCGGGCGCGGGCCCTCGGCATGAGCCACACGACCTTCACCAACGCCTCAGGCTTGCCGGACCCGGATCAATGGACGACGGCCCGAGATCTGGCGATCCTCGCCCGTCATCTGGTGACGGACTTCCCGGGCTTTTATCCGTATTTCAGCACCCACAGCTTTACCTTTCAGCGCCGCGTCATCTTCAACCATGACCGGATGCTGCAGTCCTATCCGGGCGCTGACGGGATGAAGACCGGATATACCGAGGCATCCGGCCACAACCTTGTCACCAGCGCGGTGCGTGGCGGGGTCCGTTTGATTGGCGTGGTACTCGGCGCAAGCTCCAATCCCGAGCGCGACGCCCATATGGCTATGCTGCTGAACCAGGGTTTCGAGCAGATGGATGTTCCGGTGGAACGCCGGACCACGGTGGCCAGCCGGCTACCAAGCCTGGTGAGCACGGCGCATGCCGCGACACTGACAGTGCAGCCCGTGCGGCCAGCCTCGCGGAATAATGCGGGCGTCTGGTCAATCCAGGTGGGCACCTTCGGCAGTGAAAAGGCCGCGCGCGAAGCAGCGGCAAATGCCCGCCGTGCAGCCGATGCCGGGGACGTGCGCATCGAACCCACCAGCCAGCATGGCCGGACCATCTGGCGGGCGCAGGTGACCGGACTGAACGCTTCGGAGGCGCAGGGGGCCTGTTCCGCTCTGACGCACCGCCGGATGGCATGTATGGTGCTGCGGCCAGATCAGCGGCAGGTCGCGAGCCGGTAGCGGCGTCAGCCTTTTCTGTCGAGCCGGCGCACTCCCTCGGAGCCCGCCACCAGCGCCATCTTGGCCATGCTGATGAACAGGCCCGTTTCTACCACGCCGATCGTCTGACCGATTGCCAGGTCCAGCGCCGCGGGATCGGGTATTGGACCGAAGCGGCAATCCAGGATCCGATTGCCGCCGTCTGTGCAGAACAGTTGCCCATTGGAGTCCGGCCGCGCCACGGGCTCGGTGCCAAGCTCACGTAACCGGTCCGCCGTCGTCTCCCAACCGAATGGCACCACCTCGATCGGGACTGGTGCGGTGCCGCCGAGGCGATCGACGAGCTTTCGGCTGTCCGCGACGATAATCAGCTGGTCAGAGGCTGCGGCAACGATTTTCTCCCGCAGCAGCGCGCCACCGAGGCCCTTGATCAGGTTCAGCGAGCCCAGCTCGATTTCGTCGGCGCCATCAATGGTCAGGTCGATCCTGCGGTGCTCAGCGAACGTGGTGAGGGGAATGCCGCCGCGGCGCGCCTGTTCGGCACTGCGTTCGGAGGTAGGAATGGCGCGAATGCGCAGCCCATCACGCACCCGACGGATCAATGCTTCGATCGCGAAGTATGCCGTCGAGCCGGTGCCGAGACCGACGATCATCCCGTCCTCGACCATGGCAGCCGCGGTTTCCGCAGCCTCTCGCTTCTGGTCGTCGCGATCCATCAGTCACGCACCGCGCGGAACACCCGCAGCCAATTGTCGGCGCAGACCTTCGCCACCTCAGCCTCCGTCATGCCTCGGCTCCGCAACGCATGGGCGATCTCTTCGTGGCGGGAAAAGTCCGGCATTTCGCTCTTCGCTATACCGGCAGGCAGGTCGGTCCCTATTCCGACGTGATCCACGCCAACGGAGTCGATCAGGCGGAACAGATGGCGGATCATGCCGGGCAGCTTCTCCTGCCAGAGCACGGCGATCCACGCGCCGATCACGCCGCCTGTTTCCACCACCATGCGCGCGTACTCGGGGCTGATATAACGCGGGTGATCACCGTCCGGATGGCCCGGCTCCTTCAGGTTGGCGTGGGTGCAAACTATCGGCTTGGTGGCGTGCTTGACCACGCCGGCGACGGTCGCCTCCGAGCAATGCGCCACGTCAACGATGATGCCGAGTTGGTTCATTCGGCGGACCGCATCGGCGCCGAACGGCGTCAAACCGCCATGCACGGGTGGCGCCGTCTGGATGTCACCAGTCTCATTGACGAGGTAATGCGTGAGCTGGATGGAGCGCACGCCGCGTGCCTCGAGCGCGTCAAGCCGGCCGAGGTCGCCTTCCAGAAAGTCGCAGCCCTCGACTGCCAGAACGAGTGCCGGGTCGCCCGCGCGGATATCCGCAGGTTCGCGCGCGATCCGGGTGCCGGCTGCCTCGTAGGTGCCGAGATACTCATCCACGCAGGCGAGGCATTCGCCAGGCTGCGGATCCCGCACCTTCTCCAGCCGCTTTGTCTCCGGATTCCGGCGGATCATCGGCAAGTCGGCAATGGCGGAAACCACGGCCGCCGCGACGCCGCCCGGCTTCATGGTAGCGAGCACCGCGCGGTCCACTGGACCCGTGCGGTTTGGCCTTCCTGCGTGCGTATGCATGTCGATGATCATCGCGGGCAGGCAATAGCCGTTCCGGCTGGTTCTGGCCACTGCATTGGCCTTGCGCCAGGGCATCGGGTTGCGCATCTTTGCAGGATACCGAGCGGTATCGATACGGAGAACCAGGGCAAGATGGACGGCGGGGCCGACGCAAGACGCATCACGATCCATGCGCCTGAGGACTTCGCCGGGATGCGCGCGGCCGGCCGTCTGGCGGCCGAGGCCCTGGACATGATCACCCAGCATGTCCGGCCGGGGGTTTCGACGGGAACGCTCGACGCGCTGTGCCACGAGTTCATCACGGCGCATGGCGCCGTGCCGGCGCCGCTGAATTATCGCGGCTACCCGAAATCGATCTGCACCTCGATCAACCATGTTGTCTGCCATGGCATCCCGGGTGACCGGAAGCTGGAGAACGGCGACATCCTGAACATTGACGTGACCGTGATCCTGGACGGTTGGCACGGCGATTCCTCGCGCATGTATGTCGCCGGCACCGCCTCGACCCGCGCGCGCAATCTGATCGACGTGACCTACGAGGCCATGATGCGCGGCGTGCGTGCCGTGAAGCCCGGTGTGACGCTCGGAGACATCGGCCACGTGATCCAGAATTACGTGGAAAGCCAGCGGTTCAGCGTGGTGCGTGACTTTTGCGGGCACGGCATCGGGCGGCGCTTTCACGAGCCGCCGAACGTGCTGCATTTCGGCAAGCCAGGTGAGGGGCCGGTGCTGCGGCCCGGGATGTTCTTCACCATCGAGCCGATGGTGAATGCCGGCCGTCCTGAGGTGAAGGTGCTGGACGATGGCTGGACCGCCGTCACGCGCGACCGCAGCCTATCCGCTCAGTTCGAGCACATGATCGGCGTCACCGACACAGGCTGCGAGATCTTCACACTTTCGCCTGCCGGACTGAACAAGCCGCCTTACAACCTGACCTGAGGTTTCCGACATGACGAAGCCTTTCCAGTTCGGCCTCGTGGTCCGCGGTCAGGCGGAGCACGGCGAGGATATTCGCCGCCGCTTCGCGGAAACCCTGGCGATGGTGCGCCTGGCTGATCGGCTCGGTTTTGATTCGGTCACCAAGACCGCGCACTACAGCGCGCATCCGTTTCAAATGCTCCAGCTTGTGCCGATGCTGGCCCGCTTCACGGCGGAGGCGCCGCGGCTTCGGCTCAATGCCGGCGTCGTGCTGTTGCCTCTGCTGTCGCCCCTGCACGTCGCCGAGGAGTTCGCGACGCTCGATGTCATGTCGGGTGGCAAGATCATCCTCGGCGTGGGCCTTGGTTATCGCGACGTTGAATTCAAGGCATTCGGTGTGCCCAGGACGCAGCGTGCGCGCCGTTTCGAAGCGAATCTCATAGCTATTCGGCGGTTGTGGACCGAAGAAAAGGTCACGATGAAGACCGAGTATTTTGAACTCGATGAGGCATCGTGCCTGCCCAAGCCGTTGCAGCAGCCGCATCCGCCAATCTGGGTCGGGGCAAATGCAGACCCGGCCGTGGAGCGCGCGGCGCGATTGGGTGATTGCTGGTATATCGGGCCGGCGGTCGAAATCGCTGCCGTCGAACGGCAAATGGAGCTGTACCGTCGCGCGCTGGACGCTGCCAACAAGCCGTTCCCCGAAGAGCTGCCGATGCGGCGTGAAGTCTTCGTTGCCAAGACCAGAGAGGAGGCGATCCGCCTCTGCGCACCGTATCTTGGAGCGAAATACGCAGCCTATAACGCATGGCGCCAGGACTTGCCGTCGGACGACAGCGGTCTCGATCAGGAGTTTGCCAGCCTCATCGGTGATCGCTTCCTGATCGGCTCGCCGGACGAGGTGGCAGAGCAGGTCATTGCCATCCATCGGCGGCTCGGCGTGAATCATCTGGTGATGAGTTGCGAGTGGGCAGGCATGCCGGAAAGTCTCGCGATCGAGACGATGGAAATGATCGCGAAGGAACTATTCCCGCGCGTGCGCCAAGGGCTGTAAGTCTTCATCGTCGCCCCGCCATGACGATGGAATGCAGCACCTATGGCTCTTGCCCCGCGCTCGGGCCTGCCGCAGCGTAGTGCCGCAGACCCAGGAGGATCGCCATGAATGACCAGACCATGCCCGCGATGAAGGTCGCCGTTGCGACGATGGAGAACGCCAACTATGTCGCGGGTCGCCGCGCCTTCTTCAAATACCGCGACCTTGGCGTGACCGATGCCACCAACGGCTTCATGCGGGCGCAGGTCACCTCGGCCGAACAGGGAATGTCCAAGCCGACAGGCTGGCACGTCCATAAGTGCCAGGCCCAGTTGGTCTACATGCTCAGCGGCTGGATCGATCTCGAATTCGCCGATCGCAAGGTACGCGTCAAGGCGGGTGACTCGATCATGATCCCTGGCAATACGCCGCATAACGAGACCGGCACGTCCGACACGTTCGAGCTGCTTGAGGTCTCGATACCTGCCGACATGGGTACGGAACCCTGCGAGGCACCCGCCGGGCGTTAACCTCGGTTCAAACTGCTTCGGCCACTCTCGGGGCGTGCCAATAACTGGTCGCGTCCCGCGCTTTGCCGAAGCGCTCGATCTGTTTGAAGCCGCGCCGCAAGAGACCGCGGCGCGCGAGCTGGGCGTGGAAGGTCACCGGCGCCGCTTGCGCGAGCGCTTCCTGTCGGCTGGCCCCGAGGCGCTGGCAGACCATGAGATGCTGGAACTCGTGCTATTCGCGCTGCCACGACGCGACACCAAGGCGCTTGCGCGCGCGTTGCTGTCCCGCTTCGGCAGCTTCGCGAGTGTGATTGCCGCGCCCATTCAGGATCTGCTGTCGGTCGAAGGTCTCGGTGATGCAGGCGTGGCAACACTGAAGTCTGTGCATGCAGCCGCGCTCCGGTTGATGCGCGCCGATGTGATAGATCGGCCGGTGCTGTCCAATTGGGACACACTGATAGCGTATCTGAATGCAGAGCTGTCGCGTGAGCGCGTCGAACAGTTCCATGTCCTGTTCCTGGACAACCGCAACCGGCTGCTGGCGGATGAGGCGCAGCAGCGCGGCACGGTGAACCACACGCCAGTCTATCCGCGTGAGGTCGCCAAGCGTGCGCTTGAGCTGCACGCGACTGCGCTGATCCTCGTGCATAACCATCCCAGCGGCGATCCGACGCCGTCGCGCGACGACATCGCGATGACGCAGCAGATCAAGGCAGCCACCGCGGCACTGTCGATCGTGCTCCATGACCACATCATCGTCGGCAATGGCCGATGGCTCAGCTTCCGGCGCGAGGGGCTGTTGTAGAGCGGACTGCGCTCAACCGGTGACGAACGTCACGCTCAGGCCGGCCAGCATCACACCTATGGCCACATCCAGCACGACCAGTCCCGCGGCAGCGACCATGCCGACCCCAAGTGTCAGCCTGAAAGCGAACCACTCGATCCACAGTGCCCAGCCGATTGCGAAAAGCTGCGCCACCTGATCCAGCAGTGCCGGCGCTCCCAGCAGCCCCGGGATACTGAACACCACCAGCAGCATGTACTGGACGACGTTGCACCAGTTCCACAGCGCTATGAAACGTGGCCAGCGATCGGCAAGTCCCATCGTGGCGACCAGCCGGTGCGAAAGCACCGCGAAGCCGCACCAGCCGACGCCGAACGACAGCAGGTCCAGCGCCAACACGTGCGCCGCATGCGGCGGCACACCTTCAGCAGTCCATGCTAGAAGCCGCAGACAGAGGAATGCCGGCAGACAGATCGCCGCCGCCCAGAAGCTGCGCGCCGCACCAGCCATGTCCTGTTCGACATAACGCAATCCGTCCGCGCGTCCGCGCGCCAGCAGCAGCGCGGCATGCAGTCCGGACGATACCGATGTGGCCACGCTCATTTGCCGTCCAGTCCTGTTGGATCAGTTGCCAGCAGCAGCATGCGCGGCCCAAGCACAATCAGCACCGTCGCGAGATTGACGCCCAGCACCATCAGCGCAGCCCTCCACCGAGACAGCCCCAGCCCGTGGCGCGCGAGGAACCAGTGCAGCCAAAGCCCGTAGCAGACCAACCCGAATACGACCGCCATACGCGCGACAGATCGCGGCAGCCCGAATGCCACCAGCACCCCGAGTGTCAGCAGCAGAAGGCTGCCAACCACCGGTATCACCCATTGGCACCAGTTGAACGCGGTGGCGAAGCGCAACCAGGCAGCCTGCTTGCCCCATAGCCGGGCCACCTCGAACGAGAACACCGGAGGCGCGACGAGCGCACACAGCGTCGCAAGCAAGTCTGACAACGCGCCGAGGCCGCCGCCACCCAGCAACATCAGGATTCCACCAACCAGCGGGAACGCGATCAGCGGTGCGAGGCTCGCCAGGAAGGCATCGCGCGTACCTCCGAACTGGCGAATTCCGTCGGCGCGCCCACGCGCAAGGCGGATGACGCCGAGTACGATGCTCCCGGGTGCAGGGCGCTGACCACGTGTGTGTCCGCTCATGCCAGGAAAGCAGTCAGGATCGCGCGATAGATGCGCGCGAGATCGCGCAACTCGGCGGCCGGCACGCGTTCGTCCGTTTGATGCATGGTGGCGCCGACGAGCCCAAACTCTGCCACCGGGCAATACCGTGCGATAAAGCGGGCATCCGATGTGCCGCCACCGGTGTCGAGCTTCGGCTCCACACCGGAGGCTGCAACAATGGCGTTCCGGAGTTTGTCCACCAGCGGGCCGGGTTGGGTCAGGAAGGATTCGCCGCTGATTGCGATGTCGAGGTCAAACTTCTCGGCGTGCTGCGCGATGACGGCGCGCAGCCAGGCTGACAACGCCGCACCCGTGTGGTCGCTGTTGAAGCGGATGTTGAGCATCGCGCTCGCAGACGCAGGTATGACGTTGGTTACAGAATTGCCGACATCGATGCTGGTGAATTGCAGGCTGGTTGGTTGGAACCAGTCATTTCCGGCGTCGATTGGTGCGGCGGTCAGCGCATCGGCGATCCGAATCAGCCGGTGAACCGGATTGTCGGCGCGATGCGGGTAAGCGACGTGCCCCTGGGTGCCATGCACAGTGATCTTCGCATTGAGGCTGCCGCGGCGGCCGATCTTCACCATGTCACCGAGCGTCACTGGACAGGTCGGTTCCCCCACGATGCAGAAGTCGGGGATCTGGTCGTTTGCCTGCATCCATTCGAGCACGCGTACCGTGCCATCGACTGCGACCCCTTCCTCGTCGCCGGTGATCAGCAGGCTGATCGAACCATTGGGCGCGCCGCCGGCAAGGTGCTCGGCCGCCGCAGCAACGAATGCCGCGATGCCGCCTTTCATATCGCAGGCGCCGCGGCCATACAGGATCCCGTTGCTTACTTCACCGGCGAACGGATCGAACCGCCACTCCGCACTGCCCACTGGCACAACATCCGTATGACCGGCGAAGCAGATGTGAGGTGATCCTGTGCCAATGCGCGCGAACAGATTTTCGATCTCACCATATCGCAGAGGAGTGACAGCAAATCCAAGCTGCTTCAAAGCATCGGTCAGCACCGACTGCGCGCCAGCATCCGCCGGCGTGACTGACGGACAGCGAATCAGAGCCTGTGCAAGTGGCAGCGGATCGCGTAAATCCATTCCTCGCTCAATCGCGCAGCAATTCGTTGATTGATGTCTTGGCGCGAGTCTGCTCGTCCACCGTCTTGACGATGACCGCGCAGTACAGCGACGGGCCGGGCGAACCATCGGGCAGCGGACGCCCTGGCAGCGATCCCGGCACCACCACGGAATAGGACGGCACGCGTCCGATATAAATTTCGCCGGTGGCGCGATCCACCACCTTGGTGGAAGCGCCGATGAATACGCCCATCGACAGCACGCTCCCTCGCTCGACCACGACACCTTCGGCGACTTCCGAGCGCGCGCCGACAAAGCAGTCATCTTCGATGATGACTGGATTGGCCTGCAGCGGCTCCAGCACGCCGCCGATGCCGACGCCGCCGGACAGATGGCAATTGGCGCCGATCTGAGCGCAGCTTCCAACCGTTGCCCATGTGTCGACCATCGTGTTGCGCCCGACATACGCACCTACGTTGACGAAACTCGGCATCAGGACCGCGCCGGGCGCAATGTAGGCGGAGCGCCGCACCACTGCACCGGGCACAGCACGAAAGCCCGCCTCGCGGAAACGGTTCTCACCCCAGCCGGCGAACTTCAATGGCACCTTGTCCCATACAGGGGCTCCGCCGGGTCCTTCCATTGCCGTCGAATCCGTCAGCCGGAACGACAGCAACACGGCCTTCTTCAACCACTGGTTCACGTGCCAACCGGATCCCGTCTGTTCCGCGACCCGTTGCTCACCGGAATCCAACAGATCGAGCGCTGCCTCCACGGCCTTTCGGGCGTCACCCCCAGTCGTAGACGACAGCGACTCGCGCCGCTCCCATAGCTCCTCAATCGGCTGTTGCAGCGCGTGCTGGCTCATCCTGCTGGGTCCTCAATCCGTACAGCGCCGGACCATGCGCAGCGGTCCGGGACCTGTCAACGCGGCGGCACGGCAACGCTTCGTTAGCACGAATGGCGTTTAATGCTTGGCCCGGGACAGGAATTGGTGTCGTGGTTGATACCATCGCCGAAACCCCGCCGGTCTCGACTGATGCAATGCTGCAGCGCGCACTGCTCGACAGTCGGCAGCGCTGGCGTGACCTTGTGATCATGGCAGCCGACCTCGCTTACGAGATCGATGCCTGGGGCCGCTTTGCTTTCGTTGTCCCAGACCCGGCTCTCGGTTGGTCCGTCGAGACGTTGATCGGCCAGCCGGCGGAGCTGCTGCTGGCGAGCGGCATCGGCGTTTTCAACCCTTTTCGCATCACAGCGCCCGTCCATCGGCGTCGCGCGTGGCTCAAGCGTGCCGATGGCAGCGCAGCAATGGTGGCGTTTTCGGCGGCCCCCTTGTTTGACGCCGAGGGACGCATTGTGGGTGCGCGTGGCATGGGCGTGGACCTGACCGAGCTCGATGACGATGCCGGCCGCGTTGCGGCATCGCTCAGGCGTGGCGAGGTCCTGGATCACATCCTGTGGCGGATGGGTCAGGAGGTCATGGCGCCACGCATGATGCAAGCTGCGCTGGACGCGCTGGTGAACGCGCTGGGCGCCGAAGGCGCGGCGGTGATCGATCTGCGCAGTTCGGCGGAAGACCTGCTCATTCACCGCGCCGGTGGCGGTGCGGATAAATTGCTGCCGGAAGCGATAGGACTGCTGGCGGAAGCCGACGAACCGGTCGACCTCGTTGCGAAGGATGGACGCTTGATCCTGGCGGCGGTGTGCCACACCCGCTTCGGTGCGCATGCCGGCATTGCGCTCTGGCGCTCGCCTGGGTCGCGTGGTTGGGACACCGAAGACAAGGTGCTGATGCGAACGGCGGCCGGACTGATTCGCATGGTGCTGGAGCATTCGGCGATCCAGCAGGAGATGGCGCGTCAGGCGAGGACCGATCCTCTGACCGGGCTGCTGAATCGCCGTGCCTTTTTGGAAGAGATGGCGCGCCACCTCGAACGGCTCGACCGCGAGGACCAGCCTGGAACGCTGATGTTCGCCGATCTGGACTACTTCAAGCCGATCAACGACCGATTGGGTCACGATAGCGGCGATCAGGTGCTGGTTCTCACGGCGAACATGCTGCGCAACATCGTACGGCCCACTGACCTTGTCGCGCGGCTCGGTGGCGATGAGTTCGCATTATGGATGAATGGCGCAGATCACATGACCGCGGCGGAACGCGCTGAACAACTCTGCATCAATGTGCCACAGGCATTACACGAACTCGTCGGCGACCATGGACCATTGCCAACTGTGTCCGTCGGTATCGCCTCACGGGCTGTCGGCAGCGATGAGCCACTGGAAAGCCTGCTACGCCGGGCTGACCGCGCAATGTACGAAGTGAAGCGGGGCGGACGTGGTCATTGGCGCGTGGCCAGCGAGGAGGTGGCGTGAACGGTTTCCACCTTCGCGACAAGGAGGTTACCGGCACTCAAAAGCGGAAGCGTCTTAGCACGCAAGAGGCGACCGAGGCTGCACGCGTTCGTTTGAGTGCGGGTGCGCGGACGGAGCCTGACGTGTTGTTAGAGCTTGCAAGCGACCCAGCGGTAACCGTGCGTGCGGCATTGGCGCTCAACGTCGCTGCTCCGGCGCAGGCGAATGCGGTGCTGGCGACCGACGCCGATGAGCGGGTGCGAATTCTGCTGGCGCGTAAACTGGCAATGTTGGCGCCTGGTCTATCGGTGACAGAGCAAGCCCAGCTCTGCCGTGAGACCTGGGACACGCTCAATGCACTTGTCACCGATACGGCGGTCCGGGTGCGCGCTGTGATCGCAGAGGCGGTCAAGGAATTTCCGGATGCGCCGCGGGAGCTGGTTCTGCGCCTCGCCGGCGATGCGGAACTGTCGGTTTCAGAGCCGGTCATTCTCCTTTCGCCGCTACTGACGACAGAGGATTTGCTCGCTTTGGTGACGAAGGCACCGGGTGCCGGGACCGTGCTGGCGGTCGCCCGTCGGGCACAGTTGGAGCCTGCAGTCGCGGATGCGATTGCGGCGACCGCGGATGTTGCAGCCATTCGGGCGCTGCTCGCCAACTCCTCCGCACAGATTCGCGAAGCGACACTCGACGCGCTGGTGGCGCGGTCAGTCGATCACCCGGACTGGCATGAGCCGCTGGTGCGGCGCCCGAGCCTGCCACCGCGCGCCGCCCGAATGCTGTCGGATCTTGTCGCGACACATCTGCTGGCGGAGCTGGCGACACGCGTGGATCTTGCACCAAGCTTGGCTGAAGAACTGCGTCACCGGATTGCAGTGCGACTGGCGCGGGACGCACCTGAAGCGCCAAAGCAAGCGGCGGACACCACACCAGAAGACGCGTTGATTCAGGCCCAGGCGCTAGCTTTGAGCGGCGATCTCGATGAGGAGACACTGCTCACAGCCGCGCGTCGCGGCGAGTGTCGATTCGCAATCGCGTTACTCGCAGTTGCAGCTCGTATGCCGGTCGCTGCTGTCGATCGGGCCGCCTCCTTGCGTAGCGCGAAGGGACTTGTAAGTCTGGTATGGAAGGCGGGTTACACGATGCGCGCCGCCGTCGCATTGCAGGCGCTGCTCGCCCGGCTGGCCCCCGACGCGGTGCTGAAACCAGGCCCCGGCGGTGCGTTCCCGCTGGCTGTTGAGGAAATGCGCTGGCAATTGGATTTCCTCGGACACATGGGACGCTGACCGGCTCTGCTTCCCTGGAGGTGCTTACTGCTGGCTTGGATCGATCCACCCGATGTTGCCGTCGCTGCGGCGATACACGACGTTGAGCTCCCCAGTCGTGCTGTTGCGGAACATCAGCACGGGCTGATCGGCCAGATCCATTCGCATCACTGCTTCACTCACTGACAGCAGACTGATCTCAGTGAGCTGCTCGGCGATGACTGTGGCATGGGCTGCTGCCGCGCCGTCGCCATTACCGGCCCGCGCAGTCGCTTCATCTTCCTGGCGCAGGACGTACTGACGCGCGGCCTCGGGCCGCTCGCGATTGGCGCTGTCACGGGCATGCTCGTTCACCCGGCGCCGGTATCGCCGCAGCCGTTTGGCGATATGCTCCGCGGCATCATCGAACGCCGCATTGGCATCCGCCGCCTCGCCCTCGCCGCGCAATCGTAGCCCGCGGCCAGCATGCACATTGATATCGCAGGTGAAGAAACTTCGCGCGCGACTGAAAGTGACGTGCGCCTCCAACGCATGGTCAAAATACTTGCTGGCAATGACGTCCATGTGATCCGAGACGCGGGTGCGCAAAGCATCCGAGAGCTCGACCTGCTTGCCCGAAACGGTGATCTGCATCATGCCTCTCCCAGACCACGAAAACGACGGGACCGACCTGACCGCTGGGCTTGCCCTCGATCAGACCAGCACAGCTTTCTCCCGCCGGCGCTGCACCGAGTTGGGGATGCGCAGCGCCTCCCGGTATTTGGCCACGGTCCGCCGGGCGATGTCCACGCCCTCGTCACGTAGGGCTGCCACGATTGCATCGTCGGAGAGGATTCCGTCCGCCGCCTCCGCGCCGATCAGCGCCCGAATGCGGAAGCGTACCGCTTCGGCACTGTGATTCTCACCATCCGTACCTGAGATCGCCGTGGTGAAGAAATACTTAAGCTCGAATGTTCCGCGCGGGGTGGCGATGTATTTGTTCGCCGTCACGCGGCTCACCGTGCTCTCATGCATCTCCACTGCCTCCGCGATATCGCGAAGGATGAGTGGCCGCAGATGTGCGACGCCGTGACGCATAAAACCATCCTGTTGGCGGATGATCTCAGCCGCCACCTTCAAGATCGTCTGTGCACGCTGCTGCAGCGAACGCACCAGCCAATTCGCGCTTGCGAGCTGCTCGGAAAGAAACAGCCGGTCTTCCTTGCGCGCACGCGGCGCGACACGCGCATAGAAGCGTTCGTTCACCAGCAGACGCGGCATGGTGTCGGGATTGAGCTCGATCAGCCAGTCGCCCCCAGGGCTGGTGCGCATCAGAATATCCGGAATGACCAGCTGCACCGGCGCTGAGTCATAGTTCGCTGCCGGTTTTGGATCGAGTTTACGGATCTCGCTGATCATGTCCCCGAGATCGTCGGCGTCCACACCGCAGATCGAGCCGAGGCGGCGGAGGTCACGTCGCGCCAGAAGATCAAGATTGTCCAGCAACGCTGCCATGGCCGGATCGAGCCTGTTGTTTTCGGCGAGCTGAACGGCCAGACACTCCTTCAGATCACGCGCGAACAGCCCGACCGGATCAAACCGCATCATGCGCGTCCGCACGGCTTCGACACGCTCAAGCGGAATCGCCATTGCCGCTGCGATGGCTGCGGGGTCGGCAGTCAGGCGACCGGCCGGGCACAGCAATGCGATCAGATGTGCCCCGATCACGCGATCGACCGGATCAGAAAATGACAGCCGAAGCTGCTCACTCAAATGCTCGCGCAGCGGTTGCCGTCCGTCTGCAACGTCCTCGATGCCGCGGTCATCGTCCTCAAAGTCGTGCCCGCCGCCACGGCTAGCGGTCCCGAAGGAGAAAGGAGCACCATCCGCCACACCGCCCGCGTCATAGGTGTCGCCGAAGTCCACATCGAGTGGCGCGGCAGTCTCCGCCGGCAGCGTATCGGCCTGCGCGAGCTGTGCCGCATCGACGGTCTCACTGATGCGTTCCGGCATCTGGTCGGGCGCGGCAGCTTCGGTCGCGGGCAATTCGGTGCTGTCGTCACGTTCGAGCAGCGGATTCCGCTCGAGTTCCTCCTCGACGAAATTCGCCACCTCGACGTTGGAATACTGCAGCAGCTTGATGGCCTGACGCAGTTGCGGCGTCATGACGAGAGTCTGAGTCTGCCGAAGATCGAGGCGCGGGCCTAAAGCCATGATGACGGCCCGATACGTGTTGTGGCGACCTGATCCATACGGATCGGCATGTTAGAGAGACGAGACCAACAAATGGTTCACGCCCGCTCGCATCAGAGACTGAATCTCTCACCCAGATAGACGCGGCGCACATCCTCGTGTGCGACCACTTCGTCCGGACGGCCCTCCATCAGCATCTGCCCATCATGCATGATGTATGCACGGTCGATGATACCCAGTGTCTCGCGAACATTATGATCGGTAATCAGCACGCCGATGCCGCGATCCTTTAAATGTGAAACGAGATCGCGGATCTCGTTCACGGCAATCGGATCGATGCCTGCCAGAGGTTCATCGAGCAGGATGTAGGCAGGCTGGGTCGCCAGCGCGCGCGCAATCTCCACCCTTCGCCGCTCGCCGCCTGAAAGCGCCAGCGCCGGCGTCCGCCGCAGATGACCGATGCCAAACTCGGCCAGCAACTCGTCGAGCATCAGGTCGCGCTTGTCGGCGTCGGGCTCGACGACCTCCAGCGCTGCCATCACGTTCTGTTCCACGTTCAAGCCGCGGAATACACTGGCCTCCTGCGGCAGATAACCGATGCCGAGCCGCGCGCGCCGGTACATCGGTAGGCTGGTGATATCGGCACCATCCAGGCTGATCGAGCCGGTATCCGGCTTAACCAGACCGACGATCATATAGAATGTCGTGGTCTTGCCTGCGCCATTCGGTCCAAGCAGCCCGACCGCTTCCCCACGCCGCAGTTGGATCGTGACGTTCCGCACCACGGGCCGCTTCTTGTACGTCTTGCCGACTCCGCGAGCTGCCAGACCCGCTCCGCCGGTGAGGACGCGCAGCTCCGATGCCGGCCGTGGTTCCCCGCGCATCTCGTTCATTTCGGTTTCCCCGCAGGCGCTTGTCCGCCCAACTGCTGATTGCTCTCGTCGTTTGGTAACACCAGGCCCTGTACGCGCGCGCCCGTTCCCGCCAGCAGACGGGCGATGCCAGTCTTCATGTTGACCTCGGCTTCGGAGCCGTCGAGTTGGTTCTGGCCGCGCGTGATACGGACGCGCCCGGCGAGTCTGGCGATCCCGGTCTCAGGCACATAGACCGCTCGATCACCGATAGCGGTATCGGCCACAGTACGGACCACCACATTGCCGAACGCTTCGACTTTCTCCAGCTTGCCCGAGGCCGCCAGCGGGTCATCGTTTGCCGGTGGCTTGGCTGCTGCCTTGCTCGCCGCCGCAGGCTGCGCCGGAGACTCTGCCGTGTACGCAACCAGTGTATCGGCCGCGAGCCGTCTCGCGTCATTGGTGACCACGACGGCGTTGCCGCGCGCCACTGCCATGTGCTTCTGCGACCAGTATTCCAGACTGTCGCGCGCCGTCAGCACCTCATTTGGGGTCGTCAGCTTGAGGGCCCGACCTGTCACGACCAGTACCGCCTGATCCATGTCATAGATCGCGCGGTCTCCTTCCACCTGATCGGTTGTCGTGAAGATGTGGACGTTGCCTTCAGCCTGGACGCGGTAGATTTCATTGCCTCCAGTGTCTGGCCCGTTAATCGCTGCCTGCGGTGCTGACGGTGCTGACGGATCTTTCGGACGGTAGAAGGCAATCAGCCGATCGGCTGTGACCGTCACGTTCTCTCGGACTGCGCGGGCTTTGCCGCTGGCAATCACCTCGCGCTGCTCCTGTCGCCATTCAATGCCGTCACTGGCTGTGATCGCGATGGGCCCACCATGCGAGAGGTCCAACTGCTGCGCTTGGCTCGGCGCCGGCATCCCGATGGCCGCCAATGCGCCGATCAGTACGAGAGACCTCACGGCGTGCCGCCGTTTAGCACCAGATGGGCGGGGCCGGTGAACAGTACGGCGGCTCCCTTGTCCGTAACGGTGAAGCCCTGGGCTTCCAGGGTACCAAACGGACCTTCGGCGTGTGTTGGTTCCGAGCCCGCCGCCGCACCGTTCTTCAGGTCAAGCGACGCGCTGTTGGTAACCATAGTCGTACCGTCATCGCGGTACAGCGTGACATCGTGCGACAGGTCCAGTTGGTTGCTGTGCTGCAGGAACACGCCGTCCTTCGCCTGCAACATCAGCCAGGTACCGTCAGTCAGAGTGATGTCGGCCTTCACCATGGTCAGGTTGATACGGTCCGGTCCATCCTGTTGAGCCGTTTTCGCCGTGACGGTGTACGGCCGGCCGTGCTCGTCCACCCCGCGGTACCGCGCGTCTGTGACCGTCGCGCCTCCCAGCTCGTTGCTGACCCGCTGATAGGCAATCCGCGCGTTGTCGCTCAGACGGCCGATCTCCGGCCAGAGCGCGATCGACGCAAGCAGCAACAAGGCCAGCAAGGGCAGCAGCCATTTGGTCAAGGTGATGACCAGACGGCGCCGCGCGAGCCCGCCGGGAGAGGGCGGACGACGGACACGCGCGGCCGCTGCGGCCACGAGCTGGTGGCCGGGTCTGCGGCCGGGACCAGGCCGGATGGGGATAGGGCTGACGCTCATGCGATGCCGGCCCGCAGCAGGTCGTGGATATGCAGGATGCCGATCGGGCAGCCGACAGCATCGACCACGAAAAGGCTGGTGATCGGACGCTCCCGTGCATTCATGGCGTAAACGGCTTCGGCCGCGAGAGCATCCGGGGAAATGACGCGAGGGGAACGCGTCATGATGTCGCGCACGCGACGGGACAGCAGGTCAGGACCCATTGCTCGCCGCAGGTCACCGTCTGTGACGATCCCGACGAGGCGATCTGCCGCATCGACCACACCGAGACAGCCGAAGCGCTTCTCCGTCATCAGCAGCAGAGCCTGGTCCATGGCCGTGTCCGGCGGGGCAAGCGGGAGCGATTCACCGGTGTGCATCAGGTCGCCGACGCGCTTTAGACGCGTCCCCAGGCGGCCGCCTGGGTGGAACTGGTGAAAGTCGGCTGCGGTGAAGCCGCGGCGGGTCAGCAGCGCGACCGCAAGCGCGTCGCCGAGAGCTATCTGCATTGTCGTGGAAGTTGTCGGTGCCAAGCCCATTGGGCAGGCTTCCGCGGCGGAGGGCAAGGTGAGGGCGATATCGGCGGCCTTCGCCAAGGCCGAATTGGCCCGGGCGGTAATGGCGACCAGGGGAAGGGCGAAGCGGCGGGAATGGGCAACCAGGTCGGCCAGTTCGACCGTTTCGCCCGAGTTGGAGAGCGCGAGCACGGCGTCGCCGGGCACGATCATGCCCAGGTCGCCGTGGGAGGCCTCGGCGGGATGCACGAATAGGGCTGGCGTGCCGGTCGAGGCCAGCGTTGCCGCAATCTTACGGGCGACGTGCCCGGATTTTCCCATTCCCGACACCACGACCCGGCCGGGGGCGCTTGCCAGGAGATCGAGTGCCCGGCCGAAACTGCTATCCAATACCTTTGCGAGCGCGCGCAAGCCATCGGCCTCTGTGCGCAGCACCGCCCGGGCGACCTCCAGATCGCCCTGGTGCGACAGATCCCCCTCGAGAGAGGCGGCCTTCAGGACTGCATTCTGCATGCGGGAGCTCTTTTGACCGCCCACGGCTATGGGGTCAACCACAACGCGCGCCCTTGACAAGAATCGTGCCACTCCTGCGGCAGTGAATTCAGTGGGCAAAAATGTCGGGCTGCTCATACCCCAGCAAGTCGAGTCGGGCGCGAGCCGGCAGGAAGGCAAAGCACGCATCGGCCAGATCGCGGCGGCCCTCCCGGATCAGCAGCGCCTCCAGCTTGGCCCAGAGCGCGTGCAGGTGCAGCACGTCCGATGCAGCGTAGGCGAGTTGCTCAGGGCTCAGCTCGACGGCTCCCCAGTCGGAGGTCTGCTGCTGCTTCGACAGGTCGATCCCGAGCAATTCCTTGCACAGGTCCTTGAGGCCGTGCCGGTCGGTGAAGGTACGCGTCAGGCGGGCGGCGATCTTGGTGCAGCGCACCGGCGCGACCGTGATGCCGAGGGCATGTTGCAGCACCGCGACATCGAACCGGGCGAAGTGCATCAGTTTGACGGTGGCAGGATCAGCGAGCAGGCGGGCCAAATTCGGGCAGTGATAGCCGCGGCCCCCGAGAGAAGGCGGGATAAGCTGGACGAGGTGGGCGTGCCCGTCCCCGGCGGAAAGCTGCACCAGGCAAAGCCGGTCCCGATGCGGGTTGAGCCCCATAGTTTCCGTGTCCACCGCGACCACTGGGCCAAGCGATACCGTATCCGGCAGATCGTCCTTGTGCAGGTGGATGGTGGCGCCGGGTATGAACTGGGTGCTGCTCATGCGTCCTATGGTGCCCAGGAGAAGACTCGAACTTCCACGACCTTGCGGCCACAGGTACCTGAAACCTGCGCGTCTACCAATTCCGCCACCTGGGCAACGTGGTGTCCCGCTATGCGGCGCGGGCTCAGCGGTAGGGCGCGCGATGTAGCCCCCGCGGGACGGCGCGTCAACGGCATGTGCAGCGGTCAGTGCGCTAACAGCCCGAAAAGCAGACCATATCCCGCAGCGATGCCGCCGATCACCCCGGCACCGACCGCAAGCGCCAAAATCCGCGTCACGACGGCGACCGACGCGAGCACGATTGCAATCTGTAAGGCGCCGACGACAAGCTCGAACTGATGGTACTCATGGAAGGCCGCATCCCGGGCCGCCTCCTGCACCTTTGCCCTCTCGGCGAGCTGCTTCATTCCGTCGGCGTTCGGTTCATCGCGTAGCCTGGCTTCGTTGTCGCGTGCCCGCTTGATTTCTGCCTGTGGGCCTGGATCAGAGGCGTTCGGCAGATTGGCCAGGATTGCCGCCTCGGCCGCCAGCACCGTCGCGCGCGCATTCTTCGCCTGATAGAATGCCCAATCATCTGACAGCCCGATGTGGTGGGTAAGATAGGCATTCTGCGCCGCCTTCTCTTCCAGCTCCGCCAAAGCGAGCGCCGCGGCGAGCACCGCAATCAGCACCGCAATGCCGCGCGCCGTCCTGTCGCTGTGGTGTTCAGGCGGATGATGGGCATGGTGCAGGCCCTCTCGCGCGTGCTCAATCGTCTCGCTCATCGCTCCGCTCGCGTTTCCTCTTTGGTCTCTTTATCGGCCGGCGTGTTCAGCACGTCGCGAATCTTCTCCGCGAGGGCGGTAAGGGTGAAAGGCTTGGCGATGAAATGCACACCATCATCCAATACGCCATTATGCAGGATCGCATCGCGGGTGTAGCCGGTGGTGAACAGCACGCGCAATGCAGGCTGCGCACTGCGTGCAGCATCTGCGAGCGCCCGGCCATTCACACCGCCAGGCAGTCCGACATCGGTGAACAACAGATCGATCCTGCCACGGTCCACAATGAGCCGCACGCCTTCCATGGCATCGCCGGCTTCAAGGACCTGGTAGCCCATGTCACGCAATGCCTCGACTGACGAACGGCGCACCCCCTCATCATCCTCCACAACCAGAATCGTCTCTCCGCCATCAGATGAGGCGATGCGATCTGTTGCGGTGGTGACCTGCTCCGATCCAGGCCGGACGAAGCGCGGCAGGTAGACCCTCACACTGCTGCCATGGCCGGGCTCGCTGTGGATCGCGACATGGCCGCCTGACTGTTTGACAGATCCGTACACCATGGATAGCCCCAGGCCCGTCCCTTGGCCGAGTGGCTTTGTGGTGAAGAACGGTTCGAACGCCTTGTCGATCACCTCCTGGGGCATGCCAAAGCCGGTATCAGTCACGGCCAGCATGACATACTGCCCGGGTGTCACCTCGCTGTGCGACGCCGCGTAGACCTCGTCCAAATGAACGTTCGCTGTTTCGATCGTGAGCTTTCCGCCGTTCGGCATCGCATCGCGCGCATTCACCGCGAGGTTCAGCAGCACGTTCTCCAGTTGATTCGCATCAGCCCGTGTCTGCCACAGGCCGCCGGCGAGCGCGGTTTCGATGGCAATCGATTCACCGAGCGTCCGGCGCAGCAGGTCCAGCATATTGGAGACGAGCCGCCCGACGTTCAGTGGCTCCGGGTCCAGCGGTTGCTGACGGGAGAACGCCAGCAAGCGATGCGTCAGAGTGGCGGCCCGCTGCACGCCGGCCATGGCCGCTTCCGACAGCCGCTGAAGCACCTCACTGTCCGGCGGCAGACGGCGCTGCAAGAGTTCGATGTTGCTGCTGATGACCGTCAGGTGATTGTTGAAGTCATGCGCAATGCCGCCAGTGAGACGCCCAACCGCTTCCATTTTCTGCGACTGGCGCAGCGCCTCCTCGGCGACTTCGCGACCGTGCACTTCGTCCTGTAGGCGCGCGAGCATCGCGTGCTGCTGGCGCCATTGCCGCATCACCAGCAGGCTGAGCGCAAACAATGCGAGTGTCGCCGGAACGGCAAAGATCAGCTTGGCGGTCGTCTCCCGGATGGCGCCATCCGACGCAAGCCAGGCACTTCCGGCGAATACCAGCACAGGCAGGATGATGGACGCGGCGACCATGCCTCGCAGAGCCCAACGGACCCCTGTCCTGCCGTTCGTTCCGCTCATACCAGGCGCTGATCCCGGACGTGGTGCCGGAATGATTGATGTCATACTACGGAAAGTGCCGCCAGATGCGCGCGGCGCTCACACCACTGTGAGGAGAGAGCTCAGCTATGGCGACTTCGCCAAAGCCGGTCCTAGTGATCGGCAGTCTCAACATGGACCTTGTGGTACGCTGCGAGCATTTGCCCGAACGCGGACAGACGATATTCGGCCAGGACTTCTTCACCGCGCCTGGCGGAAAGGGTGCGAACCAGGCGGTTGCCGCAGCGCGGCTGGGCGCGCGGGTTTCGATGGCGGGATGCGTCGGCCGCGATCAGTTCGGCCGGGACCTTATCGCTGGTCTGCACGCCGCCGGTATCGATACAGCAACGATCGAGCCAGTCGATCCTGCGACCGGAACTGCGCTGATCACCGTGGACTCCCAGGGCGCAAACACAATCGTCGTCGTGTCCGGTGCGAATGCTTCATGTGACGCGGCACTCGTTCAGCGCGCGCTTGCCTCTGCGAGCGGGCCAGGAATCCTGCTGCTGCAACACGAAATACCGGATGAGGCAAACGCCTATGCAATCGATGCTGCGCGTGCAGCCGGCTGGTTCATTGTTCTGAACCCGGCTCCGTCACGTTCGATCGCGCCCAACGTTCTGCCACTCATCGATCTGATCATACCGAACGAGACGGAAGCGGCTGCCATCGCGGTGCGCCCGGTAACAAGCCGGTCCGAAGCCGTCGCCGCGGCGCGCAATCTGCTGGGCCGAGGCGCGCGTGCCGTGCTGGTCACCTTGGGAGCGGACGGTGCGCTGTATTGCAGTGGCGATACTACCCTGCATTGCCCGGCGGTCACTGTGAATGCGATCGACACGACAGCCGCGGGCGACGCCTATATCGGCGCGCTGGCTGCTGCGCTGGCGGAAGAGCGGGCGCTGACGGAAAGCCTCGGTGTCGCCGCGGCGGCTGCGGCGTTTTCCGTAACCCGGTTGGGTGCGCAACCGTCGCTGGGTACTCGCGATGAGTTGGCGGACTTCATCGCCCGCTACGGGGTTCCAGCAGTCGAGCGGCTCAAGGTCTGATCAGATGGCAGCGGCTCGGGATCGTGCGAAAGCGTCCTCAGATAGGCGATGACGTCCAGTCGCAGCTTATCGTTCTTGATGCCGGGAAAGGCCATGCGTGTGCCAGGCGCGTAGTCACTCGGCTTTGTCAGCCATGCATAGAGCTCGTCGTAGGTCCACAGTCCCTGTTTCGACTTCAAAGCATCGGAGTAGTTGAAGCCCTGCATGTGCGCATGCGGGCCACCCACGACTCCATATAGGTTCGGGCCGATGATTGCCTTGCCGCCCTCGTTCAGCGAATGACAGGCAGCACACACCGTCTTCGCGTATTTCTCGCCTGCGGCCGGATCAGCGGTCGCCAGCATTTGCCCTATTGGTGGCGAAATTGGTGCGGCCTGCGCACTCTGCGCTTGTGCTTTGCCTGCCAGCGTCATGCTAACGCCGATGCCAATACACGCCATGACGATTCTCCGCATGCCGGGGGCTCCTCCCTGCTCGCTGGATAGGAACCGTGCGACGCGCGGCTTTATTCCTGTTGGCGCTTGCCCATACGTGCCGCTCGCGCTGTGATCGTATCGAGACATACGGAGACGGAGCATGGCGCCGCGTGTAGACCCTGTTGCATCTGACACCAGCGTGCCGGCACGCACCGGCGTCGTGGTCATTGGCGGCGGTATTATTGGCACCTGCACGGCGTTCTTTCTCGCGCGCAAAGGCGTCCCCGTCGTCCTGTGCGAGAAGGGCCACATCGCCGGCGAGCAGTCGAGCCGCAACTGGGGCTGGTGCCGCAAGATGGGACGCGATCCGCGCGAGATACCGCTGGCGATTGAGGCATTGCGACTCTGGCCGCAAATGAACGCACTCACCGAGGCGGAGACCGGCTTTCGCCAGTGCGGCATCGTATATCTGTGCAAGACCGCCGACGAAATGGCGAAGCGCGAGGCCTGGCTCGAAGAGGCGCGGCCGTTTCAGCTCGACACGAAGGTGCTGTCGCGCGACGAGGCGGCGGATGTGCTGCCTGGTCTGGCCGGCGAGTGGCGCGGTGCGCTCTACACGCCGAGTGACGGGCGTGGTGAGCCGCAGAAGGCAGCGCCGGCGATCGCCGAAGCAGCACGGCGACACGGCGCGACGATCCTGACGCAGTGCGCGGCGCGCGGAATCGAGACGCAGGCAGGACGTGTGGCAGGTGTCGTGACGGAAAGAGGGCGTATCGCCTGCGACAGCGTGGTGTTGGCTGGCGGCGTCTGGTCCCGGCTATTCTGCGGCAATCTCGATCTGCGTCTGCCGCAGCTCAAAGTGATGTCGTCGGTGATGCGAACCGAGAAGCTCGATAGCGGACCGGAAACGTCGTGCAGCGGCTTCGGCTTTGGTCTGCGCAAGCGGCTCGACGGCGGTTATACAGTCGCGAGCTGGAGTGGGAATGTGGTGGACATCGTGCCAGACACGTTTCGCTTCTTCGCCGAATTCCTGCCCGCGCTGCGGCTGCAATGGAGCAGCATGCGTCTGCGCATCGGCCGCAAGTTCCTTGAAGAATGGCAGGTCCCGCGGCGCTGGGCACTCGATGCATCATCGCCGTTCGAGCAAGTCCGCACATTGGATCCCGAGCCGTACCAGCCCATTCTCGATCAGGCGCGCAAGTACATCACCGCGGCGTTTCCCGCATTCGGCAATATGCGCGTGGCCGAAACATGGGGCGGCGTGATTGATGTCACGCCCGACGCGGTGCCGGTGATATCCGGCGTTGATAGCCTGCCAGGTTTTTTCATCGCGACGGGGTTCACCGGGCATGGGTTTGGTATCGGCCCGGGGGCAGGGCGCCTGATGGCGGAGATCGTCACGGGCGACACCCCCGTGGTCGATCCGACGCCTTTTCGCTACAGCCGGTTCATCGACGGATCGCGGCCCCGACCTTCGCCGCTGGCTTAGTACCCGGAGCCGCTATTGCCAGCGCGCGGCAGCGACATCGTCAGCGGAACGCGCTTCGACCCAAGCGGTAGCGCCGTCCGCGGTTTCTTCCTTCTTCCAGAACGGCGCCTTCGTCTTCAGCCAGTCGATCAGGAATGCTGTCGCGTCCAGTGCCGGCTGGCGATGCGCCGCGGCTGCCAGCACCAGCACGATGTTCTCACCGGCCGTCAGCCGCCCCACACGATGGATCACGGTGCATCCAAGCAACTGCCAGCGCTGCTCTGCTTCCTCAGTAATGCGCACGATCGCCCGCTCGGTCATCCCCGGATAGTGCTCCAGGGTCATTGCGGCTATCCGATCCTGGGCATTGCTACGCACGGTGCCGACAAAGCAGCCAATGCCGCCAATGTCGGTTCGGCCCGCCGTCAGTGCGGCAAATTCGGCGCCGATGTCGAAGTCGTCGGTCTGCACCCTGATCCGAGCCATGTGATCAGCCGCCTGTGACTGGAGGGAAGAACGCCACCTCGTCGCCGGGTGCCAGGCGTGTTGTGGTATCGGCGAAATCCTGGTTGACCGCGCAGCGCACCGTGCGGCGGTTGGCGAAAGCGCGAGCATGGCCAGGGCTCCGCTCTGCGAGCCACGCCATCAGGTCACCCACTGTGCTCACACCGGCTGGCGGTGCGACGCTCTCCTGGGACGTGCCGGTGCGCTCACGCAGCCAGGCGAAATACAGGATCGTCAGAGGCTTCGCGGCATCGGCCATGATAGCTCAGCGTGGTGTGGGGACCGTCTCGATCCGTCCATCGGGATGTATGATCGTACTGGTGCCATTGCCATTGGGCACCACGATCGCCGAACCGCCGCCGGGCAACGTCAGTGTCTGATAACCGCTCGTGCCACCACTAGTCACACCAGGGCCCTGCGGAGTCGTATAGACCTGACCCGCGGGATTGCGAGCGGGTGGTGTCGTATTGACCGGCGCGGGCGGTGAGGGCGCCGGCAGAGGTGCGAGACCCGGTTGGCTGGCCGGCGGAGCAGTTGAGCTGCCCCGCCTGGGCGGTGGTGGCGGTGCCGACGGTGGGTTCGGCTGCTGGCCTTGGCTGAGTGGTGATCCGGGCACCGGGCGTTCCACCCCGCTCGGCGTGCCCTGCCTTTCCAGGTCCTGCAATGTTGGTGCGGCGGGCAAAGGGCCAGGCCAGATGTCGCCCGGCTCCGGCGTCAGCGGCGCCGCCTCGACCTGCTCGCCCTGGACGCGACGCATGTTCTCGCTGTTGCCGACGGGCATATTGGGATTGGACCCGGTGGTGAACGGCAGATCCGACCACGTATTGAAGCCGCAGCCAGACAACGCCAGGCACAGGCAAGTGAAGGCGATGCGCCGCATCAAGCAGGCTCCCACCGGAACGAGTCGTCTGATCGACAGGCCGGACGGGGCCAGCCGGGCGCAGAATGTGCCCCGGCTATGCATCATGCTCAAGCACCTGTCGAGATTTCCGTATCCATTCCACAATGGCCGCCGGCTCGTTCAGCGGCAGCAGCTTTCGGTCGGTGTTCAGTGGAGCATCCGTGGCAACCGCGACGATATCAGGCTGATGCGGCCAGATAGGTGGCTTCCGCAGGACCGGCCGATGCACTTCCAGCTTGGGGAAATTGTGGCTCTTATAGCCTTCCACCAGCACCAGATCGACTGGCTGCATGCGCGCCAGAAGCTCAGGCAGCTCCGGCTCTGGCCCCACCACCTCGTGTAACAAGGCCCAGCGGGTCCCTGCCGCGACCAGGACCTCGTGTGCGCCTGCCTCGCGATGGCGGTACGTGTCCTTGCCCGGACGATCCATATCGAAGCCGTGGTGCGTGTGCTTCACGGTCGAGACCCTCAGTCCTTCGGCCCGCAGCAGGGGAATGAGCCTGGTCAGCAATGTGGTCTTGCCGCTGCCGGACCAGCCGACGATGCCGAGAACTCGCACGATCAGGGCGCTTGGCGCTTTGGCAAGCCTGTGGGGGGCGGAGCCGAGGCGTGCCGGACGCCCGCGGTCAGGTAGTCCCAACCGGTCCACAATGTCAGAGCCGCCGCGATCCAGAGCATGGTTTCGCCGATTGCGCTCACCGGCAGGAACGACAGATGCAGCCAGCGCGCGGCCGAGTCGCCGGCCAGCAACGTGCCGAGAGCGCCCATCTGGAAGCCTGTCTTCCATTTGGCCAGTGGCGTCACGGGCAAGCCGATGCGGAGCTCGGCCAGGTACTCGCGCAACCCGCTGACCAGGATTTCGCGCAGCATGATGACGATAGCGGGGTACAAGCCCCAGGTGGAAAGCCGTCCCTGGCCGACCAGCATCATCAAGGCTGCGCCGACAAGCAGCTTATCGGCGATGGGGTCCAGCATGCGCCCGAGATCCGATTGCTGGCGGCGCGTACGGGCCAGCTTGCCATCGAAATAGTCCGTGATGGCGGCGGAGCTGAACAGCACACAGGCTGCCAAATCGGCCGCGGGTTCGCGCAGCGCGACCAGAACCACAAGCAGCGGGATTGCCACGATACGCGACAGCGTCAGCAGATTCGGCAGGTCTGTCAGCATCGGTACACCCTAGCGCTTTGCCCGGGTTGCGGGGAGACGTTGTAAGAGCGCACCTGAGCAAAATCACGAAGCTTGTTCCATCCTGACGCCCGGATGAAAATGCGCGTACACCCGCCGCGCCGTCTCGTGGCTGATGCCGGGAGCGGCCTCCAGATCGGCGAGACCAGCCATCTTCACACCACGCGCTGAACCGAAATGGTTCAGCAGCGCGCGTTTGCGCGCCGCGCCGATACCGGGAATTTCGTCCAGCTCGCTTTGCCGGATTTTCTTCGATCGGCCCGCGCGGTGCGTGCTGATGGCGAAGCGATGCGCCTCATCGCGCAGGCGCTGCAGGAAGTACAGCACGGGATCACGTGGTGGGAGCTGGAACGGCTCCATGCCATCAGTATGGAACCACTCGCGGCCGGCATCGCGGTCTGGTCCCTTGGCGATCGCCACCAGTTTCACGTCCTGCACGCCCAAATCAGCCAGCACCTCGCGGGCGGCTGACAACTGGCCGGCTCCGCCGTCGATCAGCACCACATCCGGCCAGTCGCTCGGTGGCGCGCCTTCATCCTGTTCCTTCAGCGCACGCGTGAACCGCCGCTGCAGCACTTCGCGCATCATCGCAAAGTCGTCGCCTGGCGTGGCCGGGCCGCGGATGCTGAACTTGCGATACGCCGACTTGATGAATCCTTCGCGCCCAGCGACGATCATCACGCCGTAAGGATTGGCGCCCATGATATGCGAATTGTCGTACACTTCGATCCGCTCGGGCGGTGCGGGCAATCCAAACAACTGAGCCACACCCTCGAGCAGCTTGGCCTGACCCGCGCTCTCGGCCAGCCTGCGCTCCAGCGCCTCCCGGGCATTAACCTCTGCGTGCTGCACCACCGCGCGCTTTTCGCCCCGCTGCGGCACGACGAGTTCCACCTTGCGATCTGCCTTGAGGCTCAAGGCTTCGGCGACGAGTTCCTGTTCAGGGAGTGCGTGGTTCAGCAGGATGCAAGGCGGCGGCGGCTTGTCGTCGTAGAACTGCGCGATGAAGGCGCCGAGGACTTCGCCGATTTCCTCGCCTTTTGTGTGCGTTGGGAAGAACGCACGATTACCGTTGTTGCGTCCGCCGCGAACAAAGAACACTTGCACGCATGTCTGACCGGCAGTCTGCCAGGCAGCAATCACATCGGCGTCCTGCAGGCTGGCGGGATTCACCACGTCGTTGCCTTGCACGAAGGTCAGCGCGCGAATGCGATCGCGCACGGCGGCGGCATGCTCGAATTCGAGCGAATTGGCGGCTTGCTCCATCTCCGCAGCGAGTTCCTGCTGCACGCCGGCCGACTTGCCGGCCAGGAATGCCTTCGCCTGGCTGACCAGCCTGCCGTAATCAGCCTCGCTGATCCGCCCCACGCACGGCGCGGAGCAGCGCCGGATCTGATGCAGCAGACAAGGTCGCGTGCGATTGGCAAACACTGTGTCGGCGCAGGAGCGCAGCAGGAACACGCGCTGCATTGCAGTGACGGTCTGGTTCACAGCCCAAGCGGAGGCGAATGGCCCCCAATAGCTACCCTTCCGTATGTGTGAGCCGCGGTGCTTCGCGATCTGCGGAAACGGATGGTCCTCGGTCAGCATAAGCCAGGGGTACGACTTGTCGTCCCGTAAAACGATATTGAACCGTGGCTTGAGGCGCTTGATCAGGTTCGCTTCGAGCAGCAGCGCCTCGGCCTCGGTATGGGTGGTGATCACCTCCATGGCGGCGGTCTCGTTCACCATCCGCCGAAGCCGCTCGTCCAGCCGCCCTGGCTGGGTATAGGCGCCGACGCGTTTCTTCAGATTGCGCGCCTTGCCGACATAGAGCGCATCCCCCTTGGCATCGAGCATCCGATACACGCCAGGGTTTGCCGGCATGGTGGTCAATGCCTGCTCGATCGCGGCTACGCCAATGACTGCGGAAGAATCCCCCATGCCGGATAATTGGTCAGTTCCGTCTGCTACGGCCAGTCCCCTAGAGATTTCCTTCCCATAATCCCTTCATCCACCAAACCTGTGGATAAGGTTGTGGGCGGCCTCGTTCTCATTTCTGTGAAAGTGGCTGATTCTGCGGATTGCGGAAGGATTGCCGAAATTTTGGGCAATAAGTAAGTGACTGAAATAGTGTGGTTCTTCAATTTGAATCTGTCATAGAGTTAACACATTCAGCCATCCTGCTGAACTTCCTCACGTTCCCGTTATGAGGTGGACAGATTATTCTGGCGCCGCTCGATCTCCACGCCGGCTGATGCTGCATCAGCGAAAATGTCGAGCTTCTCCACTCGTATCCGTGCCAGATGCACGCGTCCATCGGCCAGGCAGGCTTCCGCGATTCGCTCCGCCAGCGTCTCCACCAATCTGACATGGCCGGCGTTGACAATAGCACGTACGCGATCAGCCAGCTTTTCGTAGTCCACCACGCGTGACAGCTCGTCGCGACCAACCGGCGGCCGTGACAGCGCACGCGCCCCATCATCCTCCACCGCCAGATCGACGTTGATCCGCACCCGCTGTGGCGCCGCATGCTCGTGCGGATGCACCCCGATGCTGGCGGTGAGCACGAGGTCTCGCAGGAACATGTGCCGAAGTGCTCTGGCGCTGCTGGCGAGCGGGGGGTTGTCCATTTGCGTCACTCCTCGGGAGGCGGGCCGTGGCGGCCGGATTGCCATTGCAGGTGCTGCCCGCCGTCGAGCGCCAGCATCTGGCCCGTCATCGCCGGCAGCGCAAGGATCGCCAGCACCGCGCGAGCGATCTCCTCCGGGCTGCTCCCGCGCTGCAACGGCACCGAACGGCATTGTCGCTCAAACTGCTCCGGAGTTTGCCGGCTGCTCGCCAGTGCCGGCCCTGGTCCGATGCCGTTCACGCGAATCCGTGGCGCCAGCGCCAACGCCATCGACTGGGTCAGCGCCCACAGGCCTGCTTTTGCAACGGTGTAGGAGACGAAGTGCGGCGTGATCGACCACACCCGCTGGTCCAGCATGTTGATGACCACGCCTTCGGCATCGGCCGGGAGTGCACGGGCAAACTGCTGTATCAACACGAAGGGCGCACGCAGTCCCGGCTCGATATGCGCGTCCCAGGATGCACGGCTCGCGTCATGCCATTCGTCGCGTTCGAACGGGCTGGCGTTGTTCACCAGCACGCCGAGTGGCCCCAGTGCCGTAGCGGCGCGCGGCAGCAGTTCCTGCGTCTGTCCCTCATCCGCCAAATCGGCCCGCAGCACCAGCCCACGCCGCCCGAGCCGCCTCACCTCGGCACACGTAGCCTCTGCGGCCGCGACGCTGGCGTTGCAATGGACCGCCACATCGAACCCCTCGCGCGCCAGGGCGACCGCAATCGCACGTCCGATGCGGTGTGCCCCACCGGTCACCAGTGCAGTGCGGGGTATACTGGAAGGAATGGGCGACATCACTTGCGACAGTGGTCTCCAGCGGTCGGGTGATCAACCCGGCATCGGCCGATTTGCCGTTGCGCCATCAGATCGTGCAACGTCAACCCAACATGATCCGGAGGGAATGATGCGCCGCCTGCTGCTCGCGATCCTGCTCACCATCCCCTTCCACGCCGCAGTGGCTGATGCGCGCTGGCAGATATTGCCGCCGACGCCCGCGCCGGTGGCCGGCGAGCAGACGGGGCATGCCAAGGTGAACGGCATCAGCCTCTATTACGCAACCATCGGTCATGGTCCGCCGGTCGTGCTGTTGCACGGCGGCCTCGCCAACTCCGACTATTGGGGTAACCAGGTGAAGGTCCTGGTGCCGCATCACATGGTCGTCCTGGTGGACAGCCGCGGCCATGGCCGCAGCAGCCGCGACGCACGGCCGTTTGGTTACGACCTGATGGCGGACGACGTGATTGCGCTACTGGACAAGCTGCATATCGCCAAAGCGGACGTGGTGGGCTGGAGCGACGGCGGCATCCTCGGCCTGGACCTCGCTATCCGCCATCCAGACCGTGTCGGCAAGATCTTCGCCTTTGCCGCGAACACCGTTACTGCCGGTGTGCAGGAGGGCGTGGAAAAGAACCCCACCTTTGCTCGGTTCATCCAGCGCGCCGGCCAGGAATACGCACGGCTCTCGCCAACGCCGAAAGACTACGATGCGTTCGTCGCGCAAATCAGCAAGATGTGGGAGACCGAGCCGAACTGGACCGACGCGCAGCTCAAGTCGATCAAGTCGCCGGTGCTGGTGGTGGACGGCGACCACGACGAGGCGATCAAGCGCGAACACACCGAATATATCGCGGCGATGATACCCGGCGCTGGTTTGCTGATCCTGCCGAATACCAGCCATTTCGCATTCCTGCAGGACCCTGAGCTGTTCAACGCCGCTCTGCTGGACTTCCTGGACGGCCGTTAGCCAATGACTGCTTTGCGTCGTTCCAGGCTTGCGGCCGGCCAAAGCTCTCTCGAGCTGTAATACGCCTCGAATGCGGGCACATCGCCGGGGAGCGCGACCCACGGCAATTTCGACCGCGTGTAGATATGCACGTCGGGTGGCAGCGCGCTGGGTTCGTCCAGCGTACCGACACGCACGAAGCGAAGTTTGGTCAATCCGCCATACTGGCTCCACACGGCGGTTCCGCAGTCCGGGCAGCGGAATACAAGATGCGGCTTCCCGCTATCGGTCGGCATGGCATAGGGCTGAGGCTCGCCTGAGAGCAGCTCAACCCGATCGGCCTCGATCAGAGCATTCAGCACAAAAGCCGTGCCGGTCTGGCGCTGGCAGTCCTTGCAATGGCAGCAATGCACGAACAGCGGCTTCGTGTGCATACGGTAGCGCAATTTTCCACAGGCGCAGCCGCCCTCAAGGGTCTCGGTCATGCGTACCTCCTCGACAAGTCCCGGTCTTGTAGGAACCTACCCCTTTCGTGTCACGCGGATATCTGCGAGCGTTCGGACCCATGAATGACACGATTTCCATCGATTCCCTTGCACTGCATCGCGGCCTGCTGACGCTCGATACCCATATCGACATTCCGTGGCCGACTGGCCCGGATCCGTTTCTAGACGGGCCGCGCCGGGTCGATCTGCCGAAGATGCAGCAGGGCGGACTGGCGGCCGGTTGCTTCGCCGCCTACGTCCCGCAGGCGGCACGCACGCCCGAGAACGAAACGGCCGCATTCGAGCGCGCCATCGGCATGCTGCAGGCAATTCGCGCCATGGGACGCAGCGAGAACGGCGTGGTCGCCCGCGTCGCAGTCACCGCCGATGAGATTGCCGCGGCCAAGCGCGACGGCGTGCTGGCAATCGTGCCCGCCGTGGAAAACGGGTTCGCGATGGGCACCGATCTTTCCCATCTCGCGCGCTTCCGTGCGCTCGGTGCGCGCTATCTGACGCTGACCCATAACGGTCACAATGCGCTGGCGGATTCCTGCAATCCCCGCACAGAGCTTGGCGACGCCCTCACCGAGCATGGCGGCCTGAGTCCTCTCGGACGCGCCGCGATTGCCGAACTGAACCGGCTCGGCATGCTGGTCGATGTCGCGCATGTCTCGCGCGACACCATGCTGCAGGCGGCCGCGCTGTCGCGTACGCCGATAGTCTCAACGCACTCCTGCATCCGCGCGCTATGCGACAATCCGCGCAACATGGATGATGCGCAGCTCGATGCGCTTCGCGACGTCGGCGGTGTCATTCAGATCACCGCAGTATCCGCGTTCCTGAAGCAGGATGCGAAACCCGAGGCGGTGACCGTCGCGGATTTTGCCGATCACATCGATTATGCGGTGCGGCGGATTGGGATCCAGCATGTCGGCATCTCGTCGGATTTTGACGGCGGCGGCGGGTTCACTGGCTGGCACAACGCGTCGGAGAGCGCGAACATCACCACCGAACTGCTGCGTCGTGGCTACGATCGGCAGGAGATCGCCGCCCTGTGGGGCGGTAATTTTCTGCGCGTGCTGCGGATTGCCGAGGAAAGGGCTGGATGATGCGGACCGTACGCCTGCCTGACGGAACGGAAGTACCGGCACTCGGCCAAGGGACCTGGCACATGGGCGAGCGAAGCAGTGCCGCAAAGGCAGAGGTGGCGGCCCTGAAACTCGGCATTGAACTCGGCATGACGCTGATCGACACCGCGGAAATGTATGGCAATGGCGGCGCCGAGGAGGTGGTCGCCGAAGCGTCCGCGGGCCAGCGCGATAAGCTGTTCATTGTCAGCAAGGTGTATCCGCACAATGCGTCGCGCAGCGGCGTGCCCGCCGCGTGCGAGCGCAGCCTGAAACGTTTGCGCACCGATCGGATCGATCTGTACCTGCTGCACTGGCGCGGCAGTCATCCGCTCAACGAGACGGTGGATGCGTTCGAGGAGCTGCGGGCTGAAGGCAAGATCCGCTACTGGGGCGTATCGAACTTCGATACGCGCGACATGCAAGGGCTGGTGAAACTGCCTGGCGGTGTGCACTGCGCCAGCAATCAGGTACTATACCACTTAGACAGCCGCGGCATCGAATACGACCTGCTGCCATGGTGCAGCGAACACAAGATTCCGATCATGGCGTATTCGCCGGTCGGGCAGGGCGGGCGCCTGTTGCAGTCGAAGGCACTGGCCACGGTGGCGAAGCGCCACGATGCGACGGCGGCGCAGATCGCGATTGCCTGGAGCATGCGCCACGACAACGTGATCACCATCCCGAAAGCCAGCGATCCTGCGCATGTCCGGCAGAACGCCGCCTGCGGGGCCATTGTCCTGACCAAAGAAGACCTCGCGACAATAGACGCGGCTCATCCGCCACCGGGCCGCAAGCAGTCGCTCGATATTTCCTAGGCCTGCTATCCTTCACTGTGTGAGCGAGTCGCGCCCTACGACGGTGACGCTGTGGTCCTGACACTGCTCGCGATCCTGATCGCGATGCTGGTGGTGCTGGCTGCCATCGGTAAATTCATGCAGCGCCGGTTTGTGCTGATGGGCGGCGCGGGCGCCTCGGCTGCGATGGCCGTCCTGGCGCTCGCCGCGATCGTGATTCCAGGCCAGATGACGACGCTGGCTCTGTCATTGGGTCCATGGGGACCAATGCACCTGGCGATCGACTCGCTGGCAGCGAGCTTCCTGCTGCTCTTGTCACTCGCCGCGCTTGCATGCGCCGTGTGCGAAGAAACGGCACCTTTGGCGTTGGCCGCAATCGCGCTCATCGTGTTGGCGGCCGACAGCCTGACGCTCGGCCTGGGTTTGCTGCTGGCCCTGGTCTCTACCTCATGGCGACTCGCGATCTTCGCCGTTGCTTGCCTGCTTCTCGCACTGACGCCATTCGGCGATTTCGCCGCAATCCGGCTCGCACCGCCACAAGGCTGGTACGCTGCGATCGTCTTGATCCTGGTGCTGTCAGCGGCAAGTGCGATGGCATTGTGGCAGATGCTCGATCACCGCCGTGATTGGTTCGCACAGCTCACCACGGCAGCGATGTCAGGATACATCCTGATCCGCGTGCTGCTCGACCTGTGCGGGCCAACCCAGCCGCTATGGTGGAGCATACCGCTGCTCCTGTTGGGCGCCGCTGTCGTGATTTTCGCCCCGCTCCGCGCGGCTCTGGCGGACACGCTGCAATCCACTTTTTCTTTCACCTCGCTGCATCAGCTCGGGATGGCAATCCTGGGGCTCGGCGTCGCGTTGATCGCGCGCGCTGTTGATCTGCCGTCGATGACGTCGTTCGCTTTGAATGCAGTCTGGCTGTCTTTGGTCTGCCAGGTGCTGTGCGGGGCACTCCTGCTGCTGTCGTCACAAATGGTTGAAAATGCCGCCGGCACGCGGCGGCTCGACCGGCTGGGTGGGCTGATACACGGCATGCCGGTCACGGCCGCGACCTGCCTGTCCGGACTGTTTGCCATTGCCATTCTGCCGCCTGGGCTGGGCTTCGCGGCCTTCTGGCTGCTGCTGCAGTCGCTGCTTGCCGCGGCACGCGTCGTCGATTTCGGCCTGCAATGGCTTATCATCGTGGTTGCCGCGTTGACGATGCTGTCGATCGGTTTGGCGGCGCTGGCAGCGGTCCGTCTCTTTGGCGTTGTTTTCCTCGGGCGTCCGAGGACGCCGCGAACGGCCGTTGCAGAAGATCCCCAACCTCCGGTTCGGTTTGCGCTGGTTGGACTGGCAGGTCTCGTCAGTCTGCTGGGTTTGGTGCCGGCATTCGCGCTGTTGCCGGCATCCGGCTGGATCAAGGGCCCGGTCCACGCCGTCATTCTGCGGACTGGCCCTGAAACGCCAGGCTATTCGCCCGCTGTGGTCATTGCACTGCTCGCACTGGTAGCCGCCATCTTGTTCCGGCTTCTTAGGTCACGCGATCGTCGGCGCGAACCGGCATGGTCGGGTGGTTCTGCCGCACCACCCTCCTGGCTGCCGTTCGGCGATCCGAGGACGCAGTATGGCCCTGTGTCATTCGCCGAACCGGTCCAGTCGGTGACTCGGACTTTGCGAGAGAATGCAGTCCGGTACCGCGATGCGGTTCTGAATGCGGCGGCGCGGTTGAAGGCGCGATGAATCTGATCATTGGCGCCATCGCGCAACTTCTACACGTCGCTCTCATGGCTGCAGCTGCCCCGACACTCGTCGGCATTATCGGCTGGATGCAAGCACGATGTTCTGGTCGCGTCGGCCCTTCTGTGATTCAGCCCTGGCGCGACCTGTCAAAGCTGTGGCGGAAGCAGACCATAATCGCCGAGAGCGCCTCGGATGTGACCGCGCTGGCACCACTGGCCGGCGCCGCCGCCACGGCTGTTGCCGCGTGCCTGGTTCCCTCCTTCGCCCTTGGCATGACGCTCGCGCCGTTTGCCGATGTGGTGCTGATCGCGGGTCTGCTTGTGCTGGCGCGCTGTTCGCTCGCTCTCGCGGCAATGGATGCGGGCGTGGCTATTGCTGGAATGGCCGCGAGCAGAGTGATGCTGCTCGCCTGCATGTCTGAACCGGCGTTGCTGCTGGTCGGTTTCGTGCTGGCTTTGCTCGCCGGCAGCGCAAATCTCGACATTATCGCGGGTATGCAGCTCGAAGCAGATTGGCGCATCCCGGTTATCCTGTTACTGGCTGCTGTGCTGCCTGCCGCGTTCATTGACAGCGCTTTGCCAGACATGGCGCTGAAGGAAGACCTCAGCGGAGGGGAATTGGCGCTGGTCAAGGCCACCGCCGCGCTGCGGCTTCTGGTCTGGTTCGACCTGCTGGGCGCGATGTTCCTGCCGTTCGGCATGGCGCCGTCCGGCGTCACTCCGCTTGCCTGGCCGCTCGGCCTCGCCTGCTGGCTGGCCAGGACATTGGTTCTGGCGGCATTGCTGGTGCTGGTGCGCGTGGTGTTCGGCCGCGTGCGCCTGATCCATGCGGTGAAGATGCTACGCGTGTCTGTGCTGCTTGCGCTGCTGGCCGCCGCGTTCGTGTTTGCCGGGATGGGGACCGCATGAGCGCGCCGTGGACCCGTCGCGCCTTGACCCAGGATGAGTGGGCAAGCCTGGCAAATGACCCGGTGCCACAGTTGTTGGCGCTCTGGGCGGATACCCGCGACATCTATGCGCTGATGCGCGAGGAAGGACCGGGCCTGTTGTTCGTCTCGACTCAAGTGGAGGCAGGTGCATATCCAGCCTTGTCGCCCACGCGGCCGCTGGCGGTCTGGTTCGAGCGGATGGTGCATGATCTCTGGGGGCATGTGGCCAGCGGTGGCACGGACCAGCGACCCCTGCTCGATCACGGCGCGTGGCCGCATGCCACGCCGATGGCCTTGCGTCCGGGGGGGCCAGCGATGCCATCCGAGCCGGAGGAATTCGCATCGGATGAGGACGGCCTCGATCAGATTCCGCTCGGACCCATACGCGGCTTGATAGAGCCTGCCGCGCATCTGCGTCTGACGTGCTGCGGCGAGAACATCGCGCGACTGGAAGCCAGGCTCGGCTATACGCACAAGGGCACGCTGACACTGATGCGCGGCAAGTCCCCGCGTGCGGCGGCACGGTTTGCCGCGCGTATATGCGGCGAGGCGACCGTCGCGCATTCGATCGCGTTCGCGCGCGCGACCGAGGCGGCGTTGCAATGCGAAATTCCGCCACGCGCAATGGCAATGCGCGATGTCATGGCCGGGGTCGAGCGAATTGTCGGTCACCTCGACGCCCTGGCGGCTGTGTCTGAGGCGATCGAAATCGACATGCTGGCCGGCACCTGCGCCCGGCATGCCGAGGCGTTGCGTCGCGCTGCCGGCGTGGCGTTCGGCCACCGGTTGATGATGGACAGCGTGATTCCGGGCGGCCTCGCCACGGACATCGCTCCGGGCGGGCCGGAGGCGATCGGCCGTGCGTTGGCAACCCTCGCCGACGAGCTGCCCGAAATCGAGCAGTCATTCCCGTTGTCTGGCGGCGTTGCCGCTGCCGCGGAACGCGTCAACCTGCGGCTGGCACAGATGCGTCAGGGCATTCCGCTGCTGCGCGATCTGCTTCGTTCGCTGCCAGGTGGCATCGTGTCGGTGCCGCTGCCGCCGGACAGCGGCGAAGGCCTCGGCTTCGCCGAAGCGGCGAATGGCGAAGTCTGGCACTGGCTGCGGCTCGATCATGGGCAGATCGCCAGCGTATTCATGCGCGATCCTGCGTGGACGCAATGGCCGCTGCTGGAGGCAGCCATGACCGGCGGTCAGACGGAGAACCTGGAGCTGCTCCTCGCCGCGTTCGGGCTATCCAGTTCGGGGCTGGACCTGTGACCGTATGGCGCCGCATCGCCCGCGGCTTGTGGCAACGCCCATCGCCCGTAGCTCCGCCGGCCGTGGATGAGGATACAACGTCCTCGCTGGTGAGCCGTCTCGATGCTGCCGCGCATGCCAGGCTCGGCCGGAGCCTCGCGATACGCCATGTGGATGCCGGAAGCTGCGGCGGGTGCGAGATCGAGCTCCGTGCGCTCAGGCGTGCGGTCTATGACCTGGAGCGGTTCGGCATCCGCTTCGTGCACAGCCCGCGCCATGCGGATGTGCTCCTCGTCACCGGACCGGTCACGCGCAATCTGGTCGATGCGCTGGAACAGGCCCACGCCGCCATGCCCGAGCCGAAATTCGTGGTCGCGGTCGGGGACTGCGCGGTGGATGGCGGCGTGTTCAAAGGAAGCTATGCCGTGACCGGCGGGGTGGGAACCACTTTGCCGGTGGATCTGCTGATCAGCGGCTGTCCGCCAACGCCGGAGCGCATTTTGGCGGGACTGCGCGCGCTGCTGGAGGCGAACGCGCGCAGCAGGCCTGTCGTCAGCTCGCGCTGACCTTGTGAGAAGCGTGGTGCGTCGAGCGATGCGACACGCGGTGCACGGCAGAGCCATGGTGCGGCTTCGCCTTGTGGCTGGCGGCCGAATGGTGCCTGGCGGACTTGTGGTGCATCAGGGTGGAGGTTGCAGCCGAGGCGGGCGCTGCCGTGAAGGCAGCGACTGGCAGAACGAGGCCAAACAGGGCGAACAGGTATCTGCGCGAGGTGGTCACAGGGTTGCTCCGAGGGCAGCAGGCGTTGCGGGAAAGGGTTAACAGGTCGGTCGAGGAAGCACGGTTAACCGACTGAGCACACTATCCAATGCCTCGACAGAGTCGCGCAAGCGGAATTCGTTGCTCACAACAGGCAAAGTTCTTGCAATTCCCGCCGCAGCGCGGGCGGCAATGCCCCCATGCCCCGGACCCGCCCGACAATCATGTCCTGCGGCGCTTCCTCCGGCCGCAGATAGCGCCAGCCCTGAAACGGCTTTGTCGGCCGACCGGCCAAGGGCACCAGCTTCGGGTCGAGCACCAGCCCCGTACATACGGTGCCGTCCTCGCGACGATCCTCGACGATGTCGATGATCCGCTGCCTAACCAGCATGCTGCCGTTGATCACCCAGTACATCGAGCCGCCGCTGATCACCTCCTGATGGCGACGCGGAAAATTGCGCGTGCGATGGCGCAGCGGCGGATTGCGTTCCGCGCGCTCGGCCTGCAGTTCGCGCAGATGGTCGATGTCGCGAACGCCAACAGCGAGCTTGGTGAGATGCAGCATAATCCGGCGACTCGGGTCTACTCAGATGCCCGAGTGATCATGCCATCGTGGGAAGGCGATTTGAACCGGCGTGGTCTGCATTTCGTCCGGCGCCGCACGCCTCACCGATCGCTCGGTTCAATGTGTCAAGCTGATAGGGCTTGCGCAAAAACGGCAGGTTCATCGTGGACAGGCGCTGCGTCATCGACCCGCCATATCCACTGGTAAGAATGATCGGCAACGAGAGATGCCGCTGCCGCATCTCGCGCGCCAGGTCCAGCCCACTGCTGCCTCCTGGTAGCAGCACATCCGTTAACACCAAGTCGATCTGCTCGGGATCGGCAAGAAACGCGAGCGCGGCGGCGACATTGGAAACGCTGGTGGCGCGGTGCCCCAGTTGGGCAAGCATGTCCACAACGATAGCTGCGACCGAGGGCTCATCCTCCACCACCAGGACCCGAAGAGGCCCGCACGGCACAGCGCGCGCCGCTAACGTCTGCGGGGGCAACGGCGCCTCCGGTCCGGCCTCCCGCTTGGATCGCGGCAGCAGCAACCGGACGGTTGTCCCGTCGCCAAACCGGCTCTCGACCTTGGCTGTCCCGCCTGACTGCTGGGCAAAGCCGTAGACCTGGGCCAAACCGAGCCCGGTGCCTCGGCCTGCGCCTTTGGTCGTAAAGAAGGGTTCGAACACCTTCTCCAGCACATCGGGGTGCATGCCGACCCCGGTATCCTGCACGGCGATTTCCACGAAATCGCCGAGTGGGAGCCCGAGTATTGACGCCTCGGCCGCGTCTGGCGTGCGGTTGCGTGCCGTAATCGTCAGCTTGCCGCCATTCGGCATCGCGTCGCGGGCATTCACTGTGAGATTGAGCAGTGCAAGCTCCAGGGCACTGACATCGGACTCCAGAGGCCACACGTCATCCGGCACGTCGGTGAGAAGTTGCACGTTCTCCCGCAGTCCCTGGGCGAGTAGCTCCTGCAAGCTGACGATCCGCTGCCGCATATCAACCCGCTCGGGGTGCAATGCTTGACGCCGCGCGAAGGCCAGCAGCCTCCGCGTCAGCTCGGCTGCCCGCCATGACGCCTCCTGGGTCCGGCGCAACGCTCTCTCCCGCCGCCGGGTATCTTCGGAGCTGGCCAGGACCTCCAGGCCGTTGATGACCACCATCAGAAGATTGTTGAAATCATGAGCGATGCCGCCGGTAAGCTGACCGATCGCTTCCAGCTTCTGCATCTGGAACAGGTCTGCTTGTGCTTTGGCACGCGCCGCGGTTTCCACCTCGACGCGCTGGCCTAGGTTCGCATTGAGCCGCTCAAGCTCAGCGTTGGCATAAGTAACAGCTGCGGTGCGCTCGGCAACGCGCCGGTCGAGATCCTCGTTGGCGGCAACCAATTCCTCGTTGGCCGCCTGGAGTTCTTCCGCGAGAACGGAAATCTCCTCAAGCGCCGTCCGGAGTTTGGCAGCCTCATCCGGCTGATTGACAGAGTTCGCGACGGTCGCCGCGGTCTCTGAGGCTTGCCGCCTGGCCAACTCAGCAGCCTTTTCCGCCGCCGCACGGGTGCGGGCCAGCGTGGCCACTGTTTCCAGCAGCTGGTCCCGCTCCTCCACCAACGCAGCGATTTGCTGCTGCGCGTCCTCCAGGGTGACGCGCGCCTGCTCCAGCTCGTCTCCGAGCCGCGTGACCTCGTCCTGCTGGGTCTGTTCGAGGTTCTCAGCCCTGGCCATATCCGATATCCGAATGGAACCCCTTTCGCACCGTGACGCGACGGTGCCAGATTGCAAAGACTGAACGCACGGGAGCAGGACACGTTGCCGTGAATATCGGCGCGGTATGATCGGAGGGAGTATGGCAGGCCACGACATCGTGGTGATCGGTGGATCCGCCGGTGCCGTCGAAGCCCTGAAGCAGATCTGTCGCGGCTTGCCAGGGAACTTTCCCGCAGCGGTTTTCGTTGTCATTCACATCAGCCCAACGTCCCGCAGCATCATGCCGGACCTGCTGAGCCGCGCCGGCCATCTGCCCGCGCGCCATCCGGCCGACGGCGAGATGATCAAACGCGGCACCATCTACGTCGCACCACCCGACATGCACATGCTGTTGCGGCCCGGTCATGTGCTGCTTCGCCACGGTCCGCACGAAAACCGGACGAGGCCGGCCATCGATCCGTTGTTCCGTTCAGCGGCCGTTACCTACCGCTCACGTGTTATTGGTGTGGTGCTCAGCGGCCTGCTCGATGACGGAAGTGCAGGGTTGGTTGCGGTGAAGGCGTGCGGTGGCGTCTGCGTCGTGCAAAATCCAACCGACGCGACGTGGCCGGAAATGCCACGTAACGCACTGGCACACGACCATGTGGATTACTCCGTTGCTGTGGCGGAGCTGCCAAGTCTGCTGGCCGAACTGGTACGTAGGCCGCCCGGCCCCATGCCGCCGATCCCCGACCACCTCGTGCTCGAAACAAGTATTGCCGCGCAGGAGGCACCCTTGCTGCAGGAACCTGTCTTGGGACGTCCGTCCCGGCTAAGCTGCCCGCAATGTGGCGGTGTGTTGAACGAAGTAGCCGAACAGGGGACGACGCGTTTCCGCTGTCAGATTGGTCACGCGTTCACAGCGGAGACACTGTTGGCGGCGCAGGACGATGAACTGGAACGGGCGATGGCGAGCGCGTTGCGAATGCATCGCGAACGCGTCGTGCTGTTCCGCCGCATGCAGGAAAAATCGGAGGAGCAGCAGATGCCACATGCTGCCGCGCGCTGGCGTGCCGGCGCGGATGAATCCGAACAGGCGGCCAAGGTGATCTCCGGCGCGCTCGCCAACTTGCGAAAGCAGGCGTCCTGAGGCGGCAGTAGTTAGTTAAACCTCGCAAGCAGCTTTAGGCGTGGATCGGTGGCACAGGGCCGGCCATGGGAAAAGCGAGGGCGCCTGTGGGGCCCCTCATCTTTTTTCCCGTTCGGATTGGGCACGGAGTGTCGCCAGTATTTCCGTAAGTATCTGCCGCTGCTCGTCGTCTGAGGCGCGTTGCCTGTCCGCCGCTTCCCGCAGTTGCTCAGCGACTCGGCGAGCACCCTCAGTTGCCCTGCGGAGCTCCTCGTTTACCCGGCGAGCCGTTTCCATTTCTTTGCGCACCTCTTCAGCCGCGTCCCGAGCCCCTTCTGCCGCAGAGCGCATCGCCTCAGCGCCTGTCCGAAGATCCTCGGCGCTGATGCGTTGCTCTTCGGCAATCTGGCGCTCTTCTTCCGCTTTCCGCCGAGTTTGCTCGCGTTGATCCTTCTCATTTTCGCTCAGATCGGGCTGGCGCGCTATCGATCCCATGACTGCCTCCACTCTAGCCGCTACGCGTCGTTGCCCTGATTGCCGTGGTGCTCGCGTTCAAGTTGGAGATGGACGCGAGCAAGTCGCAGGCTCTCTTCCAGCACCTCAAGGATCTTCCGAGCGTGCGGAATCATTCTGGAATGTTTGTCGCGTTCCAGGGTTGCGATGAGCTTCTTATGACGCTCGATCCGGGCTTCAGCCTCGACAACGTGTCGCTCCGCCATTGCAACAGGCGATTCGGGTTTGGCCATCCGCTTCTACTCCTGTGCGGCGGTATGATCCTCCAGCATGATCACCGCCCCACGCGTGCTCCGGTCGTCGTACATGAGCGGCGCTATCCTGACGCGACACTTCATCGTGCGGCCGCGCCGATCCAAGGCGTCAACCACTGATTCGCTTGGCGTTGCGTTGGCAGCGGCCTGCCGGAGTGGCTGTTCCAGTTGCTTCACAGGCAGACCGATGTCGAGCGAGACGATCAGGTGACCAACGGCCTCCTCTTCCCGCAAGCCCCAGGCATTTTCGGTCCAGCGGTTCCAGGCAACCACCTTCAGCTCGGAATCGACTACGACGACGCCTGCGTCGAGGCCGCGCATGATCGCCTCGGATTGCTGACGATAACCGTCGAACTCATCCGAGTGACGCCGCAATTCGTCATTGGTGGATTCCAGCTCCTCGTTCGCCGACCGCAGTTCCTCGTTCGTGGTTTCCAGCTCTTCGTTGGTCGATTGCAGTTCCTCGTTGGTGGTCTGGAGTTCCTCGTTCGTGGTTTCCAGCTCCTCGTTCGCTGATTGCAGCTCCTCAATCGTCGTCTCGAGGCTCTCCTGCGCGGCTTCCAGCTCCT
>CAYRTL010000002.1:95963-100847 GCA_964427005.1 uncultured Acetobacteraceae bacterium
GATTGCAGCTCCTCAATCGTCGTCTCGAGGCTCTCCTGCGCGGCTTCCAGCTCCTGCTGCAGAGTGAACGTGCGCGTGGTGTCGGTGAAGGTCAGCAGAACGGCGAAGATCCTGCCGTCCCTGCCGATCAGCGGCGCCACCTCAATCGTGACGCGAATCGGATCTGCCGGTGGTCGGTGGTATTCCTGATGCTCCAAGCGGACCGGTCGCGTTAGCCGGCGCACCTCGTCAATCTGGCTGCGCAACTCTATCGGCCGGTATGAAACGGACAAATCCTGGAACGGCCGACCGACGTCGCCTTCGCCCACCTCCAGCATCCGGCGTGCGCCAGCACTCGCAAACAACAGCACATCGTCGTTGTCGATCGCGAGATAAGCCGATGGGGAGGTATCGACGATTGCGTCCAGCAATCGCGTATGCAACGGCGGCCGCAGATCGGCCGGGGGATCTGCCCCGATCATCACTCCTCCAGTTCCCGCGCGGCGCCACTCCTGCGGCACTTTGCGGAACAGCCGGTGCTTTATATCGATCGGCGTGAACAGCTTTGATCGTGCAAGCTGAGTCTCGGCTTTGCCGAGGAACAGACAACCATCGTCGACCAGGGCATAGTGCAACCGAGGCAGCACGACGTTCTGCGTTTCGGTCTCCAGATAGATCAGTAGGTTGCGGCAGACGAGTAGATCGATGCGCGATATCGGCGCATCATGCACGATGTTGTGCCGGCCGAAGATCACGGCTTTCCGCAGATCGCGGCCGACCAGATAATCGTTGTTCGTGCGATCAAAATACTTTTGCAGCAGATTTTCTGGCACACCTTCGACGTCGCGCGGCAAATAAGATGCATGGCGTGCTGCGTTCAGAGCGGCTTCGTCGAGGTCTGTCGCATAAATCTTCACGCGCCGGGCGAATTCTGCCGGACCCAACAGCTCGCACAGCAGCATTGCCAGTGAATAGGGTTCCTCGCCGGTGGCGCAGCCGACGCTCCATACGCGCAATTGATCGCGCCCACGCCCAGGTTCGACCAGTTGCGGCAGCACTTCGGCCTTCAGTGCCTCCCAGGCATCCGGGTCACGGAAGAACGAGGTGACGTTGATGAGCACCGTATTCAGCAGATCTACGAACTCCTGCGGATGCGCCTCCAGGAAGGAGTGGTAGTCCGCGAAGCTGTCGAGATGCAGGTGCTCCATCCGCAGCGAGATGCGCCGGCGCAGGCTGGTTCGTTTGTAGCCACGGAAATCCACGCCGCGGCTTTCCTGAATGTGCCGGATCAAGTTCTCAAATGCCACATCGTCGCCGGATTGTGTCAAGCACCCTGTCTCCCCGTGTTGCGCACCAGACTATAGCGACCGTTTCGGCCACTACCATAGGCGTCGGAATTGTAGGAAGAGCGGAACCCGATGAATCCGGAGGAAGCGCCTATGAGTTTACGTTTCGCTGGCCTGACGCTGGCTGTAGTCCTGACCGTCACAACAGCGCAGGCCCAACAGCCCGCTGCGCAGAACTTCGACCCGGTCGGCCGCTGGCGCTTTTTGCACACCGATGGGACCCCATTCACCGCCAGGCTGGCGCCGGATCAGAGCGCGGCGACGGATTGGGAAGGCGGCGAGCACGGCATCTGGCGGTGGGAGAATGGCGGGGTACGCGTCATCTACACCGATGGCTGGGACGACTTCCTGGTACTCGGTCCCGACGGCCGCTTCCTCAAGCGCGGCTGGGAGCCGGGCGCCGACCGCTGTAGTGCGGCGTCCAACCAGACTGGCGCTGAACGTATCTCCGCCGATCCTGGTCCGCCGCTCTGAGGGGTGACGGACTGAGGGGTTGGCTGTAGCCTGACCGTCACGCTGCAACGGAGGAACAACGGCCATGTCAGACGGACAAACCTGTCTCAAAGGGGTGAAGATTCTCGATCTGACCCAGTTCGAGGCAGGTCCTTCCTGCACCGAAGCGCTCGCCTGGCTCGGCGCCGATGTGGTCAAGCTGGAGAACCCAGGTGGTGGCGATCCCGGTCGTGCACTCGGTGGACCCGCTGCCAAGGACGATCCGTATTTCCTGCTGTTCAATGCGAACAAGAAGTCGATCACCGTCAATCTGAAGGACCCGAAGGGCCTGGCGCTGGTGAAGGACCTCGCCGCCAAAGCAGACGTGATGGTGGAGAATTTCGCGCCCGGAGCGATCGAGCGGCTCGGTCTCGGTGCCGACGTGATCCGCAAGATCAATCCATCGATCATCTATTGCCAGGTGAAGGGCTTCGGCGAAGGGAGCCCCTATGAGAAGAACCTGGCGTTCGACATGATCGCGCAGGCTTGTGGCGGCACGATGAGCATCACCGGCGAACGTGATGGCCGTCCGCTGAAGCCTGGCCCCTCACTCGGCGATACCGGCACTGGCATGTTGCTGGCGATCTCCATCCTGGGCGCGCTGTACCGGCGCAAGGAGACGGGGCAGGGGGATCATCTGCAGGTCGCGATGCAGGATGCGATGCTGCACTACATCCGCATCGCGTTTGCCGCGCAGCATCGCACGGGCGACAAGCAGGCGGCAGGACGCGCGGCAGACAGCAGCGTGTCGGGTGCCAATCCGCCGATGGGCACGTTCCCGTGCAAAGGCGGTGGACTGAACGACTATGTGTATGTCTTCACCAGCCGCGCCAATCCTGATCACTGGCGGCGCCTGTTGAAGGTGATCGGCCGCGAGGACCTCATTGGCAACGAGCACTACGCCACACCGCAGGCGCGTGCCGAACGCGCGGACGAGGTCAATGCGATGATCTCGGAGTGGACGCGCAAACATACCAAGCATGAGTGCATGGAGATCATTGGTGCGGCCGGCGTGCCGGCGGGCGCGGTGCTGGACACGCTGGAGCTGTACAACGATCCCACGTTCGAGCAGCGCCAGATCATGCAGACCATCCAGCATCCGACCTATGGGCCGTTCAAGATGGTGGGCTGGCCAGTGCGGTTCGAAGGCAAGCCGCCGCCGGTGAAGCCGTCGCCGCTGCTTGGGCAGAACAATGAGGACGTGCTGAGTGACTGGCTGGGCTTCGATCGCGACAGCATCGGGAACCTGAAGAACAGCGGGGTTATTGGTTAGCCCACCCACTGTCATTGCGAGCGAGCGAAGCGATCCCCCTCACCAGGAGGGGATTGCTTCCTCGCTACGCTCCTCGCAATGACACCTGAAGCAGAGGATATAGTGACATGGCAGAACTGACAGGCTCGGAAATCCTGGCGAAGTGTCTGGCGAAGGAAGGTGTCAAGGACATCTTCTACATCATGGGCGGGCCGATGCTGCTGGCCGAGTCCACCTGCATCACCGAAGGCATTCGCATGATCGACGTGCGCCACGAGCAGGCGGCGGCGTTCGCCTGCCAGGCGTATAGCCGATTGCGCCAGACACCATCCGTTTGCATGGCCGCGTCGGGCCCTGGCGTGACGAACCTGATCACCGGCATGGCGCACGCGCTGATCGACTGCGCGCCGGTGGTGGCTTTCGGCGGCTCCAGCCCGATCAGCCAGTTCGGCCGTCAGGTGTTCCAGGAGATCGATCAGGTCGAACTGATGCGCGGCTGCTGCAAGCACGTCGATCGCGTGCACAACCTGAAGCGCATTCCGCAGCACGTGAACTGGGCGTTGCAGCGGGCGATCACCGGCAAGCCTGGCCCCGTGTATGTCGATATGCCCGGTGACATCCTCTACATGAAGATCGATGAGAACCTGGTGGATTGGAGCTATGCCGGTCGGCCGATCATGGAAAGCCGTCCACTCGGCGACCCGCGCCAGGTCGATGCACTGGTGAAGGCCCTGGCGGAAGCGAAGCAGCCGCTGATCGTGTCAGGCTCCGGCGTCATCTGGTCCAAAGCCTGGAGTGAGATGCAGGCTTTCGTCGAGACGGCCGGCATTCCGTTCTACACGACACCGCAAGGCCGCGGCGTGGTACCGGACGATCATCCGTGCTCGTTCCTGGCGATGCGCAACACGGCGTTTGCCGATGCCGACCTGATCATCGTGCTTGGCACGCGGATGAACTACATCATCGGCCATGCCGCGCCGCCGCGCTTCGGCGGCAACGCGAAGATTGCACGCATCGACATCGACCCGGTCGAGATCGCCACTGCCGCACGCGGCGTGGACATTCCCATCGTGGGCGACTGCAAGATGGTGCTGCAGCAACTGCTCGACGGCATCAAGGGGAAGGTCACGCAGGATAGCTACAAGACGTGGCGCCAAAAGCTGGCGGACGGCGAGGCGCAAAAGAGGTCCGCGGCGGGTGCGAATAAGTATGAGGAGGATGGCGACATCCATCCGGTGCGGATGCTCGAGACAGTGCGTGACTTCGCCAACCGCGATGCGATCCTGTGCGTCGATGGGCAGGAGACGCTGAACTATGGGCGTCAGACGATGCCGACATTCATGCCGGGTCATCGGCTGAACTCGGGACCGTTCGGCACGATGGGCGTTGGCCTGCCGTTCGGTGTCGGCGCCAAGGTGGCGTGCCCGGACAAACAGGTGATCGTGGTGCACGGCGACGGTTCGCTGGGCATGAACTTCATGGAGGTCGATACCGCGCTGCGTCACAAGATCCCGGTGCTGATCGTGGTGAGCCTGAATGGTGGCTGGACCGGCGATCCGAAGCGCGAGAAGCCGGGCCGCGATCTGGGCTACATGCGCTACGACAAGATGGTTGAGGCGCTGGGCGGGTATGGCGAGTACGTGACGAAGGCCGAGGACATCCGTCCCGCTCTGGAGCGCGCGCAGCGCAAGGTGGACGAAGGTCTGGTCGCGCTGGTGAACGTGCGCACCGACTACCGCGCGCGGTATGGCGGGGTGCGGTTCTCGGATTATTCGACCTAAGAGGAACAGAAGGACGGGCTATACCACGAACCGG
>CAYRTL010000002.1:100947-118460 GCA_964427005.1 uncultured Acetobacteraceae bacterium
TTCTCGGATTATTCGACCTAAGAGGAACAGAAGGACGGGCTATACCACGAACCGGTGTAGCCCGTCCTTCAGCCGCAACGCGATAGCGCGTCATGCGGAGATATGTGAGCAGTTGTGCTTCATGAATTGGAGATAGATGCTCCAATGACGCGTTCAGCGAGGGCGTCGCCGCTCAGCATTTCCTCGGTGGCTCTCTGTGGTCCTCGGTGATTCTCGATGTGAAACCTTAAGTAAGCGTCACCAAAGCTGAGTAATTTCACACCGAGAGCCACCGAGGATAATCATGCACATCGCCACCTCCCCCGCCTTCAAGGAGAACGCTCACCGCGCCATTGAGGACGCCGGGCTGCAGAAAGCGCTCGCTCGCAGCGGTCCCAGCTTCATTGCGCGCCGTAGCGCGGCCGTCGCCGCGCTGCCGGAATTCGAGCGGCTCCGCGACATCGCGCGCGACATCAAGAACCACACACTGGCCAATCTCGACTTCTACCTGGAGGAATGGGAAGCCAATGTGGTCAGGGCCGGCGGGAAGGTGCACTGGTGCTCCACCGCCGATGAAGCCCGCGATGCCGTGCTGAACATTTGCCGCGATGCCAACGCCCGCACGGTGACCAAGGGCAAGTCGATGATCAGCGAGGAACTGGGCATCAACGACCATCTCGAGCGCCACGGCATCACGCCGATAGAGACGGACCTGGGCGAATACATCATCCAGCTTCGCCACGAATTGCCCAGCCACATCATCGCGCCGGCGTTTCACCTCAACAAGGAGGACTGGGAGGAAAGCTTCCGCAAGTCCCACACCGATCTGCCGGCGGACCGCGTGTTCCGCGAACGCCGCGACATCCTGACCGAGGCACGCGCCAAGCTTCGCGAACGCTTCCTCGCCGCCGATGTCGGCATCACCGGCGCCAACTTCCTGATCGCCGAGACTGGTTCAAGCGTCATCGTCACCAACGAAGGCAACGGCGATCTGACGCAGACACTGCCGCGGGTGCACATCGTGCTGGCAAGCATCGAAAAGATGGTGCCCACAATTGAGGACTGCACGTCGCTGCTGCGCGTACTGGCACGTTCGGCCACAGGGCAGGATTTCTCCGTATATACAACCTTCTCTACCGGCGCGCGGCGGCCGGATGATCTGGATGGCCCGGACGAATACCACGTCGTGCTGGTGGACAATGGCCGCTCCGCCATGCTCGGCACGGAGTTCCAGGAGATGCTGCGCTGCATCCGCTGCGCGGCGTGCATGAACCACTGTCCCGTGTATGGCACCGTTGGCGGTCACGCTTATGGCTGGGTGTATCCCGGCCCGATGGGCAGCGTGCTGACCCCCTCGCTCATCGGTGTGAACCAGGCGGGTCACCTGCCCAACGCCTCCACGTTCTGCGGCAAATGCGAGAGCGTCTGCCCGGTGAAGATCCCACTTCCCAAGCTGATGCGCCATTGGCGCGAGCGCGAGTTCGAACGACATCTGACGCCGCCTGTCGTGCGCACGAACCTGGCGCTGTGGGGCTACTTCGCGCGTCGTCCGTCGCTCTACCGGATGGCGACGCGCGCCGCTGCGTGGACACTTGGCTTGCTGGGCCGCAAGCACGGACGCTTCCACAAGCTGCCATTCGCCTCCGGCTGGACTGGCGGGCGCGATTTGCCCGCACCGGAAGGCGACACCTTCTTCGCCCGCTACGCTCGCGAGCAGCGCGCCGGACGCGTGCGATGATGGGCGGGTCAGGCCCGCCCATGGCCACCGGGTCAAGCAAGGTGGCAGGCTCAGAAGGCCGCGCTGGCGCCCGGAACCACACATGAGCGAACCACACATGAGCAAGGAGGCGATGCTGGCGGCGATCCGCCGTGGCCTGCGCCGCGACGCGTTGCCGGAGGATCAGGCCACGATGTTGCGCGGCCGGCTCGCTTCGCATCCCAGACACCTGATTCCGATGCGCTCACGCGTGCCGCACGCCGACCAGGTGGTGCTGTTCATCGCCAATGTGGAGAAAGAGTTTGGCACGGTCGTTCGCGTGCCAGACCTGGATGCGGTGCCGGACGCGGTCGCCAGCTATCTCGCGGGACAAAACCTACCGACTGACATCATCATGGCGCCGCATCCGGAACTGCAAGCCATCCCATGGACGGCGCGTCCGTTGCTGCGCCTGCGCGAAGGCCGCGCCGAGGCTTCCGACGTCGTGAGCCTGCAGCACGCGTTCGCCGCGATTGCAGAGACCGGAACGCTGATGCTGCCGTCCGCTCCACAGCGTCCGACAACGCTGAACCTGTTGGCCGACACTGAAATCGTGCTGCTACGCGCCTCGCGCGTCGTCGGCGCATACGAGGAAGCCTGGGACCTGCTGCGCGCCGAAGTCGGCCGTATGCCGCGCAATGTCATGCTGGTGACTGGCCCGTCGCGTTCGGCGGATATCGAGCAGACGTTGGAACTCGGCGCGCATGGTCCGCGCCGCTTACATGTCTTGCTGGTCGAGGATGTCGATTCCAATCCATTCTCAAGCCGGTAGGATCGCTCTGGATCAACTGCCGATGCGCGACGACGTGAATTCTGGCAGCAGATCAGCGCGATGATGACGTACCGCACCTTGCCGGACGAGCCGCCATTCTTCCGATCGGAGGATTGGCAGTTTCCGCCGAGGCATTGACGTGACCATGCCGCTCTGGCCACTGATCGCCTCGCTGGCGGCGCAGACGCTGGCGACCATGGCACTGTTCTCCCTGCCGGCGATAGCGCCGGCCGTGGCCCGTGCTCTGAATGTGCAGGGCGAACTCGTTGGCGTGTTCGTTTCTGTCGCGTACGGCGTCGGCATTGTCTCCGCGCTGTTGTCACCTGGTTTCATTCACCGCTATGGCGGTGTCCGCGCACTGCAGGCTGTGCTGGCTGCGACCGCCGCGATGCTGGTGCTGGCGGCGGGCGGCACTATCGCTTGGATAGCAATCGCTGCCGTGGTGCTTGGATTGGGCTATGGCGCGGCGGCACCGGCCTCGACTCACTTGCTGGTGCCGCACACGCCGCGTCGTGTGTTCAACATGGTCATGTCGCTGCGTCAGATCGGCGTGCCGCTCGGCGGTGTGCTCGGATCACTGCTGTTGCCGCCGCTCGCCCTGCACGTTGGCTGGCGTGAGGCACTACTGGCCGAACTTCCTGGCGTGCTGGTGCTCATTGTTCTGCTGGAGCTGCCGCGACGGCGCTGGGATGCGGATGCGCATCCGGCGCGACGCGTCTTCGGTCGCGTGCTGCTTGCGCCGTTTGCGCTGCTGCGTGATGGCGCAATGGCGCGGTTGTCGATTGCCAGCTTCATCTATTCCGGCACGCAGCTCTGTTTCATCGCGTTCATGACAACGCATCTGACGACGAGGGCGGGCTTTGACCTGATCGATGCGGGGCGTGCATTGGCCATTTACCAGATCACAGGCGCGATGACGCGGCCGATCTGGGGCTGGATTGCCGATCGCTGGCTGACGCCGGGGCACACGCTGGCGGTGCACGGTTTCGGCATGGCGGCCGCGGCGCTGGCGGCTGGCGAATTCGGTCCCCACTGGAGCCGCGCGTTCGTACTGGTGGTGGCCGCTGTCGCCGGCAGCACCGCGGGTGGCTACACCGGCGTTGCCTACGCCGAATATGCTCATTTGGGCGGCGCTCGGCGGACCGAGGCAACCGGCTTGGGAACCGCGATCATGTTCGCTGGCGTGCTGCTGATCCCGTCGAGCTTCGGCGTAGCGGTGGCGGCCTCCGGAGGGTACGCGCTGCCCTACTCGACGCTTGCGGTGCTTGCGCTGGCGAGTGCGATATTGCTCTGTCTGGGATCATGGAGTCGTCGCGCCGCATCCGTCTGACCGAGGTCGATCGCGCCCTATGGGCCAACTACGCGAGCCGTGTCAGGCCGCTCGCCGGACGCGAACGGCCGGTGATGCCAACAGGGCCGGAGCGGCCCGTGGCGATGCCGGCGCGAGCGGCGCCGGCGGCAATCGACCGCATGACCCATCAGCGACTCGCACCACTGACGATTGGTGCGCAGCCAGGCGGCGTGGACAGCGCGACATGGCACCGGTTTCGCGGTGGAAAGCTGCGCGCCGCACGCGTGCTGGATTTGCACGGGCTGACGGTCCAGCGCGCGTTCCACTCGCTGATGGCGTTCCTTCGTGCAGCGCATGCGGAGGGCGTTCGTTGCGTCGAGGTGGTGACCGGGCAGAGCGGCGTAATCCGGCGGGAGTTACCGTTGTGGCTGAACCTGCCAGAGGTGCGGCCGCTGGTGCTGGCCACCGCGCATCCGCACGCGGCGAATCCTGGCGCGGTGCGTCTGCTGCTGCGGCGGGTGCGATGAAAATAGATCCACCATTATGACCCCGTTCGGCGCTCGGCTCCGCGCCCTGCGGGCAGAGCGCGGCGTGACGCTGCAGCAGTTGGCGGCGGAGTTGCAGGTCTCGCCAGCTTATCTGTCCGCACTGGAGCACGGGCGGCGCGGCGCGCCGAGTGCCGGGCTGGTGCACCAGGTCAACGAGTTCTTCGGCCTGATCTGGGACGAGGCGGAGGAGTTGGCGCGGCTGGCGCGACTGTCACATCCGCGGGTGACGGTGAATACCGCTGGGCTGACGCCAGAGCAGACGGCGCTTGCCAATCGGCTGGCGCAAAGTATCCACCGGCTGTCGCCAGAAACGGTTGCTGCCCTGCACGCGTTACTCGACACGAGCGCTCGGGTGGAGAAGCCGCGACTTCGGCGCGCAGCAGGGCAGGAAAAGGGATAGTCCCGCATGAGGAGCTTCCGCTTCCCGCAACTCGTCGCGTCGGTGATGCCGCTTCTGATGGCTGCCGGCTGCGCATCTGGACCAGATCAGGATGCACAGGAACTGGGTAACCGCTTCCAGACCCGATTAAGGCCGCAGCTTGCCGGCGGCCAGGCAGTGCTGGAGCGATTGCCCGAGGGCGTCCGCGTCACTGTTTCCGAGCAGTCGCTGTTCCCGAGAGGCAGCGCGGAACTGGATGACAAAGGACGCTACGTCCTCGCCAGTGTCGTCGAGAGTCTGCTTGACCCCAGCCTGTTGCAGATTCAGGTCGTGGAATGGTCGCCAACATCGCCGGCCCTGCAGCTGGCACGCGTGCAAGCCGTGGCGGACTTCCTCGACCGATGGCAGCTCTTGTCGGCGCCTGAGGCTCCGCCCGTGCAGCGAGCTGTAGCGGGTGAAGTAGGCACCGCTTCGACGCAGGCGACGACGATCATCGTCCTGGTCAATCCCAGAGAGCATGGCTGACCACCGCTGACGAGGCACTGCCCAGGGGCGGTCGCGATGCCCATATCAGAGGGCGATCCGGACGAAGGCGCTATGCCATGAACACGTTCCGCGCATCTCTCTTTTCTATCATCGGGATCCTCGCTCCGATCGTCGCCTATGCCGACGCACCAGCCGCGAGTGTGTCGCCCTTTGGCGGCCAGGTCGGTGCGGTTGCTCCGCGAGCCCTCGCCACGCATCCGACACCGCTCTTCACCGTCGGTGGATTGGCGTTCGGCATCTGGGCGCGGGTACCGCCGCCGTACAATGTCGCGGCCAACCGGAACCTCGCCGACAATCCTTTCTGATAGAGCTCTTCCGTCGTGGCCGGGCGACCCCGGCCACAATACGAGAAAGGCCTATGCGGCGTGCATCAGTTCCAGCGCGTCCTCGTAGACCGACATGTTCTTGCCGAACGAGATCGCCGCCGCCTGGCAGCCGCACACCAGGTGCATCCAACGCCACGGTTCGCGGGTGTTGTGGAACTCCTCGACGACTGCCTGGTGGTGCTTGAAGGCGTGCATTTCGGTGAAATTGTCGTGGCAGACGATCTGCGCAAGGCGGTCGATCAGCACCTGCGGATCGTAGCGCAGGTCCACGTATTGCTGCGCCAGATTCACCGTCTCCTTCACCTCCGGCACCGCGCGCATCATGCCGAGGTTGGTGACCTTCGACCAATCTGTCGGCGGCTGCGTGTAGATGCTCTGGGTGATCGCCTCCAGCAGCTCCTCCTGCGAGCGGTGCGGCAGGGCGGCGACCGCGTTCGCATCAGGCTGGAGTTCCGGCTCCATACGGTACTGGGTGGACTTCACCTCCGGCCCGGTGTGCCACAGCAGCAGCGTCAGCAGCTTGTTCTTCACGCTGAAGCCGTCGAGCTTGATCAGGTAGCGGCGTAGGTTGGCGCTGGTGTGCAGATGCACATCCATGGGGTTGCCGGTCAGCGAGCGCAGGAACAGGCCAGCGGCCCCGATCGAGAGTGCCTCTCCAGCGCCTTCCAGCGACAGGCCATTGGCCAGTGCCTGGGCGATCATCTTCGGGATCTCGGCGTACTGCTTCACGGCGCGGATGGCTTCGCCGAGTTCGCCGATCCTTGCGGTCTCATCCTCGCTGGTGCGCTGGCGCAGGACGCGGCCGAGCAGGTTGTGTTCCTCGATCAGCGCATCGGCCTCGGGGACCAGCCGCTGCGCAGGAAAGCGCGCGACGTAGCGCACCGCCGGGCGGAACAGGACCTTGAGGTGCTCCTTGCCGAGCGTTTCCAATGCGCGCCAGAGGTAGCCGGGGAACAGGAAGTAGTGGTCGTCCAGCGCGTTCTTCGGCAGCGCGACACTCATCAGCAGATCGAACGCCTCCATGGCCGGGACGTGGTCCCAGAGCCAGAGGAAGATGTGGTCCGCCTTGTTGCTTTCGCCGCGGCCGCATGCCTTCAGGAAAGCCTCCTTCGCCGCCTCGATGCCTTCCGCGGTGACCACATCGCCTTCGCCATCCGCGGCGAGATCGGCCGTGCGGCTGACCATGGCGCCGCTGGGATCGAGCGGCGCAAACTCCAGCAGGCTGAAGGGCGAGGTGACCGGGTCGTTGATGTGCTTGTTGGACAGCGCCACGTGCTGGAGGACCGGCAGGAACTTGTCCTGGTCCGGCAGGCGGTTCACCAGGTTGGTGATCGCGTGCAGGCCGGCCAGCGGATGCAGCGGGCCGCCATGATGGCCGGGCGGGAGATCGGAGGAACGCACGACCGCGAGAGCCGAGGCCGTCAGCATCGTCTTGGTGTCGATGCCCGCGCGGAGTTTCTCCAGGGTCCGGTCGATGATGTCGGCCGGCGGTGTGGTCTCGATGAACTGGACGAGCGGCTCGATGGATTCCGGATACTGGACTCGGGCGTGCATTTCTGGGCTCCTCGTCGGTGCGTCTGCGCGCGGGCAGGCGGGCTGGTTGGCCTCGCTCTGCCTGGTCTCGCTCAGCTTGTGCCGCGGGAGGGCAACGCGAGGGACTCTTTGGTTTCGCCGGTAATCGTCGGACGGGAGGGGGCGGGTGTCAATGTTCCGGTCGGTGTGGCTGGGCGGGCAATAGCGCTTCGGTAATGTTTTCCTGCTCTGTGTTCATCTGTGTTTCCCAATTCTGCGGGCGCCTCCGCCTCCTCTTGCCCGTGCTGACCCCCGCCGCTATACACCCGCCCCTTATCGCGCGCCCGGGCCTGTAGGGCATGCCCGGCCGCGAATGCCTGCCTGCATGGCCGGCCCCCAACGCGAAGGAGATTCAAATGCCCAAGGCTAAGACCAAGTCGTCGGTCAAGAAGCGATTCAAGATCACGGCGACCGGCAAGGTGAAGGCCGGCCCCGGCTTCAAGCAGCACAACCTCTCAGCCCGCACGAAAAAGGCCAAGCGCAGCAACCGGCGGATGCAGGTGCTCACACCACAGGACGCCCGCACCGTTAAACAATGGGCGCCCTACGGGCTGGACTGAGGGAGCAGGCACATGGCACGCGTCAAACGGGGCACCACCACACACGCCCGGCACAAGAAGGTCCTCGAGCAGTCGAAGGGATTCGTCGGCCGCTCCTCCACCACCTATCGCGCGGCGCGCGAGCGGCTGGAGAAGTCGCTGCAATACGCCTACCGCGATCGGCGCAACAAGAAGCGCGACTTCCGCGGCCTGTGGATCCAGCGCATCAACGCTGCCGTGCGCGAGCATGGCCTGACCTACAGCCGGTTCATCGACGGCCTGAAGAAGGCCGGCATCGAGATCGACCGCAAGGTACTGGCCGCCATCGCCTATGACGATGCCGCGGCGTTCGCTGAGATCGTGAAGAAGGTGCAGAGCGCGCTGTAGCCGCCGCTCTGCCTGCGGTAAAGAAAATGGAACCGCGAAACACGCAAAGCACGCAGATGGAAGCTGAACCTTTTCGGTACGGCAGCACCCGCTGCTATTTGCGTGCATTTGCGTGTTTTGCGGTTCCATATTGATGACAGACGATCTTCAGGCACTCCGGTCAGATACCGAAGCAGCACTCGCCGCGGCGAAGGACCTGCGCGCCTGGGATGCTGTGCGTGTCGCGACGCTGGGACGCAGCGGTCGGCTGACCGGGCTGCTGCGTGACCTCGGGAAGACGCCGCCCGAACAGCGCCGCGAGCGAGGGGCGGCGCTCAATCAGCTCAAGGACACGCTTACCGAGCTGATCGAGGCACGCCGAACGGAACTCGAGAACGCCGAACTCGACGCGCGGCTGGCAACAGAGCGTCTCGACCCGACGCTGCCGCCGCGGCCTCGCGAAATCGGTCTCATCCATCCGATCAGCCGCACCATGGAAGAAATCGCCGCCGTCTTCGGCGCCATGGGCTGCGAGATCGCTGAAGGTCCCGATATCGAGTCCGACTGGCACAACTTCACGGCGCTGAACATTCCGGCACATCATCCCGCGCGCGCCGACCAGGACACGTTCTATCTGCCTGCCGAGGGCAACAATCCGCCACCGGTGCTGCGCACGCAGACCTCGCCGGTGCAGATCCGCACCATGCTGGCCCGCCAGCCCCCGATCCGGGTCATTGTCATCGGCCGCACCTATCGTGCCGACCACGACGCGACGCACTCACCGATGTTCCATCAGTGCGAAGGGCTGATCCTCGATCGCGATCTGCATCTCGGCCACCTGAAGGGCACGCTGATTGACTTCCTGCGCACCTTCTTCGGCATAGCCGACCTGCCGGTGCGCTTCCGCTCCAGCTACTTCCCGTTCACCGAGCCCTCCATGGAGGTGGACATCGGCTGGAACCGCCGCACCGGCGAACTCGGCAAAGGTGGCGACTGGCTGGAGATCCTGGGCAGCGGAATGGTGCATCCGCGCGTGCTGGCCAATTGCGGCATCGATCCCCGTGAGTGGCAGGGCTTCGCCTGGGGCATGGGCGTCGAACGCATCGCCATGCTGAAGCACGGCATGACCGACCTTCGGCCGTTCTTCGAATCCGACATCCGTTGGCTGCGCCATTACGGCTTCAACCCGCTCGCGCCGACGATGCTGCACGAGGGCGTATAGTCGTGCGGTGCGCCTCTTGCTCATACCGTCATGGCCGGGCTGGGCCCGGCCATCCACGTCTTCGGTGGGTCGGGGCTGCTAAGACGTGGATGGCCGGCACAAGGCCGGCCATGACGTGGGGGGAGCCATGAAGTTCACGCTCTCCTGGCTGAGGACACATCTCGAAACCGACGCGACACTGCAGCAGATCACGGACACGCTGACCCGCATCGGACTTGAAGTCGAAGGCGTCGAAGATCGAGGCGCCGCCCTGGCGCCGTTCCGCATCGGGCGCGTGATCGAAGCGGTGCAGCATCCCAACGCCGATCGCCTGCGTGTCTGCACTGTGGATACGGGCAGCGGAACAGCGTCCGTTGTATGTGGTGCGCCGAATGCGCGAACCGGTATGAAGGGTGTGTTCGCACCGCCTGGCACCTTCATTCCCGGTACCGGCATCACGCTGAAAGTCGGCGAAATCCGTGGCGTGCGCAGCGCCGGCATGTTGCTGTCGGCGCGCGAAATGGGTCTCGGCGACGATCACACCGGCATCGTCGATCTGCCCGAGGATGCGCCGGTGGGTGTGCCGTACGCAGAATGGGCTGGCCTTGATGATCCGGTGATCGATGTCAGCGTCACGCCGAACCGTGGGGATTGCTTCTCCGTCCGCGGCATCGCCCGCGATCTCGCTGCCGCTGGCATCGGAACATTGAAGCCATGGCAGCCGCAGAAGGTCGCACCGACGTTCCGCGGCGGTCCACGCTGGCAAATCGAATACGCCGAATACTGCCCCTGGATCCTTGGCCGCACGATCAGGAATCTCCGCAACGGACCCAGCCCGCAATGGCTGCAGGATCGGCTGACCTCCATCGGCCTGCGCCCGATCAACGCGCTGGTGGACATCACCAACTTCTTCACCATCGACCTGGGCCGGCCGCTGCACGTATTCGACGTGGCGAAGCTCTCCGGTGATGTGCTGACGCTGCGGCCGGGCCGCAACGAGACGTTCCGGGCGTTGAACGGCCGCGACTACACGGTAACCCCTGAGGACTGTGCCATCGCCGATGCGGCCGGCGTGCAATCGATGGCTGGCGTGATAGGCGGCGAGGCGACGGGCTGCGACGAGACCACGACGTCGGTCTTCATCGAATGCGCGCTGTTCGATCCGGTTCGCGTCGCGCTGACAGGTCGTCGTCATCAAATCGTCTCCGACGCGCGCCAGCGCTTCGAGCGCGGCATCGATCCCGCGCTGATGCCGGACGCGGTGGAAGCCGCCACCGCCATGGTGCTGGAACTCTGCGGCGGCGAACCGGGTGAAGTCACCGAAGCAGGGCAACAACCTGCTTGGCAGCGCACGGCAACCCTGCGGTTTGAGCGTATCGCGGGTCTGGGCGGCTCCGACATCTCGGCGGACGAAGCCGTCGATTCATTGCAACGCCTCGGCTTCAGCGTGCAAAGCCGTGACGCAACGCGCGTCACTGTCGCCGTGCCGTCCTGGCGCAATGACATCGCTGCGAAGATCGAACTGGATCAGTCACCGACACTCGATCCTGCGGTTGCCGCGAAAGCCGCCGAAGGCTGCGCCGAAATCGAGCCGGAATGCGACCTGGTGGAAGAGGTGCTGAGGCTGCGCGGGCTCGATGCAGTGCCTGCGGTCTCTTTGCCACGTGCTTCCCCCGTACCTCCCGCGACACTGACGACGAAGCAGGTGCGGACTGAATTGGCGCGCCGCACCCTGGCCGCGCAGGGACTGGTCGAGTGTGTCACGTTCAGCTTCATGGCGCAGAGCGAAGCCTCGCTGTTCGGCGACACGCCGGATACGCTGCGCCTGACCAATCCGATCGCTGCTGATCTCGATCAGCTCCGGTCGACGCCGATCGCCAGTCTCGCGCTTGCCGCCAAACGGAACGCCGCGCGTGGGTTCCCCGATGTGGCGCTGTTTGAGATCGGACCCGAATTTGCAATTGATGCGCGGCACCACCAGCGCTGGATCGCCGCCGGCCTGCGTGCCGGGGCCACGCCGCGCAACTGGCTGGTGCCTTCGCGCCCGGTTGATGCGATGGACGCCAAGGCCGATCTTTGGGCCGTCATGTCCGCCATCGGCGTACCGCTCGATGCGCTTGTGCTGACTCAGGATGCGCCCGGCTTCTATCATCCGGGTCGTTCGGCAACAGTGCGCCAAGGTCCGAAGACCGTCCTGGGAAGCTTTGGCGAACTGCATCCGCGCGTGTTAGCGGCACTTGATTTTGCCGGTCCTGTCGTGGCGTTCCAGCTCAATCTCGACGCCGTGTCCGAACCCAAGCGCCGCCGCAAGACGCCGCCGGACCTGCCGCCATTCCAGCCGATACGGCGGGACTTTGCCTTCCTTGTCGATGAATCAGTCACTGCCGATGCCGTGCTGCGTGCCGCCCGAGGCGCCGATCGCACACTGATCACCGGTGTGACGTTGTTCGATGTCTATCAGGGCGACCGTCTGCCCGCGGGCAAGAAGTCGCTGGCGGTCGAAGTGACGTTTCAGCCGCGTGACCGGACGCTCACTGACGCCGAGATCGAAGCCGCGTCTCAGAAACTGGTTGCAGCCGTAACCAAGGCAACCGGCGCTACGCTGCGCTGATCGCAGCTTCAACCGTCATGGCCGGCCTTGTACCGGCGATCCACGTCTTCGCAGCGTGCATCAAGGAAAAGGCGTGGATGGCGGGGCCAAGCCAAGCCCCGCCATGACGTTGAAAAAACAACAGCAGGCTTCAACCGGCCAGCCGTGCGCCAAGCCCGGCCTTACGACTGAACGAACTGTCCTAGCCTCCGAGAGCCTTGGCGGTCGCGCTGTCCAACTTTCCAGTCGGCTTCAGACCATGTTCCTTCTGGTAGGCCTTCAGCGCGGCCACGGTCTTGGCACCCATCCTGCCATCGACCTGGAGCTGCGCTCCGCTGGCATTCAGGGCGACCTGAGCTCTCGCGACGCGCTGCTGTGCCGGAGTCAGGTTCGCCGGAATCGCCGGTGGCGGCGGAGGCGGCGGTGCCGGAGCTGCGACAGGGGCGGGTGCAGGCGGCGGAGGTGCAGGCTGCTCCGAAGCACAGCCGGCAAGACCGGCAGTCGCGACGCAGCAGGCAGTGAAGGCGAGCATGCGTATGTTCATGAGGACCTCTGGGGAGACGTGATGGACGAATCGAGCGAAACGCCGATTCGATTGCAAAATGCATCCCGCGGATACTTCGATACAAGCGTCCTCTGCGGTTCGCAGCCATGCAGCGCTACGCTACGATGAATCAAATTGTAACAGGAGAGCATGATGCTGCGCGAGGAACTGGTTTTCGTTGGCACCTGCGACATCGCCGGTCATGTGCGCGGCAAGGGCTTCCCTGCATCGGAGATCGGGTCGCGGCGCCGCAAGGGCGTTGGCTGGACGCATTCCAACCTGATGCAGACGGCGTTCGGCCCGATCCTCGACACGCCGTTCGGCACCGCCGGCGACCTGATGATTGTCCCTGATCCGCAGGCGGAGGTACGAGTTGATTTCGAGGATAGCTCCGCGCCGGAGCACTTCATCCTAGGCGACCTGCGCAACACGGATGGCACGCCGTGGGAATGCTGCCCGCGCGAGTTCCTCCGACGTGCAGTTGCCGCCCTGGATGCGGCATCCGGTCTGCGGCTGATCGCCGCGTTCGAGCAGGAGTTCGTTTATACCGGCAATCAGCATCGCGACGGTGACGCCTACAGCCTGAACGCCTTCCGGCGGCAGGGCACGTTTGGCGAGAGTTTCGTGGCCGCGATGCGGGCCGCCGGCCTCAAACCGGATTCGTTCCTTGCCGAATATGGGACTCGGCAGTTCGAGGTGACGGTATCACCGACGCCCGCCCTGACCGCGGCGGACCAGGCAGTCGTCACCCGTGAGATGGCCCGGGCAGCAGCGCATCGGCATGGTTTTCGCGCCTGCTTCTCGCCGATGCCGGAGGCGTCGGGTGTCGGCAACGGCGTGCATATCCACATGAGCCTGCAGGATGCGTCGGGCACGCCGGTAACCTACGACGCCAATGGATTGATGAGCCTCAGCATGACGGCACAGCATTTCTGCGCCGGCGTGCTGCATCATCTGCCGGCGATCTGCGCGATAACGGCGCCGTCGCCGGTCTCGTATCTCCGTCTGACACCGAACCGCTGGGCTCCAACACTGATCGACATCGTGCAGCAGGATCGCGGCGCGGCTTTGCGCGTTTGTCCGGTATTCGCCTCGGCCGACCCCGCTGAGACTGCGCGGCAGTTCAATTTCGAGTTCCGTGTCTGTGATGCGGCTGCCAGTCCATACCTCGCACTCGGCGCGGTGATCTTCGCCGGTGCTGATGGTCTGCAGCGCAAGCTGGGCTTGCCGGCTTCCGCAGGTGGTGTCGATGAGCTGCCGCATTCACTCAGTCAGGCGCTCGACAACATGGCGGCCAGCAAGGCTGTCGCGAGCTGGTTTGGCCCTGTGTTCCTGCAGGCCTATCTGCGCCACAAGCGATCGGAGGTGCAGCATGTCGCAGAGTGGGCGGTGAACGAACTGTGCAACCGCTACGCCGAGGTTTATTGAGCATCGCGCTGCATTTCAGCAACCACACGTCCTTCCGGTAGCAACCTGTCGTCCCCACCGCTGCCCGATAGTGCTTGCGTCATGGCCGCCCTTGCGGCGGCTATCCACGTCTTTCCTTCGTGCCGGCAGCAAAGACGTGGATGGGGGCCAAGCCCCGCCATGACGATAAGGCTAGAGAGCGCGGATGGGATAACGATCCCGCCTAACGTCATCACGCCAAACCGGATATGGAATGAAATTGTCCCGATGAATCTGGGGCGAGCAATGGGGCGTGAATCGCGCACAATCGAGTTGAGACGTTTCGCTCGCCGCTCTAGCGCTTTGCCTCCGCCGGCCGGCAGGGAGGAACTAGCGAATGGCGATCAACCCCGTTCTGACACTGCCTTCGCTGAAAAAAGTCATTCCAGGCAGCATGACGGATATCACCGGGGTCGATTACAGCGACAGCTTTGCGGCGGCTAATCCCGGATTCATGTATCTTTCAGTCAGCGACAGCCTTGGGTCGCTGACTGCCATTGACAGCGCGGGTCACCTCGGCGGTCCAGGCCAGCACACGATCACGCTCTCGGCATCTTACGCCGATGTAACGGCAGTTTTGCACAGCCTGGCATATACAGCGCCAACAGGAGCTGGCAGCGATACGCTCAGATTCGACATCTGGAATCAAGCGGGAGTCGAAACCACGGGTTCGATTCCGGTCAGCATCGTGGCCGCTCTCGGCAAAACCGAGACGTGGACCGGCGCGGTCAGCAGCGATTGGAACACGCCAGCCAACTGGTCCGGCAATGCCGTGCCGACGACTGGTGACACGCTCAATATTCCCGGCGGTACGCCGAACAGCGCTGCGTTGGCGAATGCAATTCTGAGCGCCGAGACGATTACGCTAAGCAACAACGCTGCCGTCAGCTTCAGCAACGTGACGCTCGATTCTCTGCTGCAGGTCACCGGTCTTGGCTCGCTGCAAATCGCCGGCGCGCTCACGATTGGATCCCAAGGCAGAATCGAGCCCGAGCAGGGCGGAACTCTTGTCGTCCATACCACCGGCAACGCCGTGCCGATTGTCAACAACGGCGTGCTGCGTGCTCCGGCTCGTGGCATTCTAACCATCAACAATGGCGGGACGGGGATTGCCAATTCAGTCACGCTGCAGAACAACGGCATCATCTCTGCCGATGGCGGCAACGTCAGCTTCGATTTCGCACCGCCACCTTTCGGCACAGCACCGCCAGAGACGCTGATCAACGCAGGATCAATCATCATCGCCAATGGCGGCAGCCTGACTCTGAACGGCACGTTCGCCGGGAACGACGTCGCATTCAACGGTGCTGGCGCACTCGGATTGCAAGTGGGCAATGCGTTTGCCGGCGACTCGCATGTAACCGGCTTTGGTCAAGGCGATCAGATCGATCTGTACGGAATTGCGCGTGGCGCGCCACTCGGCTTCACCAACGGCATACTCTCGGAAGGCACATCAGCGGTCATTCCGCTGGCCGGTTCTTATGGTCTCGGCAACTTCACGGATGAGACCATCGGCGGAGCCGGCAATCCGCAGATCGTCGGGTACACATCGGACGGTGGCGCCAGCGGCATCGTCCAGCCGGATATTGTCGCGCCTGCCTCGGCATCGGTGGCGCAAGGCTCGACGCTGTCACTCGGCAGTGTGTTCATCAACAATCTTGGGAACACTTCAGACACTCTCAATATCACCGCCGTATCCGGCATGCTGTATATGAATGGCGCCAGCGGCTCCGGTACGAACCATCTGTCCCTTGGGTCAACGTCACCTGATCAGATCGAGGCGGACCTGGCGACGCTGAGCTACGTGCCTGCGCCCGGAGCGAGCGCACATATTGTGACGATTGGTGTAAGTCCGCCTGCGCCAGTCCTGGCCACGCGGTCGATCCCGATCACCATCACCAGCGGTCCCGGCTTGCACGAGCCATCGAGCATAGCCCTTGCGCCAAATGCGACGCACGCGGTGAGCGGCAGCTACGACGACGCGTTCGCGCAGCACAATCCCGGCCAACTTTACCTTGGCATCAGCGACAGCAACGGTACGCTGCGCGCGACAGATGCGGCCGGCAATCCGGTGACAGGTTCCGGCACCAACTACATCGGGGTGAGCACGGACTACATCAACGTGAACGCCGTGCTGCGGAGCCTGACCTACACCGCGGCCGCGACCGGCAACGATGCGATCAGCTTCGACGTCTGGAATCAGGCGGGGGTTGAAACTACTGGAACCGTGCCCATCCAGGTCACGGCGACGGCGGCGACCCCGCAGGGCGGCCCCTCGTTCATTGCGCCCACGGCTGTCACGATGGCAGGCGCCCTCGATTCCTCTTCACCGGACCTGCGCTCAGACTTTCTGCTTACAGGCGGCGGAGCCGGCCCGTCCGGTGGGTGGCCGATACCAGCATCAGGGGTCAGCGGGATAGCGTCCTGGCTGGAGCACTTGCAGCCTGTAATCGGTGCCTCATGGCCGCACGGAGGCTGGTGGAGCTAAGCAGCGGTCCACCTCGACCGTGGTTTAAGCAGGTCGTTTCAGCCGGAGCCCCGTCCAATCGCTTTATGCGGTCTTGCGGCGGCGCGGCCGGATGCCAATAGAACAGGACATGAACACACTCGACGTCGTCCTGGAACTCGCTATGCGGCGAACGCGCTGGGCGGAGAATCGTAGACGGGACTGCGAGGCGATCTTGAGACATCGCGGGCGGCTCAGTGACATAGATGAGACGTGTGTCAGAACACGAAACGATAGGCCCCGAGTACGGGCAACGAGACGCTGATGAGACGGACTCGGTGGGCCTTGCAGCGCTCCGGGCCGGTTCCCGGTGACACCGCGCTCCCGACCCTCTATCTGATGACGGAGCTCAGCTCGGACCCCGGACCCCACTGACCCCTGATCACTGAACATGACCCCGCTCGACCACATCCGTAACTTCGCGATCATCGCGCATATCGACCACGGGAAATCGACCCTGGCCGATCGCCTGATCCAGACGACCGGCGCGCTCAGCGATCGCGAAATGACCAACCAGGTCCTGGACAACATGGAGCTGGAGCGGGAGCGCGGCATCACCATCAAGGCGCAGACCGTCCGCCTGACCTATCAGGCCAAGAACGGCCAAGTTTACGAGCTGAACCTGATGGATACCCCCGGCCACGTGGACTTCTCCTACGAGGTTTCCCGGAGCTTGGCCGCCTGCGAAGGCTCCCTGCTGGTGGTGGATGCGTCCCAGGGCGTAGAGGCGCAGACGCTGGCCAATGTGTACCAGGCGATCGAGGCCAACCACGAAATTGTCCCCGTCCTGAACAAGATCGACCTGCCGGCGGCCGAACCCGAGCGGGTCAAGCAGCAGATCGAGGACGTCATCGGCCTGGATGCCTCTGACGCGGTAGAGATCAGCGCCAAGACCGGCCTCAACATCGAAGGTGTGCTGGAGGCCCTGGTAAACCGCCTGCCGCCGCCCAAGGGCGATGCCAATGCGCCCCTGAAGGCACTGCTGGTCGATAGCTGGTACGACCAATACCTCGGCGTGGTCATCCTGATCCGCGTCAAGGACGGGCGGATCAAGCGCGGCCAGCGCATCCGCATGATGTCAACCGGCGCGGTGCACCAGGTGGAGCAGGTGGGCGTGTTCAGCCCGAAGATGATCCCGGTCGACGACCTGGG
>CAYRTL010000003.1:0-1453 GCA_964427005.1 uncultured Acetobacteraceae bacterium
TGGATGGCGGGGCCAAGCCCCGCCATGACGTGAAACAACCGCCACGAGTCATGATCAACGGGGCTTGGTATTCGTCACTGTGAACCAGTTCATACCTGATCTGCTGCCTGATGTCGGAGAACTTCGGCAGCAGGGAAGGAGAACAGCCAATGAGCGAAGCACGAACTGTTTGGGGGACACGTGAGACTCGCGCTGTTTCCGCAGCGACCCGCGAAGGAATCGGCGTTCTGCTGGCGATATGCCTCTTCGCGGGCATCACAGTGGGCGAAGTCCTGTTCCTGAACTTCGTCGCCGGTCCAGACAGCGTGAACGTGCTCAGCGCGGCTGACGGCGTTCCTGTGGCGGAGTGAACGGGTCAGTTCGCTGCCTGCCGGTCCGCCACGCCCGCCATCTGGTGCTCGACAAGCCGTGCATAGAAGCCGCGCCGGGCGGAGAGTTCGGCATGAGTGCCTGTCTCAATCACCCGGCCGGCGTTCAATACCAGGATCATGTCAGCGGCCTGGATCGTCGACAGACGGTGCGCGACCACGATCGTCGTGCGGTTGACCATCAGCGCATCGAGCGCGGACCGCACAAGCTGCTCACTGATCGTGTCGAGATGCGAGGTCGCTTCGTCCAGGACGAGGATCGGCGCGTCCTTCAGGAACGCTCGGGCAATCGCGATCCGCTGACGCTGGCCGCCGGATAACTGAACACCCCGCTCGCCCACGCGCGTTCGCAGACCATCCGGCAGGCCCGCGACAAAATCAGCCAGCGCCGCCTGGTGTAGAGCGGTCTCGATTTCCTCATGCGTGGCGTCCGGCTTGGCGAGCCGGACATTCGCCTCGAGCGTATTGTTGAATAAATAAGTGTCCTGCGCGACGAGCGCGATACGACTGCGCAGCCCATCGAGCGTCAGTTCGCGCAAATCGACACCGTCCAGCTTGATCGCGCCTTGCTCCGGATCCCAGAAGCGCAGCAACAGATTGGCTATCGTCGTCTTGCCGGCGCCAGACGGTCCGACGAGTGCCACAGTTGTGCCTGCCGGCACCTCGAAATCGACGCCGGCAAGCGCAGGGCGCGTGCGGCCTGGGTAGGTGAAGCGTACGTCATCGAATTGGACCGTGGAGCCGCCTCGCGGGGCAGCGGGAACGCGCGGGCCGTCGGTGATCACCACCGGCTCGGAATGCACCACATGCAACCGGCGCGTCGATGCAATCGTGTCCGCAAGCTGCCGGCCTACCTGGGCGATCTCGGAAACCGGGAGGAACGCGGCGATTGACACCAGCACCAGCAAGGGCAGCAGTGTTGGCTCGATCCATCCATTGAGGACCAGTGGCGCGCCAACCGCCGCGACCGCCAGGCCGCCGAGACCGGTCGCGACTTCAAGACCCGCGGTCTGCCGCGTCAGATCATGCAGCAGTGCCAGTCGCATCGCCTGGTAGCGGCGCACATACGCCATGAACTCATCGCG
>CAYRTL010000003.1:1553-109149 GCA_964427005.1 uncultured Acetobacteraceae bacterium
GCAGTGCCAGTCGCATCGCCTGGTAGCGGCGCACATACGCCATGAACTCATCGCGGCGTCGGGTCGTGGCGTCGAACGCCATCAACTCCGCGAGTCCTTGTATGGTCTCGGTTGCGTGTGCCCCAAGCTCGCCCAGCGATCGGCGCGCGGTAGAGGCAAGACCGTCGATGCGCCGCCGGCCGAGTACGGGTGAGCCTGCAGCGTAAGCGAGGAACGGCAGCAGCGCGAGCGCCAGCGGCCAGGCGATCACCGCGAGCGTCACCAGCACCGCACCTGGAATCAGTACTGCCACAAAGGCGGGCGCGACCGTATGGGCATAGAAATACTCAATGGTCTCGACGTCCTGAGTTGCCAGCGCGACCAGATCGCCAGACCGCCGCTTGAGCAGATATGCCGGCGCCAATGAATCAAGCTTGCGGTAGAGATCAACGCGCATGACCGCCAGCAGGCGATAGGCCATGTCGTGCGCCAAAAACGATTCCAGCCAGTGCAACACGCCAGCAACCGGTGCAGCAGCCAAGAGTAACATGACCAGCAATAATGTGGGTGCATTGGCTCGTACCGCGGCGATGATCAGCGCGCCCAACACACCTACGCCGATGAACGCAACGACACGGCCGATACCGCAGGACACGGTGACGGCAAGCTGTCGCCGCCATGGACGGATGAAAGCAAGCAGGGTGCGAATTGTGGCCGGCCAGCCGACGGCAGCGGCATCCTGAGCGAGCTCGCGCACAAGCATGCCGGTCTCTCCCGGCGGCGCATCAGGCACCGGCATGTCGGCGAACGGCAATGGCTCGACGGCATCTTTGCGCCCTGTGAGCTGCGGACCCATCAGATCGCGATAGGGTCCCTCGCGCGCGATCAGTTCGGCGTGGCTGCCATTCTGCGCTACCGCACCATCCTGCAACACCAGGATACGATCGGCGTTGATCACGCTGGACAGCCGATGCGCGAGGATCAGCGTCGTGCGGCCGACCATCAGCCGATCCAACGCTTGCTGGATGACCGCTTCGTTCTCGGCGTCCACCGATGACAGTGCTTCGTCCAGCACAAGGATTGGCGCGTCGCGCAGCAGGGCGCGCGCAATGGCTATGCGCTGGCGCTGGCCGCCCGAGAGGTGCGCGCCACGCTCGCCGATGACGGTCTGGTAGCCATCCGGCAATGCCTCGATGAAGTCATGCGCATTGGCGGCGCGGGCAGCAGCGACAAGCTCCCCTTCGCTGGCATCGGGACAGCCAAGGCGGAGGTTCTCTTCGATAGTGCCGTGGAACAGGTAAGTATCCTGGGCGACTACGGCGATCATTCGCCGCACTGCATTGGGATCGAGCGTCCTCAGGTCCTGCCCCCCGATGCTTACCGTGCCGCTCTGTGGGTCATGCAGGCGTAACAGCAAACGTACGATGGTGGATTTGCCGGAGCCGCTTGGCCCCACGACCCCGACGCGCTCGCCCACGGCAATGCTGAAGGACAGCCCCTGGTGGGCGGCGCGCCTTCCGCCTGGGTAGGCGAAGCGGACGGATTCGAAGGCAATGCTGGGGGAAAGTGCTGCACCCCCTTTCCAACCCTCCCCCGCTTCGCGGGAGAGGGGGGCGTCGGGTGCTGTCAGCGGCTCATCCAGCAGCGCATTGATGCCGGCTGCCGCCGCCTGTCCGGTCAGGCCCTGGTGTAGTACGGTCCGGAGATCGCGTAGTGGCCGGAATATCTCCGTGCCTGCCATCAAGACGATGAGCAACGCCTCCAGGCTCATCTCCCCGTATCGGACGCGATGCGCGCCCAGTGCCAGCGCCGCGGCGGCGCCGAAGGCACAGCCAAGGTCCGTGATGCCGCGCGTGAGGATGCTCGTGCCAAGTACAAGGAACGTACTGTCCGACAGTGCGCGTGCCTTCTCCGCCAACATCCGGCCATAGCTGCCGCTCTGACCGAACGCCTTCAGCGTCGGCAGGCCCTGTACAGCGTCCAGGAACTCCTCGCCGAACGACTTGAACGCGAGTTGCCTCTCGCGGGAGGCCTTGCCAGTACGCTTGTGCACGACGGAAGGCGCGACCAGGGTGAACAGCGCGGCGGAGAGCATCACCCCGGCGACCGGCACGTCCCAGAACGCCATGAAGGCGAAGATGGCCACCGGCGCGCAGACAGCGATCGATACCTGCGGCAGATACTGCCCGAAGAAGGTCTGCAGTTGCTCGACCCCATCGATGATGGACAGCATGACGCCGCCGGTACGCTCCGCCCCAAACCATGCCGGCCCGAGGGCGACGATTTTGTCGTACAGCCGCCCACGCAGCGTCTCCTGTACGCGCGCGGCGGTGCGATGCGCGATCATCGTGCGCAGATGGTCGAGCCAGGACCGCAGCAGAATAGTGCCGAGCGCCGCCGCCAGTGGCGGCAACAACTGGCTCGCTGGCTCCGCGCGGAACAGGCGGGCCAGGAACTGGCCGAGAAACGCGAACCGGGCAATGCCGACAGCAAGCGCCAGCAGGCCGAGCAGGACGCCCAAGGTGATCCGCCCGCGCAGCCCACTCGTCATCCGCCATAGTCTCAGATCGAAGTGCACTGAGGGCCTCCAGCGATTCGGCGCTATCCTTGGCGTTTGCGTGCCGTTGCGCAAACGGGGGATGACCTGATCTCGGAACCCAAGCGACAGACGGTCAGGCGAACTGAGAAAAGTCCGGCTTCCGCTTTTCCATGAATGCCTTGAATGCCTCAGCCGCCTCGGGCGAAGCAACACGCTCGCGAAACAGCGCCAGCTCCTCCTCCATCCGGGCGTGCAGGTCGGGAGCGCCCTGGCGGATCAGCCGCTTCGTCAGCCGCACCGCCTGTGGCGGGAGTGCGGCAAGCCGGCGCGCCATCTCGCGTGCGGTTTCCATCAGGGCACTCTCGTCCACGACCCGGTTCACAAAGCCCCACTCGTGCGCCGTCGCCGCGTCCATCGGCTCGCCCAGCAGCAGCAGCGCGCTTGCGCGCTGAGTGCCGAGCAGCCGCGGGAACAGCAGGGAACTTCCCGCTTCTGGCACAAGGCCAAGGTTGGTGAACGGCATGATGAAGCGCGCCGAACGCGCCGCGACGATCAGATCGCAGTGCATCAGCATTGTAGTGCCGACGCCGATGGCCGCGCCATTCACCGCGGCGACCAGTGGCTTCTGCATCGAGGCTATCGTTGGCAGGAAACGCGAGGCCGAACTTTGTCTGCCGCTTGCCGCGCGCGACTGGAAATCGCCGATGTCGTTGCCGGACGTGAAGGTATCGCCGGTCCCGGTCAGCAACGCAACGCGCAGGGTCGGGTCGGCGTCCACCTGCTCGAATGCACCGGCCATTGCGTCGTACATTGCCCCCGTGAGGGCATTCTTCTTTTCCGGCCGGTTGAGCCGGATCTCCAGCACTCCGTCGGTGCGGTTGAGAACGACGCTTTCGGTCACAGGCTCATGTCTTCCCCGGCTTCTGCGCGGCTGTCTTGTTGACGCGCTGCGAAATCTGATCGCCCAGCCGCTGGATCACGGCGTCTGCCGCGACGCGCGCCTTGGCATCCTCCAGCCAGTCCGCCAGCTCCTCCTGATGCTTGCCGCTGATCATCTGCATCGTTGTCACAGCGCCTGCCAGATCGCCACCGCCGAGTTGTGCGCCGGCGTCGTTCAGAAGCTGAGGTGTGGTGTCAGGCGTCATCTGGGCAGCGGTCGCAGAGCGCTGCCACGGCAGCAGTCCTTTCACCCAGGCGATGGAAAGATATCCGCGCTCGGTCCACTGGATGCGCAGGCTGATGTGCGAGAATTCCTGGCGCAGGCGGGCAGCCGTAGGGACGCCGGTCACCGCATAAGGCTCGATCTGATCGAGCAAAGGCTTGAGGTCGGCCTGATCCGCCGTCGTGGTGCGCACCGCCGCGAGTTCCAGCTCGAAACCACCCGGCCGGCGCAGAGCGGTGACGAGTTCAACCATTGCCAGCGTCGCGGTCCGCTCCATTGCGGCATTGGCGCGGCTGGCGGTCTCAGAGACCTGGGTCTGCAGCTTGTTGAGCTGCCCCGTCACCGTGCCAATCTGCTGTTCGAGCGTGGCCGTACGGCGGTCGAGCGCATCGAGCGCGCGAGTGTTTTCTGCCAGTTCGCTCGCCATCGGCATGTGGATATTGATGCTGGACAGCAGCGGGCCCTCCCAGAACGGCGCTGTCAGGGCCACGACGATGGCGATGATGGCGAGCGTCCGGGCCGAACTCTTTTCCGGCGCGGCCGAATTTGCCTGATAGTCGTGGGCAGACTGAGTGTTGTCCGGTGGCTGGTTCTGGTCCACGGGTGTTCCTTCCTGCGTCCACATGCGGTTGAGCCGCACTTTAGGCGGTTCATTTCAGTTCGTCAGTATCGAGATTCCGGCATGGACGATCAGCGTCAGAATTACCCCGATGACGATGGCATTGGCGACGGAGCGGTTGACCGCCTGACTCGATGTTTTCGGGCCGAGAGCGATCAGGATGGAGGCGCCTCCTGCCAGGAGCGCACTGAGAGCGGCCTTCACCACCACCCAGCCCATCAAGGGCAGCGGCCAGCCATGCGCGTCCAACACATTGCGGAAGAACTGCGCGCGGAACAGCGCGCGATACTGGGTTGGAAACTGCAGGTGCCAGGTTTCCTGCGCCGCCCAGCTTCCAAGCAGCAGCGATAGTACAAGATAGAAGATCGAGCCCACCACCATGGTGATCAGGATCGACGCAAATACGTAGCGGCGCCCGGGTATGTTCAGATTGGCCATCGCCTGGAACTGCGATGACATGACTCGATTCCCGACATCCGCGGCAATCACCGCGCTGTTGCGCGCGACAAACAGCAGATTGGCAATCAGCGGAATGGCAACGCGCGACTGGACCATGCCCAGCCCCACCAACGTCTCGTCGTGCAGCACGGACTTCAGAACGCCGCCGAACGAGTGATAGTTGAAGCCGAACCATACGGTTACGAAGCCGATGATGGCGGCGCCGGCTGCCATGTACATCAGCATGATCGGCGAGGCGCACAGCAGCCATAGATAACCCACTACATAGCGGGCGAACCACCAATGGTGTGAGTGGTGCCGCGGCGGCGGCCGCCACCGCGAGACCGGCGCCGTGGCGCCTCGCACCGGTTCGGCCGCTTGTTCCAGCCGCGCCTCTACCGGCCCGGCCTCTGGCGGGAGCTCAACCAGCCGCCGAGTGCGCGGGTCGATCACCACCACCCTGTCAGCCAGCGGCAGCAGCTCCTCGAAGTGGTGCACCGCGATCAACGCCGGCTTGCCCATCGTGCCGCACAGACCGCGGATCACTTCCAGCAGCCGGCGGGCCGAGGCGATGTCGAGCCCGGAGTTGGGTTCGTCGAACAGCAACACGGGCTGGTTCGCAATCACCGTCCGAGCGATCGCGAGACGCTGTCGCTGGCCGCCGCTGCACGAAGCGATGGACTGGCGCGGGTTGATGTCGGCCAGCATGGCGGCGACATCGGTTGCCGGGGCGGCGGTGCCGCGAGGCGCGTGATCCAGGGCGATACGCAGATTTTCCTGAGCGTCCAGATCATCGAACAGGGCGTAGTGTTGAAACACCACGCCGCCGACATCGGCACGCTGATGTGCCAGGTCGTATGTCTCGTCGCCGCAGGTGAGGCGGCCGGACACCTGCCACTGCCCCGGTCCTGTCCCCAGCAACCCGCCAAGCAGCAAGAGCAGAGTGGACTTGCCGCTGCCGCTGGGACCGACCAACAGAACCAATTCAGCCGGTTTGATCGAAAGCGAGCCGTCGCGCAGCAGTACCTCGCCGTCCGGGCGGACGACGGTGAGATCGCTCACCGCAAGCGACACTCCCGACTGCACAATATCGGCCATCAGCCAGATGCCAGCCGCGCCAGTGGGTGCACGGCGTCGGCGTCCAAAGTCATCAGTTCGTCACGTTGTGCCGGGCTCATGAACACGACGACCCGGTCGAAGCGGCCTGAGACCAGTGTTCGAACCACGTAGGAAGCGACTGGATTGAGGTCCGTGCTGCCATGCAAGCTGACCAGCAGACGCGGTCCAACGCGTGCCAGGTCCATCGCCCGTGAGGTGAGCAGGCCGAGATAGGAGCGGAAGCGTTCGTCGAGGACCATGTTGCTGACCAGATCGCGCAGGGCCGCATCGGTCGCCAATTCCCTTGCCATCGCATCAACCAAGACCTGGAGGAACTCCGTTGTCGGCTGCGCTTTCAGAAGCCGGGTCACGGTGCGCTCAGGCAATCCGCGCTCCTGGACCTCCTGCAATGCCGTCTGCAGCGCCTCCTCAACCGGTGCCATGTTCCATTTCGGTTCACCGAACGGATCGATCAGTTGCAGTGCGTTTGCCCGCAGCATCCGCATCGGCACACCGCGGAACCGGCTCTCGATGATGGGGCGAAGCTCGCGCGACGCGGTGTCGCGCAGGATGGGCTCGTAGCCGCGCAGCAGCTCCTGCCAGGCGCCGCTCTCGCGCGTGGTCTGCCAGGCTGCTTCCAGGTCGGCGCGCAGTCTTTGGACCAGACTGTCGCGATAGCCGTGGACGAATTCCGGGGATTGCAGGACCGCAAGCACCGTCTGCGGCATGGCACGCAGGAACTCGGCGGTAGCGTCGCGAAGCGACTGGCGCTCGGAGGGCGAGGCGAGCAGCCAAAGCAGCCTGGGATCGCCTGGCAACGAGACCGCTTCCGTCGCGCGGCCAAGCAGTGGGTCTAGGGGATCATAGAGGCCGATGCGGATGCTGCCGCCCTGTGCGATCGCGGCTTCGCCAAAGCGGACCGCACTGCCGTTTTCGCGCAGCACGAAGACCGGCAGACCGATCGACCGGCTCTCCTCACTGTCGCGTAGCAGGATCGATGAACCGGAAGCGGTGACATCGTGCGGCAAGGCCGACCATCCCAACGTCGCGAAAACCGCGATCATGGCGATGCTCAACGCCCACTGCCGCCGGGGGTGAAGCCTGGAGGCGCGACCAGACGCCGCACGCGAAAGGCCGCGCCAAGCCGCGTCGGCCGAGCGCACGATACTGGTGCCGGGATTGCTGATCAGCGCTGACTCACGCTGGTTGGGTTGGTGAACTGGCTGCGCATGACGGGCTGGTTTTCCTGCCAAGCCAACTTGAAATACAGAGCCGCGACTTCGGCATAATTCTCGAAGCTGCCCGCGGCAGCCATCGCACGCTGATGCAACCTGTCAGCCTGCGCGGGGTCTCCTTTCTCCCGCTTCACCTCGGCCCACATCTCCCAGGCTATTGCACTGTCCGGATTGGCGTCGGTTGCCTTTTCAAGCGCCTGATCGGCTCCACTGATATTGTGCACACCAAGCAGCGCCGCGCCCCAGGTGACGTAACCCGTGCTGATCAGCATCTTGTTGAACAGAGATGGCTTCCGCAACAGCCGCTCCATGCGTTCGGCACACTCCTGATAATGCCCTAGCTGGAGATCGGCAAATGCCAGGTTCAGCACGGCCACAGGATTGTCGGGATTCGACTCCGCCGCAACGCGGAACCAGGAATGCGCATCATCCTTGTTGCCTCGGAACAGGGCCAGAATGCCTTGAAGATTTTCGAACAGCGAGCGCTCGGGGTTGACCGGCGTTGGCGCGAACTGCGATTTGGCAAAGACGATCAACGTCTCGGCGTCGGTGAAATCCTGGTCGCTTGCGTGGCGGTGCATGAGGCTGAGCGCCGTAAGGTATGGATCGATCCGCGACATCCCAACCAAGGCCGCGCGGTGCAGCAGCGCGATCACAGGCTCGCCCTTCTGTTGCTCAACCACCTGCTCGAAACTGCCGACGCGCTTCCTGCCGCTGCCAGTCACCAGGACCTTGGCTGTCCCGTCTTCACTGAACAAAGTGAGATTGATCTGGTCCGGTTGAAAGCCGGCCTGTGCCTGCAGCGCATACGCGATAGACTGCATATTGGTCGCAGAGGCGATTGCCATCCCGATACCGCCCTGCTTCCCAAGCTCGACCCTCGGCGTCCCCATTATGGTGGGCGTGGCCGAGATACGATCGATTTCCCTGCGCACGATGTTCGCGATCATGGTCTCGTCGATGGTGACCTTGTCGACTTTGCCGGCGGCAGAGGTCTGCAGGATCACTTCCGTTGGGTGCCACACTGTATCGGCACTGACTGCCGCCAGAGCGAGCATGACAACCAGACTTAAAGTCGCGAGGTCCATTGCTAGCTTCCCCCAGGAGAGAAACGTGGCCGATCGGGTGCGTAACCGTATCGAAATCACATGGTGTCCAGACCATGGCAAATAGGGCTGGCTAACGCGCTCCGCTTTGCGATACAGGTGTTTACACGCCGGTGTGAAGACAATTATATCCTGCCTTTCTGGGCACGGGAGCCAATCCATTGATGGCAGCAGACGAGATGGTCAGGGGCGGTGACAGCCGGCGCTTCGCTGATCTGGTGAAGCTGAATGGGCTTGGCCGCCGTTTCATCGATCGTGCGCAGGAGCGTCATTTGCTGGAGGAGGGGGTTACCCGGTTCGGCCTCACGCTCGATGAGGCGCGCGGTGTGTTGCGCTCGGTGGCGGAGGACAACGGTTACGTTTTCGAGTCCGAGGCAGGGCGGCGAATTCAGCAACTGCTGGGCCGGCACGCTGGCAAGAAAGGCCTGGTCTCCCGCGGCCAGTTCCGTCGGACCGCGGAAGTTCTGCGGGATTTCTCGGATAACTCGATCAATGACGCCGAAGCGAAAAGGCAGCTCAAGCGGATCATGATCGAGAATGGCTGGCGCCCGCGCCGCGCCGGTTTGCTGCGGACACGGCGGTGGTACAACCAGGTCCAGGTGTAACACTCCGGCGCTGACGTCCCATGGACGTCCTGGACATTCTGGGCGACATCGGCCGCGTTCTTCTTCGAACCTTCATCGTCATCGCCCCGCTGCTGGCATGGCAGTTTGTCGCGATATGGGCACGCCCGTACCGCCGGCGGGCGGGAGGTCTGGGCGATCCCACGGTGATCGCCGGAATGATGGTGGGGATCGCCATTCTCGCCGTGCTCCTGCCGCCGGAAGCACTCACCTGGGATGCCATCGTGAGCGTCGGTGGTCTATGGGACCTGAGCCTGATGCAGTTCATAGGACTGGCTCGCAGCATGGTGTTGTACGGTCCGGGCGCCTTGCTGGACGCCCTGGTCACCGACGATGCACGGCGCGATCTGCAGGCGTGGCTGGCCTTGGCGATGACCGTATGGCTGGTGCGGGTGATCGCTGTCTGGCTCTCGGGGACGCCACATGGCGGCAGCCGCCTGCTGATGGGAGAAGCCGCGACTTTTCTCAGCAGCATCATCGGAACCGTCTATCTCGGGCCCTTGCTGCTGTGGTCGACCAACGAGCTGAATTTCTGGCTCCTGCTGATCGCGGTACTCCTGATCCAGGATTACCGCTACGATGAGCCGCCGTTGTTTGCGCGCCTGGTAGGCGCGGTAAACGGCCGCCGCCACCCGCATCCACGGTTCCCGCCTGAGGCGATGCCGGTGCCTGATCCCGATTAGGGCGGATTGCTGAGGTAATTCGACTGACCAACGATGCGTCGCTTGAGCAGCGACCACGTCATGCCAATCGCCAATACAAGCGAGAGCCCCACCAGGAAAACATAGGGCCACGCATCACTTTGCCAAAGATCAATCGCATTGAACTCGTGAAGCGTCAAAAGACCGGCCAGCAAGATGGCAAGTGATGCTGAGATGCCGTCGGGACCCAATGATAGCCAGGCGATACGTATGAACAGTATGTGCAGGGCGACCAGCAACGCACCCGCAGCGGCAATCTCCGGTGCGGTCGCCCAGGGGCTGGAATGTGCCCAGGAGACGAAGCTGTAGCCCGTGGGGTTCCAGGTCGCGAACACCACGAAGAAGCAGATCAGCGCTCGGACCAGGATACCCGGCGTGGTCATCAGGTAATCGTCCGTGAATCAAGCTGACCGCTGAGCCGATAGCGGATCAGCGAGAAGCTCACGCCAGTTCCCAGCAGCACCACGAGCGAAGTCTCCAGTGCCAAAGTGCGCTGCACCCAATTGGACATATCAAGCACGCCCCAATCGGACAGCAGCCAAAGACAGGCGGCAATCAGCAGGATCAGCGGGACACTCATCATGATCCGCATGGATCGCCAGGTCGCATAAATACAGAAGACGTAGCCAAAGATGATGAGCAGACCGAGGAATATCTTGAGCGCCCAATAATCGCTGTCAGCGCGAAATGCCCAGTGCCAGTAAGAATAGCCGCTTGGATTGTATGTCGCGGTGACCAGAAACATGACGGCGAGCATACGGACGACGATGCTGATAGGTGCTGCGATCCCGTACATCGCGTCACTCCTGCGAACCTCGCCGCGACCGAACCCGCGGCATGCCTTTGTAAAACACCGTAACTACGGTTGACGTGTCAGAGGTCGTTCTGTAGCGTCAACTTACGTGCCTCCATCTGGATTGATGTTTAGATACCGCGTCCGCGGCGTGCGCGCCAGTACACGGTGAGTGATGGAGGGTGAGCGAGAGAGTAACGATGGCGCCGCTCGTCCAGGAAACGAACCGGCCTAGGGACGGCGAGGCCGTCGTCGTGCCGATTAACGAGAACATTCCGCCTCCGACGCAACCGGCGGTCGCGGAGTCTTCTTCTGAACCCGCGCCGGTTCGCGAGCGGCGGCACGGTGATCGCTGGTTCACTGCAGTATGCGTTCTGCTGGCCCTTCTTGGCGCCGCTATCTCGCTCGCCGCGCCTGGGTTGCAGCCGCGGCTGGTTGCCTCGGCAGACGCGTGGCTGGGACGAGACAATGCAGTGTCGCGGCTGTTGATGCCTGTCCGGCCTCCGATGCTGGAAGAAGCCATGCAGGGTGTTAACGCCCAGCTTGCCGAGTACGGTGCTCGCCTCAACCGGCTCGCTGCAACCCAGGAGGCGATAAGCGCCGACATCGGGCGGACAGTCGCTGATCTCCGCGCTGATCATAGGACGACTGAAAGCCTTAGCCGGGCGATCGACGATTTGAGTCAGCAGACGAGGCAGCTACGTGCGACTACATCAGCCGTAGATGCGAAGGTGGGGGCGGCGGGCATGCTGACGCTCACGATGAGGTTGCGTCGGGATCTGGATGCCGGCCTGCCGCTCGACCGGGACCTGGCCGCGTTGGCTGTCGGTGGCCCCTATCCCCCGGCTATCGATGCGGCGTTGCAGCAGCTCCGAGGCGTTCGCGACGGCGCGCCAACCATGCACGACCTCGCCGAGGAATTCGACCGCGTGATCGCGGCATTGGCGGCGAGTTCCGAGGCCGGTGCTTCCTGGGCCAGCCGAAACTGGACGCGTGTTGCCGCGCTGTTTGGCGGGAGCGCACCAACTGGGAGTTCCCGGTTGATCCAGCATCTTCGCGCCCTCGCTGCCGACGGACGGTTCACTGAGGCGGCGAACGAGATCATGGAATCCGAGGCGGCGGATCTAGGAATGGCCTGGGCAGCCCGGGTTCGAACGCGTGCTACGGCTGTATTGGCAACTCAATCGTTGCTTACCTATTCCCTTGCCGCGTATGAGAGCGCGTTCGCCGCAACGAGTGCTCGATGAAACGTCTGTTGTTGTTTGCTGTCTTGCTTGGGGCGCCGCTGCAGGCCGCCACCGCCGCGCACTGGTTCGACACGCTGCCGGCCGATGATCCAGACGTGGTCGTGCGTCGTAGCACGGCGCTTCGCACAGCTGAGCCCACACAGGCTGCAAGCAGCTTGCCGGTGGCGGTGGCCCAAGCGGCCTACAACGCGACGACAGGCATCATCGGTTCAGTTGTCGGCGGCATCGGCGCAGTCGCCTGGGGTACCCGCGAGGCTTTGTGGGAAACTGCCTACATGTTCGGCCTCAACGCTACCAAGGTGCCACGGGCCGACATCGCCGATACGTCCCCCGAGTTGAAGGTGCCGTCATACGAAGCGGTGGGCGCCCTGGCCGCCGCCGGGCCGGTCGTCCAGGTCGCGAGTGCCGACCCCGCTGTTCCTGCCATGTCCGACGCACCCAGCGAGGCTCCGCCCCCGCCGCAGCCGATAGCCGCTGCCGAGACACGGACTGGGCCCAAGGATATCGATCCAGGGTTGCTGGCGAACTTTGTTTTCGACCGCGGTGTGCGCCGCCCGGATGGCTCGTTCCTGGTGCCGAAGCCACTGCAGCGTCTTTTCGAGGTGCGGACAGAGCGGCTCGCCGCCGCGGAGGTGCCGGTAACGGTGACGCTGGCTGGCCGGATTGTGCCTGACCGCCGTACTGAAGCGAACGTGGAAGCGAGCGTGCTGGGCCGGATCGAGGCGCCCTCGTCCGGATTGCCAGTACTCGGCGATCAGGTCCGCAAGGGCCAGGTGGTCGCGTATGTGGTTCCTGCGGTGGGCGTGGTGGACCGGACGCAGGTACGGCGCGAGGTCGCGCGGCTGACCACGGACATCCGGGTTGAAACCGAAAACCTGGAGATCCTGAAGCAGTTCAGCTTCGTTCCGTTCCGGGATGGCAAGATCTACCAGTCCGAGCAACGGCTGGCTGGACTTCGGCGTGAACGCGAGGCGCTGCTGCCCTTGCTGCAGACCCAGGAGGTGCTCCGCGCGGAGACCGATGGCGTGATATCGATGTCCACCGCGGTAGCCGGACGCGTCGTGCATCCAGGGGAAGTCATCTACCAGATCGTCAATCCCAAGACGTTGTGGGTGGAGGCGCTCGCCCCGGACCCGAAGATCGCCGAAAGCGCGCAACGCGTCGCCAAGGCATCGGCTCTTACGCCGGAGGGAGAGGTGCTCGGGCTGACCTATGTTGGCAGCGGGTTGGCCCTGCAGCAGCAGTCGGCACCGATCTTGTTCCGGATTGACAACCCTCCCGAGGGTCTGCGCGTAGGCCGACCCGTTACTGTCACGGTGCAGAGCGAGGATCGTTCCCAACTCGGTTTGCCGGTCACACGCGATGCGCTTTCGATCGGCCCTGATGGTGTTCGCGAGGTGTGGGAACAAACCGAGCCGGAGACATTCCTTCCCCACGCCGTCAGCGCTCGCGATCTGGACGGTCGCAGAGTGCTTGTGGTCGATGGCTTGAAAGAAGGAGCGCGTGTTGTGGTCAGTGGCGTCAGGCTACTGGCACAGCTCCAATAGAAACGCTGAATTTCTTCGCTTTCGCAATCCAGCGTTACCGTTATTTGCACGGAAACAGCAGAAGTTCATTGACGCCCGACGCTTGATTCCATACGATCAAAAAATCGTCAGCACATATTAAATTCGAGAAGGAAGCAGGCTGTTGCGCCGGTTCGAATTGACAGCGGATGCCGCCGTGCTCCCGACAGCCGCCCGCATGCTGGCTGCCATCGGCTTGGCAGCATGTCTGACGCTGGCTGCGCCTACTCTCGCCCGAGCCGATGACGATGGACCGAAGCCGGCACCGCGGACTTTCGTAAGAATCGGCGATGCGAGCGTGGTTCTGATCGCGACGCAGGACAAACTCTTCGCCTTCGTGGATCGCATCGAGGACAATTCGCCGGTCGAAGACGCTCAGGTGGAGATCGAGACTTCCGAGGGTGCCTCGATCACGATGCATCGGGCGCCGATCACCATGAACAAGGCAACCGCCGGAATGTTCGTGGGCTCGCTCGAGCGCAAGGGACACATGCAAGACGCGTTCATGGTGACGCTGAACTCCTCCGCGGGTAGCGGCCAGGAGCCAACAGAAATCATCTATGATGACGTGAGGCCGACGGTCGGCATCCTGCCGATTTCTCCTGTGGGATCGAAGATTGCGGTCGCTCTGGTGTCCGCGGGCATCGGCGCGGTGGCTTCGCTGATGATCATGCTTTGGCTGCGCAACGGTAGAAAGCGCCCGGCCGCTGGTTCCGTCGGTTCGGCACAGACGGTATGATGTCCGCGCCGGCTCGACGGCATCGCTGAGGTCAGACTGTGTTCCAGGCGATCGTCAGCTTCAGCCTGAAGCAGCGCGTTTTCGTATTGATCGCGGCTGCCGTGCTCGTCGGCTGGGGCGCCTTTCTCGCCAAGGACATGCCGATCGATCTGCTGCCGGAGATCCGCCAGCCATCTGTCATCATCAACGTGGACAATCCCGGCTTTGGTGCCGAGGAAATGGAGCATCTCGTCAGCATTCCGGTGGAAATGGCGCTGAGCGGGATGCCGGGCGTGGTGAGCGTGCGTAGCCGTTCCGCTAACGGCGCAGCCTATATCCAGGTGCTGTTTGCCTGGGGTAGCGATCCGTACCGCAATCGCCAACTGGTCAACGAGCGATTGGCAATGGTGCAGTCGCAGTTGCCTGACGGTGTCGTGCCGGTGATGGCTCCCCTGGCCGCGGCAACTGCCCTGATCATGCACATGGGCGTCACGGGCGGTAGCAGCGCGATGGCGCTGCGCGAATACGTGGACTGGGTCCTCCGGCCGCGTCTCATGGCAGTCGAGGGTGTATCGCAGATCTTCGTCATTGGCGGCGAGGTGCGCACCTATCGGTTCATGCCGAACCCGACGCTGATGCGTCAGATGGATGTCACCCTCGACCAGCTCGAGAAGACTCTGAAAGCATTCGGCACCAATACGGCCGGCGGCTTTTCCGATGTCCACGGGACCGAATACACAATCCGCAACATCGGCAAGCCGAGCACATTGGACGATATGCGCAGCCTCGTCGTCTCGTATCGCGAGGGCGTGCCCGTCCTGTTGAGCCAGATCGGCGAGGTCTCTTTCGCAGCCAAGCCCAAGCGCGGCGATGGCGCGTTCAACGGCATTCCCTCGGTCAATCTCGAGGTGCTCAAGCAGCCGCAGGCTAACACCGTGCAGGTGGCAGATCGTCTCGAGGCTCGGCTGGCGGAGATGCAGAAAGTCGCGCCGGCGGGTATCAAGCTGGGGCAGATCTCCTACAATCAGGCAGACATGATCAAGGAGGCGATCGGCAATGTCGGTCGCAACCTCCGCGACGCGGTGATCATCGTCACGGTCGTGCTGATCGTGTTCTTGGCGAGCCTGCGGCCAACCGTCATCTCTCTGCTGGCCATTCCGATTTCGCTCGTCGTCAGCATCATCGTCTTCCACCTGATGGGCGCGACGCTGAACACGATGACGCTTGGTGGCATCGCCATCGCCATCGGGGAGCTGGTGGATGATTCTGTAGTGGATGTGGAGAATATTCTCCGCCGCTTGGGTGAAAACCGAAAGCGGCCCGACCCAGCACCGGTGATGACAGTCATCGCGCGCGCCTCACAAGAGGTGCGTTCCGGTATTGTCTATGCAACCGTCATCATTCTGCTGGTGTTTGTACCGCTGTTCGCGATGCCTGGCATCCAGGGTCGATTGTTCGCGCCGCTTGCGACCGCCTACATCGTCTCCATCTTCGCCAGCCTGGTCGTATCGGTGACCGTTACGCCGGCACTTGCTTCATACCTGCTGCCGCGCATGAAGGCGCTCCAGCATGAACACGGCGGGTGGGTTGCGCGCTGGCTGAAGCGGCACAACGCCTCCGCACTGAACTGGGTGCTGGATCATGGCCGCGTTGTACTTGTGATCGCCGCTCTGGCGGTGCTGGGTGCCGCCGCGACCTTGCCGTACCTGCCGCGCTCATTCCTGCCACGGTTCAATGAGGGCAATATCTACGTCACGCTGCTCCTCAATCCGGATGTATCACTGAGCGATTCGTTGAAGGTCGGCCACATGGCCGAGCAGATCCTGATGCAGGTGCCGGAGGTGAAAGCGATCTCGCGCCGCAGCGGCCATTACGAGAACGACTCCGATATCGATCCGGTCAACGACAATGAGATGCCGCTGAAGATCAAGCTTGACCATGGACGGCGGCTCCAGGAAGTGATGGACGATATCCGTAACCGCATGTCGATCTTCTCCGGCGATCTCAATGTCACCCAATTCCTGATCGAGCGGATGCAGTCCGAAGATCAGGGTATAAAAGGCGATATTGTCTTCAAGATCTATGGGCCCGATCTGCCGACGCTACGCACATTGGCCACGAATATGATGAATCAGTTCCGGTGGAACACGAAGGGCCTCGATGACCTTGTGGTCGAGCAGCAGACTTTCTCGCCGCAGGCGCGCATCGCAATCGACTATGCGCGTGCCAAGCTGTTTGGCATCACGCCGGCGCAGATCACGCAAGTCCTGGAAAGCTTCTCCAATGGCCGCACCGTGTCGCAGGTGATCGAAAACGGCCGCCGCTTTGACGTCATGATCCGGCTCGACGACGCCGACAGAACACCAACAGCGCTGCGTCTGCTGTATATCGATACGCCGTCCGGTCCTGTGCCGCTCTCGTCCTTTGCCGATGTCACCATCACCAGCGGCCCAAGCAACATCGTCCACGAAGACGGTATTCGGCGCATTGCCGTGACTGCGAATCTGGATCCGCAGTACGACACGGCGAAAATCGTGCAGGTGCTGCGCGAGCTGATCGCTCAGATGCATCTGCCAATCGGCTATCGCACCAGTCTGGAAGGCGACTTCAAGCAAGGCGAGGAAGGCCGACTCATGCTGGCCATTCTCACGCCGATATCCATCCTGCTGATCTTCACCGTGCTGCAGCAGCGTTTTCGATCTGTCGTCTTGTGCCTGATCATCATGGGCAACATTCCGCTGGCGCTGGTTGGCAGCGTCGCGGCTGTCTGGCTCACCGGTCATGATCTCGATCTGGCGGCGATGATCGGATTCATTTCGGTGACCGGCGTTGCGACGCGGAATTCGCTGTTGAAGGTGAGTCACTTCATCAACCTGCACCTTCACGAGGGCATGCCCGTTGGACGCGCGCTTGTACTGCGCGGTGCGTCGGAGCGGCTGATGCCGGTGCTGATGACCGCACTCGCCGCTGGTCTGGCCTTGGTACCGTTGCTGTTCGCTGCCGACACTGCCGGAACCGAGATCCTCCATCCCGTGGCGATCACGATTTTCGGTGGATTGATCAGCTCAACGCTGCTGGACACATTCACAACACCACTGCTGTTCCTGATGTTCGGCGAGCGCGCGCTCACCCGAGTGATCTCTGGGAACGCGCAGCTTGCCTATGACACGTTCTGAATGAGAGGAAGCATCTAGCAATGGGTCCGCTCAGCCTGACTGCCGCATTCGTCGTGGGCACGTTTGTCGCCGGCCTGACGTTCGACATGGGCGTCAACGCGCTGCAGAACTGGTATGATGTCATGTACCAGGACGCGTTCTGGGCGCATCATCCAAGCGGTGACACGCCGGCCATGCGTGACCTTGTGCGGGAGGAGCGCCGCATCGATCGTCTGATGCGCGAGCAGGATTTCGTAACCGAGCGCTAGCAAGAATGCCCGTAAGCCTAGTCCAGGCTCTCTTCCGTCGGCGGGAGAGGCGCAGATTGGGACTGCTGCTTCGGCTGAGCCTGCTGATCCTCGTCGGCCCGGTTGCTGCCATGGCCCAACCTGTACTGCTGGTGCAGAACGAACTGGCTGACTTGCATCCCGACGAGGTAACCGGCTTCGATTGGAAGACCGCACCCGGTACCGAGCTGGCGTCCCGCTTTTGCGCCGCGCAGACTGGCACAGCCGCGCGTCTCGTACTCGCCTCGCACAGGCTGACACGACGGGAGCGCGATGCATGTTCATTCGCCGGGAGCGGCAAACTTGTCGAGGCGCTTGTTGGCCGTCGCGCAGTCATTGCGATGACCGGCGGCACGATTTTCAGCCTGACGTCACGCACCCTCTATCAGGCTCTGGCTCGCGATGTACTCGGCAGTGACGGGAAGTTCTCGCCAAATCGAGCAACTCGCTGGCGGGAATTGGATGGCGATCTGCCCGACGCGCCGATCCGGATTCTGCTGCCGCCGGAGCATTCGGCAGAAGATCGCATTCTTAACGAAGTGATCCTGTACGAAGGATGTTCGACGCGCGCCGGCGCGACACTGCCCGCAGACTCCCAGAAGCGCCTGTCGATCTGTATCACGCTCCGTACCGATGCGGTCGTCGCGCGCGCCACGCCGAAGCAGACCGTCGCCGCATGGCTGCGCATCCAGGGCAACACAGCCGTGGCGCTCATCGGGGTAGCAACGCTACTGGCCGAACCGGAGCTGGAGACCGCGCTTCCACTCGACGGTGTGACGCCAAGCTTCACCACGATCGCTGACCAGACTTATCGCGCGTCATTACCGGTGTGGCTGCTGACCGTGATTTCGCCAGAAACGGCGCAGGCGATTGCGGGCGTCGCAGGGCCGTTGCTGGCGGAATCCTCGATTGGCCCCCTCGGTAAGCTGCCGCGCCGCGGCCTCGCCCCCGTCACTGTTGCGGATCGAGTGAAGCTGCGTGCGACGCTCGGACAGCTACTGAACAACCTGTCCAATTGATATGATCCGCATTACCGCCCTCATGTTGTCGTTGCTCACGTTCGCAGCGCACGCGGCTGAAATCGGCGAGACAGTACGGGCCCGCATCGCCCTGGGAGACAGGCAGCTTCCGCTCCCGCGCGGTAACTGGATCGTCGCAGGTCTCGGCACGCAGGAACTGGCGCATGTAGACGGCCCCTTCGGGGTAATGCGCAGCGCGGTGCTGATCCAACGCCAAGGCGATCGGGTCGCCGCGATCGCTGAATTCAACACCAATGAGATCGCGCTAAGCGAAGGCTGGGACACGATTGCCGCATGTGAGCATGGTAAGCCAGAACTGCGCCGGACCCGTTATCGCAGCAAGCTGGACTCCGCCTGCATGTTTGTCACGGAAACCCCAACCACCGGCGGGCCGCCAGCATGGCAGCAGGCACTGGATTTTATCGCCTCCCGCGATCTCTCGCTGCCGGACAGCATGCTGACAGCGGCGTTCATCGTCAGTGACGCACAGGATCTGGTCGATGCCCGCTTCCATTTCGATCCTACTCGTCTTCCGATACGTGACGAAGCACAGCAGATCCTGTTCGCCTGGTCCGCGCACTTTGCATCTGAAATCGACAAAGGACTGGCGAACCAGCTCACTGATCAGGCGATGGACGGTCCACTGCGCGCGTCATTGTTCAGCAATACGCCCATGCTCGACCAAAAGCTTCTTGAGTTGGAGACACTGCAGAACTCTGGCGCTATTTCGCCGACCGATGCGGTATTGCAGACGCAGGCCGCGCAGGCAGACCAACCGCGCAGCGCCGCACCACCTGCGTCCGATAGCTGGTACGATCGGGTGAGCACGCCTGTAATCAACTTTGTTACAGCCTACAGTGTGACGCAGAGCGGGCCTCTCGCCGTCGCCATCGCGGTAACTGAGCAGGTGGCGCATTCCGCGCTTTATGCTGCCAATCAGGCGGGGTGGGATCGCGCCGTTGCAAAGGCCACGCGACATTCGCTGCCGGTGCCCGCACTGGTGCATATCGGCGAGACCCCGAGGCAATCCGGTCCGACCTCATGAAACCGGTCGGGTTCTTGCTGGCCGCCCTGCTGATCGCGCCTCTCGCGCGGGCCGAAACCTTGGCTGGTGATTCTGCGCCGCCGGTGCTCACGATCTCAGGCAAGCAAGTGCCGTTGCCAGAAGGCAACTGGATCATTGCCGGTCGCGCCAACGGGATAATCAGCCAAGGTTCCGGGCTCGGCGGCTTCGGGACGATCTGGAACATTGTCCTTTTCCGTTTGCGATCAGACCACACCGTGGATGCGATGGCCGAGGTCAACGTCAACGACATGGCGGTTGCCGATGGCTGGGGGATTGCCGCCGATTGTCAGCGGACCGACGTGACGCTCACGGTGGTGCGCAGCCGCTCGGGCTGGAATGCCGCCTGTTTCTTCCTCGCTCACTCAACGTGGACTGCTGCCAACTTGCCGCCAGCCTGGCAGCAGGCGAGAGCATTTGCAGTTCACCGCGGGCTGGTTCTGCCAAGGCAGACGATCACCATCGGCTTTCGCGCCGCCAACCGCCGCGATGTGATCGATGCGCGCTTCCATTTTGAGAATCACACGAGCGACCATCGCGGGCGGTTGCTGCGTGACCGTGAGATCGCGGCGTGGGCCGCCATGATGATCGGCTGCGTTGAGGCCGGACTGAAGAATCGTCTGCCGAACAACCCAGTACCAGCTCCCGACGCCGACAGAACCATGTTGGAGCGGGCAAATGTTGCGAACAGAAGGCAGGAGCGGCTCGACTATCTGCGATCGGCTGGCATTGTGTCGCCCGAAGATTACCAGCGTCAGTTGTCGCTGCTTCGGCAGGCGGCTGCCCGTCAGGATACTACCGACCCTGGGACGGACGAGTTCTATCAACTGCTTGGTTTGCGGGGATTGTCGGTTACGTCAGACGCGTTAATGACCTTCATGTGGACTGCACAATCGGTGCAGGCAGCGGCGCTGACACTGCTGCAAGCCGGCATGCGCACCGGACGGAGCTATCTCGCAAGCTACCTGTGGGATCAGTACAGCAATGATGCCACCCGGCCCGATGTCGCACGCGTGGTGGATTTCACCTATGCTGGCGTCAAAGAGACTCAGTAACTGAGGGTTACTGCTGCGTCGCGTCGATAACGCGACGTTCGGCCGCTTCAGGCGGACGGTTCCGAGCCGTCATCTCATAGTGGACAGACGGCCACGGCCACAGTTCAACGATCGCGGCCGTCAGGATGAAGCCCTTGTCGCCGGCGACATCCAGGATGGAGCGCACAATGCGCTGCTTGGCAGCAGCCCGCAGTCCGCCGGATGCAGCCCGATATTGCTGCAGCTTCCTCTCGGCGCGCTCAATATCGACGTCCGATGGCTCGCGCGCTGCCACAAAGCGGTAGCTGCTGTGCGAGAATGTTCCGCCACCTACCTTGATCTCGCTGAGCTGCAATCCCAAAGCATCGAGTGTAGCGAAGAACCGCCGGTCATCCTCGCTGATCTGGTTCGGCAGATAGTCGTAGGGATCGCCGCCACCGAACAGACTGCCAATCTGCGCCCAGATGGATCCCGCAGCCGAACCGACGGCATCAGCCGCGCCACCCAGCACGGACCACGGATGCGTATACCACGGAGCGGGGTTGGGGGCAGGAGCATCCGCTGCGCGCGCAGTCCCGGAAAGGATCAGCAAGGCGGCACAGCAGAGCAAACGCCGCATCAGCGCTGCTCCAGAAACGCGACTGCCTGGGTACGTGCGGCGATTCTCTGTGTGGGTGGCAAAGGTAGCAGCCCAGCCGGTGCCATGCTGCCTGACGGACCGATGCTGGTTTCGGCCAGCAGGCTCAACGCCAGTTCGCGCGCGGCAGTCCGCTGTGCGCGGCTTGCGGCATTCGGCACAACGATCATCAACTGGACCTTGTCGGCCGCTGGGTAGCGGCCAGTCTCGATATTGGCGGCAGTCGGCAGAACGCCGTCGAGGAGGAGCGGGACCACTTTCCCATCGAGTTGTCGCAATTCTGATATCGAAACGATCGCGATTTGGCCAAGCGGGGCAGCCGCGGCCCAGTTCGCCACGTCCTCTGTGCCGTCCTGGCGCTGTGCGGTCTGGATATCGGTGCGAAGGGCGCCGCAGAAGCTCGCGCGCGCCTTTTGTTCGAATGGGGCGCGAGTGGTGGCGACCTGGTTACATCCTGTCTGCATGACCAGCGCATCGAACAGTTGTTGCGTGCGTGAACTAGATGGCGGGCGCAGTACGCCGATGGGCAGATTTGGATTCGCTGGATCGACCTGGTTCCAGGTTGTCGCCCGCGGTGTATCGCTGCCGTTCTGGCCCAATGCACGGAATACAGACGCCGAATTAACGGACCAGACCGGAGAATTTACAGGCACTACCAGTGCGACGGCCTGCCGGCCAATTTCGAAGATATTGGCCTCGGCGCCAATTGCCTGCGCACATCGAACCAGTTCCGCTTGACTGGGTGCGCTCGCCAGCAATGCAAGCCGAGGAGCCGAACCCGGTGTGGATGCGCACGCAGCTACGCGTGCCGATGGCCTGATCTCGACCTGTTGGCTATTTGCTCCGGCGTCTTGCACGGCCTGAGCGAGCGCACCGCCGAGATCACCGTCGGCAAACACGGCCACCGCTGGCGGTGCGGCATGAGCCGAAAGCGATACCAGGGCCGCGCAGGCCCATGCAGCGCAGGAACGCGATACGGTCATTGCGTTGAACATCTCACTTTCACACCGAGGCACGTATATGCTACCTCACCGGATGGGGATCGGCACGAAATTAATCAGCCGACGCGAGGTTGATAGAGCCATGGCTCACAGGCAAGTAACAATAGGCAATTACGTGACAGGCGGCATTTGGCGAATTGCCTGCATGGCATTCGCGGTCCTGGTCCCAGCAATGACGGCGACAATACCGGCATCGGCTGCCGAAGTTGGCGATAAGGTCTCGCAGAAATTGACGCTTGGCAACAAGCAGATTGCTCTGCCTGTTGGCGAATGGGTCGTAGCAGGGCTGGGCACGCAGCCGTTCACCATGGCCGCTCTGGGTGCTTTTGGTACGATCCAGACTGCTGTGCTTTTCCTCCCGCGTGGCGACCGCATCGACGCCGTCCTCGAAGTCAATACCAACACCATCCCCGTCAATGATGGATGGGGCCGCACCAAGTCTTGCGCCGAGGGCAAGCAGTTCCTGCTCCTCACGCACTACAAGACCGGTTGGGAAACCTCCTGCGCGTTTGTGGAAGCGACTGGGTTCGGGCCAGACTCCGCTGGGCCGCCAGCTTGGGAACAGGCGAGAAGCTTTGCTCGCCGCGCCAACCTCGACATGCCGAAGCTTTGGCTCACCGCTGGCTTCCGTGTCAGCGATCGGCAGGACCTCGTCGATGTACGCTTTCACTTCAATCCGGCCCTGATGCTGGGAGCGAGCGCGGCAAAGTATGCACAGCTCTCAAATTGGGAGCCCGACGCCGTACGCGACGATCCGGTTCGGCTGGGCGCGGTGCAGGTCGTTTCATCCTGGGCGTCGGGATTCGATGCCTGGGTGGAGCGCGGCATGCGCAACCAGATCACCGATGCACCTGGACCAATGCCGGAGGTTGCCGCCTACGCCGCAAGCACGCCATTCGTGGACATGAAGTTGCGCGATCTCGATCAACTCTACCGCGAACGCCGGATCAGCTGGGCGGCCTACGAGTCACAGATGCAGACAGCCGTGAATGAGGTGCCGATTTATCATCAGCAGACCTCGCTGCTGTCCAATTCAGTGAGAAAGAACATATCGTTCCGCTCATTCGGCACGATCGTGGACTACGGCATCGCCTACATCGTGACGGCAAGCAATGCGGTCTCGTGGGGCATCGCCCTGACCATCAATTCAACCGATTCGTTTTGGTTTGTACTGAACGACCAGTACTGGGACGACTACTACGCAAAGCTGAATACGCATGATTCGGAGCGGATCGTCGACTTCACCTATATCGGCGGAGGTGTGAAGGCATGACGCGCAAGCTATCACACCTGTTGCTGGCTGCCTCAGTCATCATCGGCCTCGCTTCGACAATTGCGGCACAGGCACAGAGCCTCGCCAGCGGCTCAACTGTCGAACGCATCCTGCGGGTCAACAACAAAGAAGTTCCACTGCCTGTCGGGACGTGGGTTGTCGCCACTGATACTGCGAGCGACTGGAACGACCAGAGCATTGGCGCCTACGGTTATCTCCGCACGCTGGTGCTTTTCCGCATCGTCGGTGACCGAGTCGACACGATGCTCGAAGTGAACACCAACGTCCTGCCGACCACTGATGGCTGGGGCATGGCGTCGGAGTGCGCCCGCACGGACCTTGTCCTGGCGGTGGTGCGCTACCGCGCCGGCTGGGACGGCTCCTGCTACTTCGTCACGCATACGCTCCTGGCCAAAGAGCCGACGCAGGCCTGGCGCAAGGCGCGCGACTTTGCGGTGCTTAAGGGCCTGCAGATATCGCGCGTCTGGCTGACTGCTGGCTTCCGTACCGCCGACAGAAGCGACGTGCTCGATGTCCGCTTCCACTTTGCTCCTGAGACGCGCGGAATCACGCCGGAGTCGGTCGAGCGGTGGCAGGACTCAGGCTGGATGTCGGCCAAGCTGGACAACGATGCGCAACGCTACGCGTTCGCGCATGCTGTCAGCGACTGGACGGTCTCCTACAGTGCGATGGCGGACGCCGGCCTGAAGAATCGGCTGCCAAACGACGATGCGATCGCCATGCCTCAGACGACGAACGGATCTCCGGCGGCTGACGTGATAGCGCGTCGGCTCGCGGAACTCGAGTTGTTGCGGCAATCCGGGACGATCACGCCGGAGGAGTTTGCCGCACAGTCAACCGCGCTGAAGGAGCACGGCCTTGGGACGAGCAGTGCGGCGCCGGACCTGAGCGTTGTGACGGCGGTAAAGGCGATCTCCTATCGCATTATCGTCTCAATCTCGCACATATTCGTCGATTATTACTGGACCGGAAACTATGTCGCGGCCGGCGCGCTGGAGGTCCTCCAGATCACCATCAACAGCACGAAGTTCTACTTCCACGAGCTGGCGTGGGCGAAATATATGGGCGTCCCGCGCACCGACTCCGCGCGGACACTCGACTTCAAGTATATCGGGGTTGACGTATGAACGGCCGCTGGTGGCCGGCGTCGCCGCCGGCCACCGCTTGCGGCGTCAGCGCGTCATCAGATAACCGGCACCACCGACAACTGTGCCTACCGCAGCACCTGGATTGAGGAAGGCGCTTGCGCTCATCACCCCGGGAGTAGCCGCTGCCGCGGCCCCGCCGCCAACGATCATTGGCCATGCAACAGCGCCGATCACAGCACCGGTCACTGCCCACAGCACGACGGGAACCGCGCTAGCGACCGTACGCGAGGCCTGCGCCGCCGCAGGCGACGACAGCGCCGGCGCTCCGACAAGTGTCGCTGATACCAGTGCAGTCGCCACAAGGCCGCGCATCTTCATCGAAAATACCCCCACAGATGACCAATGATACTTCCGCCATTGCTGAGCAACAACAACAGAATGGCTTTTCCACGCGACTGCCGCATGCAATCATTACGGTTCGTCGTGCCGATCTGGCGAGGGTGACCACATGATCGATTTTTCAAGTCTCATCGTCCTGACCGGCCTCCTGTTCGGCTTCCTGGCCGCCGATGAGGCGATCTATGGCGACACGCTTCGCGTGCAAATTGCAGTGCCACAAGCGCTCACTAACGCCGGGTTCAGCGAAGCGTCGGCCGAAGCGGTGTTCATGGCGGAAGCGATAGGGATTGTGCGTGGCGAATCGATCATTCCCGCACCATCGCTCAAGGTGAGTACCACACCATCGGTGATCACGGTGCTTGCCAAGCCGTTGAGCCTCGACTCCATCGTCACCGCGATGCAGGCGCAGTTGGGCATTGACCATCTGATCGTCACGGGCGCGATCCTGGCCGAGACGGGAAACAGTAAGACGCCCGCGCCAGACCCAGTCCGTCCGCTCACCCCCGGGACGAAGCTCGACATGGTCGTCGTGGTTGTTCAGCCAAAGCAGCCGCCAGTCCAGACAGTACTCGAACAGGCGGACGGAGACGCCACCACACTGGTCAAGCGCGCGGCGGGCTGGGCAATGGAACAGGTATCGCCTTATCGCGTCGTGCTCTCGCACTTCATCGTCGGAATTAATGGCGATCAGGCAAGTCTGGTGCGTGCGAAAGAGGCAGCAAACCGCTTCCTTGCGAAACCCTGGGACCCAGCGCGGGCTTCAGAGCGGGCAATGACTCATAATGTGCTGTCATTACTGAACATGCTCGATAACAAGCTCGATGCCGCAGATGCCGAACTCGCACTGACCCTTGCGATACCCGATGTCGTGCCGCAGGCACGAGCCGAACTGGCGATCAACCATTCCTTCATCGCCATTGCGCAGAAAAACCCCCAGGAAGCTGCCGCCATGCTTGCTGCCAGCCGAAAGGCGTCGGAAGAGCTCGATCTGCCGGGCTTTGCCGAGCATCTCGATATCCAGGAGGCATTGATCGCCTGGGGCGCGGGTAATGCCGCGAGCGCTGAAACCAAGCTGCGAGGCGTGACCGCGAGATCGCCGGATAGCGAGACTGCACACCATTATCTATCGCTCCTGCTACATGCCAAGGGCGACATGGCAGGTGCCGCAAAGGAGGAAGCAGCCGAGCGGACCAGCCATCGTTTCGAGATAAAGTCGCAGGGCTTGGCCGTGCTGCAGTTCTGGACCGACCCGTTGAAGGGCGGTGTGACACGACGGCTTTGAGATCAAAGAGTCGTTTTTCTTCCGTTGTCAATTGCCGCGAAATCGGCAAGACTGATCCGACCATGACACGAGAGAGGCAGATAATGCACAAGGCGGTTCTTGTTGGCTTGCTGGCGACGAGCCTTGCCGCTCCCGTCGGGGCCTATGCGCAGCCGGCTACATCAGCGCCGGCGCGGAGCGAGGAAGTTATCACGATTCGGCCCGCACAGTGGCTGGCAGTCGGCGCCGGTGTAGTGGTTGGCGCGGCGGTGCTCGATGTCATCCTGCCAAGCAACGTTGCGTTCATCGTTGGCGGCGTCGTAGGCGGCTACCTGGCCAACGTCTGGTACAATGGGCGTGAAGTACAGGTCCAGATGTCGACCAGTCCGAGGAGCTGACCGGCTTCGACGGCGCGGCACCGACTGGCGAAGACAGCGCGTCGGAATGGCGCTCCTTCTGATTTCGGCTGACCTGTCAGATCAATGGCGCACTGGGCTCGTTTGCTGCGGATGTAGGCCGAACGCCGCGTAGGCACGTGCGCTTGGTGGCCACGCCGTCACGATTTCCGTTCGCCACGCGAACGCGCCAACCAACGACAGGGCAATGACTAGCACGCTCGCGAGCCAGGCGAGCTGTAGGCCGATCGATGATCGCGGCCAGGCTGGATGTGCAGCCAGCCGATCCATGGCTGATCCGCGGATCGGCCTTGCGTCCACGATTGCTGGTATCTCTGCAGCCCGTATTGGTCCCGGTTCATTTGTCGCGAGGAGCGGCTCTGCGGGGGTGGAAGCGACCGGGATCCACTCGGCCGAGCATCGCGTGCAGCGAACCGGACGGCCGGCAGGCACCAGCGAATCGGGGACGTCGTAAGCGGCGGAGCAGGATGGGCAGACGATGCGCATGCAAAGCAATGGTGCGGGAGCGCTGCATCGGAAGCAATGGCATGCATCGCTTCCGGCGCGGCGCTGAGAATGGCAAAACTGCGCGACGACCTGAGCGTGCGTTCGCATGGTTCGATTCGATCGAGTGGGGCTGAGCTATGTCCGTGCCGGCCAGGGATCTCAGGCCGAGGCGGGACCGGAGGTATTGCACGATCTCAGCTTCGTGCTGCCGGACGGTGCCTTCCGTTGGCTGCTCGGACCGTCTGGTGCCGGGAAGACCAGTCTGCTGCGGCTGATGTATCTGGCCATCCGTCCAACGCGCGGTAGTCTGTCGCTTTTCGGCACTGACATTGAAACGGCGGAGCGTCGTCTGTTGCCGCGTCTCAGACGCCGCATCGGCGTCGTGTTCCAGGATTTTCGGCTGCTGCCGCATCTCTCCGCATTCGACAATGTTGCACTGCCTTTGCGGATCGCCGGCAGGCCGGAGGGTCAGATCCGCGCGGATGTGGGGGAGATGCTGCGCTGGGTGGGATTGGCCAAGCAGGCAGGAACGCGGCCGGCTGAACTCTCCGGTGGAGAGCAGCAGCGTGTGGCGATCGCGCGCGCGGTGATCAATCGGCCCAGCCTGCTGCTCGCAGATGAACCGACTGGCAATCTGGACGATGTGCAGGCCGAACGGCTGATGCAGTTGTTCAAGGAAATGAACCGGCTTGGGACAACAGTGGTGGTGGCGACGCACAATGATGCGCTCGTTCTACGCCATCCGGCGCGGTCCTTGCGGCTGGCGCGCGGGCGTCTCATCGAGGAGCGGTAGGTTTGGCCACATTGCGCTCGCGTCGGCTGTTGCGGCCTGCCAGATTCGACGAGTTAGGTCTGCGTCGGGCAATCTCCGATCGCATTCTTCCGTTCCTTGTGGCGGCTATGGCTTTTCTGGCGGCGTTGGCGCTGGCCGGTTGGATTGGGGCAGCGTCATTGGCGCGGCATTGGCAGCAGGGCGCCGGCTCAGCCGTAACCGTCCAGGTGCCTCGGCCCAAGGATGCGGCGGCACAAGGTGGCGGCGGAAGGCTCGATCGCGTGCTCGCGTTGTTGGATGGAACGCCTGGTATCGCCTCTGCTCGTGCCCTGAGTGATGAGGAACTGGGCGAGTTGCTGCGTCCGTGGTTGGGCAGTGGCGCGGAGCGGCTGGCCATCCCATTGCCGGCCGTCGTCGCGGTTCGGCTCACGGACGCGAACGTGGAGTTGGACAAGCTTGCGACAAGGCTCGATGGGGTAGCACCCGGTACCCTGGTCGAGAGCCACGGTGTGTGGATCAGGCGGCTCGCCGTGCTGGCTCGTAGCTTGCAGGCTTGCGCAGCCCTGGCACTGATTCTTGTGGCGGCCGTTGCGGCGGCGGTGATCGCGGTCGCCACGCGCGCCGGGTTGTCGGCGCGACGGGAGGCGATCGAGATCGTGCATGGGTTGGGTGCCACGGACGGCTATATCGCTTCCCGCTTCGCCACGCGCGCGACATTGCTGGCGGCGACAGGCGGGATTGTGGGTGCGGTTCTGGCCATGCCAGTCCTACTGGCCCTAGGCCATTTGGCAGCGCCGTTCGCCGGCAACCCCATTGCGAAACCATCTGCCATCGAATTGTTCGGAACCTTGCCCTGGACCCTTTGGCTGATACTGCCAGGGCTGCCCGCCGCAGCGGCAGTCATCGGTTTCCTCACTGCGCAGGGCACTGTGCGTCGCTGGCTACGCCGGCTGCCATGAGGAAGCTGGTATGTCGCCGGCCACGACGGCGCGTCATTGCGATCTTCGGGATCGTGGTGCTGGCCATTGCCGTTGCCGCGGGCGCCGCGCTTGCCCAGTTCGTACGTCTGATGAGCGGTTCGCGTCAGCTTCCATCACACGTTGACGGCATCGTGGCATTTACCGGAGGACCGGAGCGTGTCGAAACAGCCCTACGCCTGCTCGCCGAAGGTCGCGCAGATCGGTTGCTGTTGTCAGGTATCGGCGGAGGCGCGGAGTTGACCGAGCTGGCACATCGGGCCGGTGTCGACCCATTACCACTTGGCGTGCGGGTCACTATCGGCCGCCATGCCACCACAACCAGGGGCAATGCCGCGGAAACTGCGGCCTGGGCGCACGACAATGGAGTTCATTCGCTACTCGTCGTGACAGCGTCGTACCACATGCCCCGGGCTCTCACCGAGCTGGAAAGAGCGCTGCCTGACGCGTCGCTCTACCCCCTGCCCGTGGTCGCCGGGCGACGGGACAGGCCGGCATCTTTCCGGCTGATTGCGGAAGAGTACATCAAGTTCCTGGCCAGCGCCGCCGGCCTCAGCGCCGTTCTGCCGGCCCGAGAACAACCCCAGGGTCACGGCGGCCACGCCGGATGATCTTCCTGCGATCTGCCGCCTTCAATCTGTTCTTCTTTGCCGTGACTTTCCTCATGACATTGTTTTTGGCCACGCCGGTACGTCTTATCGCGCCCCATCGCGTCCTCGACATTGCCTGCCTTTGGGCACGCGTCATGCTATGGGCGCTGCGCCTGATCTGCGGCATACGCCTACAAGTCTTCGGACAGGAGCGTCTCAGCGGGGAGGGGGCCCGGCTGATCGCGTCTCGGCACCAGTCGGCGTTCGACACACTGGTCTGGCTCACTCTCGTGCCGCGTTGCTGCTATGTACTGAAGCAGGAGCTGCTGCGCATTCCGCTGTTTGGCCCACTGCCGCCGTTGGCCGGGATGATCGCCGTAGACCGCGAGGGTGGAGCTTCGGCATTACGCGGGCTCCTACGCGATGGCGAGCGAGCGCTACATGAGCGACGTCAGATCGTGATCTTTCCCGAGGGAACGCGCGCCGAGCCAGGAGTCATCCTGCCGCTACAGCCTGGGGTAGCTGCGCTAGCCACGCGGGCCCACCAGCCTATCATCCCGGTCGTCACTGATTCCGGCCTCTGCTGGAGCCGCCGCGCTTTTCGCAAGCGGCCCGGCACGATCCACATCCGGGTGCTTGAGCCGATCCCCGCCTGCGGGGGGCGCGAGCACGTGATGCGGCGTCTGGAGACCGCGTTGAGAGCCGATGCGGTTCCAGCGAGGGCGGCTGTGGAGAACTCTGTGGGCTGAGTTTCCGCACACCTCGCGTGTCACCGCAGTCGCTCACCTTAACCCTTTGATAAACAACCGAATTATGTTTGGTGAACGCTTGCCGACAGCCCTGGCACAGCGTGGGGACGAACTAACTGGCTGACGCAAGAAAGTTGCGTGAGAGGGCTTCGCTCTGGGTCCCGGTGGCACTTCTCCCGATATCTGCCGAATTTCCGCCTGCTGGCGCAAGCGTGCAGTAAAGGGTCAGAGCAGTTACAGGAAGGCTTCGGCCAGGCTATCTGCTCGAGAAACTTCCTCAACTGCCCGCGTTTGCCTTGTGCTTCCGTTTGCCTATAAGCGTCCGCGGTCTGGATGAGGTCAAATGCGGCGCAGGCGGAAGCTGTGGATCACTCTGCTCGCCGTGCCGCTGATGCTGCTGGCCGCCGATACGCTTTATTGGTATCTCTCCGAACTGAACCTCGAAAACGGCTTTGCTGCCTGGCTGGCGGAACGCCGGGCCGCCGGATGGACGGCGAATGTCGAGGCGCCGGCTCGAGCTGGATGGCCGGTTGCCGCGACCCTTACTGTGCGCGACGTTTCGCTAAGCGGGGGCACGCCGTTTTTTTCTGGCGCAGTGGCCTGGAGCACGCAACGGCTCACGTTGCGCGTTGCATTACTCCGGCCGAACCGGATCGAAGTCGTAGCGGACGGTGCGCAGCGACTCCGCCTCGCGGATAGCCCACAAATCGCTGCCATCGCCGACCGGTTCCGTCTCACCATGCCGCTGCAGGCAGGCCTGCCGAGTTTTGTGGATGTCGCAGCGGAGAACCTCCGGGCGGGTGTGCCAGGCGGCGGTGAGGCATCGGCAGGCACACTCCATTTGCACATGCATTTGAGAGCCGACGCACCATCGGGCGAATCCGCAGCAACATTTTCACTGACGGCCAAAGCCGTGAGGCCGCCAGCCCCCCTGGACCGGACCCTCGGCTCCAATATCGGCGCGCTTGGGGTGGAAGGAGCCCTGAACGGGCCCGTGTCGTCCAGCGGGACGCTTGCGGAGCGCGTGGCAGCCTGGCGGGACAGCGGCGGGTCGCTTGAAATCCGGCGCCTGGCTCTCGCCTGGGGACCGCTAGATCTCACGGCCAGCGCGACATTGGCGCTGGACGAAGATTTGCAGCCAATGGGCGCCGGAAGCGCACGGGCCATCGGCTATTCCGAGACGCTTGATGCGCTGGCGGCACACGGTGCCATTACCCGTTCTGCGGCCACCGCCGCCAAGGCGGTGCTGTCGCTGCTTGCGCATAATCCCGAGGACGGAAGCCCACCCGACGTGGAGGTGCCGCTGACCCTGCAGTACCGGACGTTGTCGATGCGCCAGGTGCCTCTGATCCGACTGCCCGAGCTTGACTGGCCGTGAGTTGCACCGCCGCGCACCACGGACTATGCTGCTGGCATGAACCTCTGGACCGAGACGAAGCGAATTAGCGGCCCGGCTGCCTGAGCAGCCGGGGATTACCCGCCCTTCTCTTCGCATCTGTTTCGTCCGGAGTTTGTCCCGATGTCCGCCCAGTCCACTGTCGCTGTCCGCTTCATGATTGATGGGGATGCGTTCCCTGGCCTGCTTTCTCGCCTGCTTCAGCCATTTGCCAAGCGCGATCTGATCCCCGATCGCATGTGGTCGCACCGGTCTGAGGGAACGCTGCATGTCGAGATCGCCATGGAGGCAATGCCAGCAGAGGTGCTGCATCTTATTGAAGGCAATCTGCGCCAGGTGGTAGGCGTGTGCAGCGTTACCCCCGTACGCCCGGAGGTGATTCGACAGGCGGCTTGATCCGCCGCGATGCTGCCCATATCGGCAGCATCAGCAGCGCGCGAGGTTGGCATGTCTGGAGCAGACGCGGTCCTGCTGGCGCGCGCGCAATTCGCCTTCACCGTCGGCTTCCATATCATCTTGCCCGCATTCACTATCGGTCTGGCAAGCTATCTGGCGGTGCTGGAGGGGCTTTGGCTGCTCACGGGCCGCATCGTCTATCGCGACGTGTTCCAATATTGGCTCAAGGCGTTCGCCATCGTGTTCGGCATGGGCGTCGTGTCCGGCTTGGTGATGTCTTACGAGTTCGGTACCAACTGGGCGCGCTTCTCGGATAAGGCCGGCGCGATTGTCGGGCCACTGATGGGCTACGAGGTGATGACAGCGTTTTTCCTCGAGTCGGGCTTCCTTGGTATTATGCTGTTCGGCCGCGATCGCGTCAGTCGGGGCGTATATTTCCTCGCCACACTACTGGTCGCAGTCGGCACATTGATCAGTGCATTCTGGATTCTTGCTGCCAACTCCTGGATGCAGACACCCCAGGGTCACACGTTGTTGCCCGATGGACGCTTCGCGCCGGGCAACTGGTGGCAGGTCATCTTCAATCCGTCGTTTCCGTACCGTCTGGTACACATGGTGATCGCGTCATATCTGTCTGTTGCCTTTTTGGTGGGCGCGGTCGGGGCGTATCATCTGCAACGCGACACACAGAACCAGGCGGCACGTGTGATGTTCTCGATGGCGATGTGGATGGCTGTCATCGTCGCGCCACTGCAGCTCCTTACCGGCGATCAGCACGGATTGAACACGCTGCAATACCAACCGGCAAAAGTAGCGGCGCTGGAAGGCGACTGGGACACGCGACCTGGTACGCCACTGATCCTGTTCGGCATGCCGGATATGGATGAGGAACGTACGAAGTGGGCAGTGGAGATCCCGCATCTGGGATCATTGATCCTGACCCATACATGGGACGGTTCAATCAAGGGCCTCAAAGAATTTCCTCCGCAGGATCGGCCGCCATCGCCAGTCGTGTTCTGGGCATTTCGTGTCATGGTCGGTCTCGGTCTGCTGATGGCGGCGGTCGGGCTCTGGGGGGCATGGCTACGAGTGCGCGGACGGCTCTATGCGTCTCCATGGCTAAGGCGAATCGTGCAAGTCATGGCGCCGTCCGGCTTCATCGCGCTTTTGGCTGGTTGGACGGTCACCGAGGTCGGGCGTCAGCCATTCACCGTCTATGGTCTATTGCGTACCGCTGACAGCGTATCGCCTGTCGGGCTACCTGGTGTCGGCGCTTCGCTCGCTGCGTTCATCGTCGCCTATGCGATCGTGTTTGGTACCGGATTTGCCCTGCTGTTTCGGCTTGCGCGCCGGCCGCCGACGGTTGGCGAAAGCGGGCCAGAAACTGGCATCCCGGTTCGTACCGCCGGCATCACGCCGGCGCCTGCGATGCGAGACAGGCCATGACGCTGCCGGTGGTTTGGGCTGGTCTGATTGCATTCGCGGTGTTGGCGTACGTGCTGCTCGACGGCTTCGATCTGGGCACCGGCATCCTATTTGCCGTCGAGCGGGATGAAGAGAACCGCGACGTGATGGTGAGTTCCATCGCGCCGTTCTGGGATGGTAATGAGACATGGCTGGTCTTCGGCGGTGGCGGCCTCTTCGCCATGTTTCCGCTCGCCTATGCCGTGATCATGCCGGCGCTGTACCCGGCGATTATAGCGATGCTGCTTGCCCTGGTGTTCCGCGGCGTCAGTTTCGAATTCCGCTTCCGCGCCAGCGAACGCGGGCGCATGTGGTGGGATTGGGCATTCTTCGCAGGCTCGACGCTTGCGGCGTTCTGTCAGGGTTTGGTACTCGGCGGACTGCTGCAAGGGATTAGGGTGGAAGATCGGACTTATGCCGGTGGGTGGTGGGATTGGTTGACCGGTTTCACGGTGCTGTGCGGTGTTGCCGTGGTTACCGGCTACGCCCTCCAGGGCGCCGGCTGGCTGATCTGGCGCACCGAAGGCCTGTTGCAGCAGCGCGCAAGGCGGTACGCGGAGGTTCTGGCGGTCGCAACCCTCGTATTCATCGTGGCGGTCAGCATATGGACACCACTGCTCAACGCCTCGTTCAGCCAGCGCTGGTTTGGCTGGCCTGGGATTCTGCTCACCAGCCCTGTGCCGATCCTGGTTGCTGTAGTCGCCTGGCTGTTCTGGCGCGGCTTGTCACGACAGCACGAGGTCACTCCTCTGTTGTGTGCGCAGGCGTGGTTCGTTTTGTGCTATGCGGGCCTCGGAATCAGTCTGTGGCCGCTTATGGTGCCCCCATCGATTACCATCTGGGACGCTGCGGCACCTGTGTCGAGCCAGGTATTCTTGCTTGTCGGAGCCGTGGTGCTGATACCAGTCATCCTGAGCTACACCGGCTTCGCTTATTGGGTATTCCGCGGTAAGGTGCGGCCTGGGATGCATACCTACTGATCACGCCAGAAGGCACTCAGTCAGTCGACCATTGCGCATGATGCCATCTGGCGCGTTCGTGCGGCACTGCTCTTCCACCAATGGACAGCGTGGATGGAAACGACAACCGGACGGTATGTTGGCAGGGTCAGGATAACTCTCCCCGAGCCCGACGTCAGGAATTCCCTTCCCTGGTTCCGGTGTGAGCACGGAGGACAGCAGGGCTCGCGTATAGGGATGTTGCGGATTTCGGAACAGCGCATCCACAGGCGCCTGCTCGACGAAGCGGCCCAGATACATCACCGCCACCTCGGTCGCGATATGCTCCACCACGGCGAGGTTGTGGCTGATGAATAGATACGTCAGGCCAAGGTCTCGGCGCAGCTCCGCCAGCAGGTTCAGTATCTGGGCCTGCACAGAGACATCCAGTGCACTCGTCGGTTCGTCGCACACCACAATGCGCGGCCGTAGCACCAGCGCGCGTGCGATCGCGATGCGCTGACGCTGTCCCCCGGACAGTTGTGCCGGCAGCCGATCAGCCATCTCCGTCGAGATTCCAACGCGAGCCAGCATCTCCATGACGCGCTCCCGCTGCTGCGCTGTTGGGATCTTGCTCTGTGCTGCGAGCGGCAACCCGACGATGTCGCGCACACGCTGGCGCGGATTGAGCGAGGAAAACGGATCCTGGAACACCGGCTGGATCAGCCGTGCCCGCTCGCGTCGATCCATGTCAGCAAGGCTGCGGCCATCGACGAGAATTTCACCCTCGCTTACGGCAAGCAAGCCGAGAATCATGCGCGCGAGTGTCGATTTGCCGCAGCCGGATTCGCCCACGATGCCGAGTACGTCGCCTGAGGCGAGTGTAAAGGACACACCGTCCACCGCGCGCACGACCCGTTCGGAGGCTAGCATGCCTGTGCGGCTGCGAAACACGCGCCGTACATTGCGAACCTCTACCGCGTAACTCATGCCGCCTCGGCTTGTGTCCACTCGGCGGGCAGGCGGCACAAAAAATCATGTTCGGTGCCAACGCTGTGCCGCGGTATGGCAATGGCGCAATCGGGCATTGCATGCGAGCAGCGATCGCGGAAGCCACAGCCGAGGAAATCGACCGGGATGCGCGGCACCACCCCAGGGATGCTGCCTAGAGGTGCGTCACGACGCACACTGCCGGGAACCGGAATGCACCGCAGCAGCCCGCGGGTATATGGATGTGTTGGGGCTGCGAACAGCCTGTCAGCCGGCGCACTCTCGACCACTTGGCCAGCATACATAACCGACACACGATCAGCCATCCGTGCGACGATGCCGAGATCATGGGTGATCAACAGCAGTGCGAGGCCAAGTTCGCGTTGCAGACTCTGCAACAGCCGCAGGATCTGCGCCTGGACGGTGACATCGAGAGCCGTTGTGGGTTCGTCGGCGATCAGCAGCTCTGGCTCGCACATCAGCGCCATCGAGATCATGACTCGCTGACGCAGGCCGCCGGATAGCTGATGCGGATACTGCTTCAACCGCATGCCCGGCGCGGTGATGCCGACGCGACCGAGCAATTCGGCAGCGCGTTCGAGCGCAACTGCGCGCGAGACCCTGCGATGACGCTCCAGCACTTCCGCCATCTGCGAGCCAATCGTGTAGGCTGGGTTCAGGCTGGTCATCGGCTCCTGAAAGATCATTGCGAGCTTGTCGCCGCGCAGCTTCGCCATCTCGCGTTCGGAAAGCCGGGTAATGTCGCGATCATGGAACCGAAGCACATCGGCTGTCCGGTGGGCATTGCGCGAGAGCAGACCCATCACAGCGAGTGCAGTGACAGACTTGCCACAGCCGGACTCGCCGACGAGGCAATGGGTTTCGCCTCGGTTCACCGTGAGGGACACGCCGCGCACGGCGGCAATGCTGGTGCCAAAGTTGACTCGCAGGTTGGCGAGTTCCAGGACCGGGGTCACTGCGGTCTTCTGGTGCCCAGCAGATCGCGCAGTCCGTCGCCCAGCAGATTGATGCCGAGCACCAGCACGAACAGCGCTGCCCCGGGGATCATGATCACCCAGGGCGAAAAGAACATGTAGTCCTTGCCTTCGGCGATCATCAGTCCCCAGGAAGGCAATGGCGGCGGGACACCGAGGCCAAGGAACGACAGCGCTGCTTCCAGCAGGATTGCCAGCGCCATCTCCAGCGTCGCTACCACGACAAGATGCGTCAGGATGTTCGGCAATATCTCCCTCAGCACGATGTGCGTGCGCGATGCGCCAGCAGCTTGCGCAGCCGCGATGTAGTCCAGGTTCCGTACCTGCATCGTGGTCGTCCGAGAGACGACAGCGAAGCGTTCCCACAGCAGCAGCCCGAGTGTCAGGATGACCACTGTTAGCGAGCTGCCGATCAGAGCCACTACCGTGAGTGCCACGAGGATCAGTGGAATCGACAGCCGGCACGTGATGATGAACATCACCGCGTCGTCGATCCGCCCGCCAAAATAGCCACCGAGCACGCCAAGCGTAACGCCGATGAGACCAGAGGTGATGACGGTGAAGATGCCGATCGACATCGAGATACGGGCGCCATACAGCAGCCGGGAAAGATAGTCGCGACCAAGCTGATCGGTGCCGAACGGATGCACCGACGAACCCCCATCCATCCACTGCGGCGGTACCAGACGCAGGTTGAGGTCCTGTGTGAACGGGTCGTGGGGCGCGATGTATGGCGCCACTATCGCCACCAGCAGCACGGCTCCAACAATGAACGCACCAAATCCGGTCGCGAGATGACGCACCGGCGGAAATGCGCGCGGCAAGTTGAGCGTCGTCGCACTCATGCGGTGCGTAACCGCGGGTCGAGCACCGCATTCATCATGTCGGCAGCCAAAGTCAGGCCGATATAGATGATCGCCAGTATCAGTACGACGGCCTGCACCACCGGGAAGTCATTCTTGCTGATCGACTCCCAGGCCAGATAGCCAACACCATGCAGTGCGAAGATAGCCTCGATCACGATGGAGCCGCCGAGCATGAAGCCAAGCTGCACGGCAGCCACGGATACCACCGGCATTGCCGCATTGCGCAACGCGTGCTTCAGCACAATCTTTGCCGAGCTCAGTCCTTTTGCTCGCGCCGTGCGGATGTAATCGGATGACAGCGCATCAACCATGCCCGCGCGCGTGAGGCGCATCAGGGCGGGGATCGCCGAAAATGCGAGCACGATGCCAGGCATGATGTAGCCTTCCCAGGTGTCAATGCCCGATATCGGCAGAAGCTGCAGGTTCAAGCCGAGCCAGATGATCAGCACCAGTGAGAGCCAGAAACTCGGCATCGCCTGACCAAACAACGCGATCAGGCCGATGGCCTTGTCGAGCACTGAACCTTCGCGCATGGCCGCGACTATGCCGAGTGGTATGGCAACGAGCAGTGCGATGCAGAGGGCGGTCACGCCAAGAGTCAACGTGATTGGCAGGCGATCCTTGATCAGGCCGGCGACCGGTGCGTGGTAAAGATACGAGCGGCCCAGGTCACCCTCCGCTGCGTGTATCGCCCAGTCGATGAACTGGACAGGTAGCGGGCGATCCAGACCATAGTTCTTGCGGATGATCTCGATGTCCTGCGCGGTGGCATTCGGGCCTGCAATTGATATGGCGAGGTCACCCGACAGCCTGGTCAGCGCAAAGCTGATCACCAGGACCGTGAGGCAGACCAACAGGGCAAGTACCGCCCGGCGCAACAGGAAACGCAGCATGGTCTAGCGTAGGGTCACGCCAGTGTTAGCCGCAAGGCTCCCAGCCAGGCGGCGCCAGTTCGAAGCCGCTGAACTGAAAGGCGGGTGTGACAACGCAACTGCACAGGGTCCAAGCACCGAGAGTCTGCGCCGATTGCCAGGCGCCCTTTGGCACGAGGTACTGCAGGAGCTCACCCGCACCGAGTGCCGAACCAAGCCGGCATTCCGTATTGGTACCGATGCCGAGCCGTAGCGGCGCGCCGGCATGCCACAGCCACATCTCCGCGGCGTCAACACGATGCCAGTGGCTGCGTTCGCCCTCAGCAAGCAAAAACAGGATTGCGGTGCCGACGCCACGCGATCCGTCGTTTGGCGCATCACGCCAGGTCTCGCGGAAGTGGCCACCTTCCGGATGGGGCTTCAGCGACAGCGCTTCAATGATCGTCTGCGCCGAAGTGGTCGCTTCGCGCAGATCGATCACACGGCTTCCTTGGGGACAGTCCGTGCAATACCCGGGTTCCGCACGAACGCATCATACCAGGCCGCCAGCGTTGAGTGCCCCTCGCGCCATGGCTGCGTTGCAAAGCGGAAGTCCAGGTAACCAAGAGCGCAGGCGATGGCGATCGAGCCGATATCGACGAGGCGGTGAGGCGGATCGGTTTCGAGGGCGTCCAGCGTCCGGTCCACGGCCGCCTTCTGACGCGCGATCCAAGCCGCACGTCCCTCGTCCTGCGGCTTCATCATTTCGCCTCGCCGTGGCACGGAGGCATCCAGGATGCCATCGCCCATTGCCTGGAACTTCAGCGCCCGCCAGCGCGCGGCGCCGTGCGCCGGGAACATCGGCAATGCCTCGCCTATGCTGTCGAGGTATTCGCAGATCACCGGGCTGTCGAATAACGCGACGCCGTCGTCAGTCACCAGCGCCGGCACCTTCGACAGAGGATTCACCGCGAGGAGTTCCGGAGGCGACGCGTTCGCATTGACCGGCACCAGCTCAATCTGGTCATCGATCTCCCGGGTAATGGCGCAGGCAAGCACCTTGCGGACATAGGGACTGGTCCCAGAGAAACAGAGCTTCACTAGAACTTGTCCTTCTTGGCTCGCAAATCGGCGAAGGTCGCCACGTCGGGCGCGCGCAGGAACGGATTGGCGGCGAGCTCGCTTGCCATGGTGGAAGGAACTGTTGGCTGACCGGCCGCACGCTGCTGTCGCGCCTCGGCGGAGCGGGCCTTCAGCGCCGCATTGTCAGGATCGACACTGAGCGCGAACCGAGCGTTGCTCTCGGTGTACTCGTGGCCGCAACAGACCTTGGTCCCGCCCGGCAGTGCGGCCAGCTTGCGCAGAGAGGTGAACATTTCGTCCGCTGTGCCTTCGATGAGGCGGCCACAGCCAAGGCTGAACAGGGTGTCGCCGGAAAGCAGGATCTCGCCGTCGGCAAGGAAGTAATTGATTTGGCCGCGCGTATGGCCTGGCGTCTCGATGACTCGAGCTGACGCGTTGCCAAACGGGACGCTGTCGCCCTCCTTCACCGTCTGATCCAGCTTCGGCAATCGGTGCGTATCGGCTGCCGCACCGACAACCTTGGCGCCCGTGAACCGTGCCCGTACCTCGTCCACACCGGCGATGTGATCCGCGTGGTGATGCGTCAGCAGAATCAGGTCGAGCCGGCCGCCTGCCTTTTCCAGCGCGGCGATGATCGGCTTGGCATCGGCCGGATCCACGATGGCAACCGAGCCGCTGCCGCCGTCACGCAGCAGCCAGGCATAGTTGTCGGACAGGATGGGGACGGGTTGTGCTGTGACTGTCATGGGAGGAGCCTAGCACCGCCGGGAGCGACCGGAAACCGTCAGTCATGTTATAGGCGTCAGCCATGGCAGCCGATGCCCACGCCGCGGCCGACTTTTATGCTACGCCCCGTGGAGCAGTAGCCTCCCGGCTGTTGCGCGACCGGCTGATCGTGATGTGGCCCGACCTGAAGGGCCAATCCGTTCTGGGTATCGGCTTCGCTGCTCCTTATCTGCGGCCATGGCGCGAGCAGGCAACGCGCTGCATTGCCCTGACCCCTGCGCAAATGGGAGCGACACGCTGGCCGGCCGGCGAATCCAGCCTCTCCTGCACCGCCGAAGAGGACGCGCTACCGTTTCCCGATCTTGTGTTCGATCGCGTGCTGCTGGTGCACGGTCTGGAGGCCGCAGAAAGTGCTCGCCGGATGCTGCGTGAGACGTGGAGGGTATTGAAGGACGATGGTCGGCTGCTGGTCGTCGCCCCGAACCGCAGCGGATTGTGGGCCTACTCCGAGAGCACGCCGTTTGGCCACGGCCAGCCGTACTCGTTTGGCCAGATCGGCCGGCTGTTAGCGGCCTCGTTATATCGCGTGGAGCGGCGAGACACTGCGCTCTACCTACCCCCGTCCAATTCGCGGCTGGTACTGCGAAGCGCGCAGTTGCTGGAGCAGACCGGACGCAATTGGCTGAGCGGCTTCGCTGGCGTGACGATTACCGAGGCCGTGAAGGACATCTATGCAGCGATGCCGGTCGAGGCAGTGCCGCGTCGGCGATTGGTTCTGGCCGAGGCGGCTTAGCGCGAACTCACCGCCCTTTGTCCAGGTCGCGCGCCACCCCTGGCTGATGCAGCAGCCGATCGATATTCGCAGCGTAGTCGAGCGCATGATCAGGCTGAAAGGATAGCTCAGGCGCAAACTTCAGTCGAAGCGCATGCGCGACCTGGCTGCGAAAGAACGGAGCAGCGCGTTTCAGTGCAGGCAACAGCGCATCGACGTCCTGCCGTCCGAGCCGTGACACAAAGACAGTGGCGTGCTTCAGGTCAGGGCTGATGCGCACCTCGGTGACAGTAATCTGCGCCTCAGCCAACTCCGGATCACGGAAATCACGCCGCTCGAACAGCCCGGCCAGGACGTGGCGGATCTCCTCTGCCACGCGCAATTGCCGTTGTGATGGCCCCCCAGAAGAAGGCTTCCTCAAGCCGGCACCATCTCCGTCTCAAAGCACTCGACGACGTCACCTTCCTGCAGGTCATGGAAGTTGGCGAACGACAGGCCGCACTCGTAGCCGCGCGCCACTTCGCGCACATCGTCCTTGAAGCGCTTCAACTGCGACAGCTCGCCGGTGTGGATCACCACGTTGTCGCGCAGCACGCGCACGCCAGCGCCGCGCTTCACTACACCGTCTGTGACCATACAGCCAGCAACCTTGCCGACGCGGGTGATGGTAAACACCTTCCGCACCTCGGCGTAGCCCAGGAACCGCTCGCGCTCCTTCGGAGCAACCTTGCCCTGCACCAGCTTCTCGATGTCGTCCGCGACTTCATAAATGATCGAGTAGTAGCGGATATCGACGCCTTCCTTCTGCGCCAGGTCGCGCGCCTGTGCCGTAGCGCGCACGTTGAACGCCAACACATAGGCGTCGGACGCCTTGGCAAGCTGGATGTCACTCTCGGTGATCTGCCCGACCGCGGCGTGCAGCACGCGCACCTTCACTTCATCATGTGCGAGCTTCAGCACGGTGGCTTGAATAGCCTCCGCGCTGCCCTGGACGTCGGCCTTGATCAGCACCGCGACTTCCTTCTGCTCACCCGCCTGGATACGGGCCAGCATCTGATCCAGCGTGCCGCGCGCACCGACACTCGCGCCCGCCGCTTTCTCGCGCAGCTTGCGGGCGCGGAATTCGGTGATTTCGCGGGCCCGGCCTTCGTTCTCCACCACTACGAACGGTTCGCCAGCCGACGGAACACCGGCAAGGCCGAGTATCTCCACCGGCGTTGACGGCGCTGCCGTGTCGATCGTCCGCGCCTTGTCGTCGAGCATGGCGCGCACGCGGCCCCATTCCGCGCCGGCCACGACGATGTCGCCCTGTCGCAAGGTGCCCTTCTGCACCAGCACCGTGGCCACCGGACCGCGGCCGCGGTCCAGACGGCTTTCGATCACAGTGCCTTCCGCCGCACGTTCGGGATTCGCCTTCAGGTCGAGAATTTCGGCCTGGAGCGAAATCGCCTCGGTCAGCTTGTCGAGGCCCATCCTCTGGGTCGCGGACACTTCCACGTCCTGCGTTTCGCCGCCCATCTCCTCGACCACGACCTCGTAGCTGAGCAGCTCCTGGCGAACGCGCGCCGGGTTTGCATCCGGCCTGTCCATCTTATTTATGGCGACTACGAGTGGTGCGCCAGCCGCCTTGGCATGCCGGATCGCCTCTATCGTCTGCGGCATCACGCCGTCATCGGCCGCAACAACCAGCACGACAATATCGGTAACGGAGGCGCCGCGGGCGCGCATGGCAGTGAACGCCTCATGACCCGGCGTGTCGATGAAGGTGATCTTCTCGCCACTCGGCATCTCGACCTGATAGGCGCCAATATGCTGTGTGATGCCGCCTGCCTCGCCTGCCGCAACGTCGGTCGAACGCAGCGCGTCGAGCAGCGACGTCTTGCCGTGGTCAACGTGGCCCATGACCGTGACGACCGGCGGACGGGGCTTCAGGTCGGCCTCGGTATCCGCCGCGCCTTCAAGCCCGATTTCGACGTCGGACTCGGAAACGCGGCGAGCGCGATGCCCGAATTCCTGCACCACCAGTTCCGCGGTGTCGGCATCAAGCGTCTGGGTAATCGTTGCCATGACGCCGAGTTTCATCAGCGTCTTGACCACTTCGCCGGCGCGCGCGGCCATGCGGTTGGCAAGTTCCTGTACCGTAATGGTGTCGGGCAGCACGACGTCGCGCACCACCTTTACCTGATCCGAGCGCAGCCGCTCCAGCTCCGCCTGCCGGCGCTCGCGCTCGCGTTGCCGCCGCACTGAGGCGAGTGAGCGGACCCGTTCGTCCTCGCCCTCAATTGCGGCCTGCACGTCGATGCGTCCGGCGCGGCGTCCGCTGTCGCCGCCCTTCTTGGCTACGACGGGTTGCGGTTTGCGCGGCATGACCACGCCGCCTGGTCGGCGCACTGGCCGCGCCTCCTCCTCCTCCTCCATCGGCCGCGAGCCAGGCCGGAGGCGCAGTGTTTCGGTCGGTGCTGTCGGACTGGCCGGTGCCGGTGTGGTTGCGGGACGGCGCCGCGCTTCCTCACCGCCACGTGCAACCGGCGCCGCGGCCTGTGCCGCAACCGCTGCGTCAGCCGCCTTGCGGGCGGCCTCTTCGGCTTCCTGGCGCGCGGCTTCTTCGGCTGCGCGACGAGCTTCCTCTTCCGCGGCCTTGCGGGCTTCTTCCTCACGCCGCCGAGCTTCCTCAGCGGCGGAGAGAATGGATATCTTCTCCTGTTCGCGGCGTTCGGCCTCCCGTCGTGCCGCTTCGCGCTGCTGCTCAACCAGCGCGCGCTGGCGAGCTGCCTGCTCCGTTGCGGTGAGAGATCGCGGAACTGCCGTCTGCGCCTGTCGCTCCCCTGTGGGCGTTGCATCGGCTCGTGCAGTAGGCGCCGCGGTGGCCGGCTTGGCGCCAGTCTGCGCTGCTCCGCCGACCGGAGCGCCAACGGGCGCGCGCTTCTTGCGCACCTCGACCTGCACCACCTTGGAGCGGCCATGGCTGAAGCTCTGCCGGACAGATCCGGCATCGACGGTCCGCCCCAGCTCCAGACGGCCTGCGGGCCGGAGAGAAAGCCGGCCCTTCGTGGTATCCTGATCGTTGGTTTCGCTCATCTAGTCTCGCTGGCCCCGTCCACCTTTCGCACCGGGCACTTCCCGGGCATTTTTCCGCAATCCCATCAGCCGGTTCGCCTCGATCGCGAGCCGCTCACCCAATTTTCCCGGGCCGATCGCGACATGTACCACATGGTCACGACCGAACACCCGGCCAAGCTCCGTAGCTGCAAGCGGGTCCAGTACAGTGACCGAATCCCCAGCTCCGGCAAGAAACCGCGCGCGTTCCACTGCGCTGCCGTCCGACGCCTGCAGGATCAGTCTACCCCGACCGCTCCGCAGCCACTCACGCGCCTTATCAAACCCCGCAACCGCCTGCCCGGCCCGCCGAGCGAGCCCTAACAACTCGCCGATCCGCCGGACCAGCGCCGTCTCAAGCACGGCAGGAAGATCAGGGGGTACGTTGACAGGACCGCGTGCGGCCCTGGCGAAAGCACGCCCCAAGCCTCCCTGGGCGCGTGCCGTTTCTAACACATCCCAGCTTGCGCTCAACCAGATTCCCCGTCCCGGCAGTGTGGCAGGCAAGTCCGGCACCACTCCCCGGTCCGGTCCGATGACAAAGCGAATCATCCGCTCCTTCGGCAACCTCTCCCGCGTGACCACGCACCGGCGCAGCGGGCCGGTTTCGGGCTCATCGCATTCCTCTGTCGCGAGTGTGTCAGCCGTGTTGCGCCTCCTCCGGTGCCGATTCATCGGCGAACCAATGTGCGCGCGCCGCCATGATCACCTGGTTAGCGGTGTCCTCATCCATGTTCTCAGCGCCAACAATTTCGATCAGTTCGTCCGATGCGAGATCCGCCAGATCATCCAGCGTCTTCACGCCCTTCTCACCAAGCGCCACCAGCATTGCCGGCGTCAGTGTCTCGATCGCGGCGACCTCATCGGACACGCCGAGTTCGACGCGCTTCTCAGTCAGCTCAGTGTCACGGCGCGTAATGAATGCCTCGGCGCGACGGATCAGTTCCGACGCCACGGATTCGTCGAAGCCTTCGATCGCCGCGACCTCCTCAAGTGGCGTGAACGCCAGTTCCTCGACCGACGTGAAGCCCTCGGTCACCAGCAATCCTGCAATCACATCGTCCACATCGAGTGCCTCGACGAAAAGGCTGCTGCGGCGGCGGAACTCTTCCTGGCGCCGCTCGCTTTCTTCCGCCTCGGTCAGGATGTCGATGTCCCAGCGCGTCAACTGGCTGGCCAGCCGCACGTTCTGTCCGCGCCGCCCGATAGCGAGCGAAAGCTGCTCGTCAGGGACAACCACTTCGACGCGTCCCGCTTCCTCATCCATCACCACCTTAGTGACCTCCGCCGGCGCCAGCGCGTTCACCACGAAGGTTGCAGCCTGCGGCGACCACGGAATGATGTCGATCTTCTCGCCCTGCAGCTCCTGCACCACAGCCTGCACACGCGAACCGCGCATGCCGACGCACGCTCCGACCGGATCGATCGACGAGTCGCGGCTGATCACCGCCATCTTCGCGCGGCTGCCGGGATCGCGCGCAACTGCTTTGATCTCGATGATGCCGTCGTAGATTTCCGGCACTTCCTGCGCGAACAGCTTTGCCAGAAAGCCGGGGTGCGTGCGGCTCAGGAAAATCTGTGGCCCACGCGGCTCCTCGCGCACGTCGTAGATGTAGGCTCGCACGCGATCGCCGTTGCGGAAGCTCTCGCGCGGGATCAGCTCGTCGCGACGCAGCAGCGCCTCGGCGCGGCCGAGTTCCACCATCAGGTTGCCGTACTCGGTGCGCTTCACCACGCCATTGATGATCTCGCCGACGCGGTCCTTGAACTCCTCGTATTGCCGCTTGCGCTCATACTCGCGCACGCGTTGCACGATGACCTGCTTCGCGGTTTGCGCGGCGATACGGCCGAAATCAATCGGCGGCAGCGGATCGACAATATACTGGCCGACAGCGGCGTCGGGCTTGAACTTCTTGGCGATGGCGACGGGGATCTGCGTCTCCTCGTTCTCCACAGTCTCGACGATTTCCGTCCAGCGGGAGAGACGCACGTCGCCGCTCTTGCGATCAATCGTCGCGCGAATGTCCTTTTCGTGTCCGTATTTGGCGCGGCCGGCCTTCTGGATGGCCTGCTCCATGGCTTCCAGGACTTCCTCGCGGTCGATCGACTTCTCACGCGCGACAGCGTCGGCGACGAGGAGCAGTTCGGGGCGGGCAACAGCGGTGTCCATTTCTTGGCCTCTGTTTCTAGTTGGTCTTGGGTGGCGTTGCGGTGGCTTCGATCAGTGCGTCGGTCAGCACCAGTTTGGCACGACGGATCGCGCTCAGTGGCAGCACAATTTCGTTGCCGTCATCGAGGCGAAGCCGCGCGCTGGTGTCGTCGGCACCCAGCACGATACCGGAGAAGCGCTTGCGGCTGTTTATCGGCGCCACCGTTTCGGCGCGAGCGAGATGGCCGGCGAAGCGGTTCCAGTCCTTGGGTCGCGTCAGCGGCCGGTCTATACCGGCGGAGCTGATCTCCAGCGACCAGGCGCCGGGGATCGGGTCTTCCACGTCCAGCACGGCGCTGAGCTGGCGGCTGATCGCCTCGCAGTCGGCCACCGTGATCTGGCTGCCATCGGACCTGTCGGCCATCACCTGCACGGTGGGCCGATCGCGGCCGAGTACGGAGACGCGCACGAGCTCGTAACCCATGTTTTCCAGGGTGGGCGAGACGATGTCGGCCAGCCGGGCTTCGAGACTGGTGTGGGTTGGGTCTGGTGTATCCAAAACAAAAAAGGCGGCCGGTTAAGGCCACCCTCCGTAACGCTGCGGAAGATTGATTGGAAGGGAATGTAGGAGGGGTGGGGGGTGGTTTGCAAGGTGGGGTGGGCGCGGGCTCTTCCGAAAACCAAATTTGCTTCGACCGGCAAAAGTCGGCGTTGCGTGCCTGGTCCCTAACCTCCGCCAAGACGAATCGCTTGAGAAACACTGCGCGCTCCGCCAAGTCGCTGGCGCGCCAGTATCCGGACGACCCCACCGTCATCCTGAATGCACCGCCGAGGCCCCGAGCATGACTGCGCTCGCCTCAAGAAACGATGAAACCGCAAAACGCAAACGCGCGGCGTCCACGTGGCCTGTTTTGCGGTTCCATTTCTTCTCACCTGACGCAGGACTGTCTCATCACTCGGGCTATCCGGACAGACGAACCCACCCTCATCGCCAATGCAGCGCATCGCCTGTGCTTTGACCTCGGCAGCGGTGCCGCGCAGACTATCCGCTACAGGCCAATGTGGGGAGGGTGCAGCGATGCCGACTGTCTCAGCGGAACAGTTGATGGAGATTGCCAAGGGGCTGCTGGAAGCGGCCGGCGCATCGGTCGAGGAAGCGGCAACTATCGCGCGCTACAATATAGGCGCCAATCTCGTCGGACATGATTCGCACGGCATCATCCTGATCCCGACCTACATCGACCGCATCAAGGTCGGCCACATCGTGCCTGGCGCGCCCTGGACCATCATGCAGGAGACGCCGACCAGCACGGTGATCGATGGCAACTGGGGCTTCGGCTACGTCGTGACCGACCGCGCAATGCGCTACACGATCGACAAGGCGAAGAACCAGCAGGTTGCCGCGGCGACGGTGTATCGCCAGAGCCATATCGGGCGGCTCGCCAGCTATCCCCTGATGGCGGCACGTGAGGGCATGATCGCGATGATCACCGCTGACTCCGGCCGCAGCGCCAAGGCAGTAGCGCCATTCGGCGGTGCAAAGGCGCGTCTCGGCACCAATCCGATCTGCTTCGCGGTACCGTCGAACCTGGAAGGCCCGCTGTTCTTCGACATGGCTACGTCGGCGGCCGCGGCCGGCAAGATCAACGTCGCGACCGCGCGCGGCGAGCAGGTGCCGGCGGGCTGGCTGATCGACGCAGAGGGCAAACCCTCCACCGATCCGCGTGTGCTGCGCCAAGGCGGTGCGTTGCTGCCGGTCGGCGGCACCGAGGGCTACAAGGGCTACGGGCTCGCGACCATCGTGGAGATTCTGTCGGGCCTGCTCACCGGCCTCGGCTTCGGCGTGGAACCGACAGGGCGGCACAACGACGGCTGCTTCATCGCCGTGTTCAATGTCTCGGCGTTCCGCGACCTGAACACGTTCAAGCAGGAAGTCACCGAGTTCGCGCAGTACCTGAAAGCAACGCCGCCGGCGCAGGGATTCACTGAGGTGCTGTATCCCGGCGAGATCGAGTTCAAGCGCGAACAGGAGCGGCGCAGGAATGGCATCCCGGTGGAGGATGCCACCTGGAAGAAGCTGCAGGACTTAGCCAAGGGTTACGGCATCGCCGACAAGCTCGGGCTCTGATCGATGGCTGGTCTCGGCATTGGCGCGCCGTCATGAAGTTCCGTGGCCAGTCGCTGCGCAGACTGGAGGACGAACGCTTCCTGACCGGACGCGGGCAGTACATCGACGACATCAACCTGCCCGGGCAGGTCTGGATGCAGGTGGTACGCTCGCCGCATGCGCATGCCGTGATCGACCGCGTCGATACCACCGCTGCGCGCGCGATGCCCGGTGTGCTGGGCGTGTTCACTGCGGCCGATCTGGCAGACCTCGGCCCGATGCCGTGCACGGTACCGGTTGCCAGCGTGGCTCCCATGATCGTGCCGCCGCGCTTTGCACTGACATCCGAGCGAGCCCGCCACGTTGGCGATCCAATCGCGTTTGTGGTGGCGGAGTCGAGTGCCACGGCACGGGATGCAGCAGAGCTGGTGCGGGTCGATTGGCGTGTATTGCCGTCTGTCGTAGACGGTCCGGCGGCGATGCAGGACGGCGCGCCCCAGCTTTGGGATCAGGCTCCTCGCAACACCTCCTATCGGTTTCAGAAAGGCGATGCATCGGCTGTGCAGTCGGCGATTGCGGCCGCCGCGCATGTTGCCGAGCTGAACCTGGTCAACAACCGCATCGTGATTTCCGCGTTGGAGCCGCGCGGAGCTATCGCGACCTACGATACGGATGGCTTCCGCCTGATGTTTTCTGGTGCCGGCGTCCATGCACTGCAATCGCAGCTTGCGGAGAACGTATTCCGCGTTGCGCCGGAGCGGATGCGTGTGAGCTGTCCGGATGTGGGCGGCGGTTTTGGGGTGAAGAATGCCCTTTATCCGGAATGGGTGATGCAGCTCTGGGCCGCGCGCGAACTCAGTCGACCAATCAAGTGGATGAGTGATCGGACTGAGGACTTTGTCAGCACAGCCCAGGGCCGAGACAACGTGACGCGCGCCAGGCTTGCACTCGATGGTGATGGCCGGTTCCTCGCGTTGCAGGTTTCGACGGTGGCGAACCTTGGTGCATATCTGTCGTCAGGTGGTCCAGGCAGCTCCACGAATGCGCCGGCTAACGCGATCGGGAGCGGCTACGTCATTCCTGCAATCTTCATGGACGTGCACGGCGTGTTCACCAACACCGTGCCGATCGACGCCTATCGCGGCGCCGGAAAGCCAGAAGTGAACTATATGACGGAGCGGCTGATCGACGAGGCAGCACGGCGCTTCGGCTTCAATGGGATCGATCTCCGCCGGAGCAACCTGGTGAGCGAGTTCCCTTACCGGAAGGCGCTTGGCACGGTGATCGATTGCGGCCGGTTTGCCGCCAATCTTAACGACGCCGTCGTGGCTGCGGACCATTCTGGCTTCACCGCACGACGTGATGCGTCACGGTCACACGGTACGCTTCGTGGCATCGGAGTGACGTGCTTCATGGAAACGGCGCGTGGTGCGCCCAATGAAGGTGCTGAACTCCGCTTTGAGGACGATGGGCGTATCGCGGTAGTGGTGGGAACGCAGTCAAACGGCATGGGCCACGAGACAGCCTATGCTCAGATCGCTGCCGATCTGCTCGGGCAGCCAATCGAGACGTTCCGTTATGTGCAGGCGGACACCGCTAAGGTGCGTGCTGGCAACGGTCATGGCGGTGCGCGCTCGATGCACATGGGCGGATCGGCGTTGTGTAAAGCGGTGGACGCGATGCTCGCCAAAGGCAGCGCGGTTGCTGCCCGTTTGCTGCAGAGCTCAGCCAAGCAGATCGCGTTCAGCGACGGATGCTTCACTGTGCGCGGTGAGCCGAATCGCGCAGTAGGTCTGCTGGAAGTAGCACGTGCCGCACGCGATCCCGCTAACATGCCGGATGGCATGGCGGCGGGACTCGATACTTATGTGTGGAACTTGCTCGATTTGATCACCTTCCCTAACGGCTGCCACATTGCGGAAGTGGAGGTCGATCCGGACACCGGCGCCGTATCGCTGCAACGCTATACGGCGGTGGACGATTTCGGCACGCTGATCAACCCGATGCTGGCATTAGGCCAGATCCACGGTGGAGTCGCGCAGGGCATTGGCCAGGCGATGCTGGAGCACACGGTTTATGATCCGCAGTCGGGCCAGATGCTCAGCGGGTCGCTGATGGACTATACACTGCCACGAGCGGAGGATTTTCCCGATTTCGACATAACGCTATCGGGTGTGCCGACGAGTGCCAATCCACTTGGCGTGAAGGGCACCGGACAGGCAGGCGCTATCGCCGCGCCCCAAGCCATCATCGCCGCCGTGCTGGATGCGCTGGCGCCACTCGGCGTCACGCACATCGACATGCCAGCGACGCCAGAACGGGTATGGCGTGCCATCAGGAGTGCAGCGCATGGATAGTAAAGGCCACACACGAATTGCGGCGGAAGATTATCTGGATGCGCTTGCCGCTCATGGGATCGAGCACCTGTTCTGCAATCCTGGCACCGACTTCGCCCCTATCGTGGAGGCGTTCTCGCGTGCTGCGCACAGCAACCGCAAAGTGCCTCGGCCGATGGTGGTGCCCCATGAGAACGCCGCGCTGTCGATGGCGCATGGCTATACCATGGTCACCGGCAAGCCGCAGGCGGTGATGCTGCATACGAACGTTGGCACCGCCAACTCGATCAACATGCTCATCGATGCGAGCCGTGATCGCATCCCGGTGCTGCTGACTTCCGGCCGAACACCGTTCACCGAAGCGGGAGCCAGCGGCTCGCGCAGCGTCTATATCCATTGGGCGCAGGAAATGTTCGACCAAGCCGGCATGCTGCGCGAAATGGTGAAATGGGACTATGAGATGAAGCGCGGCGACCAGGCAGCGAGCGTGGTTGATCGCGCGCTGGAGCTGGCGGTGAGTTCGCCGAAAGGCCCGGTGTATCTCTCGTTACCGCGCGAGGTGCTGGGCGAAGCGGTGACGACTCCGACTGAAAGCAATCGTGCGCATCGTGCTCAGCCACACTCTCCAGTGCCAGTGCCAGCCGATATCGAGAGACTGGCCGATTGGATCGCCGCGGCCCGCGCGCCGCTGATCATCACTGGCTTGCTGGGACAGGACCCCCGCGATGCCGTCGTGCTGACACGGCTGGCCGAGCACTGGGCGCTGCCGGTGATCCCGTTCAATGCGCGCTACTTCGCCATTTCCGCGACCCATCCGATGTTCCAAGGCTCCTCGCCGCAGCCGTTGCTGGGTGAGGCGGACCTGGTCGTCGTGCTCGAATCCGACGTGCCGTGGATACCGAGTAGGGAACAGCCGTCGAAAGACGCGCGCATCGTGCAGATTGGGGAGGACCCGCTGTATGCGCGTTATCCGATGCGCAGCTTTCCCTCCGACCTGACGATCACCGCAACGGCGCTCTCGACGCTGGAGGCGCTAGAGCAGGCGTTGCAGGGCCGTACCGGCGCCCATGTCGAAGAACGGCGGACACGGCTCGCAAAGCGATCTGCCGAGTTGCATACGCAATGGCGGGAGGAAGCGGAGAAGGCCGGCCGCGGCGACAAGAACACGCTTGCCTGGCTGAACCATTGTCTGCGCGAAGTAGTGGATCGCGACACAATGGTGATCAGCGAATACTCCTTCCGCCAGGAATACTGCCCGTTGAAACTACCTGGCAGCCTCTACTCGGTAAGCGCCGCTGGCGGTCTGGGCTGGGGTTTCGGCGCATCACTCGGCGCCAAGGTTGCCTCGCCGGATCGTATGGTGCTGTCGGTTCTGGGTGACGGCGCCTACATGTTCGCCAACCCGACCGCCTGCCACTATGTCGCACAGATGCAGAATCTGCCGGTTCTGACGGTGATCTACAATAACGCGCTGTATGGCGCAGTGCGGCGCGCGACACTGGACATGTACGGTGCGGGCACATCAGCACAGAACGATGGTCGCCTGCTTGCCGATTTGCCCGCACCGAACTTTGAGAAGATCGTGTCGGCACATGACGGACATGGCGAGCGTGTGGAGCATCCGGCCGATCTGCCTGCTGCGTTGCGCCGGGCAGCTAATGCAGTGCGTGGGGGCCAGCAGGCGTTGGTGAACGTCATCTGCCCGCCCTGATGCAGCGCGCCTCTGCGCGTGTATTGGTTGTCGGCGGTGGCCCCGTCGGTACCACTCTTGCGATGGACTTGGCGTGGCGCGGCATTGATGTAATCGTCGCAGAGCAGCGTCACAGCGCCGAGTTGCCGAGTGTCAAGTGCAATCACGTCTCAGCGCGCACCATGGAGATATTCCGCCGGTTGGGTGTGGCGGCAGCAGTGCGCGACGCCGGGCTGCCGCATGATCACGCGAACGACGTGGCATTCCGCACTACGACCACCGGCTTGGAGTTCGCTCGTATCCCGATCCCATGCCGACGTGATCGCTACACGGTCAAGGATGGCCCTGATGGGTGGTGGCCTACGCCGGAGCCGCCGCATCGGATCAACCAGATCTTCCTGGAACCACTGCTCGTGCAGCACGCCCGGCGGATGCCACGTCTGCGTTACCTGAACCGCATCAAGGTGCTGGGCTTTATGCAGACCAACGAGCAGGTCAAAGCGGAAGCCGAGGATCTTGATACCGGTAAAAGGCTGCTGCTGGCATCAGACTACCTGATCGGCTGCGATGGCCCGTCGTCGGAAATTCGCCGGCAGATCGGCGCGAAGCTTACCGGTGATACGGTGATCAGCCGCACGCAATCCAGCTATATTCGAGCCCCGTCGCTTCAGAGGCGGATGCAAGCGAGCCCCGCTTGGTCTACACAGTCGCTGAATCCACGGCGTAGTGCCAACATCTTCGCAGTGGATGGTCGCGAGACATGGCTGATCCACAACTACCTGCGACCGCACGAAACAGACTTCGCCACGGTCGACCGCGACCGCTGTATTCGTCTGATCCTTGGGGTGGCGCCTGAGTTTGAGTACGAAATCATTAGCCAGGAGGACTGGCTCGGCCGGCGGATGCTGGCGGATAAGTTCCGCGACCGCCGTGTGTTTATCTGCGGCGACGCCGCTCACATCTGGGTACCGTTCGCCGGCTACGGTATGAATGCGGGCATAGCAGATGCAATGAATTTATCATGGATGCTGGCCGGTGTGCTGAAAGGCTGGGCTGATCCGGCGATCCTGGACGCGTTCGAAGCCGAACGTTGGCCGATCACAGAGCAAGTGTCACATTACGCAATGAACACTGCGCTATCTCTGGCGCGTGCGCGGGCCGAGGTGCCTGAGAACATCGAAGCTTCGGGCCCGGAAGGTGACGCTGTGCGTGAACGTTTTGGCAGGTTGGTGTATGAGCTGAACCTACCACAGTACTGCTGTGGCGGGCTCAATTTCGGCTATTTCTACGAGGACTCGCCCATTATCGCTTATGATGGCGAAGTTGCTCCCCCATACTCGATGTACGACTTCACCCCTTCGACCGTGCCCGGTTGCCGTACGCCGCACGTATGGCTAAGCGGCGAGCGCTCGCTTTATGATGTGATGGGCTTTGGTTTCACACTGCTACGGTTCGATCGATCGATTCCGGTAGATCGCATTATCGGTGCGGCCGAAAAGCGTGACGTGCCTCTATCCGTGTTGGATATTGATGAAGCCACGCCGGCTTACGTGCACAAGCTCCTGCTGTCGCGTCCCGACCAGCACGTTGCATGGCGCGGTAACACGCAGCCGGACGATGCGCTGGGATTGATCGACCGGATTCGCGGTGCAGCTATCTATTGAACTCCGGCGCCACCTTCTGCATGAACAGTGTCAGGCTGTGCGCCACATCGGCATAGGACATCGGTCCCAAGCGAAACTGCATGATGCAGCCGCCAACCCCAATCGCATTCACCTGTGCCAGTTTCTCTGCCACTGTTGCCGGTGAGCCGTAAATCAGAGAGTGCTCCACCATCATCCGAGCGGCGGGAGTTCCACCAGGCGCAGGCATTGGCACGATCGACGCGCCCTGCTCCTCGTAAACTCGTTGGCGCATGGCTGTCCGGTGCTGGTGCATAGCCTCGAACGCAGGTACGGCGATACGCTCGCCTTCCGCATCCGTTTCACCCACGAACACGTTGCGCCATACCCAGCATTGATCGACGTTACGCGTAACGGCCGCCTCGTCCATGCCTCGTTCCCGCAGCGTCCGACGGTAAAGGTCCATGCGGTGCTTCGTCACTTCGTTTGACTGCACGTTCATCATGAAAGGCCGGCCTTGCCTCGCGATATGCAGCATGCCTTCTTCGCTTGAAGCAGAGCGGATGACATAAGGATGGGGCTTTGTGTACGGCACCGGCCGAAGCATGGGTACCTTGATGTCCCAGAACCGCCCATGGTGCTCGAACTTCTGGCCACGCCACGCCTGGAACATGATCGCCTCGGCCTCCTCAAAGCGGTCCTGTGCCTCGGTGTGATCGAGCCCATATCCTTGGTAGTCATAGATGTTATATGCAGTGCCGCGCCCTAACCCAACGATGAGCCGACCCTTGCTGATGTTGTCGATCAGCGCGAGCTGTTCGGCCATGCGGATCGGGTGATGAAGCGACATCTGTGCCACCGCGAACCCAATCTTCGCTCGCTGCGTTGCTACCGCCAATGCGGCCGCGAAACTTACCGGATCGACATAGGCACAGATTCCGTCGAAGTGATGCTCTGCGAGCCAAATGACGTCGAAGCCGAGTTCGTCTGCCAGCTGTGCTTCACGCAATGTCTCGTCGATCACCCGATGGTCATCTGCGGGTTTGCGGCTTTCAGGAAACAGGAAGTTACTGAACTTCACGGGTGGATCCCTTGTCAGGACGTCAGGTCGCGCGGCGTAACCGCGACTATAGCAGCAGATGGGGTTCCTGCCATGTCCGCCTTTCCAACACTCGAGTGACGTGGTACTCATCGCGTCATATGCGACTGCCGAAGGGCGCGTCGCTATGCGTGACCAGTTGAGGATCACCATGTCGTATGAACCTAAGCGGTTCGACCTCTCCATTCCGATCCGCATCAACCTTTCGTCGGATACGCAGACCAAGCCTTCGCGCGCTATGAAGGAGGTGATGATGGAGGCCGAGGTGGGTGACGAGCAGATGGGCTCTGATCCCACAGTGTGGGCGCTATGTGACCGAACAGCCGCGCTGCTGGGCAAGGAAGCGGCAGTCTTCCTTCCCTCTGGTACGATGTGCAATCAGGTAGCAATCGCGACCCATTGCAAGCCCGGCGAGGAGATTTTAGCGCATGAGTCGTCGCACATCCTGTCCAGCGAAGGTGGTGCACCGGCGGCGATCGCAGGAGTACTGATCAAGGGCCTGCAAGGTGAACGCGGCCAGTTCACCGTCGATACACTGGAAGAGGCAATTCGCCCCGTCTCGCGCTACTCGCCGACGCAGCGTCTGGTTGAGGTGGAGCAGACGGCGAATCGTGGAGGAGGTTCCTGCTGGAGCCTCGATAAATTGCGTGCAGTCACGGATGCTGCGCATTCCCACGGCTTGGCCACGCACATGGACGGTGCAAGGTTGATGAATGCAGCCGTGGCTCTCGGTGTTCCCGCGAGCGATCTGACGGCTGGCTGTGACTCGGTCTGGCTTGATTTCACCAAGGGGCTGGCAGCACCTTTGGGTGCTGTCCTGGCAGGTTCACGTGAGTTCATCGGTGAAGCTTGGCGCTGGAAGCAGCGTCTGGGCGGTTCGATGCGGCAGGGGGGCATCTGCGCAGCCGCTTGCCTCTATGCGCTAGAGCATAACATCGGCCGCCTGGCCGAAGACCATGCCAACGCCAAGTCTTTGGCGCGTGGCATGGCGCAGATTCCGGGGATCAAAGTCGAGATGCCGGAGACCAATCTGGTGTTCTTCGATACTGAAGGAACTGGCATGACGGCGGACGATTTCGCCGGCAGATTGCGAAGGGAAGGCGTGTTGGTATCAACCTCGGGCAAGTACCGGGCCCGCGCCTGCCTGCATCTGGACGTCAGTGAGGCGCATGTTGATGAAGCGCTATCGGTGATGAAGCAGGTGGTCAACGAACTCTAATCCGATGTTCGCCGTCCGCCCGATCGGCACCCTGCACACGCCGTGGCGGAATATTGCGGAATGTCCGCGGAACGGCCGGCAGCCCGATCCGGCGCCACTGTGCACCGCCGTGCTAGTGCCCGAGTACGTTGAGGGACTTCGCAGCATCGAGGGCTTCTCGCACCTGATTCTGCTTTACTGGATGGATCGGGCACGTGAGCCCGAGCTGGTCTTCACGCCACCCTTTGACAGACAGCCACGAGGTGTGTTCGCCACACGGGCGCCGCGGCGTCCCAACCCGATCGGGCTATCGGTAGTGGCTTTCGAGGGCTTTGATGCGCCTGCGACGCTGAGGGTTCGGTACCTGGACTGCATAGACGGCACACCGCTAATCGACATCAAACCCTACTTAACAACAACAGATTGCGAGCCAGAGGCAAAGATGGGCTGGCTGGCTCCGCATGGGACGAGGCGGGAGTAATTACTCCACGTGCGTCCGCGTGAGCATCACACTGGATTTCTTGCCACGAGTTGGCGCGCAATGATGATCCGCTGTAACTCATTGGTGCCTTCGCCGATCACCAACAGCGGCGCGTCACGGTAAAGACGCTCCACGGGGAATTCGGTCGAATAGCCGTACCCACCATGTACCCGCATCGCCTCGGTAGCGTTTTCCAGTGCTGCTTCTGTGGCGAACAATTTGGCCATGCCCGCTTCCATGTCGCAGCGGTCGCCTCGGTCGTACATCTCCGCGGCCCGCCGAACCAGCAGACGCGCGGCCTCAGTCCGTGTAGCCATGTCTGCGAGCTTCAACTGGATCGCCTGGTGTTGCGCAATCGGGGCTCCAAACGTCTTCCGCACCTGCGCGTAGCGCAGCGATTCATCCAATGCCGCTTGGGCGATTCCGACGCCGCGTGCTGCGACATTTATGCGCCCCAGCTCCAAACCAGAGAGCGCGTGCTGCAAGCCACGGCCCTCGATTCCGCCGATCAAGCGACCCACCGGGACCCGATAGTCCCGAAATACCAGCTCAGCACTGTCGATTCCCTTGTAACCGAGTTTCTCCAGCTTGCGGCCGACGATGAAGCCTGGCCCCTTTTCCGCCAGCAGCATGCTCATACCCCGATGCCGAGGCTCAGCAGTTGGATCGGTTTTCACCAGCAGGGCGAAGCAAGAGCCCTGAATGCCATTGCTAATCCAGGTCTTGGTGCCATTCACTACGTATGCGTCGCCTTCACGGCGGGCCGTCACGCGGATTGCCTGCAGATCGGTGCCGCAATCGGGCTCGGTCAGTGCCAGCCCGCCGCGTAATTCGCCGGATGAGAATCGAGGCAGAAACGTGCGCTTCTGCTCTTCGGTGCCATGGCGTTGGACGATTGCGGACATGATCAGGTGGGAATTAAAAATGCCCGTCAGCGACATCCACACGCGAGCAATGCGTTCGACGATGTCCGCGTAAGTCGCACAGGGCAGGCCGAGTCCCCCGTATGCGCCATCTATTGTGGCACCGAACAGGCCGAGTTCCTGCATACGCGCGACAATCGCCTCAGGATAGATGTCGTCGTGCTCCAGTCTGCGCACATGTGGCGCGACCTCTCGTTCCAGGAAGGTGTCAATTGCATCAAGCATCATCGTGTCAGTCATGCTAGGAATATGCGCCGTCAGGCTTGGCCGGGCAACGGAGGGGACCAATGTTCAGCGCCTATCATCGCATCGGAAGGAACCGGTACCGACAGCGGATCGGCCTCGACTTTGAGGATTTCGCTGTCGGCCAGCGGTTCCGACATCGTCCTGGCATCACACTATCGCAACAGGACAACGTCAATGAGGCATTGGATACGATGAACGGGGCGATGCTGCACTACGACGCTCATTACGCCGAGGCGACCGCGTGGCGACGTCCACTCGTTGTCAGCACGCTGACATTGCAAAGATTGATCGGGATGACAAGCAAGACATACGGCAGGCGTCACGCGATTCTAAGTTTCGAGAATATCACGATGAATGGACCGGTGTTCGCTGACGATACCCTTTACGCTGAATCTGAGGTTCTCGAGATTGATGCGGCTGGGATCATTCGCACGTTGATCCTTGGCCGCAAGGCAGACGGCACGGAGGTGGCTCATATTACTTGCCGCATGTTGATCGAGCGACGGAATCCGAGCGACCCACCTGTTCTTGAGGAGCGATTCGCTGCCTATCATGCGGCCGACGACGGCGCTCTGATCGAGCAGACTGGGCTATGGTTCGAAGATTGCGTTCCTGGGGAGACCTTCCTCCATGCACCGGGCCGGACATTCCATCGTGAGGAGTCGCTGAGTCATGCATGGCGCTCGCTTGATCTGACGCCACAGGTCCATGTTCATGAAACCTTCCTTATCGCCGTCACGACTGCATTGACGACGCGCACGTTCGGGCGTGTCGTCGCCAATTTGGGATGGCGCGACGTGCAGCTGCCCGTGCCAGTGAACATCGGTGATACGATCGAGGCGGAATCGACGATTGTGGATACCCGCGCTTCCCGCTCGCGCCCGGGCGAAGGCGTCATTTCGGTCAGGACCCGAGCAGTCAATCAGGACAACGTTGAAGTGGTGTCCTACTGCCGCGACCTGTTGGTCTACAGCCGCGATGCTTTATCGCCCTATGCGCAAGCGGGATATTGATGTCGCTATACAGGCATCACGCGTTTCTGATGAGCCCGACCGAGCATCGCAGTTTCCGGACTGTGCCCCGCGATGACTCGTACTCCCTCATCCAACCTGGCGACGATGTTTTCCGGCGAACAGCCTTCCAGGAAAGCAATCCCGTTGCGACGACAGGCTGCGAATACGCGTTGACGCGCATCGGCCATTTCCGGTGGATACGGGTCCCGTTGTATGGTCGTGTAGCCGAGAGAGAGCCCTAGATCGCCAGGTCCCATTTCAGCGAAACCCAGACCTGGGACTGCGCAGATTGCTTCGCAGTTGGCAATTCCTTCCGGGCTTTCCAGCTTCACGCCGAGAAGCAGTTCCCCCTCCGGGTTCAAAGGCCAAGGATCGCACCGCCGCATGTATTCCTGCTGCGATACGCTCCAAATCGAGGCGGCGGTTGCTTCCGACCCGCGGCCACGCGTGCCGATGCCGAGCTTACCATCTGTGACTTGCTGCGGCCGCTTCGCACCATTCATGCGTTCCACGGGCGTTGGGATGAGAGAGTCTAGTCCGGCCAAATGATGTGGATAACGGCACGATTCGACGAACGTCCTCACTGCATCGGCAGTTTCCGCCTGGCATAGCAGAATGCCGTGGACGCCGCGGCCCAGGATCTGGCGAAACTGCCAGGCATTGAAGCGAACGTTCGCCTCATCTGTGCCGTTGACCGGTGCTTCTACGATGATTGCCGGCGTTCGATGTCCCGAGCGTGCGGGGCCACCATCAACCAGCCCCCGCATATAATCAGCGAGGCCTGTCATGTCGAAGGCACCGTGTTCCATGCCAACGTTCATGTAGTCGGCCCATGTGCCGGCGTCCTGCCGGCCCTGCTCATGGGTCAGGACGTGACCGGTGTGAGGGCCATCGTAGTAAATCGCTTGGTCCTGCTCCAGCAATTCGATGGCTCGGTTGATTCGACTAGTCATGCTGTTCCCTCTCGCGCGCCCTAAGTGCGATAAGTCGAAGGTTAACACCTGGACTGGGGCAGTTGTGAATGGCGAGCCGTCCGGCCGATCCGGCCAGACTTGCAACGGCACTGAAGCACTTCGAGGCCGATCAGTTTGCCGAGGCGCGGGATGTATGCCGCAAGATCTTAACGTCGCATCCCGACGACTTCTGGGCGCTCCGTCTGCTTGGGGTTGTACTTACGAAACAAAAGGAGTACGAGCAGGCCGCGCAGTACCTGCGGGCGGCATTGGCCGCGGGAACATCGGATGAGACTACCGCCATGTCTACGATGGTTGATCTCGCGACAGCACTAGCCGCGCAGCGAGAATTCGGTGCCGCACTCGAATGGTGTCAATTGGCGCTAACCCGCAGACCAGATGATGTCACTGCGCTGCACAACTGCGCGAACGCGCTGGTTGCATTGAATCGTCACGGCGAGGCACTCGCGCAATATCGCCGCGCGCGAGCGATCGACCCGGAATCAGTCCAACTGGAGTTCAATGAGGGTTTGGCATTGCTGGCTCTGGGTGACTGGCGGGCCGGTTGGATGCAGTATGAGTCTCGCTTGTCTATGCCGGATTTTTTCCATCTCGACGATCATCCTCATGCGCTGCCTCGCTGGCGCGGCGACACGGACATTCGCGGCAAGACTCTCCTCCTGCAGGCGGAGCAGGGCCTGGGAGACACGTTGCAGTTCATTCGTTACGCGCCTTTGCTGACCGAGTGTGGCGCGCGCGTCGTGGTTCGGGTGCAGCCGCCTCTCGGAAAACTGCTGGTTGACCTGCCAAATGTCTACAGAGTGACCACTTTCTTTGACGAGCCAAATGCCGTGGACATGCAGTGCCTAATGATGAGTCTGCCCGCCATCTTCGGCACAACACTTGAGACTGTTCCCGCACAAGTGCCCTATCTTCGCGTCCCACCGGGCTTTTTAATGCTCTGGCAAGCCCTGTTGGGACCGCCTAAACGCAAGCGAGTCGGTATCGCGTGGTCAGGTAGGCAGCACATCCCGCTCCGGTCGATGCCGATCGCCAAACTGGCTCCGCTACTAACCCGGAGTGATCTTGAATTCCACAGCCTGCAGAAGGAAATCCCAGACGAGGATCGTGTCTGGCTTGCCGCGAACCCGGTGGTGGTGGATCACAGCACTGAACTGAAGGACTTCGCAGATACGGCGGCGCTCACGTCGCTAATGGATTTGGTGATCACGATAGATACCTCAGTGGCCCATCTCGCCGGTGCGCTTGCGCTGCCTACGTGGATACTGCTGTCATTCAGCGCCGACTCGAGATGGCTGATCGACCGCAGGGATACCCCGTGGTACCCGACGGCGCGTCTGTTCCGCCAGAAGCGACTCAAGGACTGGGATGATGTCGTGAGAGAGGTGCTGCTGGCCTTGCCCTAGTCTGCCTCGATTACCTCGTCCTGCCGACGCGCCGTGATCCGTGCCATTGCTTGCTCGACATGTGCGCTGAACACGAATTCGGCCGGGCGCTGATTCGCAAGCGGGATATCGGGCGCCATTGGGCCGTCGGTACGGATACCACGCAGCGCCTGGCTTGCAGCCTTCCATGGTCGCCGTATCGTCTCAGTGACCGCGGTCGCCTCGTAGCCGGAGTGCACCATGCAGTCGGCGCACTTCTCATAGTTGCCGGTGCCGTAGCGATCCCAGTCCGTCTCCTCCATCAGCTCCTTGAAGGTCTTGGCGTAGCCCTCGCCGAGCAGATAGCAGGGCCGTTGCCAGCCGAAGTAGGTACGGGTCGGATTGCCCCAAGGCGTGCAATGGAACGTCTGGTTGCCGGCGAGGAAATCCAGGAACATGGACGACTGGTTGAAGGACCATTTCTTCTTGCCCTGTCGGGCGAAGATGCCGCGGAATAGCTCCTTGGTCTTGCGGCGGTTCAGGAAGTGCTGCTGGTCGGGGGCTCGTTCGTAGGCATACCCAGGCGAGACAGAAATGCCATCTACTCCCATCGCCATCACATCATCGAAGAACGACGCGACGCGCTCTGGTTTTGCGGTGTCGAACAGTGTGCAGTTGATGATGGTGCGGAAGCCGCGCGCTTTCGCCGCGGCGATTGCCGCCACCGCGCGGTCATATACCCCGTCCTGACAGACAGAAATGTCATGCTCCTCGCGCGAGCCGTCCAGATGGACCGACCACGAGAACCATTTGCTCGGCTGGAACAGATGCATCTTCTTTTCCAGCAGGAGCGCGTTGGTGCACACGATCACGAACTTCTTGCGGGCGATGGCGCCTTCCACGATCTGCTCGATCTCGCGATGCAGCAGCGGCTCGCCACCGGCAATCACCACGACCGGCGCGCCGCACTCGTCGATCGCCTCCATGCACTCGGCGACCGACAGGCGCTGGTTCAGGATTTCAGCTGGATAGTCAATCTTGCCGCAGCCGGCGCATGCCAGATTGCAACGGAACAGCGGCTCCAGCATCAGCACCAGGGGGTAGCGCTTACGCCCCAGCAAATGCTGCTTGAGGACATAGGCGCCGACACGCAGCGCTTGGTTCAATGGCACAGCCATGGGCTGAATCCTCTAAGTGTCGGCCAACTCTTTCGGGAACCGGAAGCGAACGTCTTCCGCGACCCCCGAAAGGGTTGAAATGTCCAGCTCGCCGAATTGGCGTAGCCCCTCCAGGACGCCCTGCACGAGCATCTCGGGCGCCGATGCGCCGGCAGTCACGCCGACGGAGCTGACGCCGGAGAACCACTCGGCACGCAGTGCGTCTGCGTCGTCGACCAAATAGGACGGTTTCCCCAACTCTTCCCCTATTTCCCGCAACCGATTCGAATTTGAACTGTTCCGGGAGCCCACAACTAAGATCATGTCGACTTCGCCGGCCAGATCACGGACGGCTTGTTGCCGATTCTGGGTCGCATAGCAGATGTCGCGTACGTCCGGCCCCACGATGGTCGGGAACCGAGCCTTCAGAGCTGCGATGATGCCGCGGGTATCATCAACCGACAGCGTGGTCTGAGTGATGTACGCAAGTTTCTGGGGATCAGCGACCTGCAACGCGGCGACATCGGCCACCGTCTGTACCAGATGCACCTTGGCGGGCACTTGGCCGATGGTGCCCTCCACTTCCGCGTGCCCAGCGTGGCCCACAAGAACGATCTCGCGGCCTTGTGCGGCATAGCGGCGCCCTTCATTATGGACCTTCGCAACCAGCGGACAGGTGGCGTCGAGGACCGGCAATTGCCGCTCCGCCGCCATCTGCTCGACGCGCTTTGCTACTCCGTGGGCGGAGAATATCGTCATCGCGCCGGACGGGATCTCGTCCAGCTCATCCACAAACACCGCACCACGGGTGCGCAGGTCTTCTACCACGTGCCGGTTATGGACGATTTCGTGGCGGACGTAGATCGGTGGGCCGTATTTTTTCAAAGCCCGCTCCACGATTTCTATTGCCCGCTCAACGCCGGCGCAAAAGCCGCGGGGCTGGGCCAGAACGACGCGGATCATGGTGCTTCTCCGAGCGGCGGCAGCCGCGCCGAAAATACTATTGGTTGGCTCGGATATGGCACGCCGATTCCCATGGAGCAATGGCGAATGGACCGGGTGGCGGAAAACCCACGGTTGCGGTAATCCCTTGGGGGACTGATGCTTACCAGCCACAAGTGCGTGGGATTCGTGCAACCGCGGCAGAACAGCCATCTCATTTGATGGGTGGGACGAGGCCAATCAGGCTCAGGGGTGGTATCGGGAGGAATGCAATTGGCTGAGGTGGACCTATCCTCCGCGATGTCGCAGGTAGCCCGCGTGGTGCAGGCCGCCTTGGAGACCCTGCTACCGCCCCCAGACGGGCCGGAGGCTAGGCTGGCGGACGCGATGCGCTACGCGACGCTGGGTGGAGGAAAGCGGCTGCGCGCCTTCCTCGTCATGCAGAGCTCGGCGCTTTTCGCAGTGGCGGAAACCTGCGCGGCGCGGGTAGCCGCTTCAATCGAAATGCTGCATGCCTACTCGCTGGTGCACGATGATTTGCCAGCGATGGACGATGACGACTTGCGACGGGGCAAGCCATCCACCCATAAGGCGTTCGATGAGGCAACAGCCATTCTGGCGGGCGACGCGCTGCAGGCACGTGCCTTCGAAGTGCTCGCAGAACCGGACACGCACTCCGATCCCTTGGCACGCTGCGAGTTGGTGGCAGCGCTGGGCGCTGCGGCGGGTGCACGAGGGATGGCGGGCGGCCAGATGATCGATATGCTGGCGGAGGGTCAGACGCTGGATGGGCCAGCGGTGACGCGGCTGCAGGCCCTGAAAACCGGGCGACTGATCCAGTTCAGCGCCGAGGCGGGTGCAATATTGGGTCGCGCCCCGCCATTTCAGCGGCATCTGCTAGCCGCCTATGGCCGGGATCTTGGGGCGGCGTTCCAGATCGCAGATGATCTTCTGGACGCCGAAGGGAGCACCGAGGAGACAGGCAAGACGGCGGGGAAGGACGCCGCCGCCGGCAAGGCGACAATGGTCGCAGTGCTGGGCATTGAACGGGCGAGGGCGCAAGCAGAACTGCTGGCCCGCCAGGCTGCCGGGCACCTGGAAAGCTTCGGCGAGCGAGGCGAGCTATTGCAGGCGCTGGCGTCCTATGTCGTGACACGACGGAATTGAATTCGGAGCGAGGAGCATGAGTCCTGTACAGACACCGCTGCTGGATCGTGTGCGCTTTCCGGGCGACTTGCGCAATTTCTCCGCTGAGCAGTTGCGACAATTGGCCGACGAATTGCGCGCGGAGACGATCGACGCGGTGTCGGTCACCGGCGGTCACCTCGGCGCGTCACTCGGCGTGGTGGAACTGACGGTCGCGATCCATGCCGTGTTCGACACACCGCATGATCGGCTTATCTGGGACGTCGGCCACCAGGCATATCCGCACAAGATCCTGACCGGACGGCGCGATCGGATACGGACATTGCGCCAGGGGGGCGGGTTGTCCGGTTTTACCCGCCGGGCAGAGAGCGAGTACGACCCCTTTGGAGCGGCGCATTCCTCTACCTCGATTTCCGCCGGGCTGGGGATGGCGGTGGCTCGCGACCTGAAAGGCGAGGAGCGCAACATCATCGCGGTGATTGGGGATGGCGCCATGAGCGCCGGCATGGCCTATGAGGCGATGAACAACGCCGGAGCACGTCACACACGGCTGATCGTGGTGCTGAACGACAACGATATGTCGATCGCCCCGCCGGTCGGAGCAATGAGTGCGTACCTGTCGCGCCTGATGTCTTCGCGCAGCTTTCTTTCGTTGCGGGAGCTTGGAGCGCGCATGGCCAAGCGCTTTCCTCGCACGATCGAACGGACTGCGCGGCGGGCCGAGGAGTACGCCCGCGGCATGCTGACGGGCGGTACGCTGTTCGAGGAGTTGGGTTTCTATTACGTCGGCCCGATCGACGGCCATAACCTGGACCATCTGCTGCCGGTCCTGCGCAACGTGCGCGAGGCTGAGGAGACGGGCCCGATCCTGGTCCATGCCATTACTCAGAAGGGCAAGGGCTACGCGCAGGCCGAGGCGTCAGCCGACAAGCTGCACAGTGTCTCGAAGTTCAACGTGATCACAGGTGAGCAGGCAAAGGCGCCGCCGGGGCCGCCGAGCTACACGAAGGTGTTCGCTGAGGCGCTCATCGACGAGGCAGAACGAGATCCCACCATCGTGGCCATCACCGCTGCGATGCCCTCGGGCACCGGCCTGGATCGGTTTGGTAAGCGGTTCCCCGATAGATGCTTCGACGTCGGCATTGCCGAGCAACACGCCGTCACGTTCGCTGCCGGCTTGGCGACGGAGGGCATGAAGCCATTCTGTGCCATCTACTCGACCTTCCTGCAGCGAGCCTACGACCAGGTGGTGCATGACGTGGCCATCCAGGGGCTGCCGGTGCGGTTCGCGCTGGATCGAGCGGGACCGGTGGGTGCGGATGGAGCTACACACTCCGGCAGCTTTGACCTGGCATATCTGGGGTGCCTGCCGGGCTTCGTGCTTATGGCGCCATCTGATGAGTCAGAATTGGTACATGCCGTGGCAACCGCGGTCGCCATAGGGGACCGTCCTTCCGCGCTACGCTACCCGCGAGGCGACGGTGTCGGCGTGGCGCTGCCGTCGCGCGGTGAGGTGCTGCCGCTTGGGAAGGCACGAGTCCTCCGGGAGGGCAACAACATAGCGATCCTGTCGTTAGGACCTCGGCTCGCAGACGCTCTGAAGGCAGCCGACGAGCTTGCCGCGCGGGGGCTGCCGGCAACTGTGGTGGACGCCCGGTTCGCCAAACCACTGGATGCATCGCTGCTAGAACAGTTGGCGCACCACCACGAAGTGCTGATTACCATCGAGGAGGGCTCGATCGGCGGGTTTGGCTCAGCTGTGCTGCATCACCTGGCTTGGAAGGGCCTGCTGGACGCAGGCCTGAAAGTGCGGCCGATGGTACTGCCGGACGTGTTCATCGATCATGACTCACAGGCGAAGCAGCTGGCTGAGGCGAAGCTTTCTGCAAAGGATATCGTGGCGACCGCGCTCGGAGCCATTGGAGTGGGCGAGGCACTGTCTGGGGGACAGGCCATCACCGCTCGGTAACGGGACTTCAAACCCCGGCTGGCTGTGCCTGTGGTAACCCCAGCCGCCATGATCGCGCTTCTCGCGGCAATGCTATCGATCGTTGGCATTGCTCAATCGGCGGCAGGCTGGATTGTAATACGTCAGCTGGCACACCGCGTCCTTAAGGCGCGAAAAACTGTCCTGAGCGCGCCAATGGCGGAGATGCCTGTTACCGTGCTTAAGCCACTGCACGGCGATGAACCGCTTTTAGAGGAGGCACTAGCAAGCCTCTGCCAGCAGGAATATCCGATCTACCAGATAGTCTTCGGCGTTAGCGATACAGGCGATACCGCCTTGCCAGTCGTGCGCAGGCTCCAGTTGCGCTTTCCGGATTGCGACTTTGCGATCGTGGCGGACGCGACGTCGCATGGGCCCAACGGCAAGGTAAGCAACCTGATCAATATGCTTCAGGCGGCTAAGCATGACGTGTTGGTGATTGCCGATTCGGATGTGCACACATCGCCAGATTGGTTGCACCACCTCCTCGCGGCATTAGAGGTGGGGGGTGTGGGGCTAGTCACGAGCGTCTATACCGGCCTGCCTGTAAACGATGTCGTCGCCGCACTCGGCGCAATGCAGATCAACCATTACTTCCTTCCTGGCGCGTTGCTCTCTCGCTCTATGGGGCGCGAGGACTGCCTCGGTGCCACAATGGCCTTGAGGCGGGAGACACTGGAGCAGATTGGCGGCTTCCGAGCCCTAGTGGACCATTTGGCTGACGATAACCTGTTAGGACGGCTGGTACGGAGACTTGGATTGAGGGTTGCCTTGGCCAATACGCTTCCAGCTACCACTGTGCCCGAGACGACGTTCTGCGCGCTTTGGCGGCATGAACTCCGCTGGGCCCGGACTATTCGCGCCCTGGTCCCTGCCCAGTTTGCGGCCTCCGTACTGCAATATTCGCTCGTTTGGGCTGTGCTGGCCGTGTTGTTATCTGGGGGAGCCTTATGGTCACTGGCGTGGCTTGCGCTCGCCTTCGGCCTACGGGCGCTGGTAGCGGCCAGCATTGACCGAGCGTTGGGACTAGCTAACCGCACGCCGCTCTGGCTTCTCCCGCTGCGGGAGATTATGTCAGTGGGCGTCATGGCTGCGAGCTACGCCGGTCGCCGCGTCGACTGGCGCGGACACACAATGCAGGCGGAGGGATTTAACCCGCGATGATGAAGACGCTGTTCCTGCATCCGCCGTCATTCGACGGGTTCGATGGGGGCGCCGGCTCGCGTTACCAGGCCCGGCGGGAAATCCGCAGCTTCTGGTATCCCACCTGGCTGGCGCAACCGGCCGCGCTGGTGCCCGGTAGCAAGCTGATCGACGCGCCACCGGCCCGCATCGGTTTGGATGCGGTGACTGCTCAGGTGCGCGATTACGAGTTGTGCGTGATCCATACCTCCACGCCATCATTCGCGTCGGACGTGAGGGTGGCTGCGGCACTGAAGGAGGCGAACCCAGGACTGAAGATCGGCTTCGTTGGGGCCAAGGTTGCGGTGCAACCGGAGGAAAGCCTGCTCCAGGGCTCCCCGATCGATTTTGTGGCGCGGAATGAGTTCGATTTCACGGTGAAGGAGATTGCGGAGGGTCGCGACTGGGCTGCGGTTGATGGCATCTCATATCGCGATGGCGCAGGCGGGATTGTGCACAATCAGGATCGCGCGATCCTTGAGGATATGGATGCGCTGCCGTTCGTCACCGAAGTCTACAAACGCGATCTGCGCATCGAGGACTATTTCATCGGTTATCTGTTGCATCCTTACGTGTCGCTCTATACCGGCCGTGGCTGCAAATCGCGTTGTACATTTTGTCTATGGCCGCAGACGGTGGGTGGGCATCGGTATCGGGTCCGGTCGCCGGGCCACGTCGCGGAGGAGATCGCGCTGGCCCAGCGCTACTTCCCGCAGGCGAAGGAGTTCTTCTTCGATGATGACACGTTCACCGACAATCTGCCGCGGGCGGAGGCCATTGCGCGCGAACTGGGAAAGTTGGGCGTGACGTGGTCGTGCAACGCGAAGGCGAACGTACCGCGCGACACCTTAAAGGTGCTGAAGGATAACGGGCTCCGGTTACTGCTCGTGGGATATGAAAGCGGCAACCAGCAGATCCTGCACAACATCAAGAAGGGCATGCGCATCGAGGTGGCCAAGCGCTTCACCCGCGACTGCCATGAGTTGGGTATCAAGATCCATGGCACCTTTATCCTCGGATTGCCTGGCGAGACACAGGAGACGATAGAGGAGACGATACGCTTTGCTACAGAGATAAATCCGCACACAATTCAGGTTTCGCTGGCGGCGCCGTATCCCGGTACATTTTTGCATCGCCAAGCAGTCGAGAATGGATGGCTGGATGAGAGGCACGCCGAATTGGTAGACGAGCACGGGATCCAGATCGCTCCATTGGCGTATCCGCACCTGTCCCACACTGAAATATTCGACAACGTAGAGACCTTCTATAAGCGCTTCTATTTTCGGGCACCAAAGATCGCGTCCATCGTGGGTGAAATGCTGCGTAGTCCGCAGATGATGAAGCGCCGGCTGCGAGAGGGACTGGAATTCTTCCAGTTTCTCCGGGAGCGGCATCGAGCGGCATGACGGCGCTCAATTCCTGGCCCTTGGCATCGCGCATTCACGAAGTTGCCGATAACGAGGCCGCACAGGAGCTTTATCATTCAAACGGCTGGACGGACGGTCTTCCCATCGTGCCTCCCACACAGGAGGCGGTCAGCGCCTGTTTGCAGTGGGCGATGACACCGCCGGACTTTCTCGTCGGGATCGAACCAGTCCGTGGCGTCGCGATCACCGCCGAGAAGCTCGCCATCAATGCCGTGATGGCGGGTTGCTTGCCGATGCATTTTCCGGTGGTTCTCACCGCCTTCTCAGCGATGCTCCAGCCTGATTTTCTGCTGCACGGTGCTACGGCCTCCACTGGTGGTTGCGCCGTCCTCATCGTATTGAATGGGCCGATCCGTCTCGAACTGGGCGCCTCGGGCACGTTCAGTGCACTGGGCAACAGCGACCGTGCCACCAGCGTTATTGGCCGTTCGATTCGTCTGGCGCTGATCAACCTTTTAGAGGTGCGGCCTGGCGGCATCGACCGATCCACGCTCGGCCATCCGGGAAAGTTCAGCTATTGCGTCGCCGAGGATGAGGAGGACTCACAATGGCTTCCTCTGCACGTGCAGCGAGGATTACCTGATGCGGCATCCGCGGTCACGGTGATGGCGGCCGGGGCCCCACGCCAGATCATGAACGAGTGGACGACCAGCCCGGAGGAGATACTCGAAACCTTCGCGGCTGAAGTTCGCGCCAACATGCGACATTACTCCATTTGGCCTGGTAATTATGCGCTGATTATCCCCAAGCAGCTGCGTGAGCACATTCAATCGGCCGGCTGGAGCAAGACTGACATCGCCAACTTCATCCATCAGCGCGCACGCATCCGTCGGCGCGAATGGGCGGAAGTAGGCAAGACCGCGATCGTGCGGGATCGCGGCGACACCGAGTACGCAGCACTGGCCTCACCTGAACAGCTTCTGGTCGTTGCGGCTGGCGGTCCTGCCGGCGGGTTCGGCGCGGTGATCCCGCCCTGGTTGGGCCACAAGAGCCGCGCTGTCACACTGCCGATTGGTGCCTGTGTTGACTGCGCTGCATCTGACCGGTGACACTTATCTTATGACCCTTGTCGTCCTCGATCCAACCAACGAAGCAGCTCCGCCCATTGGGCAACTGGCGCCACGCCCGGGAACCCTTGCCGGAAAAACTGTTGGCATTATCTCGAATGGCAAGGAGGGCACCCATCGCTTCTTCGCGCATTTTGAACGCATGTTGCGTGAGGAATTCGCCGTCGCCAACGTGATCATACGGGTCAAATCCAATTACAGTGCGCCAGCGGACAAGCACATAGTCGATGAAATGGCGCGCTGGCACGCAGTCGTCACCGGCATCGGGGATTGAGGCAGCTGCTCGTCGTGCAGTCTGCATGACTCCGTCACTGCCGAACGACTGGGCCTCCCCGCGATGGCGGTGATGACCACGCGTTTCGCTGATGCGGCCGAACTGATGGGCCGCGTGTTGGGCTTTCCCCATTATGCATTCGCCATCATCCCGCATCCGATTAGCAGCGCTACCGAAGATGATCTGCGAGACAGAGCAGCGGCCGCGATCAGCCAGGCGCGCGGCCTTCTTCTCGCCGGCGAAGCCAATGAGCGCAATGTCTGACTGAAGTCCAGGTCTTTCAGAACGCCTGATCCCATGGCTCTGGGATCATCAGGTACCCGCTGTCCTGCTTCACCACATGGGCGAAGCCCGGGTAATGCATGTGCATCCCGGCAACCAGTTGCCTGTCGGTGGCCACCATGTCGAGAACACGTTTGCGCGTAGCGGCCGCGGCATGTGGGTCGGTATCGAACTCTATTGTAACCTCCGGTCGCGGTATCTGTATGTCCGGTACGTGGACAATGTCGCCCCAGACCAGCAGCGAATCCTTCCCCGAGGAGATCAGATACCCTGTGTGCCCCGGTGTATGTCCGTGCAACGGCACCGAGACAACGCCAGGAAACACTTCCACGCTGCCCGAGAAGGTGGACATGACGTTGTGGTACGGCGCCATCTGCTCGCGTGCGCACTGGAAGTACAGCTTCTTGGCCCGTTCGCTCGCCTTGGCCATTGCGGTGTCGTCGTTCCAATGACGCGGCTCGTTTTCATGCACGACCAGTTCGGCGTTCGGGAACAGCTTCCGGCCGGTCTTGGGATCGGTGAGTCCCGCCGAGTGATCCGGATGCATATGTGTCAGGATCACCTTCTCGATGTCTCCCGGATCGATTCCCGCTGCGGCCAGGTTCCGCTGCAGTTTCCCGGCAGTCGGCAGCAGATAATCGCCCGATCCAGTCTCGATCAGTGCCAGCCGGCCAGCCGAGTGGATGGCGTAGCAGTTCACCGACGTGCGTCGGCCGGGCCGAAAATTCTCGGTCAACATACGCGTGGCCTCGTCGGGTGTGATGTTCTGGAGAACATCAACGGTGCCGTCGAGGTATCCGTCGGATAGAGCAGTAACGACGATGTCCCCGATGCGGCGATGATATACGCCGGGAATCTGCTGTGTGGGGGCCTGCTTCATGGCAATCACCTCTCGGCAGTATGGGGGTCAGAAGGTCAATGTGCGATGAAGCCGCCGTCGATCACCAACTCGGCACCAGTGACGAACGAGGCCTCGTCCGAAGCCAGGAACAGAACGCCGTACGCCACCTCGATCGGCTCGCCCAGCCGGCGCAGCGGAGTCTGCGCGATCTTCGCCTGCCGTCCGGCGGCGTTGGTCGCGTTCAGCATCGGCGGCATATAACCTGGATGCACCGAATTGACGCGTACTCCGAGCGGCCCGTAACGGCACGCTGCCGCCTTCGTGTAATTGCGAACCGCGGCCTTGGATGCTGGGTAGCCAGGGTGACTCTCTTCGCTGGCAACGATGCCCATAATCGACGAGATGTTGACGATTGAACCACCACCAGTCTTTGCCATCTCGGGTGCAGCCAGCTTGGTCCCGAGAAACACACTCGTCGAGTTGACGGCCAGCAGCTTCTGCCAGCCCTCGAGCCCATCCACATCGCCGACAGCACTGCCGCTGATGCCAGCGTTGTTCACCAGAATGTCGAGCCTCCCATAGGTGCCGATTGTCTCGGCAATCAACCTCTTCCAGTCCGTCTCGGACGTCACGTCGGTACGCACGAAGCGCGCTGGCCTTTGACTCTCGGAGATGTCGGCAGCGACCGCTTCGCCTTCCTTCACCAGGAGGTCAGCGACTACGACTTTGGCACCTTCCTGTGCGAACAGTCGTGCTTCCGCCTCACCCATGCCATGTGCGCCACCAGTTATGATGGCCACCTTGTCCTTGAGCCGCATTCTTCCCTCCCGAGTTCGACCTGCGCGATCATTAGCTGGTGATAGACCTTATGCAATCGACGGCACAGCGGCGCGGCGCAACCGGTCGTTGATGGCACAACCGAGGCCGTGCTCTGGAATGGGCATCACCGCGATACCTTGCAAATCGAGCAAGGCGGCGGCTTCATCGAGATATCGAAGGCCAGCGAACAAGCGAGATGCCGCTTCCGTCAGGTCACGGGCGGAACTCAAGTTGAATTCGGCGCCTGCACCTGGAAGTGGTGGACCAAAGGCGAGGAGGGCTTCGTTCTCCTGCACGCTTCTTGCAGACAACCGAACCGGGGTTCTCGGCGCATAATGGGACGCAAGCAGACCGGGCGAACGCAATGGTCCTAATGGCGTTCGAATGCTACCGTTCCGGACCGGTCCAATCGCAGCCTCGATTGCTTCCAGAGTCACTCCACCCGGTCGTAACAATACTGGTGTGGTGGCCGAGAGATCGACTACCGTAGACTCAACGCCTACTGGACACGGACCGCTATCGAGTACCGCCGCGATACGCCCCGACAGTTCATTGAGTACATGCTGCGCCGTGGTGGGACTCACCCGGCCCGATCGGTTCGCTGATGGTGCTGCGACGGCTCGACTGGTCTCTCGCAGCAATGCGCGCGCAATATCGTGGGCGGGAACACGCACCGCCAAGGTATCCAGCCCTGCACTCACCAGCAGGCTGACTTTGCAGTCGTTCCGACGCGGCAACACGAGCGTGAGCGGTCCTGGCCAGAAAGTACGGGCAAGACGATTTGCTTGCGCGTTCGCGAGCACATCGGCAAAGGCCGTATCTGGATCCGCATAATGGCAGATCAGCGGATTGAACTGCGGCCGCTCCTTGGCGGCGAAAATAGCCGCCACTGCGCTATCATTGGTTGCATCCGCGCCCAGCCCGTACACCGTTTCAGTTCCGAAGGCCACCAATGCTCCATTGCGCAGCAAACCGGCGGCGCGTGCGATTCCAGCGGCATCGGGTTGCAAGAGTTCTGTCATCGCCGGGCACCAATAATCTGTGGCGCCGGGCATGGCAAAGGTGGATGGCGCTGCTACAGTCCCCGGCAACAGGCGTGCAGGCGTCAAGGACCAGGGGAGTTGCACAGTATGCTCGACATCGCCTTCGCGAAGCCGACTTTGCCCAAAGTGGGCGCTCTGGTGCTGTTGGTTGGCGAAGGGGAAATGCCATCTGGTCTATGGCAGCAAGCAAATGAGGCGACAGACGGTGCCATAGCGCGCGCCTTCGCCGCCGCCGAATTCAAAGGCGGCAAGGGCAAGACATGCACAGTACTCGCACCGGGCGCAGGACTCTCGCGAGTTGTGGCCGTAGGACTTGGCAAACCAGGCGAGCTGACCTCACGCGTGCTGAACGAGGCAGGCGGCCATGCAGCCGCCGCCTTACTGCGGGAACCAACGGCGGCCGTCGCGACCGGTGCCCTGGAACCTGCGCAGGTGGCCGAAGTAGCCTTTGGTGCTGCGTTGCGCGCCTATCGTTTCGACAAATATCGAACGAAGGAGAAGCCGGAGGACAAGCCGAAACTCACGAAACTTACTCTGCTTACCGGCGACCCTGCTCGCGCCAAGTCGGCATGGGAGCCACAGCAGGGCGTGGCCAAAGGTGTATTTCTGTCGCGAGACCTGGTTGCCGAACCGCCCAACGTACTGAACCCCGCCGAGATGGCAGACCGTTGCAAGCAACTGAGCGAGTTGGGGGTCAAGGTGGAGGTGTTGGGTCCACGGGAAATGAGCCGGCTCGGTTTTGGCGCACTTCTTGGCGTTGCGCAGGGCAGCACGAATGAGCCGCGAATGGTGGTGATGCAGTGGAACGGCGTGTCCGGAAATGGCCGAAAATCCAAGGGGAAGCCCGTCGCGTTTATCGGCAAAGGTGTCACGTTCGACACGGGCGGCATTAGCATCAAGCCGGCCGGCGGTATGGAAGATATGAAATGGGACATGGCCGGTGCCGGGGCTGTAGTGGGACTAATGGCAGCTCTCGCCGGTCGGAAGGCAAAGGTGGATGCGGTAGGCTTGGTGGGACTGGTCGAGAACATGCCATCTGGCAACGCACAGCGGCCGGGCGATGTCGTGAAGAGCTACTCAGGCCAAACCGTCGAAGTTATCAATACCGATGCTGAAGGCAGATTGGTATTGGCCGATGTGATCTGGTACTGCCAGCAGAAATTCGATCCGCGATTCATAGTGGATCTGGCCACGTTGACTGGAGCAATGATTGTCGCACTGGGTCACGAATATGCAGGCATGTTCAGTAACGACGATGCGCTGGCTCAGAAGCTTTCGACTGCCGGTCAGGAAACCGGCGAAAAGGTGTGGCGCTTTCCGCTTGATGACGCATACGATCAGCTTATCAAGTCCGATATTGCCGATATGAAGAACATTGGCGGTCGGCCTGCGGGATCTATCAGCGCAGCCCAGTTCATCAAGCGGTTCGTCAACGGCAAGCCGTGGGCCCACCTCGACATCGCCGGAGTTGCCTGGAGCACAAAGGATGCGCCCTGCGTTCCCAAAGGTGCTACCGCGTTCGGTGTTCGACTGCTGGACCGGTTGGTGGCAGAGCACTACGAAGGTTGAGGAGTGCGGGCCCAGTGACCGACGTTGGTTTCTATCATCTGACTCGGACTGGCCCGGATCAGGCATTGCCTAAACTGCTGGGACGTACGTTGGCCGCTGGTCAACGCGCTGTCGTATTATGCACCATGCCTGAACGGCTCATTGAATTGGACGAGCAGCTTTGGCAAGGGGATTGGTTGCCACATGGAACCTCGTCCGACGGGGATCCTGAATTGCAGCCGATTTGGCTGACGACGGAGGATGACGCACCCAATGGGGCTCGATTCCTCTTTCTGATCTACGGTGCGCAAAGCGACCGGCTTGAGCAATTTGATCGGGTATTCGATTTGTTCAACGGCGATGACGAATCCGCAGTGGCAGCAGCGCGCCTGCGTTGGACAGCCGCCAAGACCGCTGGTCACAAAGTGACCTATTGGCAGCAGGGAATTGGTGGCTGGGAGAACGTTGCCTAGTTGCACATCTCAGCCTCTCGTAAGTATCGGGCCGTCGCATGAACCCGAACTGGATTCTGCGCAGCGCGCGGCTCACATTGACGCCCGTGAGGCGGACCGATCTCGCCGATTTGTGTGCCATAAAGGCCGATCCCCGAGTGTTTGCAATCATGCTCGGCGGCGTGCGCTCGCCGGAGCAGACAACGGAAGAACTGGCGCGTGATATAATTGGATGGGGCGCCCACGGTTTCGGTATCTGGGCCATCCGCGAACGGAGCAGTGGACGTTTTCTTGGCATCACCGGGCTCGAGTGTCGCCCCGACGGGCTCGGTGTCGCCTTGCGGTTCGCCTTGTGGCCCGAGGCTCAGGGCCGTGGATTGGCACGCGAAGCTGCCGCTGCTGCCTTACGGTTTGGCCACGAACAGGTCAGGTTAGAACGGATCGTGGCTGTCGCGCGAGAGGCCAATGTGGCCTCCCGTGTGGTACTCGGCAGCATTGGGATGATTGAATGCGCCAGCTTCGAGCAGCAGGGATGGCGGATGGTAATGTACGAGAGTGCGTTCAGCCGGCCTGCGCCACCTGTTGACGCATTGCGTTGATCAACGCATCGATGCTGTTGTTGTTCCGGCTGAGATAGGACGCATAGTCCTGTCGCTGCGTCAATCTCAGCGAGGTACCCTCGGCAATTACGTCGATGACCTTGGGATCCTCTGCCGGGTTGCTGATGATCCAGTCCACGTTGGTGGGTGGATTGTTGGGACGCTCGACAACGGTGGATACCACCGCGCTGTCATCCCGCTGCTGCGCCCTGCCCATGGTGAAGCGGACGCCACGGTAGTCACCGAGCTTCGCAGTAATATTGTTCACCAGCACTTGGTGGAATAGCTGGGTGTAACGTTGCTGCTGATCGGGCGAAGCATTACGCCAGAACCGTCCAAGGCAGAATCTTGCCACCCCATCAACATCGACAGCACCGTCGATGATCTGGGTCAGCTTCGTCCGCTTCTCTCGGTCAGGCTCTGGCCCATTCACGACGGCGACCAATCTGTCGCCGAGGTTCTTGACGAATGCGCTGGCACGACCGTCCACAGACTGAGCGGATGCGGGGCAGGCGGTCTGGCCAATGCCTGGCAGCATCGACCCCAAAGTGAGAACCAGGAATGTGCGGCGGTTCGGCATGGTATGTTACAGCCTCGATCAAAAATTTGGCGATACGCGCGGCGAATAGGTGACTTTATCCGGCGTCGCCGATTGGGGGAACCATACAGGTATGGTCGCTCGCGTGTCATTGCGAACGTCCTCGATCTGCGCCTGCCGATGCTGCCGGTATAGGCTGCGGAAGGTCGCATAGGGGTCCAGGGCCGTCTTCTTGATGCTGTCGATGTCGTCGAGATGACGTTCGCGCTGGTCGAGCCCGTTCATACCAAACCGGGACCAGTTCAACGCGCGGACGGCCGCCCCTTGGCCCACCCAGGTAAAGGGGTCCATGACGGAATTGACGCCCAGGCCGATCGCGTCGCGAGGGTTTGACGGCCCGAACACAGGGAGGAACAGGAATGGCCCCTCCGGCAGGCCCCACAACGCCATGGTCATGCCGAAGTCGGCATCATGGTCCGGATATCCCCAATCCTTGGCCACGTCGAAGACCCCCAGTACCCCGACAGTGGTATTGATCAGGAACCGCATCGTGGTGTCGCCCGCGCGCCGTGGCTTCCCTTCCAGCACGTCATTGCTGAGCTGCACCGGCGTGCCCAGGTTGGATAAGACATTATGGATACCGCCCCGCACGGATCCGGGGACCAGGAACCGATATGCCTTCGCAGCCGGGCGCATGATTACTGTGTCAAGCCCATCATTGAAGGCGTAAATAGCACGGTTCGTCGGTTCGATTGGGTCGTTGGTTTCCTTGAAGTCCGCCACAGCGTCCGGATCATCCGGTGGAGGAGGGGTAGCGCACCCGCCCAGATTGCCAAGCAGCAAGGCGGTGACCACCAGAAGGTGATGGCAGGTAAGGGCTCGCATCGCGCTCCTCAAGGAAGATCAGCGACCGGGAACAAGCACATAACAGGCCTGCCGCCCACTGAAAACGTTGTAAATACCAAAGCTTGCTCAGAGTCTAAGCGGCAGGCGGCCGTTTCGCAATCAAGTCATCGAGTGCCATTGGCCCTTGCGCCGGGGCCAGAAGATGGGAAAGAGGTGCAATGGACGATCTCCAGAACGGCTTAGAACCTCAGCCGGCCCGACCCACACTGGAACGCTGGCTGACCGGTCCGCGCTTTTCGGCTTTGCCAACCCGAGGGGGTGCGCATCCTCCCCCTTTGCTGTCATTCGAGTTCTTCCCCCCCAAGACCGAGGCTCTGGAGCAACAGCTCTGGAATTGCATACGCCGTCTGGAGCCTCTCCAACCTCGGTTCGTTTCTGTGACTTACGGGGCGGGCGGCAGCACCCGGCAGCGCACGCACGCCACGGTCGAGCGGATCGTGAAGGAAACGGCCCTGGTCCCAGCGGCGCACTTGACCTGTGTTGGGGCAACCCGAGACGAGGTCGACGAGGTGGCGCGGCAATATTGGGAGGCTGGAATCCGCCACATCGTGGCATTGCGCGGCGATCCTCCGCCGGGTGAAGCCTATCAGCCGCACCCGGATGGATATCCGTTCGCGGTTGATCTGGTGAACGGCCTGAAGCGGGTGGCGCCATTCGAGATCTCGGTCGCGGCCTATCCGGAGGTCCACCCTCAGGCGCCGACTCGGATGACCGATCTGGATAATCTGAAGCGAAAACTGGACGCTGGCGCGAACCGCGCCATCACCAATTTCTTCTTCGACACCTCCGTCTTTCTTCGTTTCCTGGACCTGTGCCTCGCAGCAGGCATTACTGCGCCGATTGTGCCTGGGATCATGCCGGTCACTAACCTGGCTGGGCTCCGCCGGATGTCGGCCCTCTCGGGAGCAAGCGTGCCGGATTGGCTTGGCCATATGTTTGACGGGCTCGAGGACGATCCCGAGACCCGGCGGATGGTCGCGGCCGTGGTAACCGCCGAGCAGGTGCGCCTACTCCAGGCCAACGGGATCGATGAGTTTCATTTTTACACCCTCAATCGACCGGAACTGACCTACGCGATCGCCCATATTCTGGGAGTGCGGGCAAGCCAAACAGGGTAATTTCCTCCCAGGACGGTGTGTCCGAATCAGCGGCGGACCTATATGCGAACCGCATGATCGATTACCTGGCGGGCTTGAACCCTGAGCAGAGGGAAGCCGTCGAAACGGTGGACGGGCCTCTGCTGGTGCTCGCCGGGGCGGGGACCGGCAAAACTCGAGTGCTAACCACACGCTTCGCGCATATTCTCCTGACGGGACGTGCCTACCCGAACCAAGTGCTCGCGGTCACTTTCACCAACAAGGCGGCGCGCGAGATGCGGGAGCGCGTAAGCGCAATTCTCGGCCGACCGGTGGAGGGCTTATGGTTAGGCACGTTCCACGCGCTGGGTGCCAGGATGCTCCGCCGGCATGCGGGACTGGTGGGACTGGGTTCGAACTTCACGATTCTCGATGCGGATGACCAACTCCGCCTGCTCAAACAGGTCATGGAGGCGGAGCGGGTGGACACCAAGCGCTGGCCTGTCCCAGGCCTGATGGCGATTATTCAACGATGGAAGGACAGGGGATTGGCTCCGGCGCGCGTAACCCCAGCGGAGGACATAGATTTCGCCGCCGGCCGAGCGGGTGACCTCTACTCTGCATACCAGGCACGACTGCGCTCGCTGAACGCTACGGACTTCGGGGATCTGCTGTTGCACACGACGGAGCTACTGCGTGGTCAGCCGGACATTCTTGCAGTCTATCACCGCATGTTTCGCTACATTTTGGTGGACGAATATCAGGACACGAACCTGGTGCAGTATCTTTGGCTGCGCCTACTCGCGCAGGAGCACAAGAATATCTGCTGCGTTGGTGACGATGATCAGTCGATCTACTCATGGCGTGGCGCCGAGGTGGAGAACATCCTGCGCTTTGAGCAGGACTTTCCTGGGGCGAAGGTTGTCCGGTTAGAAGCCAACTACCGATCGACCGCGCCAATCCTGGCCGCAGCCTCGGCGTTGATTGCTCATAATGAAGGACGATTAGGCAAGACGTTGCGACCTGGAGGGCAGGATTCCGCCGGAGAGCGTGTAAGGGTTATCGGCCTTTGGGATTCGGACGAGGAAGCCCGAATGGTGGGCGACCGCATTGAGGCGCTCCAGCGTGAAGGCGAAGCACTGTCTGAAACCGCCATCCTGGTCCGCGCCGGTTTCCAGACCCGTGCCTTTGAAGAGCGCCTGATCACGCTCGGAATCCCTTATCGCGTGATTGGAGGCCTGAGGTTTTACGAACGACAGGAGATCCGTGACGCCATCGCCTATATGCGTCTTGTCGTGCAGCCGGCTGATGACCTGGCGTTCGAGCGAATTGTTAATGTACCGCGGCGCGGCATTGGCGAGGTAGCCCTACGTGCAATGCACGAGACTGCGCGCAAAGAGGGCCTACCGCTCATGGAAGCGGCGGCCAAGGTCATCGTCGATGGCGTTCTGAAGGGGAGAGCACGGGACCAGCTGAACGCACTGTTGCAAGGTTTTGTCCGCTGGCGCGCCATGCTCGGCAACGAAGGACATGTCCTAACGGTGGCTAGGCTGCTCGACGAGAGTGGCTATACGGAAATGTGGCAGCAGGACAAATCCCCCGAGGCGCCGGGGCGGTTAGAGAACCTTAAGGAGCTGGTCCGGGCTCTCACGGAATTCGAAACGCTGCCGGGCTTCCTGGACCATGTCTCGCTGGTTATGGAGAACGACGAAGCGGCCGACGGCGCGCGCGTCAGCCTGATGACGTTGCACGGCGCCAAGGGACTGGAGTTTGACACCGTTTTCTTGCCGGGGTGGGAGGAGGGGCTGTTTCCCAACCAGCGAACGCTGGACGAGGGTGGTCTGAAGGCGCTGGAGGAGGAACGTCGGCTCGCATACGTCGGACTCACCCGGGCGCGGCGGCGTGCCATCGTCAGCCATGCTGCCAACCGGCGAATTTACGCAAATTGGCAACGGAGCATTCCTAGCCGGTTCATCGACGAACTTCCGGATGCAGACGTCGAACGTACCGGTTCCGCAGCTCTGGCGCGAGATGCAGGAATGGTCGCTATGAGCGGTCTTGGTCAATTCCCTCTAGTGGCTCGGCGCCCCCGTACAATCGAAGTGTGGGAGCAGCCGGCAAGACCTCCCAGGAGTGACGCTATTCTTGTTGGCGCTCGCGTGTTCCACCAAAAGTTCGGCTACGGGACAGTTACTGCAGCGGAAGACGACAAGCTGGATGTCGCATTCGACAAAGCCGGCGAGAAGCGTGTTCTCGACCGATTTGTAGAGAAGGCGTGACCAGGTGAGTTCTGCGTCTCCACATCAGAACGCTCCGGCTGGCGCTCGGGAAACTTGGAGCGGGCTGCGAACCGGGTGATCAGGAAGGAGAGTGGTTCTCTGGAGACGGTGTCACTCGACGTGCCGGAAGCCGCGCTCGAGGCCTACGAGTCCGCGCTGTCGAGCGTCTGCACTACGGTCGGCTTTTTCCGTGACCCGAAGACTGGACGCTGGCACGTCGAAGGAGTGAAGCGGACGGGCCGGAATGAGCCTGAGCTGGCTGCAGCCTTAGCGCTGGCAGCAGCTCTGTCGGGCGCCGAGGTTGAGGTGCGGCGGAGGTCGACAGCGACAGAAGGCTGGCTGGCCCGATCCTATGCTGCATTTCCCGAACAGCGCATCGGCCGCTGTTTCGCCATACGTGGAACTCATGTCACCGCTCCCCTCGCGAAGGGCCGCATCACGCTCACGGTCGATGCCGGTCTCGCCTTTGGTTCCGGCGAGCATGACTCGACCCGGGGATGCCTGCATGCCCTGGAGCGCATCGCATATCGGCGCCCCCGACGAATCCTGGACATCGGCACAGGTTCAGGCGTTCTGGCGATGGCTGCGGCTCGCCTGCTGCGCCGACCGGTTCTGGCGACGGATATCGAGCTGCGGTCGGTGCAGGTTGCACGGCAGAATGCGGCACGGAACGGACTGAAGACGCTGGTCCATAGCCGGCTCGCAGATGGCTGGCGGGATCGAGAGGTGCGTCAGGGCGCGCCTTATGATTTGGTCCTCGCGAACATCCTCGCCCGGCCCCTGTGCCAGATGGCTCGCGAGCTCGCTGTGCACTTGGCGCCGGGAGGCATAGCAATCCTGTCAGGCCTCCTCGATCGGCAGGCACAGAGCGTGCTCAGTGCCCACCGCCGGTGTGGTCTGTACCTGGATTTCGCCGTCCGAGTGAGCGGCTGGACGACCCTTGTGCTACGTGCGGGCCGAGCTGCCCGCGTTCAGTAGGCGATATAGTCCCGGCCGCGGGCGTGGTTGGCCGCGAAGCTGGGATCAAAGACGCGAGACAGGTCGGACCGCGAGAGACCAATATCGGCCAGTTCGCGATCAGTCATCATCGCCATTTCCTCAAGCACCTGCCGGCGACGACGCCATTCGGTCACCTTGGCGAGCACCCGGTCCAACAAGCTGTGCCGTTCCGGCTTGGCGACTGGCCGAGGTGCCTCCTCGTATGTTCCGTCTATGTAGGTCAGGTTGCCCAACGAGAAAGTCAGTTGGTCCTTTGCAATTGGCGCGTTCATGAGCTTCATTCCTAGCGACCGACCGGATCCGGCGCGTCGTCTTCGTGGCGAGGCGTCTCCGGTCTTTGTCGCGGTGCAACATAAACCTTGTAGCGCCTGCAGATAATTGCCGAATCACCCGCTCAGGCATGCGTCCATGACATATGTCATTAACGAGGTATGAACAGGATGAGTAGCTCCCCAAACCGTCCCCCTTCGGCCCAGCGGCTGGGAGACTTGCGCCAAGAGCTCAAGCGGATTGGCCTCGATGGCTTCATCGTAGCGCGAGCCGACGAACATCTGGGAGAATACGTGCCTGCGTCCGCTGAGCGGCTGGCTTGGCTCACCGGATTTACCGGTAGCGCCGGCCTGGCCGTCGTCCTGATGGACAAGGCGGCGGTCTTCACGGACGGTCGCTATGTGCTGCAAGTCGCTGAGGAAACCGACGGCAGTCTGTGGGAGCGCCGTCACGTCATTGAGGAACCTCCGTCCGGTTGGCTGGCCGCAAACTCTGCCGAAGGCGCCAAGATTGGCTACGACCCTCTGCTGATCAGTGAAGAGGGGCTCGCGCGCTATTCTGATGCCGGGCTGGCAATGGTCGCGGTGGACCAGAATCCCATCGACGCAATCTGGACGGACCGGCCCGTGCCGCCAGCCGCTCCTGTCGAACCACACTCGCTGACCTATGCGGGACGAAGTGCAACTGAGAAGCGGGAGGAGATCGCGGCACTCCTGCGCGAAGCGAAACAGGACGCGGCAGTCATAAGCGACCCCGCCTCGATAGCTTGGCTCCTTAATATCCGAGGTGCCGACGTGCCGTTTACCCCCTTCGCCCTCGGCTTCGCCCTATTACATGCCGATGCGGCAACCGAGTTGTTCATGGACCCCGCCAAGCTGCCTGAAGCTACCCGCGCCTGGCTGGGGAATACGGTTTCCTTGGCAGGGCGTGAGGCCCTGGCGCCCGCTCTGGGCCGGCTTGCCGGGAGGCGGGTGCGGGTCGACAGGGCCGGCAGCCCCGTCTGGTTTGCCCAAAAACTGCGCGATGCAGGAGCTACGGTGATCGCGGGACCGGACCCGTGCCTACTGCCAAAGGCTCGCAAGAACGAAACCGAGCAAAGGGGCGCGCGCAACGCCCATCAACGCGATGCGGTGGCCATTTGCCGATTCCTGCACTTCCTCACCGAAACAGGTCCGCAAAGTAGCGAAACTGAGATCTCCGCGGCAGCCAAGCTGCGGGAGTTGCGCGAGCAGGTTCCCGGGTTTCGAGGCGAAAGCTTCCCTACCATCTCAGGCGCCGGCGAACACGGGGCCATCATCCACTACCGCGTGACCGAACTGACCAACCGGCCAATCCGGCCCAACGAGGTCTACCTGGTCGATTCGGGTGCCCAATACCTCGACGGCACGACGGATATTACCCGCACGATTTGGACCGGCCCCGACGAACCGCCGCTCGCATTGCGAGCGCAGGCGACCCGAGTGATGAAGGGGCACATCGCCATTGCAACCCTCGTGTTCCCGCACGGATGCGCAGGCGCCCATCTGGATGCCTTCGCTCGCCGAGCGCTGTGGCAGGCCGGGCTGGACTATGACCATGGTACCGGCCACGGGGTCGGAAGTTATCTGTCGGTGCATGAAGGGCCAGTCAGCCTGTCACGCTTGGCTAAGCCCGTTCCGATCGAGGCGGGAATGATCCTGTCCAATGAGCCTGGTTATTATCTGCCAAGCGCTTATGGCATCCGGCTTGAGAACCTGCTGCTGGTGCAAGCGGCAGATTTGCCAGCGGCGGCCAAGCCTTTCCTTCGCTTCGAAACTCTGACGTTGGCACCATTCGACCGGCGGCTAATCGACCCTGCGATGCTCGATGCCTCGGAGCTGGCGTGGTTAAACGCATACCACGCGCGGGTATTAGCCGAAGTCGGCCCATACCTGGAGGAATCGACCCGTGGATGGCTGGCAGAGGCGTGCCGGGAGATCAGGTAAAGCGCGTTACTCAGCGTCCGATCAGTTGCTGTAATGGCACTGCCGGATTGCCAATCGCTTCGGGATCCACTGGGCGGCGCATCTTGATCAGAGCCTGTCCGGCACGAATGTCCCGCGGGTTATTGGCGGCGGTGACGCCGATGACTGATCCGTCCGCGGCAAGATGGACAGCTGTGAATTCCCTTGGCGGTGAATTTGCACGCAGGATGGTGCGTGCTGCATCGGCAGGAAGTCCCGCGACCTGCAGGTTCACACCGTGCTGGTCCGTCCAGAACCACGGCACATCGTCGTACGGCGTATTATCGCCACACATCGACTTGCCTACCGCGACGCCGTGATTCTGCGCATGGCGCCACGATTCCAGTCGCAGCCGGCGGTCAAACAGCGGATGATGGAATGCAGTCACGTCACCGGCAGCATAGATCTCAGATACGCTGGTGCGCCCGAACTCATCGACCACAATGCCGCCTTCCAATGCCAGCCCCGCATGCTCGGCAAGCGTCAGATTGCGCTGCATGCCTACGCCGGCAATGACCATATCTGCCTCGAATTCGCCGCCTCCTCGGCAAGCGACGTGGAACGCTCCAGCGGCGGTCCGCTCGATCGCATCGACAATGACGCCAAAGTGCAGATCGACACCGGCTTCGCGATGGAGCGTTTCGATGAATTGCGCACCTTCAGCGGAGACGCTACGGCCCATCGCCCGCGGCAAGGCCTCCAGCACCGTCACTGCGGCGCCCCTCTTCGATGCTGATGAGGCGATCTCCAGCCCGATCACGCCTGCGCCGATGCAGACGACCCGACGTGCGACGGCAAGCTTCGACCGGATCAGCCGCGCATCCTCGACCGTGCGCAGATACAGCGCCTTGTCGCCTCCATGGATTGGCAGGTGTCGCGCCCTTCCGCCAGTCGTCAGCAGCAGCCGGTCGTAGTTCAATGAGCGGTCATCAGACAGGCGGACGCGATGTGCGGAGGCATCCACTTCGGTGACCGCAACACCGAGCAGTAACTCGATCCGCTGTTCGGCATAGCGTTCAATGGGGTGGAAATAGGTTATGGGTGGCTCGGTCTCGTCAGTGAGCACTGCCTTGGACAAAGGAGGCCGCTCGTATGGGCGCCAAGGCTCCTCCCCAATCAGCAGGATCCGTCCTTGGTAGCCGGCCTGGCGCATGCCGATGGCGGCCCAGCCACCGGCCTGCCCCGCACCCACAATGATATGGGTCATCGCCCCGGTGGCGCCTTTTCCGGCAGCCAAGCGTCGGTCCAGCCGGAAACGTTACCTGGGACATTGAGTTTTACTTGGGTTCTGCCGAGGCCCTCCCGGCCCAGAATCTGAATGCCCGTCGGTTGCGTGATGATCCGGCAATCCGCGGACAAAGTGTCACCCCCGCTGACCCGAGCTGTCATGTTGGCGGCGTGGCGTTCGAGATCGTCCACAGTGCGACACAGGACCGCACCTGGATCCAGTCGCGGCCACACTGTCGGCTGAGCACGCGGCGGCGGCGGCGGGGCCGTCTTCTTATCCCCTGTCAGGCCAGGTGCGTCGAATATCACGTGTTGTGCCAAGGCGGACGGAATGCTGGCGGCTGTGACTGCCATAATGAAGCCAAGGCGCCAGAAACCATATGCTGCCATGCCGGCTCCAATCTCATTGAATCGGAGCGCACTTTAAAGATTAGCGTGTGCGGTGGGCAACCTGCGTCTTGGCCACCCAGGCGGCGGCTGGCATTGTGGTGCCAAGCGAAACCAGGAGAGAGATATGCCGGATGCGGGTTGGGTGCGTGTGGCCAGCGTAGCGGATGTAGCTGAGGGACAGGTACACGCAGTGCGTGTAGGTGACCGGGAGATCGCGCTTTATCACCTTCCTGGAGGCGAATTCCGGGCGACTGACAACATTTGCACCCATGAATATGCCCAACTCTCTGACGGCTGGCTGGAAGATGGCTGCATCGAATGTCCGCTGCACGCCGCTCGTTTCGACATTCGCACCGGCAAGGCTCTGTGCGCTCCAGCGGAGACGGATCTGGAGGTCTTTGAGGTCAAAGCTGAGGGTGGCGATCTATTGGTGAAGGTGTAAATCGCATCATGGCCAACCGGCCAATCGACTGCGATCTGCATCCCACCGTGCCGGCGATGGCGGCATTGATGCCATATCTCGACGACATGTGGCGCGAGACCGTGGTGCGGCGTGGCATCGATGAGCTGAACACCATCGCCTATCCGTCGAATAGTCCACTGACGGCGCGTGCTGACTGGCGGGACGACCGAGGCAAGCCGGCCACCTCGGTGGAGCGCCTCGGAGTCGAAGCCCTCGACCCGTTCGGGACCCAGCTCGCCATTTGCAATTGTCTGTATGGCGTTCAGGCGACATTCAGCGAAGACCTGGGCGCCGCAATGGCCCGTGCTGTCAATGAATGGATCGCGCGCGAATGGCTGGACCGCGACCCGAGGCTGCGCGCCTCGATAGTGGTCCCGCAGCACAATGCCGAGTTGGCCGTGGCCGAGATCGACCGCTGCGCCGCCGACAGGCGGTTCGTGCAGGTGATGCTGCTGGTGTCCGGGGAACTGCCTCTTGGCCGGCGGCAGAACTGGCCGATTTACGCCGCCGCGGAGCGCCACGGACTTCCCATCGGGATTCATGCCGGCAGCACGTACCGCCATCCCAACACCCCCGTCGGCTGGTCGAGCTATCTCAGCGAGGAATACATCAACCAGGCGGGCGCCTTTCAGACCCAGCTCACCAGCCTCATCACGGAGGGGGTATTCGCGAAGTTCCCCGACCTGACTTTCGTACTGATGGAGTCCGGTGTCACCTGGCTGCCCGGCTACTTGTGGCGCCTCACCAAATTCTGGAAGGGGCTCAGGAGCGAGGTGCCTTGGGTGTCTGATCCGCCTACCGGCATCGTGCGCGAGCGGGTCCGCCTGACACTGCAGCCGTTCGACGGACCACCGGACACCGCGACCCTTACCCGATTTATGGAACATATCGGCTCGGATGAACTGCTGTTGTTCTCGACCGACTATCCGCACTGGCAGTTCGAAGGTACCGACGCCGTCCCGGCGGGACTTGACCCCGCGCTGGCGCAGAAGATCATGGTCGACAATCCGCTTCGGACGTACTCTCGTCTCAGGGAGACAGTGACATGAACGTTGACGTCCTGAACCGTTCTGGGGTCCAGGCCCCCGCCCAATCGAAGCTTGCGATCGCTGACTGCGACGTGCATCCGCGTCCGGCAGGGGCCGGCATCGGCGGCGTCAGCAAGGCCCTTTACCCCTATCTCTCGCAACGCTGGCGCGAGCATGTGGAGACCATCGGCGTGCGCTACCGCCAGCCCTGGGAGCGCGGTTCGGCCTATCCGAAGGGCCAGCCGCAGGCCTGCCGCCGCGATGCCTGGCCGAACGGCGAGAATCCCGGCAGCGATCTCGCTTTCATGGCCGAGCAGCATCTCGACCCGAACAACGTCGCACTCGGTATCCTGAACCCGCTGACCAGCGGCCAGGGCGCGCAGGATGCAGACCTATCAGCCGCGCTGACGCATGCCACCAATGAGTGGCAGGTGGCGGAGTGGACGTCGCGCGATTCGCGGCTGAAGGCGTCGGTGGTGGTACCCTTCGAGGATGGCGCGACCTCCGCCAAGATGATCGAGGCGCGCGCGGGAGATCCCAACTTCGCCCAAGTGCTGCTGCTGACGCGCACGGCAGAACCGCTCGGCCAGCGCCGCTATTGGCCGATCTATCAGGCCGCGGCGGAAGCCAATCTGCCGGTGGGCATACACGCTTTCGGCTACGGTGGCACCGCGCTAACGACCGGCGGCTGGCCCTCTTTCTACATCGAGGAAATGGTCGGTCACGCGCAATGCCAGCAGGCAGTGCTGACAAGCCTGATCTTCGAAGGCGTGTTCGAGCGTTTCCCGACGCTGAAAGTGGTGCTGGTCGAAGCCGGCTTTGCCTGGGCGCCGGCACATGCCTGGCGGATGGATCGTCACTTTGGTAAGTTCCGGAAGGAGGTGCCGCACCTGAAGCGGCTGCCTTCCGAATACATGCGCAGCAATGTCTGGTTCACCACCCAGCCAGTAGAGGAGCCGGATTCACGCGAGCATTTAGCGGATGCGATCGAATGGATGGGCTGGGATCGCGTGTTGTTCGCAACCGACTATCCGCACTGGGATTTCGACGATCCGGCGCATGCGTTGCCGATCCGCATGAGCGACACGCAAAAGCGCGGAATTTTCCTGGAGAATGCCAAGGCGGTGTACGGTATTGCGTAGGGTCTTGGGCGCCGGGGTGTCCGCAACCAAATGATGCGGATGGACATCGTCAACATCCCTGGCTCCCGTATCCTAGAGATCGCCAAAATCGCTTTCGCATCTCCGGACGTTGATTTTCTCTGCTTCGGCGAATCCGATCAGCCAAGCCCGGCATCCGCACACGCTGCTGCCATAGGCGCACTGGAGGCTGGCGCGACGCGCTACCCGGACGTTCGCGGCCTGCCGGAGCTCCGTGCAGCACTCGCTCAATACCTCACCGGCCTGCACGAGCGTGCGGTGACTGAGGATCGAATCCAGATCACCGCCTCAGGCATGACCGCGGTCTCGGTTGCGCTGGCGGCGACGGTGCGCGCCGGTGATCGTGTCGTGCTGCACACGCCCGCTTGGCCTAATGTCGGCAATGCCGCACGGTTGCGTGGCGCACAGGTGGAGGAGCTTGCCCTGACAGCACTGCCGGAGGGCGGGTTTAGACTGGACCTCGATCGCCTGGACACCATGCTGCGGGGCGCGCGCGCTTTCATTCTGAACAGCCCTAACAATCCGACCGGTTGGACTGCTACGGGCGATGAGTTGAACGCAGCGTTGGAGATTGCGCGCCGGCGCCAAGTCTGGCTGATTTCGGATGAGGTGTATTCACGGCTCGTCTACGACGGAACTCCAGCGGCTCCGTCGCTGCTGGATGTCGCCGCTCCGCACGACCGGGTGATTGTCTGCAACAGCTTTTCCAAGACCTGGATGATGACTGGCTGGCGGCTCGGTTGGCTTGTGGTCCCCGAGGGCGTACGCGACGCTATTACAGAAATCGTCGAAGTCACCCATTCAGGCGTGGCTCCGTTCATCCAGCACGCAGGCTTGGCGGCGGTGCGGGATAGCGAGGCGGTCGAGCGCTTCCGAGCGCACTGTGCGACAGGGCGTACACTGACGGTTGATGCACTCGATGGGATTAATGGCGTTCGCTATGTACCGCCAGACGGCGCGTTTTACGCTTTCATTGGAGTTGAGGGGCTGAAGGACAGCCTCACGCTGGCAAAGCGGCTAGTAAACGATTTCCGTGTCGCAGTTGCTCCTGGCGTGGCGTTTGGTACTGCCGGGGAAGGCTACCTACGCGTCTGCTTCGCCCAGTCAGCCGAGAGGATCGAGCGTGCTATGGGACGGCTGCGCGAGGGGTTGCGCGCACAGACGTAGCACCTATGCGCCGCCGTTCACGTCAATTGTCGCGCAGGTGATGAACGAGGCCGCGTCGCTCACCAGGAAATCTACTACCGAAGCAATCTCCTCGGGCTCCCCTGCGCGGCCGAGTGCACTGCCCTTCGCGCGGTCCTTAGCTACCTGTGGCGTCCTTGCTCCCATAGCGGTATTGATCAGTCCGGGTGCAATCGCATTGACCCGGATTCCGTGCTGACCCAGGCGTGTGCCGAGGCTCTTGGTTAGATTGATAACGGCCGCTTTCGAGGCGCCGTACTCAACCACCGTGCTGCCGCGCTGACCGGCTGAGGATGCAGTATTGACGATCGCACCAGTCTGGCCGGCTGAGATCAGCCGCTTTGCAACCCATTGCGAGGCAAAGAAGGGAACACGCACGTTCACTGCCATGGTATCATCGAACTGCTCGGGCGGCACCTCGAGATAGTCTTTCTCGGGATGATAGATGCCGGCGTTGTTGAACAGAACACGAATCAGACCATGATCACGCTCGATTGCCGCGAGTGTCGCTTCCATTCGTCCGAAATCAGTGAGATCACACTGGTAGTGCGGCCAATTCCCGGCACCCTCCGCGCCCACGTCAATGCCGATAGCGAGGTGGCCTGATTGTGTGAGACGCCGGCACGTTGCCTGACCAATCAGTCCGTTGCTGCCTGTGATGACCGCGACCTTTGCCATCCTCTCCTCCCTTGAGAGCTGGAGCAATGCCAAGCACAATGCCATTACAGCAGCACACGCAGGAGATACAGGCAATGCGGCGACATCATGCACTGACGGCAATGGGTGCGAGTCTCGCCATAAGTATTCTCCTCGCTGCCCCAATGCAGGCTGCTGACCTCACGATAGGCCGCGCGACGGAGCAGAACTCAATCGACCCGCAATTCTCCGACCTCGGCAACGACGTCGCGACTGCGGAAAATATGTTTGAGAGCATGATCGAATTCGACTCCAAGCTGCGCATTCATTCCAGCCTGGCGGTCTCTTGGAAGCTGCTCGATCCACTCACCTGGGAAATCAAGCTGCGTGACGGGGTGAAGTTCCATGATGGCGCGCCGTTCACGGCCGAGGATGTGGCTTTCTCGCTGAAGCGCGCGCGCGACGTGCCGAACAGTCCGGGGCCGCTCGCGAGCTTTGTCCGCCCGGTGAGGCAGACAGAAGTGGTCGATGCTCACACTCTACATATTCATACCGATCAGCCGACACCGCTGCTGATGGACATGGTGGGGCGGATCTTCATCGTGCCGGCGAAACTTGGAGCATCGGTCACCACCGAGGATTTCTCGTCCGGCCGAGCCATGATCGGCACCGGCCCCTATCGCTTTAAGCAGAACATTCCTGGCGATCGCGTTGTGGTGGAGGCGAATCGCGAGTACTGGGGGGAGAAACCCGAGTTCGGCACGGTGACGTTGAAGTTCCTGGCCAACGCGGCTGCGCGTAGTGCTGCGCTGCTGTCCGGCGCGGTTGACGTCATTGAGCAGATCCCGCCTTCCGACATCTCTTTATTCCAAAACCGGCAGGACGTTGCGCTGTATTCCGTTACGTCCACGCGGATGATCTACCTGGCTATGGACCAGGGACGCGACGACAGCCCATACATAACGGATAAGGATGGTGCGCCTCTGAAGGTGAACCCGCTGAAGGATAGGCGTGTGCGGCTGGCGCTTTCGAAGCTGATCAACCGCCCAGCGATTGTCGAGCGCGTACTGGCTGGTGCCGGGGAGCCGGCGGGCCAGATCGTACCTGAAGGCATGGGCGGCTACGATGCATCCCTGCAGCCAATGGCATTCGATCCCGAGGGGGCAAAGAAGCTGCTGACCGAGGCAGGCTACCCGAACGGCTTTGGCTTGACGGTGCATGGATCCAACAACCGGTTCCCCAACGACTCGCAAGTCGCGCAGGCGATCGGCCAGATGTTCTCGCGTGGGGGTTTGAAGGTGAACGGCGTGGAGGTGTTGCCGTATAACGTCTACGCTCCGGGTGCAACAGCGCGGAAATACAGTGTGTTCGACTTCAGCTACGGCAGTGTTGCGAGTAGTTCGTTGAATGGACTCTCCGGTGTGCTGGCCACCTATGACAAGGAAGCTGGAACCGGATCGCTCAATCGCGCGCGCTATTCGAACCCGCAGTTCGACGCCGTGTTGAAGCAGGCCGCGGCGGAATTTGACGAAGGCAAACGGAACCGGCTGCTCGCGGAGGCGACACGGCTCGCGATGGAGGATGCTGGGATCCTGCCGATCTATTGGCAGAAACTGTACTGGGCGGCGCGCAAGGGCTACGTAGTCGATCCTGACCGCGGCGAAGCCACATCCGTACGCTTCATCTCATTGGCCAAGTGAGGCGGGAACGGTATAATGGCAGATCGCCTCAGCTCTGTAGCAGGGGAACCAATCATGCTCTCCATTGAACCCACGGACGCGATCCTTGGCGCAACTGTTCACGGTATCGACGTAAAGCGCCTGACTGATCGAGAGTTCGCCCAGATCCTGCTGGCTCTTGGCCAGCACGGCGTGTTGCGCTTCCCGGAGCAGCAGCTCGACCTAGGCGACCTGCGTGCTTTCTCCGAGCGCTTCGGCGAGATTCAGGGGCCCAGCTTGGCGCCCGATGACAAAGCGCATGTGGGGACTTTGTCGAATCTAAAGGAGGGCGGCAAATACATTGGCTCTCCCGACGCCGGTCAGGATTGGCACACCGACATGTCGTATCGCGACGTGATGGGGTTCGTGAACGTGCTCTACGGCATTCGGATTCCTCGCCGCAACGGCGTGCCTCTCGGCGGCACCGAGTTCGCTAACATGCATGCCGTCTATGAAGCGCTGCCCGACGATCTAAAGACGCGCCTTGCCGATATGACGGCGACGCACAACTTCGAAAAGTTCTGGGAAAACATGCGCCGCAACCACGGGAGCGCGCGCCCGCCGATGACTGAGGACCAGCGCCGCCGCCGTCCGCCGGTTGTGCATCCCCTGTTCCTGACGCATCCTATCACAAGGCGAAAGGTGTTGTACGCGAATCCCGGGTACACGGTTCGGATCAATGAACTTCCGGAAGGCGAGAGCGAGCAGATCCTGGCATACCTGTTCGAGTTCCAGCTGGAGCCGCGCTTCCGCTATACTCACACCTGGACCGAGAACGACCTGTTGGTTTGGGATCACCTCGGGACCATCCATCGCGCTATTGCTGATTACGGGCCTGAGGAGATCCGGTTGATGCGCCGCTGTCAGGTCATGGCGACCAAGGTGTTCGACCCGGAATTCCTGCGCCCGCTGCGGGAACTGACGCCAGAGGCAGCCTGATGCGCTGGATCCGGTTTTCGGTCGATGGCCGCACATCCTACGGTTCGCTCGACGGCGATACCGTGAATGAGATCACCGGCGAACCGTGGGGCATTCACAGCGCCACTGGCAAGACGTACAGGCTGGGCGGCGTAAAATTGGAAGTGCCGGTGATCCCGCGTACTTTCTACGCCGCTGGCATCAACTATGCCGCGCATATCCGCGAAATGGCGGCCAAACGCGGCGCTCAACCGGTGTTCCCGGAGAAGGCAGATATCGGCTATCGCGCGAATAACGCACTGATCGCGCATGACGAGGACGTGGTGATCCCGAAGGATGCCACCGAGAAGATCAACTATGAGGGCGAGCTCGTCGTGGTCATCGGAAAGCAGGCCAAACACCTGTCGAAGGCCGATGCGATGTCCTGTGTGTTCGGCTACACGATCGGCAACGACGTGAGCGAACGTACCTGGCAGCGCGGCGACCGAACCTTCTGGCGCGGCAAGAACACGGATACTTTCAAGCCTATGGGACCCTGGATCGATACCGACGTCGATATCGACGCGATGCAAACGACTGTTCGGGTGAATGGGAAGGAAGATCTGCGGTTCAAGACCAACGACATGATCTTCGATATCCCAACCTATATCGAGGCGATGACCCGTTACCTGACGCTGTACCCCGGTGACGTCATCTGGATGGGTACGGATGGCACTTCGCCGGACCTGAAGCACGGCGATGTTGTCGAGGTCGAACTCACCGGCCTCGGTGTGCTGCGTAACCGCTTCGTGCGGGAAGCATAGCCACGCCAGTCCGCATTTGCCGGCTCGCGCGATACTCGTTCTCTTCGGCACTGGCGCGCCGTTTCCTTGAAGCGCAGCACCGCGCCGCATGCTGACCTCCCTCGTGGTCCTGCTCGCCGCCGCCGCCATCGCCGTTCCACTGACGCGGCGCGCTGGCTTCGGCAGCGTACTCGGCTATCTTCTTGCCGGCATCGCGATTGGACCGGCTGGCCTGCGCCTGATCACGGATGTCGATGCGATCGCGTCGATCGCAAGCCTTGGCGTCGTGATGCTGCTTTTCCTCATAGGACTTGAGGTGCGGCCGCAACGCCTCTGGGTCATGCGGCGGACAGTATTCGGCCTAGGCACAGCACAGGTGGTATTGACTGCCGCGGTTTTGGCCGCGCTGGCCTATGCGGCCAACGTGGAGTGGCGAGGGTCGGTCGTGCTAGGGGCCGGCCTCGCGATGTCGTCCACTGCCATTGTGCTACCGATGCTGGCCGAGCGCGATCTGCTTACCACGGCCGCTGGGCGCAATGCATTTGCGGTCCTGTTGTTCCAGGATCTCGCCTTCATTCCGTTGGTTGCATTAGTTCCACTGCTGGCGGGCAACAGGTTGCCCGACCACGTGCCTTGGCATGATGTGGCACGAGCGGCAGTCGCAATAGCGATCATCCTGATTGGTGGCCGTTTCCTGTTGCGCCCGTTATTTCGCGCTATCGGCGGAACGAAGACGCCGGAGGTCTTCACTGCCGTCGCGCTACTCATTGTCGCGGGCACCGCATGGCTAGCTGCCGTAGCGGGACTGTCGCCATCACTCGGCGCCTTCATGGCGGGGGTGTTGTTATCCGACTCGGAGTATCGGCACGAATTGCAAGCCGATATCGCGCCGTTTGAAGGGTTGCTATTGGGATTCTTTTTCATCTCGGTGGGCATGTCCGCGGATCTGGGATTGGCGCGTGCACAACCGCTAATGCTTGCTGGAGCCACTGTATTGCTGCTGATGGCCAAGTCGGCACTTGCTTTTGGCCTCGGCCGGATAGCGCGGCTGGATACGAGAAATGCGTTGCGCTTCGCCTTCGCGTTGCCGCAAGCCAGCGAATTCAGCTTCGTGCTGTTCACGGCCGCGATCGCGGCCGGCGCGATGGATTCCTTTCATGCAGCGCTTGCGACACTGGCCACCGCCTCGTCCATGGTGGCGACGCCGATACTGTTCGCTGGCTCTGAGGCCCTGTTGGCGCGGCTGAAGCCAACGCCCATGGCCAAATACGACGCGATCGATGCTGAACCCACGCCGGTGATAATTTGTGGTTTTGGCCGCTTCGGCCAGATCATCGGACGCGTGCTGCGGATGCACGGCATCGACTTTACTGCTTTGGAACGTGATCCCGGCCAAGTAGAGGTGGTGCGCCGGTTCGGCACCAAGGTCTATTTCGGCGATCCCACCCGCCCGGATGTGTTGCGCGCGGCTGGTGTGGAGCAGGCGAAGCTGCTCGTCGTGGCGATGGACGATCCGACTGGGGTGCTACGTATGGTCGATATGGTGAAACACAACTTTCCTCATATCGCCATTCTTGCGCGAGCGCGCAACCGTTGGTACGCGCATTTGCTGCTGGATCGCGAAGTGGACGGGCTCGTACGTGAGACCTTCTATTCGAGCCTCGAACTCGCCAAGCAGGCGCTGACCACACTCGGCATCGATGCTGGCGCTGCCGAGCGCGCTATCACGCTGTTCCGTCAGCATGACGAAAAGAATTTGCTCGAGACGCACGCGATCTTCCGCGACGAGAAGCAGCTCATCCAAAGTCAACAACAAGCGGCCGATGAACTGGCCAGTCTGTTCGAGGCCGACCGGACGTAACTGTGGTTAGTCGCGGGTCTCTGGCATTGCGAGCCATAGCACGAGTGTTGCAAGTGCGCCGACAAGCCCCAGCACTGCGAACGCGGGGCGTACGCCGGCAGCGTCGGCAATCCAACCGCCCATAGAAGTGCTCAGTGCCGCACCGAGACTGACCGCCAAGCCCAAGGCTCCCATGCAGAGGTTGAAATGCGAAGTGCCACGCGTGATGTCGGCAGCCAGCAACGGCAGCATGACGCCGAACACGGCGGCACTGACGCCGCTCATCGCCTGTGCCGCGATCGGCAACCATGGTCCCGGCAGAATGGCGAGCAACAGGCCCCGCAGCGGCAGCGCCGCCCAGCCCAACAGAAGCACTGGCCGACGTCCCAGCACGGCGGCGTTGCGGCCAACGGATGGTGAGCAGATAGCCACAACTGCCTGGGGGATCACGATGCAGGCGGCAATGATGACGTTCGCAAAATCGCCGGCCCGCATGGTTACCGCTGTCCCGACGAGCGGGAGCATCGCTGCATTCGACAGATGGAACAGCAGGACACAGATCGCGAAGATCGAAAGTTGGCGATTCGAAAACAGCCGACGCAGGCCTGGCCAGTCGAACGGCCTGATTGTCGTCTGCCGCCGAGCATGTGGGCCCCTTCCGATCAGGCACAACGACACCAAGGCTGGCACGCACAGTCCGGCCGTCATCAGAAAGACAGCGCGACTGGAGAGATAGGCGCCAGTGGCTCCCATCACTGCCGCGGTCAGGCCATTGCCGAGTGAAGCGAAGCGGGCGTTGCGGCCGAGCCGCTCCCCCAGTCTGCCATGCCCGGCAATATGCAGGCTTATCGCTGCGATTGCAGGGGTGAGTACGCAACTGGCGAATGCATGCAGTACCTGCGCTACCATTACAGGCAAAGCTGTGGGCTGAATCGCAAGAAGCAGCGCGGCGATCATCACGCCGATCAGGGCCCCGGCCGCAGCGCTCCGCTTGTTGTTCAGCGCATCTACCAATGCCCCAGCCGGCAGCTGGCCTATCACTGAAACAATTGTGCCCAACGTGAGGGCGAAGCCGATTTCCACCTGCGTCCACTTATGGGTAGTCAAGTAGACGGCGATAAACGGCCCGAAGCCGGTCTGCGCGTCTGCGAGGAAGAAATTCAGGAAGTCGAGGGCGCGATAGCCACTCGACGGAAGAGTTCCGTCGCGTGGCATGATTTATTGTTGCGGTGATGTAGTTTCAGGTGTCGCAGTGTCCGCACGGGCTGCAGGGGCGACTACAACAGGCGCAGGCTTGGCGATGTCTTTGTACTCCGGGGCTGCCTTGATCTGGTCCTGGGTCAGGTCAAGTGTGATTGGATGTTTCTCGTCACCCGGCGCGAAATGCAGCACGCTCCACTGCACCGCAATCTTCCGACTGCCGACTCCCATAAAGCCCCCGAAGTCAATCACAGCCGCCTGCGGCTGACCTTGGTCACCCACCAGGACATCGACCAGCCGGCCGATTTCCTTACCTTCCGGATCTACAACTTTGTGGCCAAGAATTGGCAGTGCCTCATCAGGCGGTACATTCTGGACCTCGCTGACCGGCGCAGCCGCGCTCAGCAGCAGTGCAAGCATTGCTCCGCAGCGCCGTTGCCACATGCGTGCGATGGTCTGAGTCTGCACCAGCGTCTTCAAGCGTCAGCGCGGCTACAGCTCTTCACGTTATCTTGGGCTGGGCAGCGCTGCCCGCCCTGATTGATGCAAGAGCGATACCACCGCCGATCATTGCGATGCCGGCAGCATGGTAAAAGTAGAACGTCTCGCCCAGGAACAACACCGCGAGGATGCTGCCAAACACCGGCATCAGGTGCCAGGACTGTCCTGCACGACCTGCGCCGATCAGTTCGATGCCTCTATTGAAGAACAGATACGCAATGAATGAGGGGAACACCGCGATATATGCCATTGCGGCGTATGCAGAAATTCCGCCGTTGATCCGCCCGCCTTCGGCGATCTCCCACAGGTAGAACGGCAGGATCATCATCGAGCCGATTCCCATCGTGGCGACAAGGAAGCTCAGGGGATGTGCGGCGGGACGGACGCGGAAGACGGCGGCATAGATGCCATAGATTACCATCGCCACCAGGATCCATACGTCACCGCGGTTGAGCGTGAGGTGCAGGAGACTCTCCAGGGAGCCATGCGCCGCAATGGTCGCTACGCCGATCAGGGAAAGCAGCACGCCAGCCGATTGCCATAGCGTGGGCCGTTCGCCGAACAGAGCGAAGGCCCAGACGATGATAATCAGCGGTCCCGCTGATTGCAGCAACAGAACATTGAGCGCGGTCGTGCTGGTGAGCCCGATGTAAGACATCGTGTTATAGGTGGCGATTCCGGTAGCGGACAACAACAGCATCATCCGCCAGTGGCGCAGCAGGATTGGGGCGTCCTGTTTCAAGTACGGCCAGGCGAAGCCGACGGCCACAAGAAATGCGCCGGTCCAGCGCCAATAGGCCAGTGCGATAGGCGGTACTATTCCTGCAACCCCGCGACCCAGCACGATGTTGCCAGCCCAAAACAGGTTGGCGAGGATCAGGAGAGACCAGGCGGAATTCCAAACTGACATGGATGATGGTCACCTAGTGTCACTGCAAGCCAAGCGAAGCAACACCAACCGGGAAGGAATTGCTTCGCTTCGCTCGTGGTGACAGGCGGTCAGTACGCCCCGGCCCAGCCGTCGCGGCGCGGATCCGACCCAGCCATTCGCACGCCGTTGCCAGCAATACGTATGGCCTGCACGCTGCACGGACCTTCCAGCGGGCCTACCCGATTCAACCGATGCCCGAGCGCTTCCAATCCTGCCAACACGTCCTCGCCAAATCCGGGCTCTATGGTCAGCCGACCATCACCCTCGTGAGGCCAGTTCGCGCCCTGACCTTGCTGGCTCGATGTCCAGCGAGGCGCCTCCAGCGCGATCTGCGGATCGGCACCAAGATCCATCATCGCTGTGAGTACCTGCAGATTGATCTGCACCTGATTGTCGGCGCCGGGCGTCCCTTCAACGGCCCATAAGCGGCCATCCTTGAACACCATCGGGGCATTCATCGTGTGCCGCACGCGCTTGCCTGGCGCCAGCCGGTTTGCGTGACCTGGTGCGAGATGCCAGTAGGCCATACGGTTGTTCAGCAGAATACCGGTGTCACCCGCCGTGACGCCCGATCCGAAGCCGGAATTGAGGCTTTGGATGCCGGACACGGCATTGCCGTCCTCGTCCACAACGCAGAAATACGTGGTGTCGCCAATCGCTGCCTCGGGCTCCGCCAGCGTGAGGTCGGCAGCCCGTGCCATATCGATCGATCCAGCGCACTCGTCCGCGTAAGCGTCCGACAGCAGACGGTCCAGTGGCAGGTCGCCGAACCGTGGATCGGTGCCATAGCGTTCGCGATCGAGGAACGCGCGCTTCTTCGCCTCCACCATTACATGGATGCGGCGCACCGGATCCAGCGCGCCCAGATCGAAGCGTTCGACAATCTTCAGCATCTGCAGCATGGTGAAGCCGGTGGAATTCGGCGGCGTCTGTGTGACGCTAAAGCCGCGATAGGCGATGGCAATAGGATCCTGCACCTGCGGCTGGTATGCCTCGATGTCTCGCTCGTCCACCAGCACGCCGGCTTCGCGCAGCCCGGCCACGAGTCGCTTCGCCAGCGGGCCGCGGTAAAAGGTCTCCGCACCGTCCTGCGCAATCTCCTCCAGCGTGCGCGCGAGATCCGGCTGCAGGATCAGAGCAGATAGCGGCGGAACACCCTTGTCGAGATTGGAAAGGAACACGGTGCGCGAACGCGCATCGGCCGCCAGTACCGGGCGCACATCGCCGGCGAAATGTCGGTAATGATGCGTCGCTGCGAAGCCGTGACGTGCATGCTCGATCGCGGGGCTGAACAGTTGCTGCCAGCCCAGCTTCCCGTGAGCCGCATGCATGGCGCCGAGCCCGCCCACGAGGCCCGGCGTCGAAACGCTAAGCGGCCCGCGAACCGCCATCCCAGTGCCACGGAAGCGCTCTGGCGTCGCAGCGAGCGGTGCGGCACCGGTTGCGTTGTAACAGCGCGACGTTGCGTCCTTTGCGTTGTACACCTGATAGAACCCATCGCCGCCCAACCCCGACATGCCAGGCTCAACTACACCAAGGGTCAGTGCGACGGCGACTGATGCATCGACCGCATTACCGCCGGCGCGCAGTGTGTCCAGACCGGCTTGGGTCGCAAGAGGATGATTTGCACCGACCGCGCCGCGGCGGCCCATTTGCAGAACGCGATGAGTCCGCGTCGGAAGATACATGTGCTGGCTCCGTGTCACAGGTGGTCAGTGAAGAACTTGGCGACCTCGGCGTAAATGCGCCGCTTGTGATCGGGGCGGGCGAAGCCATGCCCGGCGTAGTCGAATGTCACATAGGTCACTTTCTTTTGCCGCTCCTGCAGTGCGGTAACGAACTGCTCACTTTCTCCGATCGGCACACGCGGATCACGCGTTCCATGTGCGATCAGCACCGGCACTTGAATACGATCGACGCGATGAATGGGCGAGATCCGAGCGAACAGTTCGGCATCGCGCTCCGGATCACCATATTCGGCGGCACGGTGCTTGCTGCGCCATGCGCCAGTCCCGGCAAGCAGAGTGGCAAAATCCGCAATGCCGTAATAATTCACCGCCGCACGCCACAGCTCCGGATGTTCCGTGATCGCCGACATCACCATGAAGCCACCATACGACTGGCCCATGACACCGATGCGATCACCATCAATTGCCGGATGGGATGCAAGCCAACGACGGCCATGCGCAAGGTCGTTCACGCTGTCGAGCCGCCTCTCCAAGTCATCGCTCTCAGCGTAGGCGCGGCCGTACCCAAAACTGCCACGTACGTTTGGCAACAGTACCGCGAAGCCCTGCGCCAGCAGCATCTGAATATCCGGACGAAAGTTCGGACGAGTCTGCGAAACTGGTCCGCCATGCACCCATACGATGGCCGGATAGCCGCTCGGGGGCTTTGAGGCTCGCGGCAGAGCCAGCCAACCGGGGATGCGCGTGCCATCGAAGCTTGGCCATTCGACCGGTGCGAAATCCACGAAACTAGCAGGGTCAATCTGCGGATCGGGGCGCCATACAGCCTGCGCATGACCGTTGCGCCACAACCAGAGAGATGTAAGTTCCGTCGGCCCCGAGGCACTGAATGCCAGAGCAGTGCCGTCTGGCGACCATGCAAGATCACTGATGACGCCTGCGGGCACGCCGGTCACAACGGGACGCTTCCCATCGATCGGACCGGTGCGCAGGACAGCATAGCCACGATCATTCTCAACCGTAGCCAGCATACGCGCGTCAGATGAGATAGCCCAGGCCTCCACATCCCGGTGCGGAGCTGGGTAAACAATACCCACGTCACCCGTATCCGGATCGACGCGGCACAGCCGAAGGTAATCATCGTGGAGATCCGTCAAGGCCAGGAATGTGCGGCCGTCGCTCGCCCAGCGGACACTCTGCCAGTTGCAGGGCGACGCGATCTGGCGCGCCTCGCCAGAAGCAATGTCCAGGACAAGCAGCGAGATGTCGCCGAAGCCACGATCATGCAGTACGGCCAGTCGTGCCGCATCGGCGCGAAACCCGGACACCGTGACGATGTTCGTGCCTTGATATACGCACTGCCGTGCGCCAGTCGCTACGTCCTGCACGTACACATCGAAATGAGCTTCATCGCGGTCATTGGCAGCGTAAGCGATGCGCGTGCCATCGGGAGACCAGCCGCCAAAGTCGTGGATCACCATCGGATTGCTGGTCAGCGGCCGGGGTTCGGGACGTCCCTCGCCTGGATCCACCAGCAAGAGCTGCTGACGCTCATCACCGCCTCGATCGATGCCATAGATCAGCCTGTCGTCGCTCGGCGAACGCCGCAACAGGGCGACCTTCTCATCATGGAATGTCAGCTGCCGATCGGCGCCGGTCGCAAGGTCCAGCGCCCAAACCTGCGGCAGGCCCGAACCGCGGAGATGGAACAGCGTTTGTCCATCACGCGAGAAGGTTGGCGCCGTTGCTGAACTGATTGTGGCGAAGGCTTCCGGGTTCTTTGTCATCTCGGAAGCATACCGTGGCGGCCGGGGTTGGAAAGCTCGCGAGGATAGGGTTTTCTCAATCGATGCGGCGCGTTGTGCTTGCCAACGAGACCGACTGGGAAGGCTGGCGGAAGGCCACGCGCTCCTTGATTTTGGCCGGTATTCCGCCTGACGAGGTTCGCTGGTCTGTGCGATCGCACGACGAGGAAGGCGACCCTTCGCAGGATGGTGCTGGGAGTTTCGGCGTGTCGCGGGCGCTTGTCGCGCTGGCCTCACTGGCGATCCAGGCCCGCGATCGGAGCCGGTTCGATCTGCTCTACGGGCTCGTCTGGCGTGCCAACGCCGGTGAACGCGTGCTGGAGAAGGCCGACGACCCGGAGGTGAGGCGGGCTCAGGGGCTCGCCCTGGCGGTCAGGGCGGAGGCCCACCGGATGCGAACGCTGGTGCGCTACCTTCCGGTTCCGGAGGGCAACGTCACCCGGTATGTCGGCTGGTACGAGCCGGCGCACTACGTGTTGGAGTCGAACGCACAACTCATCGCCCGCCGGTTCCCCGAGCTGGTGTTTTCCATCATCACGCCCGACGGTGCGGCACACTGGGATGGGAACACGCTGTGCTTCTCGGCCGGCGCCGCTCGTCAAGCAGTGTCCGATGACGACGAGTTGCGAGCCTGGTGGCATTCCCATCGTGCGGTGTTGCTGCGGGAGGCGCGGGTCGGGACAGCCATTCCGGAAGCCGAGTCACTGGACGAGGCGCCGCGACCACCCGATCGGCCGCCAATTGGCCCGGTTGTCCTGCCGTTGCATCCTGACGAGCCTCTGCAGGAGGCGATGCGTGAAGCCTCTGACTGCCGCCGTTGTCATCTCTACGCGTTGGGAACTCAGACCGTGTTTGGCGAAGGTCCGGCACATGCCTCAGTGATCTTCGTCGGCGAGCAGCCAGGCGACCAAGAGGACGTGATCGGCCGACCGTTCGTCGGTCCGGCAGGGCAGATCATGGACCGCGCCATGGAGGAGGCCGGTATCGACCGACGCACGATCTACATCACCAATGCGGTGAAGCATTTCAAATTCGAGCCGCGGGGCAAGCGGCGCATCCACAAGACGCCGGAGACTCCCGAAATTCAGGCCTGCCGCTTCTGGCTCGACGTCGAGTTGGTGCGGCTACGGCCGAAGCTGGTCGTCGCGATGGGTGGCACAGCCGCGCGTGCGGTCCTCGGAAGGGCGGTGACTATCAGTCGCGAGAGGGGACGCCCGATCGAATTGCCACACGGGCGGACAGCGTTCGTGACCGTGCATCCCTCCTTCCTGCTGCGCGTGCCGGACGAGGACGCAAAGGCTCGGGAGTACCGTGCCTTTGTCGCCGATCTCAGGAGAATCGCCGATCTGGTGGGATAAAGACGGCTAGGCGGCTGCCACTGACGCGGGAACGCCCTCGGGATCCAGCCGATAGCCACCCCCTTCGGTGACCAGCAGGCGGGCATTTGCGGGATCGGGCTCGATCTTCTGGCGGAGGCGGTAGATGTGCGTCTCCAGCGTGTGCGTCGTCACCGCTGCATTGTAGCCCCACACCTCGTTCAGCAGCACCTGCCGTGCTACGGCGCGTGTCCCGGCACGATACAGGAACTTGAGAATGGCCGCTTCCTTCTCGGTCAGACGGATGCGTCGGTTCTTTGCAGGATCCTGCAACAGTTTGGCGGAAGGGCGGAACGTATATGGGCCGATAGTGAACACGGCATCTTCGCTATTTTCGAAGATGCGAAGCTGCGCCCGCAGGCGGGCCAGCAGTTCGTTCAGCCGGAACGGCTTGGCGATGTAGTCATTTGCCCCAGAGTCGAGCCCACGGACTACGTCGGTTTCGGCATCCGAACCCGTCAGCATGATAATCGGCATCTTCTGCCCCTGCTTACGCAGACGCGTGCAGAGATCGCGGCCGTCACCGTCCGGCAGACTAACGTCCAAGATCACTGCATCGAAGCGCGCGTCCTTGGCGTTCAACTTCTCTTCGGCCTCGCCGATCGTGGCCGCCGCAACCGCTGTGAACTCTCCGTCCAGCGCGAGTTGATCCGCCAAGGTCTCGCGCAAAACTCCGTCGTCATCCACGATCAGGATGGGTCGTTCTGCCGACATCTTCGTATCCCCTCGCTCTACGGGCGCAAAGCCCAACATCCCCACACTGCGATACCCGTCTCGACCAAGCACGCTCGTCCGGGCAGGCTTTCGGGCCTAAGAGTGATGCCCTACCACGCTGCCCCCGTGATCCGAGCAGTCGCAAGACCCTCACATTTCTGTGAGCGTGGCCGAGACATTCCGTATGCTCCGCCATATAGTCACTGTCGCGGCGGCACACAGCAGGGTGTGGCTCCGCTCTCGATCAGGGATGGCAGGCTCAGCGTGAATCATGACGAAAGTTGGCCGGCATTGTTCCAATTTCGTGTAGCCTGATGAAACACGTCTTTCGTCACGACCAGTTCCGGGCGCACGAGAGTGCCGCCGCTGCCACGGCCGTAGCTCCCGATCAGGACGTGCTGCGCCTGCGCACCGTTCATCGTGCGGCGGCAGATTTGCGCCGCGGCATTCCAGTGCTGCTTTCTGGCGAGGCGACGCTGGTAGTGCTTGGGGCCGAAACGGCCGGGGCACGAGGCCTTGCGGAACTCGCCAGACTGATGGCCGAACCGCCAGTGCTGTTGTTGGCGCCGGTGCGGGGTGCGGCGGTTTTGCATCGGCCGGTTGAGCAGGATGCCTCCGTCGTGGCTCTTCATCTGACGGAAGATCTGATGGCGCCCGAGTCATTGCGCGGATTGGCTGACCCGACTGTCGAGGAGCTGTTACCCGCACGGCCAGAGCAGGCACCCTTGCCGGCAATGGCTCATACAGCGTTGATTTTGGCTAAACTAGCCAGGTTACTCCCAGCAGTCCTGGCATCGCCGCTGCGTCCCGATGGCATACCGGAGGCCGATCGGCTGGGCCTGTTCAGTGTGCCGGCCGCGGACTTGATTGCATATCCAGCGGCTGCGGCAGCTGGTCTGCGTCAGATCGCTTCGGCCCGGGTGCCTCTAGAGAACGCCCCGGATTCCAGGGTTGTTGCCTTTCGTACTGAAGGTTCTGCGATCGAGCATCTTGCGATTGTAGTCGGCCATCCCGAGACGGCCGATGCACCGTTGGTGCGCATCCATTCGGAGTGTTTTACCGGCGACCTGCTGGGCAGCCTGCGTTGCGACTGCGGTCCGCAGCTGCGCGGCGCGATTGCCCGCATGGGCGAAGAGGCAGCTGGAGTGCTGCTGTATCTGTCCCAGGAAGGACGAAATATCGGGCTGGTCAATAAGCTGCGAGCCTACACGCTGCAGGACCGTGGGCTGGACACCTTGGACGCCAATCGGGCTCTAGGTTGGGAGGCCGATGAACGCAACTTCCTTATCGCAGCCACGATGCTGGAAGCTGTGGGCGTCCGTCGCGTCCGCTTGCTCACCAACAATCCCGACAAGCTGGCCGCACTCTCGGCATGCGGGATCGAGGTTGTGGGTCGAGAGGCGCACGCCTTTGCTCCTAACGGCGTTAACGACCACTACCTCGCCACTAAGGCAGAGCGTTTCGGTCACCTCCTGGATTGATCTGCCGTGCAGGCCTTGGTACACCCGGATGGCCGATTGGTGTGGCGCGGACTGGTCTTCCGCGCCGCACTGGGGCGGGGCGGCGTGCGACGTGACAAGCAGGAAGGTGACGGCGCGACCCCTGCCGGTCTGTTGTCCTTGCGACGTGTGCTTTACCGCGCAGACAGGATGAAGCGCCCCGAATGCGCCGTTCCCGTTGAGCCGATCGCGCCGAATGATGGTTGGTGCGATGATGTAGATGAGGCCGCTTACAACCAGATGATCCGCTTACCTCATGACGGCCACTATGAGGAACTTTGGCGGCAGGATGGTCTATACGACATGGTTGGCGTGCTCGGCTGGAACGATGATCCGGTACGCCGTGGCCGCGGCTCAGCGATATTCCTGCACGTTGCCCGCCCAGATTATGCCCCTACGGATGGGTGCATCGCGTTGGCGCTTCCCGACTTGCGCCACGTGCTCGCTGCGCGAGTAACGGAGCTGCTGGTTCTCACTTAGGCCGGTTCCCGACTCAGTCCTCGCGCGTCAAGCGCTGCGAGATAGCGTTGCCAACGCTGGTCCTGCTCGCGCCCGAGCTCGTGCAGGTAGTCCCACGAGTAGATGCCGGTGTCATGCAGGTCATCGAATACCAAGCGTACTGCGTAATTGCCCACCGGCTCGATGCCGATGATGCCGACATAGCGCCGTCCCGCAACGATCTGCTTCTGGTTGGGGCTGTGTCCCTGTACCTCGGCACTTGGACTCTCTACGCGCAGATACTCTGCCGGCAGCGCAAATTGTGCACCGTCCCCGAAGGAGATGTGTAAAACACGCTCTGCCTTATTGAGCCGGATCTCGGTAGCAACCGCCACTCAGTCCTCCAGCTTTCGTGCCTCCTCGGGAAGCATAATTGGGATGCCGTCACGAACGGGATAAGCAAGCCCTGCCTTACGGCTGATCAGTTCGTTTGCCTCACGGTCGTACTCGAGGGCTCCCTTGGTCACAGGACAGACCAAGATGTCCAGCAGTCGCGGGTCGATAGGTGCCTGACGTCTCGTTTCGTTTGGTTCATCCATGGCGTGCCCGTTCAGCTAATACTGCGTCCGCTCGGCGTATCGGGTGCCAGCGCTCCCATTTGCAACAGAGCCAGTAACGCGGCGCCTCGATCCGCATCGCTGGGTGCCTCCAGTAGCGCTTGCTTCTCGGCGGGATCGAAGGGGCAGACCATTGCGAGTGTCACCACCAGCAGATCATCAGACAGGCGCTTGATTGCATCCCAGTTGGCGTCGAAGCCACGGTGGGTGAAGTACCCTCGCAATGCCGTCAGCAACGCCTCACGCGATACGCCAATCGGCTGTGGTTCAAGATCTAGGTCGCCGAGAAAAGACTTATATTCACCTTGCACGCGTCGGTAGCCGCGACGCATGTCTATCTCCGCTGCGACAGCGAAGCGGACCACTCCAGTGAGTGTGATGAGGTAACGACCATCGTTCGTCTCGCTGAAGGACGACACCCGCCCAAGGCAGCCAATCCGGAACAGTCCGGGACCGTTCATCGTGTCAGGCGCGGTCGGATCGGGCTGGATCATGCCAAACATCCGCCCCAGCCCAAGCGCATCCTCGGTCATTGCCAAGTAGCGCGGTTCGAAAATGTTGAGCGGCAGCTTGCCGCGCGGCAACAGCAGCACACTCGGCAGCGGAAAAACCGGGAACTCGCCCGGCAGGTCCTCCACCCGAGGGTGGAATGCCGCCATCTAGCTGAACAACACCGAGGATAGCCGGCGACGTGCGGACGTGGTGGCCGGATCATCGGAGCCCCAAGCCTCGAAGAATTTTAGCAGTTGTAGCCGGGCTGCGTCGTCATTCCAGCCGCGGTTGCGCCGGACAATTTCCAGCAACGCATCCGCGGCCTGTTCGCGTTCGCCAATCGCATTCAGAGCTGTCGCAAGATCATAACGCGCCTGTAAATCGGCTGGGTCAGCGGCGACACGCGCCTGAAGGTCCTGCAACTGTCCCTTAGCCTTGCGTCCCTCTTCCGCCAACGCCAAGGCGCTGCGGGCACCGGCAATGTCAGCATGCTCGGCGATCTTTGCAGGAACCTGCTGCAGGGCATGACGGGCTTGGTCCTCCTGCCCGAGCGCCATTAACGCCCGGATCAGCCCTCCCCAAGCTTCAGCGTTCTCGGGTTCCTGCTGCAGCAATTCGCTGAACAACTCGCCTGCGTGTTGCACGTCGCCGGCGTCCATGGCCGCCTTGGCTTCTGCCAGCAGGTCAGCGCTGGGCATTGAGCCACCCGCAAGCTTCAGCAGATTTTCAACGAAGCGTTTTACTTCCGATTCGGGTAGCGCACCCTGGAATAGATCGGCAATCTGACCTTGCCAGAACGCGGCCACCGTGGGCACCGACTGCATGGGCAAGCCAAGTTGCGCCAACTGCTGCACCAGCGAGCGGTTCTGGTCGATGTCGATCTTGACCAGCTTCACGCGCCCACCAGCGGACCGGACGACTTTTTCCAGAGTGGGCGTAAGCTGCTTGCAGGGGCCGCACCAAGTCGCCCAGAAGTCCACAAGAACGGGGAGGCTGCGAGAAGACTCGACTACCTCTTTCATGAAGGTCTTCTGGTCCCCGTCCACAATCATAGCAGCTCCGTTCCCGGTGCCCTGTGTGGGTGGGTTCTGACCGATGATCAGCTCGTCCATACTCTCCTGGCCTTCGGTTCTGTCGAGCGATAGATGTTGCGTCAGCGACGCCAGACAAGCGCCGCGGGCGGGTGGTTCACAGACCATGCCGTGGCCTGCTGCGGCTTGCAATCGGGGGGCAAGCCGCCTAGAAACCGCGCCCTGATCGGAGCGCGGGCGTAGCTCAGGGGTAGAGCATAACCTTGCCAAGGTTGGGGTCGAGGGTTCGAATCCCTTCGCCCGCTCCAGAATTTC
>CAYRTL010000004.1:0-5220 GCA_964427005.1 uncultured Acetobacteraceae bacterium
TTAGATCACGCGGCCTTCAGCATCCTTTGCGCGATCAAAGTCTCGGCGATCTGCACCGCGTTCAGCGCCGCGCCCTTTCGCAGATTGTCGGAGACGCACCAGAATGACAGACCGTTCGCCACTGTCGGATCCTTGCGGATGCGGCTGACATACACCGCGTCCTCACCGGCACATTCGAGTGGCGTGACATAGCCGCCATCCTCGCGCACATCCACCACCTCGATGCCTGGCGCTTCGCGCAGGCAGGCGCGTGCTTCGCCGGCAGTGACCGGATTCTCGAACTCCACGTTCACCGCCTCGCCATGGCCGATGAACACCGGCACGCGCACGCACGTCGCATGTACCGCGATGTTCGGGTCGAGGATCTTCTTCGTCTCGACCACCATCTTCCATTCCTCCTTGGTCGAGCCATCGTCTAGGAACTTGTCGATGTGCGGGATGCAGTTGAAGGCTATCTCCTTGGTGAACTGCTCGGGATTCTCCTGCTCGTGCACGAACACCTTGCGCGTGTGCGAGTACAGCTCGTCCATGGCCTCCTTGCCGGCGCCGGAGACCGACTGATAGGTCGCCACCACCACGCGCTTGATCTTGAACTGGTCGTGCAGGGGCTTCAGTGCGACCACCATCTGGATGGTGGAGCAGTTCGGGTTGGCGATGATGTTGCGCTTGCCGTAGTTGCGCAGCGCCTGCGGATTGACCTCTGGCACGACCAGCGGGATGTCGGGCTCCATGCGGAACTGGCTGGTGTTGTCGATCACCACGCAACCTGCCGCCGCCGCGCGCGGCGCGTGCACAGCGGAGACCGACGCGCCAGGTGAGAACAAGCCAATGTCCCAGCCCTTGAAGTCGAAGGTCTCCAGGTTGCGGACCTTGAGCACCTGCTTGTCGCCGAATGACACCTGGGAGCCGGCCGAGCGGCCGGAGGCGACCGCCGCCACCTCGTCCGCCGGGAACTGGCGTTCGGCGAGCGTCTTCAGCATCTCGCGCCCAACTGCCCCGGTGGCTCCAACGACGGCGACCTTGTAGCCCATGGAAGTGCTCCTGTTCAGGCGGCGGCGTATAGGCTACCGGACCCCTCAGGGGCAAGGCTGCCATCGCGACGAGCGTTACGGCACGGGTGGCAGATGGATGATGCGGCCCGCCAGTTTCTCGGCTCGCGGGTAAGACGCGGCAATGGCGGCTGTGATCTCCGGGGTATAACGACTGTCGTAAGCGGGTTCGCCTGGACCGCCTGTGGTCACGACGAAGGCGAACTTGCGAGCGTGCAGCATAGCGAGAAGCGGTGTCTGGTCCCACCGCCCCATCGCAGTGAGTTCCGTGAAGATCGCCGGCTCCCACAAAACTGGCCGACCAGCCTTGATCAGCAGCACCATGTCGTCTGACAGCACCGGTCCCGCAGCTTCATGCACCCTTTCACGCAGCCCCTGAAGTTCCACCAAACCTGCCTGATCTGCGAAAGCGCGCCGCGGCGGCAGCGGCAGCGTGCCGATTTGCAGCAGGAGTACGAACGCCCCACCCAGTGCCAGCGCGGATCGGTTATTTCCTTCGGTCAGAAGCCAGGCGACAAGATAGCCGATCAACACACTCCAAGCGCACATCCAATCTATGAAGTAGTTGACGCTGGCGCCGGACTTCCCGACGGCAATTAGCATTACGGTGCCGATGGCAAAATACGCCATGAGGATGGCGAGGATGCAGGTCGACCGCTGCCTGATATCACCTGAACGGACCGCTCGGGCGGCGAGGGCAACCCCAATGATAGCCAGTAGCAGGTAAATCGCGTGCGGCGCCTGGCGCCACACCTGCGCCATTGCGAATGATATGCTGTAGCGGTTGATGTTGTACAGGAACAGGTGCCGAAGAAACCCTCCATTGGTCTGCCAGGTAAGCAAGGCGAGTACGGCCACGGCGATGATGGACACGAAAAAGACAGCCCGCATTGTTCGGCGTGGATCGATAAGCAGCATGATCGGCACTGTCGCCAGAGGTGCCGCGATGGCTGTCTGCTTCGTGAAGACTGCCAGTGCGAAGCTGCACATCGAACAGTACAACAGTCCCGGCCGGCGAAGTGAGCACACGGCGCAGTAGATGCCCAGCAAGCTGAGCGCCGACGCGAGCATATCGACCCGCATCAGCGGCGCAAACACGATGACAGGAATGTAGGTGAAGGTGATCAGAGCGGCCAACGCGGCAGCGATCACTTGGACAGGCTTTCCTGTACCCTGCGTCGCCTGAAAGGTCAGTGCCGCTATCAGGCCGCCAATCAACAGTGTCGCGATGAACGAAATAATGCGGCCGCTCAGCAGCCAATCGACGCCGAGACTGGCGAGCGCTCGAACCGCGAGATGATAGAGCGGGGGATAATGGAAGACGATGGCCGGGAACTGATCGATCGGCCCATACATCCGGTCCGACGGGATCAGGAGCGCCTGTTGCCATACGATCCCCTCGCCGTAGTCAAGCCCGAATGGATAGCGGACCGCTTCCAGCCACCAACGCAGCACCGGGATGAAATGGCCGGCAAGCGCCAGAAGAACCAGACTGTATGTTGCCTTGGCTGGCGCCAGCAGTGTCAGAGAACTACTGCCCGCGGCGCTCTGGGCGGTCGCGGTTGGCTCGACAGCAGGGACTGCCATTGCCGCGATCCTGGTCCTGCTATCGAATCGGCCTGGCGCGAACCAGCATCTGTTTGCCCATTGGCTTGATCGGTGAAGCGAGATAGGCACGGATCAGCCACGGCGAGACTGGTATTCGAGACTTGATCGTCAGGGGCAGAAAACGCGGCGACACATTCAGGACTTCAAAGTCATTCGCGCTCAGGAAATCTGCCAGGCTCAGATGCGAATAGACTGCAAGGTGGGTATAGTCATCAAAATACTCCCGGTACGCATAGCGGTAGTTCGGTTGTAGGATCACCAGTTCTCCCGAGGCAGTCAGCTTGCTTCGAAGCGCACGAAGTACCGATGCAAAGTGCTGCTGAGTCACGTGCTCGAACACGTTGCTGGCAAAAGCGAAGTCCACCGAAGCGTCGGCGAGAAAATCCAGGTCGCCAATATCGCCGACAACCGTCTCTACGCCATCGTCAAGGAAGTGTGGAAAGTCTGGCCAAGTGTCTATCGCAATGCGCCGCCTTGCCCTGACATGGTTGATGAAATTGCCATAGCCACAGCCAAGATCCAGAACGCAAGCATCTGACGGAATGAGGCTGTCGAAATAATGCCGGCAAAGAGTCTCCCATAGCACGTCGCGCCGGGAATCCAGCGTCAGCCTTGACCCATGATAGCCGGTGTTCAACAGGGAAGGCGTCTCCAGCCAAAAACGATTCCTCTCATCATACGACAGCCGACACGAAAAGCACACCAGTTGTTCGTATTGCCACCCTTGCTGACACCCACGCGCGGATGAAACGTGATCGGACATTCGACCACAGCGAGGTCGTTCTGCAATGCCACATCAAGCAGATGCGCGTTGAAGGCCAGATTGATGGCTGGATTGAGCTGTGGCAGCAATCGCTGCACTGCTTCTCTGCGGCAGAGTTTATAGGTTGTCCCGACATCAGTAATGGTGCTGCGCCCCAGATGCTTTGCCTCCAGCAGCTTTCCCACGAACAGGTTGCCGTAATACATGAACGTGCTGAGCTGGGTGATGCGTTGCCTCAGCGGCTCCACCGTTCGGGTGCCATTGACGATGTCGGCGTGCGGCGCGAAGGCCAGGAGCTTGTCAAGATCATAGGCACGGAATGTGCGATCGCCTTCACACAGCACGATCAGCTCAGTCGCGTGGAGCGCGACGGCCTCGTGCAGGCACCGCCAGACACAACGGCCATAGCCTTGGGCTGCTTCATTGAACGTGATGGCACCGGCAGCTTTGGCACGCTCAAACGTCGCATCGCTGCTGTTGTTGCTCACCACAATGACGTGCTTCACCAACGGATGCCGCAGGAAGTCGGAAACCGCGGCTGCAATGCTCAACTCGTCATTATACGCGGTCAGCGCCACGGTGATATGGCGATCAACTGGCTCGAAGCGCACCGCACTCTGCTGCCGCTTTACCGGAACCAGCAACAGCAGGTCTGCTACCGTCAGCAGAATGCCTCCCACTATGGGGACTCCACTGTACCAGACGATATCCTCATTGAGCGGCAATAGTAGCTGGTTCAAGCCTAGCAGATATCTCGGAACGACCATGACGACGCCGGTAAGATACATCCCGATACCAACGCAGAAGCACAGGATGCCGTACATCAGCAGCGGTATGTGCCGATAGCGGCCAAGCAGCCGGTTTATCCTCGATACCGCGGGCGGTACGGGTCCAACATATGACGCCTGCGCCATGGCCCCTCCAAAGGTTGGCACTCGTCTATCCAGCCCCGGGTTGCGCCATGGTTTCAGCTTATAGGCTGGTCTAGAACAGCCCCTCGATCTCGCCATCCTCGCGCAGGTGGATCGCCTCCGCGGAAGGAACGCGCGGCAGGCCGGGCATGGTCATGATCTCCCCGCAGATAGCGACCACGAACCCAGCGCCGGCGGAAAGCCGCACCTCACGTATCGGCAGCGTGAACCCTTCGGGGGCTCCCATCACCGAAGCATCGGCGGTGAAGCTGTACTGCGTCTTGGCCATGCAGACCGGCACATGCCCGAAGCCTGCCTTCTCGAACCCCTCGAGCCGCCGCGCCACTGCCTCGGGCAGAGAAATATCCGCGGCCCGATAGATCTGCCGCGCGATGCTCCGGATCTTCTCGGCCAGTGGCATTCCTTCCGGATAGAGTGGGGCTGGCTTGGCGTCGCCCAGCAGGATCTTCTGCTGCACCGCGCGGGCCAGCGCCTCGGCGCCGGCACCGCCGTTCGCCCAATGCGTGCAGGAGATCACCTCGACACCTTGTTTCGCCATCGCGTCCCGTATTGCTGCGAATTCCGCATCGGTATCCGAGGTGAAGTGGTTTACACCAACCACCACGGGCAGCCCGAATTTCCCCAGGTTCTCGACGTGACGCGCCAGGTTGGCGACGCCTTTTCGTACCGCCTCGACGTTCTCCGTCCCCAGAGCATTGCGCGCCACGCCGCCATGCATCTTCAGCGCGCGCACTGTCGCGACCACCACCGCACAGGATGGCTTCAGTCCCGCCGAACGGCACTTGATGTCGATGAATTTTTCCGCGCCCAGATCGGCGCCGAAGCCAGCCTCGGTCACCACCACATCGGCCAGCTTCAGCCCGAGCCG
>CAYRTL010000004.1:5320-21299 GCA_964427005.1 uncultured Acetobacteraceae bacterium
AGTGAATTGCCCCAGTAGATGTGATTGTCGATCATCGCGGCCAGCAGGTTGTTGGCGCTGGTGATCGCGTGGAAATCGCCGGTGAAATGCAGGTTGATCTGGTCCATTGGGACCACCTGCGAATAGCCACCACCCGCGGCACCACCCTTCATGCCAAAGCTTGGCCCCAGCGACGGCTCGCGCAAGCAGATCACCGCGCGCGAGCCGATGCGGTTCAGTGCATCGCCCAGACCGACGGTCGTGGTGGTCTTGCCCTCGCCTGCCGGCGTCGGGCTGATGCCGGTCACCAGCACCAGCGCGCCATCCGGCTTGCTCTCCAGCGACTTGATGAACTCCATGCCGACCTTGGCTTTGTGCCGGCCATACGGCTCCAGCGCATCGGCAGGGATATCCAGCTTGGCGGCGATCTCCGCGATGGGGCGGAGCTTGGTTTCACGGGCGATCTCCAGGTCGCTTTTCATTCTGTCGGATTCCTCAGGCTATCTTGCGCATCACGGTGTGCGACCGGTTGGTGGTGTGCGGGCGGATCTTTGGTGCCCAGTCACCGATTTCGGCAGCCTGCAGCCAGGCGGGACTGTCGATGACTGAGGGTGAATCGACCTCGTAGAGCGCGAGATAGCGTGCCATACCGGCTTTGTTGGTCTTCTCCAGCGCATAGCGCGAGCAGCCGCGCACGCCGGGAACCTTCAGTATCTCCGGTACGTGCTCGGTGTCATAGACGCGGTTGAAGTCCGCCTCATGTTCGGCGGGAATGTCCATCTGCACCATGTATATGTATGGCGCGCGCGTGCCTTCTGGCATTTCTTGGGTCCTCCGTTCTGTTACTCACCAACAAGGTTCCTCACGGAGATAGAGGAGAAAGCCGGACGGCCACGGAGTAAAGGTACTGCTCAGTGGCTCTCTGGCTGCCTCGTGCTTCTCCGTGTGGAACCTTTATGCTGCCTTGCGTTGTTGTATGCCCAGCTCCTGCAATGCCTCGCCCATCGCAGCGACGGCGCGCGCCATGTCGGCTGGTGTGATCGCGCCGATGCAGCCCACCCGGAAACTCGGCTCTTCGGTGTTGTAGAAGTTGCTGATCAGCACGCCGCGCACCTTCAGTGCATCGACGAAACGCTGCAGGTCCCACGCGGGATCGGGCGGCGCCTGCACGTTCACAATGATCGGGCCCTGCACGTTGGGCGGCAGGCATGGCGTCAGGCCGAGGCCGCGCACGCCGTCGTAGAGCGTGCGCATGTTGGCGGTGTAGCGGGCGAGCCGCGCCGGCTGCCCACCCTCGGCGTCGAACAGATCGAGCGCGGTGTTGAATGCGTTCAGCACCTGTGCAGGCGGCGTGAAGCGGAAGCTGCCCCAGCCGCTGCGCACCGCATGCGCGTAGATGCTGGACAGATCAAGCGACCAGCTTCCGGCATTGCCGGTGCACGCCTCCACGCGATCGATGCGCGCGACGGCGAAGGCCATGCCGGGCACACCTTCCAGGCATTTGTTGGAGGTGAAGCCGACGCAATCGATTTCGGGCTGGGCGGACAGGTCCAACGGCAAGGCACCAAACGCCGACACCGCATCCAGGAGAAGCCGCCTGCCGAGGCCGCGCACCGCGGCACCGATTGTCGTCACATCGTGGACGATGCCGCTGCCGGTTTCGCTATAGACCAGACCGACATGACTGATCTCCGGGTCCGCCTCTAGCGCGGCGGCAACAGCGGCGGGATCGGTCGCGGCAACGGGCGAGACAGGCAGCACCACCGGCACCCGGCCGGCCTCACGCGCGAGGCGGATCATCCTGTCCGCGTACGACCCGGTGCCGGGGATCAGCAATTTGTGACCGAGTGGGACAAAGGTGCGGATCGCCGCTTCGGTGATGAAGTGGCCACAGCCTTGCAGCGGCAGCGTCGCATGTTCGCCGGGTAGTCCGCCGGCAATGCGCAGCACGCGCTCGCGGATGCCGGCATAGAGGGGGCGAAAATCGTTGTCCCAGGGCGCGAAGTCGTAACGCAGCGCCTCGCGCACCTCGGGGCGGGTGGTGACGGGGCCAGGGATCAGCAAGAGCATCGGAGAAGGGCACCTGAACGGACGGCCCGCAGGCTTGCCACGGCACGCCGCGGAAATCCACACCCATCGGAGGGAGAAGGCTCAGTCCGCTGGCCGGAAGACCAGGATGGCGGCTGCCGAGCCCAATCCCATGAACCCGGCGCGCGCGGCGACGAACAAGCGGTCGAACTCCGGTACAAATAGCGACGTGCGCGCGCCAGACGCTGTCCTGACCGGGCTCAGATGACGATAGCCGCCAGCGCGCTGCTGCCAGACGTCGACCGTCCCTTCGCCACAGCTCACGTAGATTCGGTGGCGTTTTGCATCGAAAGAAACATCGTCGGCATCGCCACAGCTTTCGAGATTGGCAGCAGGCACTCCGGTCTTCACATCGAGGATGACCAGATGAGGCGGGCTGCGAAACACCGAAGCGATTACGCCACTGCTGGCATCGAGTGCCATTGGAAAGTTCGCGCGCAGGTTGGGGACACGCCAACCGGCGGTCTGCCTTCCAGCATCAATGTCGACGACGGCAATCTGGCGCGCATCGGGGATGTTTACGAACGCGCGCCCTGTCCCGGGATCAAGCTGGAACCCTTCGGGATGCGCCGGCAGTTGAATATGACGGACAAGTGCTGCCTTGACCGGATCGACGATCGCCAGTCCGCCGGACCCGTAGCCGATAATCAGGTTGCCCGTCCGTGAATCCACTCGGACATTGTCGGCATCATCGCCCAGATCGATTGTGCCGACAGTAGCGAATGTGTCGGCACTGAACATGCGGACCGAGCCATCGCCCGCACTCGCCACAGCGATGATTCGCGGACCGGCTGCATAGCCGACGCCTTGCGGCTCCCTTAGGTTTGCAATGCGATGCACGACTGCGCCTGCGGCAAGATCGATGATGTCCAGCGTGCCGTTGCCGAGTTCCGCAACGAAAAGGCGGTTATGGGCCGGATCAACCGCCATGTGATCGATCCGCCCGGAGACGCCGCTCAACGCAATGGTCCGCTCAAGCACAAGAGGCCGCGCCGACTGATCACCGGCACCTGGCGTCGCGAATAGCGTTGCCAGCAGGGTGATGATCAGCCGGCGCCGCTTCATCACTGGCGGCGATGCGACAAGAGCCGTTCCCTCACGAGGCGCGCGATCTCTGCCGGAGCTTCGTCCGGTATCGGTATCACCGAACTGACGTTGATTTCGCACAGGACGAACGTGTCGTCTCCTGCGGTTGTCCGCGGACCGTAAAGAAAATCGGCGTCCCAGATTATTGGCAACGCATCCCGCTCGATGCCGAGCATTTGTCCCATCTGCGGCGTCCACTCGGTTTCCATTTTCGTCCGCAGCGCCTGAAACGCGGGCGCCGATGCCGGGTGCATGATGCGTGGCCCCGGTGCATCAGACGACAGCAGCGCTGTGATGAACTGGTGGCCAAAACCAACCACCCGATCGGTACCCATGTAGCAGCGGATCATGCCGTCAGCGAGCCGGTCCTGGAACGGCTGATCGATGATGCATCCGTTGTTGTCGAGATAACTGGCGCAATCCGCCATGAATTGCTCGAGAGTCACACTGCTCGGCTCGCTGCCGCGGCGGGCCTCCAGCACGGTCGCGATGTCGGGTGACTGCAACTCTACCTTCCATACGCCTTGCCCGCCATTGCCGCGGTTCTGCTTGATCACGCGAGCGCCTGACGTTTGCAGGTGCTTCGGGAACTCGTCCCGGAACGCTTCGAACGAGCGATAGAGCTGCGTGTCAGTGCCCCATCCGAGATGCTTCGTCGTATGAAGCACTTCCTTCACGCCTATCTTCAGCGTCACGTCAGGATGTGTGCTGACCCACACTCCTTGACGCGCCACATCGCGTAACATGACATCGAGTTCGAATCGGGTGCGGCCGTTCGAGATCGGATCGACCCAGACCAAAACGCCATCCACGCCGAGCAGTTGCTCACGCACTTCGTCCGCCGCTTCCTCACAGTACACGGCTGGTTCCGCATGCACCCCGGCCGCGTGTAATGCCGCAAAGATCAGGTGCCAGCGATTGTTGTCCGGCGTCGCTTCTCGACGCGCATCGCGATCGCCGCGCCACAGCAGCGCCACTGTGCCGATGTCGCTCATGACGCACCTCCGAACGCGAGTTGCAACACGACCCCCGCAAGCGAACAGGCGAGCAGTGTCTGGATGACGCCGACCTTGAACCGGAACAGCGCGAGCGCGGCAGCGATGGCCAGAACCGTCGCGAAGACGTCGATACTAGGCAGAACCGGAATGCTGAGGGTCAGCCCATAACCGTGCCACGCTACCGTCTCGCGGAAGACGACATGGATGCCAAACCAGACGGCAAGGTTGAGCACGACACCCACGATTGCGGCAGTCACAGCGGACAAAGCGGCGCCAAGTGACCGGACGCCACGCAGCGCCTCGACGTATGGTGCGCCGAGAAGCACCCACAGGAAGCACGGCGTGAACGTCACCCACGTCACAAGCAAGCCGGCAAGCGTTCCTGTCATCAGCGGCGGCATGATCGAGGGCGTGCGGTAGCCAGCCAGGAAGCCGACATACTGCACGACCATGATCAACGGGCCGGGCGTCGTCTCGGCCATGCCGAGACCAGCCAGCATCTCGTCCGGCCGCAGCCAGCGATACGTCTCCACCGCCTGCTGCGCGACATAGGCGAGCACCGCATAGGCGCCGCCGAAGCTGACGACAGCGACCTCACTGAAGAACAGCGAAAGCCGCGTGAAGATGTCATCCGCGCCGTTCAGCAGGAACAGCAGCAGCACCGGCCCTAGCCAAAGCGGCAACCAGACAGTGACGACGCCGAGGGCTTGGGCGAGCGATGGCCGCGCGTGCGCGGGTACACTCTCGCCGAGAAGATCATCCCCGCGCGCGTCATGCGTGGCGGAGCCCGAGACGGGGTAGCCAAGCCGGTCCGCCGCCAGGCCAACAAGCGCCGCACCCACCACCACGAGTGGAAACGGAATGGCGAAGCAGAACAACGCGACGAAGGCCGCTGCGGCCACGCCGACGGCGAGCCGCGACTTCAAAGCTCGGCGGCCGATGCGCAGTACCGCCTCGATGACCACGGCCAATACGGCCGCCTTAAGCCCGAAGAACAGGCCCGCGACAACGCTGACATTGCCCCAGATGACATAGATCCAACTGAGCGCCATCAGGGCAATGACACCCGGAATGACGAACAGCACGCCGGCGATCAGCCCGCCGACAGTTCTGTGCATGAGCCAGCCGATGTAGATGGCGAGCTGTTGCGCCTCGGGTCCCGGCAGCAGATGACAGTAGTTCAGCGCATGCAGGAACCGCGCCTCAGAGACCCAACGCCTCTCCTGCACGACGATGCGATGCATGACCGCGATCTGCCCGGCAGGCCCGCCGAAGCTCAGCAGCGCGACGCGCAGCCAGACCTTGAACGCCTCGCCGAGGCTGACGCCGTGTACCGGCGTTGCCTCGATCGGTGTGGATGCGGTGATGCTCATGACCGGCCTCCACCCGCAGGCGTTGGCCAATTATGCATCTCGCCGACAGCGTCACGCGCCCAGCGATAGAATGCGTCGTAGAGCGCCATTGTTGCGTCGAGCTGCGCCAGGTCATCGCGATACATGCGCGAGAAACCGAGTGAAGCGGCCAGCAACCCGGCGGCCTGAGGCGCGATGTCGAGTTCAGCGGTGTCCGCGCCACGCACGATGACGGCAAGCCGATCCAGCGGCTCGGAATGCAGACCGAATTCATCGAGCATCACATCGAAGGTGCAGGACGCACCGCGGTGGCTCCAGAAAACACCCTCGATGTCGAACGGCGTTGCGCCGAATCGATCGGCGACATCAGCCACCTCGGATGGCACGACGAAGAGAAACACGGCGGAGGGGTCGATGAAGCGGCGGATCAGCCAGGGACATGCGATGCGGTCGATCTTCGGCCGCGTGCGCGTCACCCAGAGCGTGCGGCCCTGTTCGTCGCCTTTCGGCAGGTAGTCCGGCCGCACGAGCAGGCCCTTTGCCTGCACCCAGGCTTCAAATCCTCCTTCGAGATTTTCGGCGCGCACACCAGCGTGGCGTAGCCAGGCCGCGACGCCTTCGCTCAGCTTTAGCCCACGCTGGCAGATCACGACGACAGAGCGGCCGGTGTAGTCGCCGGCCCAGGTTGAGACGGTGCGATAGTCGCGCCGCACACTCGCAGGCAACAGGCGCGGGTCGGCCGCGTAGTCCTTCTCGATACGAACATCGATAACCAGCGGCGCTTCGGGCGTGCCGATGAGGCGGCTCAGTTGGGCGGCGGTGATTGTGTCGGGTGTGGCCATGAGGCGTCCCCCCTCCTCTCTGGAGTTCGGACGCGATGCTTTGGCCAAAGCCTCACGGGGCGATCGCGGTCAACCCCTCGCCTGGAACTCTGATCAGAGTGGTCGCGGATGTCAACTCTTGATCCGGGGCCGATAAGGGCAACCCATAATGTGCTAAGTCACAGTGAATGACTCATTCGCCAAGGTGATGGAGTGAGTAATCCTTATTGGCCAGGTATCACGCTGGCATCGGCGATCCTGTTCGCGGCCAGCACGCCGTTGGCCAAACTCATGCTCGGAGAAGGTATCAGTCCCTGGTTGCTCGCCGCCCTGCTCTATCTGGGGTCGGGCGTGGGGCTTGGTATCGTTCGGCTCGCCGCTCGTGCAATTGGCCGGCATTCGGCAGAAGCTCCCTTGCGGCGGTCGGACTTGCCTTGGCTCAGCCTTGTCGTGCTGAGCGGCGGCATAATCGGACCTGTCTTGTTGATGATCGGGCTGACAACAACCCCTGCCTCGTCCGTATCTCTGTTGCTGAACCTCGAAGGCCTGGCGACCATGCTGATCGCATGGGTGGCCTTTCGGGAGAACGTTGATCGAGGCCTCCTGGTTGGCGCGGCAGCAATCCTTGCCGGCGCCGTCCTGCTGTCCTGGCAGGGCGGGCCCGAAGGGTTTGGCACGGGTGCGCTCGCTGTGGCTGGAGCCTGTCTGGCGTGGGGCATAGACAACAATCTCACCCGCAAACTGAGCGCCGCCGATCCGGTACAGATTACGTTCGTTAAGGGCTTGGTTGCGGGTGTGGTGAACATGACGTTGGCGCTGATTGCGGGCGCCCGTTTGCCAGCTGCGACGAGTCTCGTCTCGGCAGCTTCCGTGGGTTTTCTAGGCTACGGCGTAAGCTTGGTCCTGTTCGTGTTGGGACTTCGGCACTTGGGAGCGGCGAGGACAGGCGCCTACTTCTCCACTGCCCCATTCATGGGTGCAGTCCTTTCAATCGCAATCTTCAACGAGCCAATTACGGCTCGGTTGATCGCAGCAGGCATCCTCATGGGCATCGGGGTTTATCTGCACTTAGCGGAATCGCACGAGCACGAACATGAGCACGAGGCACTGGAACATGAGCATCGGCACGTTCACGATGCTCATCATCAGCATGAGCACAGCCCGAACGATCCCGCGGGCGAACCGCACAACCATTGGCACAAGCACGCGCGGCTCAGGCATCGACATCCCCATTATCCTGATCTGCATCACCGGCACGAGCATGCATAACTTCAAACCAATGCAATTGTGAGGATTTCCGTCCTAGCGCGCCCGTTTCTGCACTTCGCCGAGATCAGGACATTACCCTGCTGGACACAGCATTGGATAAGGCCTGCCGGAAGATGCTAGGGTCCACTCCATGACCCTGCCTTTCACGCTGCCGGACTGGCTCCCCTGGTGGGTGCCAATCGTCCTCCTCGTACCGGCGCTGCTGTACGCGCTGGTGTTCCTGTTCATGCCGTTCAGCGTAATCGGCGTGAAAAGCCGGCTGGAGGTGATCGAGGCCAGGCTGGACGAGATTCAGGGCGAGATCCGCCACCTGGCCCTGCGGCTGCCCGAGGTGGTACGCGCCGCCGACTACGATGAGATCTATGCGCCGGAGCCCAGAGTCGAGCCGCGGCGTGCGCCACCGGAAATAAGTCGACCACCGATCCCGCCGGCGTCGCATGAACTGGAAGACCAAGACTCGCGCGAGCCGCCCGCACGGAATGCCCGCCGCGAGCCGGATCGCCGCCAGGCGAGCGGCCGTGCCGAACCCCGGCTGGATTGGCCGCGCTAGCCGCCAGTTGCGCGTCTCACGCGGTTCGGTTCTTCTGAGGACTGCCCAGTAATCCGGAGTCCGCGATGCGCATCAGCGTCGTCCAGATGAACCCAGGCCCCGACAAGGAGCAGAACATCGCCCAGGCGCGCCGCCTCATCGGCGAAGCGGTGGAAGCCGACCGTCCGAATATTGTCTCGCTCCCTGAGGTGTGGGACAGCCTCGGCGGCGATCGCACCGTGCGCAACGCCAACGCCGAAGTGCTGCCCGTGAAGGGCTCCAACGAACCGGGCGGACCCGCGTACGAATTCCTGCGCGACACCGCGCGCGCGGCCAAGGTCCATGTGCACGGCGGCTCGATCATTGAGAAGGGACCGGAGAAGCTGTTCAACACCACCGTGGTGTTCGATCCGGACGGTCAGGAGATCGCCCGCTATCGCAAGATGCACCTGTTCGACATCGTGGCGCCGGATGGCACCGGCTATCGGGAAAGCAACACCTACGGCGCCGGCGACGAAGTGGTCACGTACGAAGCGGATGGGACGAAGGTCGGCTGCGCGATCTGCTATGACCTGCGCTTCCCCGACCTGTTCTGGAAGCTGCGCGAGCAAGGCGCCGAGGTGATATTCCTGCCATCGGCCTTCACGCTGGCCACTGGCAAGGACCATTGGGAGGTGATGATCCGTTCGCGCGCGATCGAGACCCAGTGCTGGTTCGCCGCGCCAGCCACATGGGGCAAGCATCTGGAGGGCAAGGGAGAGCCTCGCTTCACCTATGGCCACTCCATGATCGTGGACCCCTGGGGACACGTGACAGCGAAAGTGTCGGACGGCACCGGCTGGGCCACTGCGCGCATCGACCACAAGGTCACTGAGCGTGTGCGTCGCGACATGCCGGTGCTCGAACACAGGAAGCGCGTTTGAACGTTCCGGAAGCCGTCGCGCAGGCCGGCTGGTCGCGGGACTACGTCCCGGGACAGATCGCCTTCTGCGCCTCCGCCACCGTGCTGGCGACTGAAGCGCGCGAGCGCCTCGTCGCCATCTATGGCGATTGTCCGCTGGAAAACGCGTCGGTGGTGGTGGCCCTCGGTGGCGACGGCTTCATGCTCGAGACGATTCACCGAGTGCTGACACTGCGCATCCCGGTCTACGGCATGAACTGCGGCTCGGTCGGCTTCCTGATGAATACATTCAGCGAGGAGAACCTGCCGGCCCGCCTGGCAAACGCACAGGAGGCAGTGCTCTATCCGCTGCGCATGCAGACGGTGAGCGCGGATGGCTCGGAAGCGGAGGCTTTGGCGTTCAACGAAGTCTCGATGCTGCGCCAGCTTCGGCAAACATCGAAGATTCGGGTCACGGTGGATGGGCGCGTGCGGCTGCCGGAACTGATGTGCGATGGCATTCTGATTTCAACGCCGGCAGGATCTACTGCTTACAACCTGTCGGCGCATGGACCCATCGTCCCGTTGTCCGCCAACCTGCTGCCGCTAACGCCGATATCGGCATTCCGCCCCCGTCGATGGCGCGGCGCGTTGCTGCCCAGCACGGCGCAGGTGCTGTTCGAGGTACTGGAGCCCGACAAGCGCCCCACCGCGGCCGTCGCCGATTTCACCGAAGTGCGCGACGTGATCTCGGTAGAAGTGCGTGAGGACCGCTCGACCAGCATCACCGTGTTGTTCGATCCGGATCGTGCGTTGTCAGAGCGGATCATCGCCGAGCAGTTCACCGTCTGACGTTACTCATGCGGTCACGATGAGCGTCCTGTCGTCGCTTTCGCCGATCTGGTGACGCGCGTCGCGCAGCAGAATGATGCAGCCCTCGGAGGCGGTGCCGGGATGCACAATGCTGTCGCCGTGGATCATGAAGTCGCTGCGGCCGAACGTGTTCGTGCCATCGGTAGGTGTGAGCGGCAGAGCATATGGCCCAACCTTATCCGAGTCCCGCGGGTCGCCGATGCTGTAGCGGCCCTGAGGGATCGGCCCGACATTGCGGATCTCCTGCATCTCGGGATTGTTCTTACCGTCACCGTGCCCCGAGTAGCCAATTGCGACGGTCGCGCCTTCGCGGGTCAGCATTCCCGTCCTCTGGCTATAGGTCCAAGGCATATGGTTTCCCCCCTGTTGTAATACCAACGGCCCGACGGCCGGACTGGTTTGTGTCATGCTCGGGCTTGGCCCGAGCATGACACAAAGGGTCATTGCGTTGTCAGGCGAATGACGGCCACTCCTGCAGGTCCTCGATCTCTTTCCATGCCCTGACGCACGCGTTGGCTGGATCGACACCGACAAAGATGGCCGCCTCGGCCCAGCGACGGCGCAGCAGACCCAGCAGAGGCCTGCCCTCCTGGTTGATCCATTTCCGCATCTCGTCAGGGACTGCGCCCTTGGCGTTGGCGTTGATACGCGCAAGCATGGTGGACTTCGCAAGGTTCGTGCCGCCCAGATTGTAGGTCCAGGAGATCAGCGCCGCCGCTTCGCGGGTCAGCAGCGGCACCTGCACCCGTTGCGCCACATCATTCGCCGCACCTCTCATGTCCCGCATGAGCAGCGCCTCGGCTTCAGCCTCGGTGATCGGCGGTGTATCCGGCGTGACCGGCTCGCCGTTGGCGTCGCGGATGGTGCCATAACCAATGGTCCACGTCCCGCCGGGCAGACTGCCGTTGTCATCGTACGGTGCGGCGAAAAAACCCTCGATGCGCTTTACGACAGCGGTCGCGGCAACCGGCACTGCGCCTCTGTTCCATGGCGCGCTCAGATCTTCGGCCATCATCCCCTCCCATGCGGAATCTGTCGCCCGGACAGCCTCGCATGACCGTCAACGCCATGGTGTGATCTGGTTCACAGCATTGGGTGCGAATTCTGGCACAGCCAGCGCGTCAGTCCATCGGGGCATGCGCCGCGCCGGCCGCCGCTCGCCGCGGCCGGCGCATCAATGGCAACAGCAGCAGGAGCGGCAACGCCAGCAGGCCCATCAGCCAGTAGTCGTTGTTGTACGCGATCACCTGCGCCTGGTAGTTGATCATCTGATCCAGCACAGCCGCGCCTTGTGCCGTTTCCGGCGACAAAGGCGCGGTTTGCAGCACGCGGTTCAGTGGCGATGCGAAGGGCGCCAGGACCGAATGTTCGACTCGCGTGCCGGTGGTCAGCAAAGCCTCGAAAATGGAAATCCCTACGGCACTGCCAACATTGCGCAGCAGGCTGATCAACGCGGTGCCCTCGTAGCGCAACTGTGGCGACAAGGTCGCGAAAGCCACCACGTTCAGCGGCACGAAGATCAGGCCCAGCCCCGCACCCTGAACGATGGTGTTCATCGCCAGTGTCCAGACGTCCACCGCCGGCGTCCAGTTGGACAGCCGCCACATGCTCCACCACAGCATGACAACGCCAATACCCATAAGCACGCGAGGATCGATGCGATTGATGATGCGTCCCGCCACCATCATCGCCAGCATGGTGCCGATGCCGCGCGGCGCGAGCAGCAGACCAGCGGTATCGACAGGGTAGTTGCCAAGCTGCTGCAGCCATGGCGCCAGCAGAGCGGATGACGCAAGCAGCACCATTCCCACCGCGAACATGATGACAAGACCGACGGCGAAGCTACGGTCGCGAAAGATCGCCGGCGTGATGAACGGCCGCTTGCCGGTGAGCATCTGCACGATGAACAGGTAGAAGCCACTCACCGCCATCACGGCTTCGACGATGATCTCGGTGGAGCTGAACCAGTCCTTGATCTCGCCCCGGTCGAGCATGAGCTGCAAGCCGCCAATGCCGACTGCGAGCGAGGTGAACCCAAACCAGTCGAAACGCAGACCGCTGCGAGGCTTGTCCGCGGGCAGGAACCACCACAGGCCGGCGGCGGCAGCTATTCCAAACGGCAGGTTGACAAAGAACACATAACGCCAGTTGTAGAAACTGGTGAGATAGCCGCCGAGTGTTGGCCCCAGAATTGGCCCGACCATCACACCCATGCCCCAGATCGCCATGGCGGACCCGCGCCTCTCGGCCGGATAGATGTTCAGCATTGTGCCTTGCGAAAGCGGCACCAGCGCGGCGCCGAACACGCCTTGGATGACGCGGTCTATCACCATCTCGCCGAGAGAGGTGGCCACGCCGCAGGCCATCGAAGCGATGGTGAACCCAATCACCGACACCAGATACAGAGTTTTCTGACCAAACCGCGCAGCCAGCCAACCAACCGGGGCAGTCATGATCGCGGCGGCCACCACGTACGACGTCAAGACCCAGGTGATCTGGTCGTAGCTCGCGGCCAGGCTGCCTTGCATATACGGCAGCGCGACGTTCGCGATCGTCGCGTCGAGCGCCTGCATCAGCGTTGCAACCATCGCGCAGACCGTGATGAGCCCGCGATGCGGCACTTCGCTCATGCTGCCGCTCATGGCTAGAACAGGTCGCCGAGTGTGCGTCGATGTCCCGTGTCGATGGTCACCTCAGCACTCATGCCTGATGACAGCGGCGGATCATCGGGGCTTCTGTCGATTGTGACCCGCACCGGCACGCGCTGCACCACCTTTACCCAGTTGCCGGATGAATTCTGCGCAGGGAGGATCGAGAATTCCTGGTCGGTAGCGGGCGCCTCGCTCTGCAGCACGCCATGCCACACACGGCCGGGATAGGCATCTATGTTGATCGTGGCCGGCTGACCGTTGCGCGCGTATGTCAGATCGGTTTCCTTCGGTTCGGCAGCGACCCACATGTTCCGCGTGTCGACCAACCCGAATGCTGGCGTACCGGCGGCAAGGAACTGGCCCGGCTGCAGCTTGTTCACCTGGGTCACTGCGCCATCAAAAGAGGCACGCACGATGCTGTGATTATAATCGCGCTGCGCCTGCGCGAGCTTCGCCGCGGCGAGCTTGTAAGCTGGCATCTGCTCAATCGGCGTGTCCGGCCGCGAACCAAGCCGCGCCAGGGCAGACTGCGCGGCTGCCTGGTTTGCCTGCAACAGCGCCTGGTCGGCTGCGAGTTTATACCTTGCGTCATCATACTGCGCGCGCGACACTGCATTATGGGTTACGAGATCCGCATAGCGGTCGAACGTAACCTGATCGGCTTCGACCTGTGCCTGCTGAGCCGTCACCCGGCTCTGCGCCGTCATGTAATCGGCGCGCAGCGATTGCAGATCGAGCGCGGTCTGCTCCAGGTTCGCCTGTGCCTGATCCACCGCAAGCTGGAAAGCTGTGGGATCAAGCCGGAACAATGGCTGGTCCTTCTTCACGGTCTGGCCCTCGTGGACCAGGATCTGGTCCACCAGCCCGGACACGTCAGTAGAAACGTTCAGCACATTGGCTTTCACGTATGCATCGTCAGTTGAGACGTAGCGCCCCCCAGAAAGCCAGTAGCTGATCCCGCCGATGACAAGCACCAACGCGCCCAACGCAATCAGCGCATAGCGGAGCTCGAGGCGCCGACGCTCGCGGCGAAGTTGCCCTTGGCTTACCTCGCGCGGCCGGGCGATGTCCGGAGACGGCATGTCTGCCATCACGCCGCTCCTGGCAGACGCGCTGGACAGGGTTGTGCGTTCATCAAATCCAGTCCTTCTCCGCAGCCGATAGCGGCCCAGCTCACGCGGGCGGTTCGTACATCAGCCGGAGGTGATGCCACTGCGCTCGGGTTGCACGGAGACCCAATACGTCAGCCACCCTGCCCGTTTGATCTGCATCAAAGCGGCCACGACGAGCGCTGATGCAGGTTTGCGCCCGCAACAGGCAGATCAAGGCACACTCATATGAGCGTTACACACCCGGATGCCCGCGTCGCACCCGTTCCTCGGCACAACCTTGCGGAACGGCACCCGCAGCTCGCGCCGTTCCTGGTCGCCGCCGCTATCGTCGCAGTGTCGGTCCTGGTATCGCTGGCGTTTACCGGTCTACCCGCATGACGCTCAGCACGCGGGGATCACCTTGAAATCGACCCGCCGATCCAGCGCGTCGGACAGATCATCTGAACCGGTGCCGACAAGGTTGTTTTTTGATCCGACGCCGTTGGCGATGACGTGCCCGCGCAAGGCAGGATCATCCAGTTCCAGCTGCCCCTTCACGTACTCGGCACGGAGCTGCGACAACTGATCGTTCAGGGCCGCTGAGCCGGACGCGCTGGTATTTCCCGTGACCTGGAGGCAGGCGTTCCTGGACGCGGAGCGATAGGCGATCTGCCGCAGCCACATATCGTAGGGCTCTCCCGACTGGTCTGGCGCAAATGAGGTCGAACCGGGCCTGAACAGGATCTTTACGCCGAGTGCGTTGTTCTGCAGTCCGTAGTCAACCACGCGGCCGAACGCCTCGGCCGCCTGATCGCGCCGGCCAAGTTTCCAATTGGTGAGATAGAGCCCGTTGAACACGCGGAGCTGGTTGCCCGCCGGCGAACTCTGCGCCGTTTGATACAACGCGAGCGCATCGCGGTAACGGCTCGCGTTGTACGCCTCGATCGCATCAGCGATGACCGAGGCGGTCAGAATACCGTTGATGTACGTGGCGCTGATCGCGTCGCCGACTTTGGTCGCCTGACAGGTATCGATGTAGCTCTTGACGCTGGCATCGTTCGTCCAGGCGGGGCTGTCGCGGAAGAAGCCAGTAGGCGTGGAATCGACGCTGTCCATCCGTGCGCGCGCGACGCCCTTCGCCACGGTCTTGCCGGCGCGCAGATCGACCATAACGAGGCAGAACCGATAACCTTCGCGCGGCCCGGCCGTCTGGCCCTGTGCGTTCACCGGCGTGAACGTACCGACCATGACATAGGGCTGCCTGCTTACCGCGGCGGCCGAGAATGGCTCGATGTCGAATTGCGGGTATTTCTCGCGTGCCAGTCCGATGATCTGATCCTGGATCTGGCGCGTCGCCGAGGTCTGCTCCCCGGTCACCCCATTCACCAGCGGATCGATGACAACGAGCTGACGCTCGCCAGCCGGCGGGGTGTTTTTGAGGGCGCCGGAGAAGACAGCGTCCGCCGCGTTGGTCACAGCCGTTGGGAACGGCACGGGCTGTACCGGTGGCGGTGGTGCCGGCGCGGGCGGTGCAGAGGCAACCACGGTGTTCTGTGTGGGCTGCGTGCAGCCCACAACCAGCGCGACCAGCGCGGCGGCGAACCATCCGGTCGACTGCCGGAAACTACGACTTACATTCGCTTCGCAGCACCGCGAGCTCCGCATCGGACAATCTCTCCCCCAGTTGCGCGCGACTGATGATGTTCGCGCACCGTTCGGACCGCACCGGCGTCGGACGCCGTTGCGGAACCTTCATTACTGCGGGCTCGGCGGCGCGCACCGTCACTATCGCGAGATCAGCGGCGACTCGTGACGCTGCGCGTTCCAGGAGTGGCTGCAATGTTTGCAGATATGCGGTCGTAGCCTCCATCTCCGGCCTGTTGCCGATATCGAGCGGCTGCGCCGAACCGATCGCGAGCACAAGGCGGGGTCCGGCGGGAGGCGTGGCGCTCCATTCGACATGATCTCTGTTCGCCGTGGTGACTGTGCCCGCGCGCAGTAGGTGGCGCACTGACCCATCGGGTTGAAAGATGTCGACGTACCGCACCGGCAATCCAGCATCGACATCGATGCCGAGCCGGGCGCCACTCGTCACCTCCGGCTGGGCGACCCGAAGCGCAACGGCGCGGGGTTCCCTCTCCCACGTCTGCCGGATGAGCGGGGCCATTGTCGCTATCGGCGCACACAGCGCGTGATCGATCCGCAGGATGTTGTCCGCAACAGGGCCGGCTTGGCTCACGTCTGTCAGCAGCCGATCGAGCTCCTGTCCCGCTGCCGCCAGACCAGCGATGCGTATGCGATCCCGTTCGGCGCCGACGTGCAATACGGCGCACGGCACCGTTAGCGCTGCCGCTTGGGCGCG
>CAYRTL010000004.1:21399-26706 GCA_964427005.1 uncultured Acetobacteraceae bacterium
CAGGTGCGGGGGGCGGTACAACGACTGCCTCCTGTTGAGGCTTTTCCTCTGAGGCTGCCGGACGAGCCGTCGGCTCAGGAGTGGCTTGCGCCGGCGCGGCATCAGCGGGCTGTGGTGGCACAACCGGGGGCGCGGGGACAACGGCAGCCTGCTGTTGAATGGAAGGCGCCGGACCAGCCGGTTCGCGCAGAAAGAACACGGCCGCCATCGCTCCGACCAAGGCCACGCCACCGCAGGCAGCGACGATGCCCCAGAACCTTCCGCGAGATCGCGGCGCCGCTGCCGGCATCGCCCGCTGCGCTGCAATGACGGTAGGAGCCTCGGCCGCCGGGTCCGGTTCCAGCGCCGATAGCATTTCGTCCACGCTTTGCGGTCGCCGCATCGGATCGATGGCCATGGCCCGGTCGATCGCGGCGAGCAGCTTTTTTGGATATCGCCCCGCACCGACCTGCTCTGCCGAAGGCTGCGGGTCCGATTGCCCTGCCGCCCGCGCATTCTGGCGCGCAAGCGCATTTACCACCTTGCCGCCGATTGCCCGATAGCAGACCGCACCAATCGCGTAGATGTCGGAGAACTCGCCTTGCGGCAGGCCTAGTATCTGCTCCGGTGGCGCGTAGCCGCCCGAGTAGATTTGCGTATAGGCAAGCGTATCGGCGCGTGTGGTCTCCCGGCTCGACCCGAAATCGATCAACACCAGCCTGTCGTCATCGCCCAGGATGATGTTGGCCGGCTTGATGTCGCGATGCATCAGGCCGGCGCGATGGACAATGCGGATGCTGGACAACAACTGTAGCAGGAGAGACTGCACGCGATTGGCCGCGAGGCCGTTCGGTTCCTCTCGCAGCACCGCCGCAAGGCTGGCGCCCTCGACATAGTCCATCACCAGAAAACAGGTGCCGTGCGACTCAAAGTAGGTTTGAACGCGTACGATGCTGCCCCGCCCCTCAGGCAGGCGGCTCAGGACAACAAGCGCCTTCGCTTCACGCAGGAACCGATCGCGGCACTCCTGGAACAGAGGCGTGTCCTCGGCCGATGCCGCGACAACCTCCAGGCCCTGGCGCAAGGCGAATTGCCGCGGGAAGTACTCCTTGATGGCAAAACGTTGCTGGAGCAGATCGTGCGCGAGATAGGTGATGCCAAAGCCGCCGCTGCCAAGCACGCGGTCAATCCGGTAGCCATTGATGCTGATGCCCCGTGGCAAGGCGTAACTCGGCCACGGCGCCGCATCGCTGATGGCGCCTGCGCTCATGGCGCGCAGTTTGCGATAAAGTTGCGGAGGGCGCCCTACTGTTCAGACGCCCTCACGAATTTGCGAACTATTCCGCGGCCGGCTGGGCCGGGAGCTGCACCGTATTCGGCCCGAACCGCTCGCGATATGGCGTGGTATCGATCTCCTCGAGTTCGATTTCGCGCGCCAGCACCTTGCGCTTCCACTCCTGATGCTCCGCCTCATTGGCGTGGAACTCCGGCATCACCTCCTTGGCGAACAGCTCCAGGCTTTCGCAGATATGCTGGTGCGAGTTCTTGCCTGCCTGGTTCAGCAGGATCACCTGGTCGATGTTGGAAGTCTGGAACCGCCGCAGCTTACGCCGCAGTGTTTCAGGCGAGCCGATCAATCCGCCGGAAATCGCGCGCGCCGCGGCCTCCGGGTTCTCGCGCTTCCACTTGTTGTATTCGTCCCACATGTTGACGGTGTACGGGTCGGGCCGCTTGCGGCCGGAACTCGACCCGTAATACCGCAGGGCGAACTGAAAGAATGTCGCGCCGTCCGCACGGCGACGGGCCTCTTCGTCCGTCTCGGCGCACATGAAGTAGCTGACCAGAGCGATGTTCGGATTGGTCTGGTAGTCCGCCAGCTTCTCCTGATGCTTGACGAAGGAGTTGTAGTACGCATGCACCCACGCGTGCGCGGCATCCGCTGACAGGAACTGAAAGCCGAGTGCGCCCATGCCACGGCGGCCCGCCATTTCAATCGTCTCGAGCTGCGAGCAGGCAACCCACAGGGGAGGATGCGGCTTCTGCACTGGCTTCGGCAGCACGTTGCGCATCGGCATCTTGTGCCACTTGGTGTCCAGCTCGACCCCCTGGTCCTTGAACATGGGGATGATGCAGCGGATCGCGTCTTCCCAGATCTCGCGCTTGGTCTCCATGTCGCGGCCGAAGCCGCCGAGTTCGGTGATGGAGGCCGATTCGCCTGTGCCCATCTCGACACGTCCGTTCGAGACGAGGTCGAGGCACGCAATGCGTTCGGCCACGCGCTGCGGCGGATTTGTCGTGAGCTGCACGATGCCGTGGCCGAGCCGGATGTTCTTGGTACGCTGGCTCGCGGCGCCGAGAAATACTTCGGGGGACGGCGAGTGGGAGTATTCCTCGAGGAAGTGATGCTCGACCTCCCACGCGTAATCGTAGCCGAGCTTGTCGGCCAGTTCGACCTGGTCGAGCGCGTTCTGGTACAGCCGCCGTTCATCGTCCGGGCCCCATGGACGCGGAAGCTGCAGCTCGTAGAAGATGCCGAATTTCATGGGCTTTCCCCTGGCCTACTGGCGAGTATCCCGCCGGACCAGGGCCTGCAAGTCAAGTGACGCGCGTACCCGGGCGCTCTATGCCAGTTCCTGCGCCAGTCCCGGCCAGTATTCGGCGACCGTCGGATGAATATGCACCGCGCGCTGCAGCGCAGAGACTGGCGCACCTGCATACATAAAATCCAGAATGGCGTGGATGACCTCATCGCCGCTCGTTCCGAGACTGGCGGCTCCGAGGACTTTGCGCGTGCCGGCATCGACGACGAGTTTCATCAGCCCTGCGGTCTCGTCCTTCTCGATAGCCCGTGCGACATCCTTCATCGCCATGCTGGCGACCAGCACGTTGTGACCGGACTTCCGCGCCTCCGCTTCGGTCATGCCGACGCGGCCAAGTGGTGGATCGGTGAACAGCGCGTAGCAGGCGATCCGGTCACGCACTGACCTCCTTTCGCCGTCCAGCAGATTGGCCGCGACGATTTCGAAGTCGTTGTAAGCGGTATGGGTGAAAGCGCCGCGGCCGTTGCACTCGCCGAGAGCCCAGATACCAGGCACGCTTGTCTGCAGCTGGTCATCGACGATGATGTATCCGCGCGTATCAAGTGCGATTCCCGCGCGATCGACTCCCAAATCATCGGTGTTCGGCCGCCGTCCCACGGCCAGCAGCAAATGTGATCCTTCCAGCGACATATCGCCATTGCCAGACTTCAGGCGAACTGCGACTCCGTCCCGGACGGACGCGATTGTGAGGTCCTTCGCCTCGCAGATGATGCGCACGCCCTCCCGCTCAAGGAATTCGCGAATTGCATCCGATATTTCCGGATCTTCGCGAGACACCAGTCGGGACGTGCTTTCAATCACGGTCACGTCCGCGCCGAACCGACGGAACATCTGTGCGAACTCGAGGCCGATGTAGCTGCCGCCGACGATGATCAGATGGCGTGGCACCTCCTCCAGGGCCAGGATCGTGGTATTTGTCAGATACGGCACAGTGTCGATGCCGGGAATTGGTGGCACCATCGCCCGGCCGCCCACATTGATGAAGATGAGCTCCGCCACGAGCCGTTCGTCCCCGATGGCAACCTCATGCGGCGCGGTGAAGCGGGCGTGTGCGCGATAGACCGTGCACTTCGGCGTCGCTCGCAGGGAAGCCTCCTGAGCCGCGCTCCAGGACTGCACAAGCTTATCCGCGCGGCGCTTCACCTGCCGCATGTCAACCGTGACACCATTGACCACGATGCCGAAGTCCGCCGCGCGCCGCGCCATGTGAGCGGCGTATGCGCTGGCGACGAGCGTCTTGGTAGGCGTGCAGCCGGTATTGATGCAGGTGCCGCCAAAGGCCTTGCGCTCGGCTATGGCGACAAACTTGCCAGCAGCGGCCAGCCGTTTCGCAAGGGAGGGCCCGGCCTGACCACCGCCGATAATGATGGCGTCGTAGCGCTTCATGGCTGCCTCTCCTGGCGTTTCCCACAATGTGGCGAGTGACGGCAGTTCCCAAAGCGGTCAATCTTACAGTTGATGCGGCGTTCATGACCGCTGTTCGCAAACCCTCGCCGCACAGCGTCGTATTGCACTACCATAGCGGGCAACCGAGGCGCGGAGAACAACCTTATGCCACGGCACCGAATGCTCCTGCTCGTTGGCTTGATCGCGTTGCTGACCGGAATCGCCCATTCTGCCGCGGCCGCGCCGCCGCCCGACGCGGACCCGTCCATGGCGCCGTGGTTCAACAGCCTTCGCCAGCCATGGACCAACGCACTGTGCTGCTCGCTGGCCGACTGCCGTCCGGTGGATTCGCGCATCAACGGCGACCATTACGAAGCCTGGATCGAAGGCCAGTGGCGCCGCGTTCCCGATCAGCTGATTCTCGATCGCAGCGACAATCCCACTGGGCGCGCGGTTGCATGCTGGACGCCGCAAGTCGGCATCCTGTGTTTCGTGAAGGGACCGGAGAGTTAAGCTAGCCTCCACGCCTGCTGATGCTGGCCACCTTTGCCGACCGTGATAGGCTGCTCTCCAAGCGAGACGAGGAAGCGGCACAACATGACCATCATCGTCGGATCCGGCGAACATCGCTACGAGGTCATCGAGAACTGGGGGAAGCTGCCGCCCGGTTGGCGCTACGGCGAGGTCGCCGCTGTGGGTGTGGACAGCAAGGACAACGTCTATGTCTTCGCGCGCAGTGAACACCCGATGATGGTGTTCGACAGCGAGGGCAATTTCCTGCGCTCCTGGGGCGAAGGTCTGTTCAAGCGTCCTCACGGCGTCCATCTGGCGCCAGACGACACGATCTACTGCACGGACGATGGCGACCACACCGTCCGCCGGCTGACGCTGGAAGGCAAACTGTTGCTGGAGATCGGCGTGCCCGGCGAACCGGCGCCGATGTACGGCGGCGATCCGTTCAATCGCTGCACGCACACCGCGCTGTCGCCAGAGGGCGACATCTATGTCGCCGATGGTTATGGCAACGCGCGCGTCCATAAATACTCGCCGAACGGGAAACTGCAGTTCTCCTGGGGCGAGCCGGGCACCGATCCAGGTGCTTTCAACATCGTGCACAACATCTGCTGCGACGAAGATGGCTGGGTGTATGTCGCAGATCGCGAAAATCACCGCGTGCAGGTGTTCGACGGCAAAGGACGCTACGAATCGCAGTGGAACAATCTGCACCGGCCGTGCGGCCTGTGCATGACGCGGGGGAAGAATCCGCTCGCCTATATCGGTGAGAGCGGACCCGGCATGGCGGTGAACGCGAAGTCGCCCGGTATCGGCCCGCGGGTCAGCA
>CAYRTL010000004.1:26806-37625 GCA_964427005.1 uncultured Acetobacteraceae bacterium
GGACCCGGCATGGCGGTGAACGCGAAGTCGCCCGGTATCGGCCCGCGGGTCAGCATCGTGACGCACGAGGGAAATCCGATAGCCCGGCTTGGCGACGCCACGCGCGAGCGGGCGAGCCAGTTCATCGCGCCGCACGGTGTGGCGATCGACTCACGCGGCAACATCTATGTCGGCGAAGTGTCGCGCACCGCGATGCGCAACCGTGGTACGCCGATAGGACCGGATGACGACATCCGATGCATGCAGAAGCTGGTGAAGCTCGCCTGATGCTGAGCGAAGAACGCAATCGACTGCTAACCGAGGTTGCGCCAGGCACGCGCATGGGCGCCTTGCTGCGCCGCTATTGGCAGCCGATCGCGGCGGTGGCGGAACTGGACGATGCGCCTACCAAGCCGGTACGGCTGCTGGGCGAAGACCTCGTGCTGTACAAGGATCTGTCCGGCCAGTACGGGCTGCTGCAACGCCATTGCCCCCATCGCAGCGCCGATTTGAGCTATGGCATTGTCGAGCCATGCGGCCTGCGTTGCAGCTATCATGGCTGGATGTTCGACGAGACCGGCGCGTGCCGCGAACAGCCGTTCGAGGATATCGACGCACCGGAGATCCGCTTTCGCGATCAGATACGCATCCGCGCCTATCGCGTTGAGGCTAAAGCGGGGCTGTTATGGGCCTATCTCGGCCCCGATCCGGTTCCGCTGGTGCCGAACTGGGAGCCGTTCACCTGGGCGAACGGTTTCGTCCAGATCGTGTTCGCAACCGTCCCGTGCAACTGGTTCCAGTGCCAGGAGAACTCGATCGATCCGGTTCACTTCGAGTGGATGCACGACAACTGGGGCGCACGGCTGAAAGGCCGCAACGACTACTCGCCGCGTCATCTCAAGCTTGCTTTCGACGAGTTCGAATACGGCTTTACTTATCGCCGCGTGCGCGCGGATTCAGATGAGAGCAGCGAGTTGTGGACTGTGGGCCGTGTCTGTCTCTGGCCGAATGCGCTGTTCACCGGCAACCACTTCGAATGGCGCGTGCCGATCGACGACAGAAACACGCTGAGCGTTGGCTGGTTCTTCACGCGGGTGCCGAAGGACCGCGAACCTTATGTGCAGAACAGCATTCCCTACTGGTATTCGCCGATCATCGACGAGAAGACCGGCCGCTGGATCACCAGCCACATCATGAACCAGGATTTTGTCGGCTGGGTCGGCCAGGGCGCAATCACCGACCGCAGCCGCGAACATCTCGGCCGTAGCGACCGCGGCATCATCATGATGCGCCAGCGATTCTTCCGCGAACTCGATGCGCTGGAGGCCGGTGGTGAGCCAAGGGCGACCGTGCGCGATCCACTGGTGAACCGCTGCATCGAGCTGCCGATCATCGGGCGCAAGCAGTTCATCGATGGCCTCAGCCGCGAAGAGGTCGAACGTCGCGAATTCCCGTTCCTTGTCGGACAGCCAGATGCGGTGCGGCGTGCGTATGACGAGGCAATGGGCTTCCAGCAATGACGGCAGGGATTGGCGTCAACTACGCGATGACACCATCCTGTCGCAGCGTGCCGAGCGTGTCGCGGTCATAACCAAGCAGCCGCCCCAATACCTCGTCGGTGTGCTGTCCTGGCGTCGGCACCGGGCCGGCATGGCCAGGCGTCTTTGACATCTTCACCGTCACGCCAGGCACATACAGTTCGCCCGCGACCGCGTCTTCCATCTTTACCAACATCTCGCGTTCCCACAGATGCGGGTCCTTCGCTACCTCGGGTATCGTGCGAACCGGCGCAACCGGGACGCCGATCTCCATCAATGCCGAGCAGATCGTTTCCACTGTTCGTCCGGCGCACCAGGCTTCCAGTGCCTTGCGCGCATCGCCACCGCCCTGACCGCCCGTAAGCGGTTCGACAGTACCACTCGTTCCACCCGAAACCAGTTGCATCAACCGCGCCGCCATCTCCCGTCCGGCCGCGGAAATCACGACCCAGCCATCCTTTGCGCAGTACGGCGGTCGCCCACCCTCACCACCTTCTTCGCCCGTTGACAGATAGTAGGAAGTCGGAATCTCCACCATGGTCAGCGCCGAATCGAGCAGGCAGACATCGACGAGCTGCCCCTCACCGGTGCGATCGCGATGGCGCAGCGCCGCCAGTGCACCAATCGTCGCATGCAATGCAGTGTAGCGATCGACCACGGACGAAGCGGTGCCGAGTGGCTGACCCACTGGCTTGCCGGTGAGTGACATGAGCCCGCTCATAGCCTGCCCAAGCGGATCGAACGCCGGCCGGTCGGTATAGGGCCCGTACTGACCGAAGCCTGACACCGACACCAGAATGATACCAGGGTTCAGCGCACGCAGCGTGTCATAGTCGAAGCCCATCGCCTTCATCGTGCCGGGCCGGAAATTCTCCAGCACGATGTCTGCCGTCTTCACCAGGTCGGCAAAGATCTCCTTGCCACGCGGATTGCGCAGATCAAGGCAGATACTCTTCTTGCCGCGATTGTACACGGTGAAATAGATGCTCTGTCCGCGCACCATTGGCGGATGCTTGCGCGTCTCCTCACCACCAAACCGCTCGATCTTGATCACCTCGGCACCAAGGTCCGACAGGATCATCCCCCCACGCGGGCCCGCCTGATACCGCGCCAGTTCCAGTACGCGGACACCTTCGAGACTGAGGCTCATCGCAGCAACCCTCCATGGATCGGGATCACGACACCAGTCACGTAATCGGAGAGATCGGTCACCAGGAACTCCACCACTTTCGCGCAGTCCTCGACAGTGCCGATGCGGCGCAAGGCGATCCGCTCCGACTGATCACGGTTGGCTGTTGCGCTACCGGGGATCACCGTGGCCAGGATGCGTCCGGTCCCGATGATGCCTGGCGCGATGCAGTTGGCGGTGATGCCGTACGGACCGAGGTCCTGCGCAAGATACTTGGTATAATGCGCGATCGCCGCCTTCGCCGCGCCGTAATGCGCATAACCGCCGTCGATCGAGGACGACAGGCCAGCCACTGAACTCACGGTCACGATCTTCCCTGATCGCTGTTGCTTCATCATCGGAGCAACCGCTTTGCAGCAATAGACGGTGCCGTAAAGGTTCATGCTGGTGACCAGATGCAGCAAGGCGGGATCGAGCGTGCTCGCCTTGGTATCCACTGGCCGACCGCGACCGCCGCCGGCATTGGCAACCAGTATGTCCACCCGGCCCCATTCCGCGACGACGCGCTGCACCATTGAATTGACCGCGGCTTCGTCGCACACGTCGAGTTCGATGCCGATGGCACTGCCTCCAGCCGCTTCGATCTCCGCGACCGTGCTGTCGGCCGTCATGTCCTTCGCCTCGGCCTCGAATTCCTCGAACGACTTGAGATTCAAGTCGGCGACAGCGACCTTGGCGCCCAGTCCGGCGATCCGGCGCGCATAGGCTCGTCCCAATCCACGCGCCGCGCCGGTGACGATAGCGACCTTGCCGTCAAGCTTGCCCATCGGCTTCCCCCTTCGCGTATGCCAGTGCCGACGCCGCCAGATCTTCCAGTGCGCTGCCCACCGACTTGAACAGCGTGATCTCCTGCGCGTCGCGTCGTCCGGCGGTTTCTCCGCGGCACAGCGAGAACAGACTGCCCACGATATCTTCACGACGAAGCACGCTATGCGCGATCGGGTCGATCAGATCGCCTGCTTCCGCCAGCGCCGCGTCGGTATCGATGAACACGCGCGAGCGCCGCACGGCTTCGTCGTCTGCCTCGCGCATGGCGGGCGTGAAGCCGCCGATCAGGTCGAGGTGCGTGCCTGGCCGCAGCCACTCGCCGCGCACCAACGGTTCGCGTGCCAATGTTGCGCACGACACGATGTCCGCTTGCTGCACCGCCGCGGCAAGATCGGTCACGGCTTCGGCGCCAAGTTGCGCGGCCAGACGTTGCGCGCCAGCAGGGCGGATGTTCCACACCATCACGCGCTCGATCGGCCGCACGACCCGATAAGCTTCGGCCATCAGTCCGCCGATATGGCCGGAACCGACGATGAGCAGCGAACGCGCATCCTCTCGCGCGAGGAATGAGCCGGCCAGCGCTGAAGCCGCAGCCGTCCGGCGCCGGGTGATCTCGCTTCCGTCGATCAGCGCGAGATGCTGTCCCGTCGCGCCATCGCACAGCAGATAGCTCGCCGATACCGCCGGCAGGCCACGCGAACCGTTGCCGGGAAACACCGATACAAGCTTCACACCCATGAAGCCGCTCGCGCGCCATGCTGGCATCAGCAGCAGCGCCGCCATGGTGCCATCGGGCTGTGCGATGTCGTGGCGATGCCGCAGCGGCACTTCGGCACCGGAGATGAACGCATCACGCAGAGCAGGGATGAGCCGACTGAACGGCAATGCCGAGGCGGTCTGCTCGGCATCCAGGATGATCATGCGTTGCGATGCACCAAAGCGCGCACCTGCGCCTCAACGGCCGTAACATCGTTTGGCAGGATCGTGAACTTTTCGGCGCGGTCAAACAGATCAGCGAGACGCGGCGGCAAGGCCGGCCGTACACCGCTGGCGCGTTCAACCGCCTCGGGAAACTTCGCGGGATGCGCTGTCGCCATCGCGACAGCCGGCGCACCATGGCCAGGCAGGTGAGCGCGCGCGGCAGCGATACCGATCGCGGTGTGTGGATCCGCGAGGTAGCCGCTCGCGTTGTACAGCCGCGCGATCTCTGCCTCGGTGCCGCTGTCATCCAGCCGGAACCCATGAAACACGGTGCGGCAACGATGCCAGGCCTGTTCGGGCACCGGCATTCTGCCGCTGCGACGAAACTCCGCCATCGCCGCCGATGTGGCGACGCCGTCGCGGTCCAGCAGTTCGAACAGCAGGCGCTCGAAATTGGAACTGATCTGGATGTCCATGCTGGGCGACAGGCTCGGCTCGACACTTGCGATGGACATGTCGTTCGAGGCGAGGAAGCGCGCGACGATGTCGTTGCGGTTCGAGCCGACGATGAGTCGCGCGACCGGCAGCCCCATTCGCCTGGCAGCCCAGGCGGCAAACACGTTGCCGAAATTGCCAGTCGGCACGCTGAATGCCACCTCGCGATCCGGCGCACCCAGAGCCAGAGCCCCAGCCACATAGTATGGGATCTGTGCCGCGATGCGCGCCCAGTTGATGGAATTCACTGCGGAAAGCTGCATCTCCTGCCGGAACGGCACGTCGGCGAACATCGCCTTCACCAGGTCCTGGCAGTCGTCGAACGTGCCCTCGATCGCGACGTTGCTGACGTTAGCGGCGTGCACTGTCGTCATCTGCCGCCGCTGCACGTCACTGGTGCGGTTGTGCGGATGCAGGATGGCGATATCGACGCGGTCGCGGCCGGCGCAAGCCTCGATCGCCGCCGAACCCGTATCGCCCGAGGTGGCGCCGACAATCGTCACACGAGCATCGCGCGTCGCCAGAACATGATCGAACAGCCGCCCGAGAAGCTGCAATGCCATGTCCTTGAACGACAGGGTTGGGCCGTGGAACAGCTCCTGTACGAACAGGTTCGTCTCGAGCTGGATCAGCGGAACGACGGCCGGATGACCGAAGCCGGCGTAAGCCTCATGGCAAAGCGCGGCAAGTTTCGCAAATGGGAGGGCATCACCAACGAACGGGTGCATCACCCGCGCGGCGAGCTCGTGGTACGGAAGACCGCGCAATGCGCGCCAGTCGGCTGGCAAGAACTGCGGCCAGGATTCGGGCACGTACAGGCCGCCATCCTCGGCCAGGCCGGCCAGCAGCACGCCGGAGAAATCGCGGACAGGGGCCTGACCGCGGGTAGAGATGTAGCGCATAGGGAGGACAGTAATGCACCGGCACCCCCTCCCCAACCCTCCCCCGCTGGGCGGGAGAGGAAGTTGTTACGAGCGCTTGGTCACCGTGAAATGCAGCCCGCAATTGCCGTTTGTCACATCGCCTTCGATTTTGGGGCCGGCTTGCTTTCCAACCAGTGTGATGCGTTCGGCGCCGCCGGTGATGGTGCCGTCGGGCGCAATCGTCGCGTCAACCCAGGTGTTCCGATCCCAACGGAACTGGAAGGTGTTGCCGATCACCTCGAGGCGCACGAGGCCCGGATGCGGACAGGCACGGCTATCGGCCTGAAACCTGGTGCTGGTGCCGCGATACTCGCCATCGACGGTCTCGGGCGGTTTGGGCGGCGGCTCGGGCGGCGGGGGAGGCTTGGCGGCGCAGGCTCCGAGTAGGACGCAGCAGGCCGCGAACGCGGCCGCACGATTGGTCTGCATGGATCTCCCGACGAAGCGCGAACTCGGTCCCTCATGCGGGGCGCAAACCGATTTGGCAAGTCGTCAGGCGGCGAGAAGCAGCGCACCGTCCCCGGCTGGATAGTGCGCGGTGCAGCCGACATGAACCTCGAGCGTCAGTCCGCCCGCCGCGAAGGCTGCCAACAGCCGCAGCGGCACCAGCGCCGCGCCGTTGGTCCAGCGGAAACCGCCATCCGCCTCGTAGCCGTGGAAGCCGCTCTCGACATCCAGCAGCGGCGAGTCCGCGATGATGTCCAGCACCATGCCCGACTGGCGCAGCACTATGCGTTGCACGGCAACACCGAGACGCCGCTGATCCTCGTTGATGCCCAGCTCCGCGGGAACGCCACTGCGCGAGGCGAGCCGCATCTCCTGGCCCATTGCGGCAAGCTCGAAGCTGTGGATGCCTTGCTCGACCGATGACGGATCGACTCTCACGCCGTCCACCAGCAGATGCAGATCGGGCTCGGTGGTGAACGCCGTGGCTGGACGAGGTTCGGCCCGGCGCATCAGGCGCTGCCATAGGGCGCTGACGACCGGACCATCTGTCACAATGGGCCCGTAAGGCTCCAGCGGTGCTCGCACATCCCAGGCCGGGTTGGCGTTGTGGAACTGCACCCGGTTGCCATCGTCCCGATAGCTCTCCGCTGGCGCTCCCTCGGCGAGCAGCACTTCATGCGTGTCGAGCTCCAGGTGATATACAGTCACGCTGTGTGCTTCATCATCCCAAAGGATGGTGCGATGGTTGATCAGATGTTCGACTGGAACCAGCACGCCATCCAGATAGAGTGAGTGGCCCTTGGTCACTCGCAGGTCTCTGCGCGGCACGCCATCAGCCAGCGCACCCGCGCGCACGATCACCGGCGTCGCATCTGTGCGGCGACCGATCGGCAACAGGCTATGACCCGTGCCGATCCAACGAATCGGCAGCCATCGCCCATCGATGGTCAGGACCGAGTCGCCGATGGCGAGACGTTCGATAGCGACCTCACCATGCGGCGTGGCGATTCGTGTGCCAGCACAGAAGCACAGAGTGGCTACGGAACTCGTGGATGCGGAGCTACTGGCGACACCATCGTTCACCACCCATGAAATCGAACGGCTGGTGTCAGTGCCGCCGGCGGTCGGATCTCCGCTGTTGCTGAAGGTGACGGAGCGCAGAACAGTCTGGTAATCGATGAGTGTGTCGGTGCCGGTAAGAGTCAGGACGCCGGTCGTGCTGTTATAGAGTGGGGTGATCGCGGTCCCGGTGGCATCTGTCGCAAGTACGTCGCTGCTGAGAAAGCCGCCGATGCTGACTGTCGCGCTGGTCAGCGTGGGACTGTCCGGATCACTGACCACGACGCCAGAATCAAGCACCACCGGAGAGCCACTCTCGGGATAGGTCGCTGTGCCACTGGCGGTGATGGTCGGCGCGGCATGATTGATGTTCAGCGTGCTGCTCGCGCTCGGACTGACGACGGTGCCGTCGTTCACTATCCAGGAGATCGTACGGCTCTTGTCGGCGCCGCCATTGGTGGGATCCTGCCCTGGCGAGAAGCTGTAGGTGATGGACTGCAGCGCTGCCTGGTAGTTCGCAAAGCTGGACGAACCGGTGAGCGTCAGCGTGCCGCTGTTGAAGCTTCCGGTAATGCCGTTCTGACTATTGAAGTTCAGCGTATCGCCGTTCAGGAAATTGCCTACGGTGACCGTCGCACTCGTGAAGTTGGAACCGACAGAGTCGCCGGTGATGAGACTGCCATCAAGAACGACAGGAGAGCCGCCTCCTGTGAATGTCACTGTCGATCCAGCTGTTATAAAGGCGGCGTGTATATTGACCGTAGTTGTCGGGGTGGTACTGCTGACGATGCCGTCGCTTAGGGTCCAACTGATCGTGCGGGTGTTGTCTGTGCCGTTTTGTGTTGGATTGGTATTGGTGGTGTTGTACTTGACCGAGTCGAGCACGGCCTGAAAGTTGGCCAGCGTATCGCCACCCGCGGCGCCTATTCCGGTCAGGGTGAGCGTTCCGCTGGAAAAGCTGGAGGAGATATTCGTGCCGGCGGTGGTCGCGGTCAGCGTATCGCCGGCGAGGAAACCGCCAGAGACCACCACTGTCGCGGTCTTGAGATTCTGGCCGTCCTGGTTGGCGACCGATGCACTTGGCGCCAGTGTGATCGAGGCGCCACCTTGCGTGTAGGTGACGATGCCGCTCGCGGAGATCGTGGGTGTGGAAAGCAGGACCAGGTTATGTGCGTTGTCATTCAACGCCGCAGTGGACGTCTCGGCCTGCGTAATATCGAAGACCTGAGTTAGCGTTGCCGCAGTATTGGTGTTCGTCAGACTGCCCGCAAGGATTGCCGCCGCTTGACCGCCGGCGAACGGGGTTTGACCCGCAACAAAGAAAACACCGTTTGCCGGATCGATGGCGATATCCTTCGGCACGTTGGCCGTACTGCCGCTGTAAAGCGTACCGATTGCGCCGATGTGCGAGATGCTCGCGCCGTTCCCGATCCCCGAGACGGTAAAGCCGACGTCGAAGATGCCGTTATCCGCGACAGTCGTGCCATTCCGCGTGGTGAAATAGGCGGTGTGGGTGTTTGGATCGACGGCAACACCGCCGGGAAACGCCGAGCTGGTCGAGATACTCGCCACGGTCTGTATATTGCCGCCAGTACTGAAATTGGCAGCATCAAGCACGACCCCGAGTTCGGTGAAGGAGGCATCCAGATTGAATGCCGTGAAGAAAATCAGATTGTCCTTGGTGTCTATCGCGATATTTTCTGCCGACAGGCCACTGCCAGTGGAGACCAGCGGGATTGCGGCGCCGCCCGTGACACTGATCTTGAATATGCCCGTCTGGTTGGTGACGTACGTACCGGCACCGTAGTCGAAGGTGTTTTGCACAAAATAGAGTTGCCCGTTCGGCTGGTCGAGCGCAGTGCCAAGGATGACGCCATTGACGCTCGCGTTATGCGGCGCGTCGTAGAACTTCGTGAGCGTCTGGTCCGGGCCGCTCGGGTTGGTTACTCCACGGAACAGCCCGTAGTAGCTATGGCCGTTAACCCCTTTTGTATTGCTGTTCGCGATGAAGAATTCGTTGAGCGGCGCGTCGACGGCAATACCGTTCACCAGGTCGATGGCGTTGTTATTGGCATTGCCGTCCGAGAGATCGACCGGATTGCTCGCGGCATTGGTCCCGTTGACGCTGATTTGCTGGACTCGATTGCCAGCATTCTGGGGACTGCCACTCTGGCCATTCTGCACGGTGAAGAAGAGCTGATCGCTGCTCAGCGCAAGCTCGTTGGTGAAGTTGTTGATCGCCGCGGCGGTGAACGGATTGCCGGCGTCGACCGTACCAATATCGACGTTCAGGTTCCAACTCCCGCCGTCCGCAGCGGAACCCACCAGATGCGAAGAGGCGGCGATGTTGGCGCCACCAGTGGCCTGCGAGAGTTGCTGCAGGAAGGCCACGCCCGCCGGGTCTTGTGCAACGTCGCAACCATATAACTGGATGTCACCGCCGGGCTGCAGCGCATTGCCGATCTGCGCAAGCTGCGAGGAATATCCGGCCATCGTCGCCGAACTGAGCAGCGCGCTGCCGAGTTGGATCAGGCCATCCGCGCCATGCGCGACGATATCGATGGCCGCCGCGTTCTGAACGTCATGGCTCGTCAGCCAATCGGCGATCTGCTGCACGCCGTCGCTGCCGGGATCCAGTACCACCGCGGTGACACCCGGATTGACTCCCTGCGCGAGCGCCTGTGCATCCGGAATCGAGCCATCAATGAAAACAAACTGTGCGCCGGCTGAGAGGCCGTCCGGCAGCAACGTCCCATTCTCCTGGTTGTTGCCCTTCATGGGTGACCTTCTCCTCCGGCTTCGTCATCCCGCCATCGGCGACGGGAAATTTACGCACCATTAACGATTTTCGTGGCCCACCCGGTCGAGGCGTTCTGCTAGCACAACTTGCTTTTCTGGTGTTGATCAATTTGGACCGGACAGGCAATAGTACGCCTGGAACCGCTTCTGGAGACTCGTATGGCTCAGCCCTTCGTCGGCCAGATCATCGCGGTCGGATTCAATTTTGCACCGCAAGGTTGGTTACTCTGTGACGGCTCGGTGGTACCCATCGCCCAGTACGATGCGTTGTACAACCTGATCGGCACTACGTACGGGGGCGACGGACAGAGCACTTTCGCTCTGCCCGACCTGCGCGGGCGTGCACCGCTGCACCAGGGCCAAGCGCAGAACCGGCCGCCTTACCTGCTTGGGCAGCCCGTCGGCAGCGAGCAGGTGACGCTCCAGTCGAGCCAGGTAGGTGGCCATTCCCATGTCCTGCGAGCATCTACGGAAGTAGGGACGACCAACACTCCCTCATCTTCGCAGGTGCTGGCACAGAACTCCGCGACCAACGTTTCCATGTATGGGACGGTCGCGCCAAACACATCGCTACTCGCAACCTCAATCTCAACTTCCCAAGGAAGCAATCAGCGGCATGAGAACCGGCAGCCTTACCAGGTGGTCAATTACATCATCGCCTGGGCCGGTATTTATCCGTCGCAGTAAAGACCGGGGGTAGC
>CAYRTL010000004.1:37725-57195 GCA_964427005.1 uncultured Acetobacteraceae bacterium
GCACAGTCATTCGCTGAATGCCACCACGACCCTCGGCACCACCAACACGCCCGGCTCGACCACAGTGCTGGCACAGCCGGCGGCCGGACAGCCAGCGCATAGAGCCAAAGGCGAGATCTACAGCACAGGCACCGTCGATTCGAAGCTGGCGTCAAGCTCGATCATCCCAAGCGGTGGCGGAGCTTCACACAACAACGTCCAGCCCTCATTGGCACTCAATTACTGCATCGCGGTGCAGGGCATCTTCCCGTCGCGCCAGTAGGAGCAAGCGGTCATGTCCGAGCCGTTTATTGGCCAGATCGAAATCTTCAGCTTCGGCTTCGCTCCTCGCGGCTGGGCGCAATGCAATGGGCAACTCATGCCCATCGCTCAGAACCAGGCGCTATTCGCGCTTCTCGGCACCGCCTTTGGCGGTGATGGCATCCGGACTTTCGCCCTGCCCAACCTGCAAGGGCGCATCCCAATGGGCCAGGGCAACGGTCCGGGGCGCACGCCGCGTTCCTTGGGCCAGTTGGCCGGTGAGGACAACCACACACTTTCGGCCAATGAGACGCCGCCTCATACGCACGATGTCGCGGTGATCAGCAATGTGGGCACCGCGACCAACACTCAGATACCAGGACCGACCGTTGCGCTGGCAAAGACCGCGGGTGTGGACACCTCGAACAATCCGATTACGTTGAACGTTTATGGCGGGACTCAGCCCAACGTGTCACTCGCCCCCAGTGCGATTGGCAATGCTGGCGGGCAGCCTCACTCCAACATGATGCCCTCGCTTGGCGTGAACTTCTGCATCGCGCTGCAGGGTATTTTCCCGTCGCGCAACTGAGCGCACTCAGTTGAATACCGCCTGATACTCCTGCCGGCCAGGTGCGGGCGTGTGTATCGGCATGATGTAGAATTGGAAACTTGGCCCGCCTTCGGGCGTCGCCGTCCGCATGCCCTCTGGCAGAATATCTTCGCGCGGCCCAACAAAGATCAGCGTGAATGGTGGACGCGGGCTATCCGGTGTTGTGGCATGCTGTGGCGTTTCGATCCGCACCAGCCGGAGGGTTCCGTGCCAGTCGTCGAAGCGGAACGATTTGTCAACATGCGGAGTAAAATCCTCGTGCCGCAAGATCCTGGTCATCGGGCTGTATCTACGCTGATTGCCAAGGCGATCGTTGTACCACGTCATGGCCGGGCTTGTCCCGGCCATCCGTTGCCGCACCGTACCGCTACGGATGGCCGGCCATGACGAATGCACTGCCCGAAGGGATCGCCCTCCGGCCGGAACAGCCACGGGACGAGGCATTCCTGTTCGCGCTGTTCCGCGACACGGCGCTGCGCGAACTGGCGCTGATGCCGGTCGATGATCCCATCAAAGAGTCACTGGTGCGAATGCAGTTCGCCTCTCAGACCACCACCTATCGTCAGCAGTTTCGCGACGCCCATTTCGACATCGTCGAACGCAACGGCGTGCCGATCGGGCGCATCGTGGTCGATGACGGCCAGGATGCCGGCTGCATCGTCGACTTCGCGCTGGTGCCAAAAACGCGCTCCAAGGGCTTGGGGACCGCCATCCTCGCCGCGGTCATGCAGCGCTTCGTGCGAATGCAGCGGCGCGTGCTGTGCAAGGTGCTGATCAACAATGAACCGTCGTTGCGCATGTGCCAGCGCATCGGCTTCCGGCAGATCGAGATCATCCCGCCATTCCTGCAACTGGAATGGCGGCCGCCGGAGATCAGCTCAGATAGCGCGTCGTCAGATGCGCCTCGAAATGCTTAGGGTTGAGCGGTTCTCCCGTTGCTGCCTGTAATAGCGGGTTGAACTCCAGCAGGCTGCCCTGGCCGTGAACCTTGGCGCGAAGCCAGCCCAGCAGCGGCGAGATGTCGCCACGGCCCAGTGCGGAATCCAGGTCCGCCACGTCGCGACGGGCCGCTGCCATCAGTTGCGCCGCCGCCATCGCACCCAGCGTGTAGCTGGGGAAATAGCCGAACGCGCCGTCGTACCAGTGGATGTCCTGCAGGCAGCCACGCGCATCGTCCGGCGGCACCATGCCAAGCAGCTCCTTGAAGCCCTCGTTCCAGGCAGCAGGCAATTCGGCGACTGAGAGCGTGCCGGCAACCAGCGCCTGTTCGAGGCGGAAGCGCAGGATGACATGTGCCGGATAGGTCATCTCATCGGCATCCACGCGGATGAACCCGCGCTCCACGCGCCGCCACAGCCTCGCGAGGTTCTCGCTCCGATACGGCGCTGGATCGCCATCGAACTTCGCGTGCAGCTCCGGCCCCAGCCAGCTCAGGAAAGCATCCGAACGGCAGGCCTGCATCTCGACAATGAGTGATTGGCTTTCATGCGCCGCCATTCCGGCTGCCTCGCCGACTGGCTGGCGCGCCCAGGCCGACGGCAGTCCCCGCTCGTATAACGCGTGGCCGGTCTCGTGCACCACGGCGAGCACCGCCTGGGTGAAGTCGCTTTCCTCATAGCGGGACGTGATCCGCACATCGCTCGGCGTACCGCCCGAAAACGGGTGCGCCGAGCGGTCCAGCCGTGCGTGGGCGAAGTCGAGACCCAGTCGTTCAGAGAGTCCGCGGCACAGCGCCTCCTGTACCGGAATGGGAAACGGGCCTTGGGGCCGTATCGGCCGCGGTCTCCGCGCCTGACGCTCTTCGGCTTGCGGTAGAGCCTGGCGCAGGAATCTTTCATACTCGGCGAACACCGGAGCGATGTCGTCCGTGCGCATGCCGCGCTGATAGCCGTCCATCAAAGCGTCATAGGGTGTCAGCCCAAGCGCTGGCGCCAATACCGCCGCCGCTTCCCGCGTGAGGCTGACCACCCGTTCCAGGTGCGGCCGCACCATTGCGAAATCGGAGTGACGCCGCGCTTCACGCCACACCTTCTCGCACGCCGAATTCGCGCGCGCCTGCGCCTCGACCAGTTCCGGTGGCATGGCAGTCGCGCGTGTATAGGCATGGCGCATCAGTCGCAGGTTGGCGGCGCGCCAGGGATCCGGATCCGGCACTGCCTCGGCGGCAACGAGATCATCGCCGACGGCAGGAGCGACCAGCAGCGAATGCGACATGCCCGCGAGCACGGCGAGCTGGTCTCCACGTGCGGGGCCTCCACCCGGGGGCATCATCGCTGCCGCGTCCCAGCTCAGCACCGAGGCCGCCTCGCCTATCGTCGCGATGCGCGCGAAGCGGGCAGCGAGCCTGTCATATGCGGTCATTCAGTCAGCACCTCTGTATACAGGCGGGAAGATTAATCAGCCGGACGAAGGCGAGCCACCCGGCTTACGTCTTCACCACATTCCTCGCCCAGAGTCCGAAGATCACTGTCAGCGCGACCGCAAGACCGTACCAGGTAATCGCGTATGACAAATGGTTGTTCGGCGGGCGGGGCAGGTGCTTGGCGGGATCCGGATAGCGCTCAGGCGGCGTCGGACCTAACGCGACCAGCACGTATGGCGCCACATCATGCAGGCCGAGCGCCCGACCGATCGCGGCGGGATCGAGGGTATAGAACTGCCGCGTTGCCGGATTGTCCGGGGCGCTGAACATGCCGCCTGATTCGCCTGGCCGGACGTAGCCTTCTACCGTCACATCGCCGTCATTCCGCGCAATCGGACGCGGGCGCTTGTCGGGCACCCAGCCGCGATCCACCAGGATCGCATCGCCCTCATCGCGCTCGAGGGGCACAATCAGCTGCGTGCCGAGTTGCGCGCCTGCGGGCGTGTCGCGAACCTCGGCACCGTAAGAAGCGGACAGTTCGTCATGCAGATGCCCGCTCACCTGCACCTTGCTGTAAGGGTCGGGTGAGTCGGTGAGCGGCACGGGGGGCGCCGCCTCGGCTCGCGCGATTTCGGCAAGAACATCGCGCTTCCAGTGCAGACGGCGGACCTGCCAAGTGCCGAGGCTCAGCAACACTGTCAGCATTACCGCCGCCATCAGTCCAGGCCACAGGAGGGGGCGCAGCTTTCGGATCACAATCCCATCTCAGATGCCCTGTGCCGGAACTGCAGCGCGACCAGCGCCGCCTTCGCCGGCCGCATCATCAGAACGGCCAGTGGTATGGTTACCACCGGCCACACCACGGCGTGCAGCCAGAGCGGCGGCGAGAAGCGGAATTCCACCCAGAACGCCAGCCCGACGATGATGGCGCCAAGCACCAGGATCACGCCGACTGCGGCACCATCGCCGGCGTCATGCGCTCGCAGATCGAGGCCGCAGACATCGCAGCGATCGCGCACCTCCAGCAGACCACGGAACAACTTGCCGCTGCCGCATCGCGGGCAGCGGCAGGCGATCGCGACCTGAAACAGCGAGGGTGTGGGTTGCGCCAACGCTCTCCGTGTCAGTGCGGCGCTGTGACCGGGCTGGCTCCCCACCAATAGATACAGGTGAACAGGAACAGCCAGACCACATCGACGAAGTGCCAGTACCAAGCGGCAGCCTCAAAGCCGAAATGCCGTTCCGGCGTAAAGTGACCGGCACGCGCACGGAACCAGCAAACGATCAGGAAGCAGGTGCCGACAATAACGTGGAAGCCATGAAAGCCCGTGGCAAGGAAGAAGGTCGAAGGGTACACACCGCCGCCAACGAACTTGAACGGCGCGTCGGAATACTCGATCGCCTGGCATAGCGTGAAGCTGAGGCCCAGCAGTATCGTGAGGCCCAGGCCGGTAACCAGCGTCTTCCGGTCATTTTCCAGCAGCCCGTGGTGCGCCCAGGTGATCGTCGTGCCCGAGAGCAACAGGATCATCGTGTTCAGGATGGGGACGTGGAACGGGTCGAAGGTATGGATGGTGGACGGCGGCCACACCGTCTCACCATTCCCCTGCACGTCGGGGAATAGGGCAAAGTTGAAGAACGCCCAGAAGAACGCGACGAAGAACATCACCTCCGAGGTGATGAAGAACAGCATGCCGTAGCGCAGGCCGAGGCGGACAACGGGCGTGTGGACGCCCGGCGTGCGGCTCTCGCGCACCACGTCACGCCACCAGAAGAACATCGTGCCGAGTACGATCACCGCACCGAGAATAAGGGTGATGTAGCTGCCGAAATGCGCGGCGAAAATGATGCCGAGTACGATGAGCAGACCGCCAACGGCGCCGATAATGGGCCAGGGGCTTGGATCAACCAGATGATAGGGCTGGTGGAGACCGGAACTTTCGACTGTGGTGGTGCCGTGCGCGTGGTCGCTCATGCCGAACCCATTCCCGAATTGTGGCGCATCATCGCGAAATCATCCGACGGTTCAAGGGGTCTGCCGCGTCAGCGGACCGACATGCGGGCCAGCCTGGGCGAGCGCGCCAGACTTGGCGGCGTCCTCGAGCGTACGGAAGAAGGTGTAGGAGAGGGTGATCGTGCGGATATCCGCCGTGTTGGGGTCCTTGGCGATCTCCGGATCGACCCAGAAGCTGAGCGGGAACTGCATCTTTTGTCCCGGCTGCAACGTCTGCTGGTTGAAGCAGAAGCAGGCGGTTTTGTGGAAGTACTTGCCGGCCGTGTCTGGCGTGACGTTGTACAGCGCGACCCCAGTGACTGGCGTGCCGGCTTCGTTCCGCGCATCGTAGAACGCGAGGTGTTCGTCCCCGAGTGCCACCCGGATCTGCTCCTGCTCCGGCCGGAACTCCCACGGCAGGTTCGGATAAGTGTTGGCGTTGAAGCGCACGGTGATGAACTGGCGTGTCGCACCTGGTGCGGCTTCCTTGCCGATCTGCGGTGTGCCGCCGTAACCGGTTGCGGCGCAGAACAGTCGGTAGAGCGGCACAGAGGCGAACGAGACGCCCACCATGGCGACGATGATGGCGGCAAGCGTGATGCCGATGGTGCGGTTGCTGGTGCGCATTATGACTTCGTCATCTTCACGATGGTGATGGCGTAGAACAGGACGCACAGCACGAGCAGCACCACCAGCATGGCCCAGTTGCGCGCGCGGCGGCGGCGCATGTCATCTGGGTCGAGCGCCACCGCGTCATCACCCCGCCAGCCGATCGACGGCAAGCGCAGCGAATAACGCAAACAGATAGAGGATCGAGTATTTGAACGCGGCCCGCGCCGGAGCGTCATTGGTCAGGCTGACGCCGGCCCCATCCTGCCGATCGCTTACCACGCGCCAGACTGCCGCGATAAAGCCCAAACCAAGCACCAACGCCGCCAGGCCGTAGATCCCACCAGAGAGCCCGATCAGCCACGGCGAGAGCGAAAGCGGCACCAGTAGCAGCGTGTAGATGACAATCTGCCGCCGTGTCTCCTTGGCTCCCGCGACAACGGGCAGCATTGGCACGCCGGCGCGCTGGTAATCACTGTTCGCGAATAGCGCGAGCGACCAGAAATGCGGCGGGGTCCAGAAGAACACGATGGCGAAGAGGACCAGCGGAAGCAGATCGACCGAGCCAGTCACAGCCGCCCAGCCTATCACCGGCGGGAATGCACCCGCGGCACCGCCGATGACAATGTTCTGTGGCGTACGGCGCTTCAGCCACATGGTATAAACGAATACATAGAACGCAATCGACAGCGCCAGGACGAAGGCCGCGGTCAGGTTGACCGCCAGTCCCATCATGATGACCGAGCCGACTGCCAGCGTGACGCCATAGCCCAGCGCCGCTCCTGGTTCGATGCGCCCGGCCGGGATCGGGCGATTGCGAGTCCGCCGCATAACGGCGTCGATGTCGCGGTCGTACCACATGTTGATCGCGCCGCAGGCGCCCGCAGCGACGGCGATGCACAACACCGCGGTGAACGCCAGGACGGGATGCAGATGCCCCGGCGCGATCACCAGGCCGATAACTCCGGTAAAGACCACGAGTGTCATCACCCGCGGCTTCAGCAGAGCTATCCAGTCGCTGACCTCAGACGGCTGTGATGTGGTGACCGCCTCACTCATGCTCATACGTACGCCTCAAGCGCAGCCCGATCCTCTACCGTCATGGCCGGGCCTGATCCGGCCATCAGCGGATGCGCGGCAGTTCCGCGAACGTGTGGAACGGCGGCGGCGAGGAAACGCTCCATTCCAGCGTCGTGGCGCCTTCACCCCAATAATTATCCGCCAGATGGTCCTTCGAGGTGAGGGTGCGGAACAGGACATAGAGGAACACCAGGAAGGCGACGCCGCCGATATACGCGCCAATGGAGGACACGAAGTTCCAGCCCGCGAAGGCAGCCGGGTAGTCCGGATAGCGCCGCGGCATGCCCGACAGGCCCAGGAAGTGCTGCGGGAAGAACGTGAGGTTGACGCCGATGAACGTCAGCCAGAAATGCACCTTGCCCCAGAACTCCGGATACTGATGACCGGACATCTTGCCGATCCAGTAATAGAAACCGGCGAAGATCGAGAACACCGCACCCAGCGAAAGCACGTAGTGGAAGTGCGCCACCACATAGTACGTGTTGTGTACGATCTGGTCGATGCCGGCATTGGACAACACCACGCCTGTGACGCCGCCGACGGTGAACACGAACAGGAAGCCGATGGCCCACAGCATCGGCGTCTTCAGCTCCACGGAGCCACCCCACATGGTGGCGATCCATGAGAAGATCTTGATGCCCGTGGGCACGGCGATGACCATCGTCGCGGCCATGAAGTAGGCGCGGGTGTCGACGTCGATGCCGGAGACGAACATGTGGTGCGCCCACACGACGAACCCGATCACCCCGATGGCGACCATGGCGTAGGCCATGCCGAGGTAGCCGAACACGGGCTTCTTGCTGAAGGTGGAGATCACGTGGCTGATGATGCCGAAGCCCGGCACGATCATGATGTACACTTCGGGATGGCCGAAGAACCAGAACAGGTGCTGGAACAGCACCGGATCGCCGCCGCCAGCAGGGTCAAAGAACGCCGTGCCGAAGTTGCGGTCGCAGATCAGCATGGTGATCGCGCCGGCCAGCACCGGGATCGACAGCAGCAGCAGGAACGCGGTCACCAGCATCGCCCAGATGAACAGCGGCATCTTGTGCAGCGTCATGCCAGGCGCGCGCATGTTGAAGATGGTGGTGATGAAGTTGATCGCGCCGAGGAGCGAGCTGGCGCCGGCCAGGTGCAGCGCGAATAGCGTGCAGTCCATGCCGAGGCCAGGCTCATACGTCATGTTCGACAGCGGCGGATAGAGCGTCCAGCCAGAGCCCGACTCGTTCAGGAACAGGCCCGTGATGATCAGGATGAACGCCGGCGGCAGCAGCCAGAAGCTGATGTTGTTCAGCCGCGGAAACGCCATATCGGGCGCGCCGATCATCAGCGGGATGAACCAGTTGCCAAAGCCGCCGATGAGCGCGGGCATGACCGAGAAGAAGATCATCAGCAGGCCGTGCGACGTGACGATCGTGTTCCACTGCTGGCCATCGGTGACGATGTGCTGGCCAGGGAAATTGAGCTGCGCTCGCATGACCTCGGAGAGGATCGCACCGACCAGCCCGCCGACAACGGCAAAGCTGAGATAGAGCGTGCCAATGTCCTTGTGGTTCGTGCTGCAGAACCAGCGCACGAAGAAGCCGGGCTTATGGTCGTGGTGTTCGTGAGCGTGGTCGTGGGTGGTTGCCGACATCGTCCGTCTCTCCTTACGCACTGACCAAAGTCAGTGCTGAACCTCTGCCGTCACGATCTGCTGGGTTGGCGCGGCATCGGAAAACTTGGTCTTGGCTTCATTCAGCCAGGCATTGAACTCCTGCTCCGGCACGGCATGCACGACGATTGGCATGCGGCTGTGGTTCGTGCCGCAGATCTGATTGCACTCGCCGTAGAACACGCCGGGCTTGTCGGCGCGCAACCATGTCTCGATGGTCCGGCCGGGAATGGCATAGCGCTGCACCCCGAGCGCCGGAATGAACCAGCTATGGATGACATCGGTGCTGGTGGTCAGGATGCGGATGTTCTTGCCGACAGGGACCACAAGCTGATTGTCGACATCCAGCAGCCGCCGCTGGCCGGGCTTCAATTGGTCATCAGGAATGATGTAGCTGGAGAAGTCGATGTTGTTGTTATCCGGGTAGGTATATTCCCAATACCACTGATGACCTGTGACCTTGATCGTCAGATCGGGATCATGCGTGCGGTCCTCGTAATAAACCAGGCGAAACGAGGGGATCGCCATCACCACCAGGATCAGCACCGGGACCACCGTCCAGGCGATCTCAAGAACCGTGTTGTGCGAGGTCCGGCTGGGCAACGGGTTCCGCCTGGCGTTGTAGCGCCACATCACCCACACCAGCAGCCCGCCGACAAACAGCGTAATCAGAGTGATGATCACCAGCACCAGATTGTGCAGGCTGATCTGTTCCGCCTTCAGCGGCCCGAAAGCGGGCTGCATGTTCATTTCCCACGGGCGCGGCGCGCCGACTGCCTGGGCGAGCGCCGCACCGCAAGGGGCAGCAACGAGCATCATCAACGCGGCGAGCAGCCGCCGGTAAAGTAAAATCGGCCGATTCATCCCGCTTCGGTCCCCTAACCCGGACCCGTTTCGGGCCGGCGTCACATTGCGTGGCCTACCGGACCGCGTGCGCGAGATCAAGGCCAGGACGGAGACGGTCATTCACCTCGGCAGGCGAATAAGTTTGAAGATGCCGAACGGCGGCATATCCGCCATTGTAAGGTGCGGCATGTCTTCCGGTGCGAAAAGCGCGTCCATCTCGAAGTCTGGATGCCATCCGAGGGCACGTGACGCCGGCGCCAGAGTGCGTTCGACTAACCACAGCAGCCCCTTCTGCGCGGTGAAGTGGCCGAGGATCAGGATGTTTCCGCCAGGGCGGACAACGCGTCGCATCTCGGCCAGCAATTGGCGCGGGTGGGGCACGACTGAAGCCACGAACATCGCCACCGCGACGTCGAACTCGGCCTCGGCGAAATCGGTAGCCTCAGCATCCATCTCGCGCAGCGCGGCCACGTTGGATAGCCCGCGCTCGGCAACCCGCTTGCGGGCCTGCGCCAGCATCTCCGCGGAGAGATCGATGCCCGTGATCCGCTTTGTCGGCAGGTAATTGGGCAGAGCGAGGCCGGTGCCGACGCCAACCTCCAGCACATTGCGTCCCGGAAGCTCATTGACCAGCTCCACAGCACGCCGCCGCGCCCGCAGGAAGACCCCGCCAAAGACCGCGTCGTAGACGCCCGCCCATCGGCGGTACGCCGCCCGGACGGCCTCAGCATCCATGGCGGGCCCTGAAGAACCATGCCGGCGGGTACGAAGTATGTCGCTCATCTGCCCGCTTTCCTTCCGTCACCCAAGCCGACAGCAGGCCGCCCCGACTCGGCCTCGTCCGCTACGCTTGTAGCCCGGTAACGAGCGCGTGCCCACACCGATCGCCGTACTAGGCCTTGCGGCAGATATACGCGACGGCTGGGGGGACGTTCCCCCAGACGATTGCCGATTGGCGGACTTGGGCAAAGCTTCGCTGCAACCTTCGGCGGAGCGCCCAGGCAGCCGGCAATACCATGCTTTGCAGATAGCCGAAGGTGACGAAGACACCCTCGGGAACGAGCGCCCTGTCCATCGCGGAGAACACCTCCTCCTGCAACGCGATCGGCAGCGTCGCCCAAGGCAGACCGCTGACGATGGCATCAACCGTTGCAATCCCGTTGGCTGCAAGAATGTCGGTCAGGTCCGCGACACTGCCCGTGACAAAGGCCAACTGGGGGAACTCGTCATTCAGCGCCGCCACAAACGACGGATTCAGCTCGATGCCGAGATAGCGGCAGTCAGGGCGCAACCGCGCCGCGATCTCTCGCGTGAATGCCCCAGTTCCCGGCCCAAACTCCACGATGGTACGGGCCGCCGTGAAATCGATCGGGTCCGCCATAACGCGGGCCAGCGCCATGGAACTCGGCAATATAGCGCCCACTGTCCGTGGTGATCGCGCGAACTGCCGGAGAAAGAAGCTGACAGTCTGCGCCACGCCATGTCCCCGTGCTGTGCACCGACACAGCAGGCCGGTGTCGGCCTCCAGTAATCGGGTTTGACCGTGACCGGAAGTCCAATGCGTACAGCCCGACCGCCCCACGGCTTAGGAGCGCAGGGTTGGGCACGGTCAGGTCGGGCCACTACAGCCCGACCGACCGGCAGAAGCCTCAATCGGACTGCGACAGATTCACGGCCGCTGTGCGGCCGTTCTGCTGCTGCTCGATTTCGAAGCCCACCTTCTGCCCCTCACTCAGGCTACGGAAGCCAGCCTTCTGAACGGCACTGATGTGGACAAAGACGTCCTTCCCGCCCGTGTCAGGAGCGATAAAGCCGTAGCCTTTGGTCGGGTTGAACCACTTAACGGTGCCCTTGGGCATCGACGCGCTGCCTTTCTGCCTGTGGGCGCGACGCCCCTAAGCCGGAAGCGCCCGCCCCATTGTACGGGAGCGCGACGGATGTCTCCGCGACGCCCCACCCCTGTGGCAAAGCACCCGCCATTAATTGTTACCGACCCTGACGGTTTTGCCTCACCATCAACAACGATACGCGCACCCATGCTCACCCGCAATCAGTCCTGCAACCGACGGAACAGAATCCTGCGCTGCCGGGCGAGCAAGCACCCTCGACCGGCGGAAAGCGCTTGCATCCGCGCCAGCACCGCGCCATGTCGTTGGCATCGGGACGCGGCGACGTTAGATTGGACTGGGGCGCAGCGATCCGTCCCTTGGAGGTTTCATGGGTAGTTTCAGCATCTGGCACTGGATGGTCGTGCTGCTGGTCGTCCTGCTGCTATTTGGCGGCGGCAAGGTCAGCAGCCTGATGGGTGACTTTGCCAAAGGTATCAAGTCATTCAAAAAGAACATGGCGGAGGGCGACGACGCCTCGATGGAGGCGAGTGCCGACAAACCGGCTGGCACGATTGCCGGTCCGGGCAGCCAGGGTGCCGGGGCGAGCCGCGAGCACACCGCCGCGCACTGATCCGCGGCCTGCGGCGCAACTCTGCCCCAGCATTGTTTCAGCCATGGCCGGGCTTTGCCCGGCCATTTGCGTTGCAATGGCCGAAAGCCCGAGACGCGATTCAAGCTCTTGGGGGTACAATCGCGGTTTTCCACAAGTTTTTGTGGCTTAGGCCATTTGTTTTGTTGACGGCGGCCGATCCCTCGCTACCGTATCTTGTGGTTGAACCAGTGGGGGGACCACGAGATGGAGTGGGCAGAAGAGACAATCGTCCGCCTGCGCGCATTGTGGGACGAAGGCTTATCAACCGCCGAGATCGGCCGGCGCCTGGGAGTGTCGAAGAACGCGGTGGTCGGTAAGGCGCACCGGCTCGATCTGCCAGCGAGGCCGTCTCCCATCCGCCGCGACGGTCCCGCCGGCGGAGCCCCCCGCCGACCGGCGCCTCGACGCGTCGCCGGACCGACGCTGCCGCCGCTCTCGAGCACCACGCCGATCGCCACCGGCATCATGCCGCCACCGCTGGCGCCGCTGACGCCACTAACGCCGAAGCCCCTCGCCCCTCCGGTCGCGCGTGTTGCACCACCGGCTCCCCGTCCCTACGGACGCATTGTTACCTGCTGCTGGCCCATCGGCGAGCCGGGTACGCGGAGCTTCCGCTTCTGCGATGCCTCATCCGAGCCGGGAAAGCCTTACTGCTCAGACCACGTGAAGCTGGCCTACGTGAAGGTACGCGACCGGCGCGAGGACGCTGCCTGAGCGTCACTGACTCGCCGCGAGCCTGATGGCGCCTGGTGTGGCTGCCAGAAGCTGATCGTGCGTGAGCCGCCGGTTGGAACGGATGAAACCATAGGCAGGATATTCAGAGACGCCCATCTGACCACTCGGCGGCCACCAGACCCGGACCAGTGACCAGTCATTCGCCGGAGAGATATCGATGACCGGCTGATCTGCGCTGACCCGGTGGTGTACCCAGTTGGCCTGCGTCACCAGGATCTGGCGTCGGCCGAGAACCTGCGACACGACTGCGACGTGACCACTCGGCAGGCGGCCACTGCGACGGAACACAAGCACGCTGCCCACTGAAGGCAGTTCATCTCGCGCGTAGCGCCCATTCGCTTGCCACCACCAATCAGCCGCTTCCCCCCAAAGATGCACGCCGCTCAATGCGCGGGCGAACGGTGCGCATTCCAGCGGAACGGAGCCGCCAACATAGTCACCGACACGAGGACCAACCTCTGGCCCACGCGAGGCGCAAGCGGATAACACCAGGAGTAACAGAACAGAATGAAGCAGGCGGGACATGCGCCCTCGGCGCAGTGGATTCGGCTCGATGCTTTTCTATGAATTGGGCGGAATGTTGTGCAACAAGAACTTGATTCGCCGAGGCTCTGGTTCGACGTCCCAAGCGCTGCGCGCCCTAGATTGACGCTCGCCAAACCCGCGTCTTATCGTCCTCGCTGATAGAGAATGCCGGGGCACCACGAAGTCGCCCCCGCTTAGGGAGGGTGGCTGAACGTGGAAGACGCTGCGCGCCTGTTGCAGCTTGTCGTCAATGGCGCAGCCGCCGGCTGCATCTATGGCCTGATCGCCCTCGGATTCGTCCTGATCTACAAGGCGACCGAGATGATCAACTTCGCCCAGGGCGATATCATGATGCTGGGCGGCTTCTTCGCGTTCAGCCTCATAGCGCATTTTGGGCTGAATTACTGGGTCGGCGCGCTGATCGCGATCATGCTGACCGCCGCCTTCGGCTTCGCGCTCGACGCCGTCGTACTGCGACGAGTAATCGGACAGCCACAATTCGCCGTGGTGATGCTGACATTGGGGCTCGGATTTATTTTCCGCGCCTATGCCGGCATCACCTGGGGCTACGATTCAGTCGGATTCGAAACACCGTTCACCAATCGAACCATCAATCTCGGCGGCCTTGTCCTCGGCCAGGACAACGTCTCGATCATCGTCGGGACCGTGCTGCTGTGCGGCGTGCTGTATCTCTTCTTCAGCCACACGCGTCTCGGCATCGCGATGCAGGCGTCATCGCAGAACCAGCTCGCTGCCTATTACATGGGAATTCCGGTACGCACCGTGTTCTCGCTGATCTGGGCGATCAGCGCCGGTGTGGCGGCAGTGGCCGGCATCCTGCTGTCGCCCGTATCGATGATCGATGTGAACATGGGGTTCCTAGGGATCAAGGCTTTCGCCGCCGCGGTGCTGGGGGGCTTCGGCAGCATTCCCGGCGCGCTTGTGGGCGGCGTCGTCATCGGTATCGTGGAGCAGTTGGCGGGATACTTCCTGCCCGCGGGCTTTCAGGAGGTCACGTCCAACGTGGTGCTGCTGGCAACGCTGATCCTGCGCCCGCAGGGTCTGTTCGCCGAAATCGCCGGCAAGCGGGTCTGAGCGATGCGCTACCTGTTCAAGACCGACTACCGCCAGGACCTGACGATATGGCGCCACCGCGGCGACCTGTTCTGGTACGGCCTGCTGATGATCGTGCTGCTGATCATCCCTGTCGTACTGAGCGAGTTCTATGTCGGCGAGCTCGGGGGCGTCTTCATCTTCGCCATCGCTGGTGTCGGCATGATGCTGCTGGCCGGCTACACGGGGCTGATCAGCCTTGGCAACGCGGCCTTCCTGGGCATCGGCGCCTACACCAATGCGATTCTGCTCGCGCATGGCGTGCCGTTGCTGATCACCTTGCCCGTTGCAGGCTTCTTCACTGCACTGTTCGGCATCGCGATCGGGCTGCCGACGCTACGCATGAGCGGCCTCTATCTCGCGATCGCGACACTGGCGTTTGGCAGCATCGTGGGCACTGTGTTCCAGAAATGGGAGGCGGTCACCGGCGGATTCGACGGCTTCGCCGTACCCACGCCGGACATCTTCGGCATCCCGATCCAGAGCGCGAATGGGATCTATTATCTGTCTCTTGCCGTGCTGGTGATCGTGCTCTGGCTTTCGGCGAATCTGCTGCGAACGCCGCTCGGACGCGCGATGGTTGCGATTCGCGACAGCGAGATCTCCGCGCAAAGCATGGGCATTCACCTGGCGCGGTACAAGACCTTTGCCTTCGCGGTCAGCGCGTTCATCACCGGACTGGCCGGCGCGCTGTTCGCCCATTATGTGCGCTACCTGGCGCCGGATGCATTCGACGTGCTGCTGTCAGTGCAGTTCGTCACGATCGTGTTCGTGGGCGGCCTGGGCTCGCTGCATGGCGTCATCTTTGGCGCGCTGTTCGTGCGCCTGTTGCCGCAGTTCATCGCGATCATCCGCGACGACCTGCCCTTTGGCATCGGCCGCATGCCGGGGCTGGAGCCGTCGCTGTTCGGTATGGTGCTGGTGCTCGTGATCCTGTTCGAGCCAGGCGGGATCTATGGGCGCTGGATCAAGATCAAGCACTGGTTCCAGGCCTATCCGCTGAAGCGCCGCACCAGCTTCCGCCGGCAGAAATCATACGCGCGTTCGGAGCGGCTGCGATGAGCCTGTTCCGTGCCGAAGACATCGCCATCCGGTTCGGCGGCATTCGTGCCGTCGATGCGGTCAGCTTCGACGTGCAGCCGGGCGAGGTGTTCTCGATCATCGGCCCGAACGGGGCAGGCAAGACCACGATCTTCAACCTGATCAGCCGCATCTATTCGCCCACATCGGGGCGACTCATCTTTCAGGATCAGGACATCACGACGGTGCCGCCGTACCGCATCGCGGGACTGGGCATTGCGCGCACCTTCCAGAACATCGAGTTATTCGCCAATGCGACGCTGCTGCAGAACCTGCTGATCGGCCGGCACTGTCACTCCACAGTCGGCGTGCTGTCGCAGCTTGTCTTTCTGCCCTCTGTGCGGCGCGAGGAGCTGAAGCACCGTGAGAAGGCCGAGGAGGTAATCGCGTTCCTCGGGCTAGAGCGCTACCGGGATACATTGATCGCAAATCTGCCGTATGGCGTGCGCAAGGTGGTCGAGCTGGGGCGCGCGTTATGCATCGAGCCGAAATTGCTGCTGCTGGATGAGCCGTCTTCGGGTCTGAATGTCGAGGAGACCGAAGGCATGGGCTTCTGGATCGAGGACATCAAGAAAGACCTCGGGATCACGGTCATCATGGTCGAGCACGACATGAACCTGGTGCGGATGGTATCCGATCGCGTGATGGCGCTGAACTATGGGAAGGTGATCGCGCTCGGAACGCCAAATGAAGTGCAGAACCATCCAGAGGTGATACGGGCTTATATTGGGGGTGAGGCATGAAACGCCCCCTCCCGAACCCTCCCCCGCTGCGCGGGAGAGGGAATTCAACGGCTCCTCTCCCACGCAGCGGGGGAGGGTTCGGGAGGTGGCGCCGCATATGAACGCATCTTCCCTCCTCGATGTCACCTCGATCGAGACCTTCTACGGTCCGATCCAGGCGATCCGCGGCGTTAGCCTGCAGGTGGCGCAAGGCCAGATCGTCACGGTTCTTGGTGCCAACGGCGCCGGCAAGACGACAGTGTTGCGCACCATCTCGGGCGTGCTCGATCCCGAACGCGGCTCCGTGCGCTTCGAAGGCAATGAGATAGCGCACCTTCCGCCGGATCGCGTCATGCGTCTCGGCATCTGCCACGTGCCCGAAGGCCGCGAAACCTTCCCCTTCCTGACCGTGCATGAAAATCTGTTGATGGGCGCGTACACACGCCGCGACAAGGACGAAGTGCACCGCGACCTGGAACTCTGCTTCAGCTATTTCCCGGTCCTGAAGGAACGTTCGCATCAGCGTGCGGGTTTGCTGTCCGGCGGCGAGCAGCAAATGCTGGCGATCAGCCGAGCGCTGATGGGACGTCCGAAGCTGCTGCTCCTCGACGAACCATCTCTCGGCCTGTCGCCGCTCCTTGTCACTCAGATCTTCCGCATCATTCGCCGCATCAACGATGAACAGGGTGTCGCGATTCTTCTGGTGGAGCAGAATGCCCACATGGCTCTGCGCACCGCTCAGTTCGGCTATGTGCTGGAAGTTGGCCGCATCGTGTTGGCTGATGAGTGCAGCAAGCTGATGCAGACGGACGCGATCAAGGAGTTCTATCTCGGCCAGAAGGACACAGGCGTCCGCGGTCAGCGGCGGTGGAAAAGGAAGCGGCTGTGGCACTGAAGCCGGCAAGCATACCCGCCATCCTGGCCGCCGGCGTCTCGGCGCATGGCGGCGAGGTTGTGTTCCGCAAGAAGGACCACGGCATCTGGAAAGCCACGACGTGGTCGCAACTCGACCAACGTGTGCGTGCCATTGGCATGGGCCTGAAAGCCATCGGCTTCCGCCCGAGCGATGTCGCCTGCGTGATCGCCGAGACGCGCCCGGAGTGGGTGCATATCGATCTCGCCATTCTGGCGGTAGGTGGGGTGAGCGGCGGTATTCATCCGGAGCAGGAAGCCGAAGCACTCGGTCAGGTACTGCTCGACTCGCGCTGCCGCGTGCTGTTCGTGGAGAACGAAGAGCAGCTCGACAAGGCCCTGCTTATCCGCGAACGCTGTCCCGCGCTGCAGCGCATCGTCATCATCGACATGAAGGGACTGCGCGATTTCGCCGATCCGATGTGCGAGAGCCTCACGGCGTTTGCAGCCCGTGGCAGCGGCGACGATGGATGGAATGCTGGCGTCGCTGCAATACATTCCGATCAGCCGGCCATACTGATGGTTCCGCGATCCGGCGCAAGCCAGACGCTGACTCACGGCGACACGTTGCACCTGATCGCGAACGCACGCTCGCTGCTACCGCTGCGCGCGGGTGACGAACGCCTGGCACTGCTGCCGATGTGCCATGTCATGGAGCGGGTGTTGGGGCTCTATCTCTCGCTCGATGCGCGGGTGATCAGCAACTACCTGGAAAACCCCGACACTGCGATCGAGAACCTGCAGGAAGTGCAGCCCACTGTGCTGGCGACAGACGCGCGAATCTGGCAGATGCTGCATGCGCGAATCAGCAATGCGGCCGCTGGCGCTACGCATATGCAGCGAATATTATATCGCTCCGCGGTTGCCGCTGGCGAACGTGGCGGCGCTTTGGCGGTCCTGGCGCGTCTTTTCGTGCTGCATGCTGTCAAACGCGAAATCGGCCTGAGTCGCCTGCGCGTTGCTTACATGGGCGGCGCTCCATTGGCCTCGGATATCGAACGTTGGGCCAGGTCACTGGGCATCAACATTCAGCCGATCAACGGCAAGGCGACACGGGGCGTCGCCTTGGACGCGCGCTATCAGGCCCTGATGGAAGAAGCCTACGGCACATGAAGGAAGGAACGAGCTATGCGCAGTAGCCTGCTGGCGGCGGCATTCGCCACCGCGCTTATCGCTCCCGCTGTGGCGGCGGACAGTGTACGTGGTGTGACGGACAATGAAATCGTCCTCGGCACCTACACCGATCTCTCCGGCGTTACCGCAATGTGGGGCGTCAACAACACTAATGCGTGGCGCATGGTGTTCGATGAGACGAACGCTGCCGGCGGCATCAACGGCCGCAAGATCAAGTACATTGTGGAAGACAACCAGTACCAGATTCCGCGCTCGATCCAGGCCGCCAACAAGCTGATCAACCGCGACAACGTGTTCATCATGGTCGCCAATGGCGGGACACCGATGAACAATGCCGTGATGCCGGACCAGCTCGCGAAGGGCGTACCGAACGTGTTTCCGCTGACATCGGCCCGTTCAATGTACGAGCCGCTGCATCACCTCAAATTCGGCCTCGCCTCATCGTACTACGACCAGATGCGCGCCGGCGTGAAGCTGTTCGTGGACCAGCACCACAACAAGGCGATCTGCGCCATGTCGCAGGACACCGACTTTGGCCGCGACGTCATGGCTGGCGCCAAGGACCAGCTCGCAGCAATGAACTTGAAGCTTGCGGCAGAGACGCTGCACAAGCCGACTGACACCGACTTCAGTGCCTCCGTGGCTAGGCTGAAGGAAGCGAACTGCGATCTGATCCTCCTCGGCACGATCACGCGCGATACCATCCAGATCGTGTCGGCCGTGCGCAAGATCGGCTGGAATGTCGAGATGCTGGGCCAGGCGGCCAGCTACGATGAAGCCGTCGCCGAAGTGCCGGGCGGCGTGACCGAAGGCTTCTACTCGATGACACCGGTGCTGTTCGTGGCCGCCAGCAGCGAAAACCCCGAGGTCACGAAATTCGCCGACAAATACAAGAAGCAGTTTGGCAAGGAGCCGAACTTTGCCGCACAGCTCGGCTACACAGGCGCCCAGCTTGTCGTTCAGGCGCTGAAGAATGGCGGAAAGGACCTGACGGTCGATAGCTTCGTGTCAGGCATGGAAAGCATCAAGGACTGGCACGACATCTTCGGCTCGCCGCCGATGAGCTTCAGCGCGACAAAGCACCAGGGCTCCAACGAGTCGTTCCTGTGCGTCGTGAAAGGCGGTCGCTGGGTTCCGGTCAGCACGACGCCTGTGGGGTACTGACCATATCGGTCATGGCCGGGCCTGGCCCGGCCACCCACGTCCTCACAGTTCCTCCACCTCCAGCGGAAACAGCGCATCCGGATCAGGCGTCCGCAGCAGGTGATACACGTTGAACCGGTACGCCGGCCCCAACGAAACCTCCGGTGGCGTGAACGGAAACGCCAGATTGCCAGCAGTGGACAGACGCCCTGCGTATCCATGGTGCAGAAG
>CAYRTL010000004.1:57295-98636 GCA_964427005.1 uncultured Acetobacteraceae bacterium
GTGACGCGGCAGCGCCTGTCATCCACCGCCGCATAATCCGCGCCACTCAGATCAAGCCGCCCTTCCGGTTCATAGACCGTGTAGGGATCGGCCTGCTCGTAGAGACTATGGGCAGCGACCGACACGGGCGTCGCCCGCCGCTGCTCCGCCATGCTTTCCAGCACAAAACCGTCTTCATCGAGCGTAGCCAAAATCGAGTCGCGCCCACCGGGCAGGCAGCACAGTGACGCGCATTCAATGATCTTGGCCATGTGTACCGATAGACCGGTCGGAAACCCAAGCATCGTCGGCAATGCAGCAAAGATCGCCGTATCGCAGGCTCGCCCGGCAATCAGCACGTCGATGTCCTCGGCCAGCGCTCGACGGAATGGTCCCATGCCCATCTGGCCGACGATATGCGCCGCCTCTGTCACCTCCTCTTCGGTGAGCTTCGGCATGTCGTCGATGCCGGTGACTGCGCCGGCGCGCACCGCCGCACGCAACGCCTCGCGTGACAGGTCCGCGCGCAGCACACCCATCCGGAAGTGCAGTCCCTCCGCACGCGCGATGTCGCGAATGATGGCGAGCGTTGCTTCGAGATGCGGCGCGGCACCTGCCGAACCGGCCGAACCGATCACCAGAGGCACATCGATCGAGCGCGCCCCGAGCAGCGCCTTACGCAGGTCGCGCCGTGTCGCGGCGGGTGCGGTCGCCATCTCACCCTTGCCGAGATAGGTCGGGCCGATATCGATTGAGCCCATGTCACAGCCGATAAGGTCCGGCTTGCGCGCAAGGCCGGCATTGAACGCCGGGCTGGGGATGCCGTAGCCAAGTTGCCCTGAGGCACCGAGAAAGCGCATCGGGCGCCGGCTACGGCGCAGTTCCTCGAGGATGCGGCCGGAGGCGCTCATATCTCGACCCCCAGCAAGGGCGCGTGCTGCTGCGCACCGTACACATCGCGATCGCCTGGATCGCCGGCCATGATCGGGCGCGCCAGCACGATCTTGATCGCGCGTCCTACCGGATACGGGATTACTGTCACATCGTTGGCCGACAGCCCATACAGTGCGCCAATGCTGTCGCGGCTCAGCGCAGGCGACTGAGCGACGCGTTGGTAATCCGCGTCAGTGGCGAACATCAGGTCCAGGGTCAGCCGACGCGGACCGGCGTTTTTGCTGCGGATCACTTGCGCGATGTCAGAGAGTTTCATGGGAATCGCTTCCGGAGGAACGTGAGGATATCCGCGGCACAGCGATCGGGGACGATGTCGCATATGTTGTGCGGCAGGCCCTCATAGGCGATCAACTCGCAGTCGGGGATTTTTGCCCGCATGATCTCGTAGTTCTGCGTACTGCCGACGGTTTCCGCGCCGGGCATGACCAGCAGCGTCGGGCACTTGATGCGCGGCAATTCGTCGGCCCACCACAACGTGGTCATCAGCCCGACAAAGCGGCCAATGTAGTCCGTATCGTTCTTCGCCGCTTCGTCAAGGAACCATTCGATGTGGCCGCGGTCGTGGCCGTGCGGGAAGCGATCATCGATTGTATCAGCGAGGAAGTTGCGCAGCCCCTCCTTTGCGACTCGCGGCAGCCAGGTGTGTGCCTGGCTGTTCTTCAATCCTGGCGTTGAGCCGAACAGCATCAGGCTGCGTACGCATTCTGGCGACTGCATCGCGAGATTCTGCGCGACATAGCCGCCGGCCGAGTTGCCGACGATGTGGACCGCGCCGCAGCCGAGGTGAGCCAGCAGTTCGCGTACGTCCTGCACCAGCCGATCCATCGACAGCGGCGGCACTGGCGGCGGCACCTGGGATTCTCCATGCCCACGCAGGTCCATGCGGACGACGCGGTAATGGCGGCACAGCGGCGGCACTGCCGCATACCAGCGCTTCGACGAACCCATCGCTGCATGCAGCAACAGCAGTGTGTCTGGCTCACGCCACGGGTCGGTAAAGTCGTCGACTATGTAGGCAATGCGATTGCCGTCGCTGGCAGCAAACGATTGGTGCATTCGCTCCTCTCCCCCTGTCATTGCGAGGAGCGCAGCGACGAAGCAATCTCATCATGAGTACGCAATGACGGTGGGGATTGCTTCGTCGGCTTCGCCTCCTCGCAATGACATTAATGTGGTCTGTGCAATTCCGCCCTGGTCCGTGTCACCGTGCGCCGCCCACGCTTGAACACCGCAAGTGGATGACAGATTTCCGCCACCGCCTGCTCCGGCGCCGTTGCATCGAGCACCACTATATCGGCGGGATTGCCGACTTTGATGCCATAATCCCTTAGGTTCATCAGCCGCGCTGAGCGCTCGGTCAGCATGGCAAAGCAGTCGCGCAGCCGCTCCTTGCCACTGATCTGGCACACATTGGCTTGCAGATTCGCCATTCGCAAAAGCGATGCATCGCCAAACGGCGTGAACGGGTTCAGCACATTGTTGGTGGACAGCGAACAGTTGACGCCATGCTCCACCAGAAGGTTCACATCGGCGATGCCGCGTCGCACGTTGTACTCCTGATCACGTCCCATCATGAACAGCTCGGTCGCCGGCAGCACCGTGACTGCCACGCCCGCATCAGCAATGCGCCGTGCCAATGCGCGGAGATCAGCAAGCGGCATTGTGGACAGCTTGCACATATGCCCGACAGCTACACGGCCGCCCAGACCGTACTTCTCGGTGAGCTGGCAAACCAGATGAATGTCCATCTCCTCGGGCGAGTTGCCTGAGTCGAGATGCATGTCGATGTCCACGCCGAATTCGCGCGCCAGATCGAATACGCGATGGATCTGCCCCGCATGATCCGGATCATAGTTCGGCGCGGCGCCAATCACCTTGGCGCCGCGCCTCAGTCCCTCCACCAGCAGCGCGTCGGAGCGCGGATTGTTGGTCAGTCCTTCCTGGGGAAACACGCACACCTCGACATCGATTGCCCAGGCATAGTCGCGGCGTAGCTGCTCAATTGCCTCGAAGCTACGCATCTCCACGCCACCATCCAGCTCAAGATGCGTGCGCATGCGCGTGGCGCCGTGCTTGATGCACTTCTCCAGCGTGCGGCTGGCGCGCTGATAGACATCCTCGACGGTGAACGTCTGCTTCACCGCCGCAACGCGCTCCATCGCGCGCGCCTGCCGCCCCTCCAATGATTCGCAACGATCGATGATGTTGGACTTGTCCAAATGGATGTGTGTTTCGACGAATCCGCCACAGACCAGGCAGCCCTCGGCGTCGAACGCCGGCCCATCCGCCCGCAACCCCTCTTGAATGGCGGCAATGCGCCCATCAACCACGCCGATATCGACCGGCGGCGCATCCGCCGCATGCGCCAACCTGGCATTGCGGACGATAAGGTCCATCAGTTCCCCTCCTGCTCCGCGGCGATGCTGGCGCGGTGGAGAGGGTGACGCAATCCCTAGGTCGTTCGTGGCATCACGTTCCAGATCTCTTCCGCGTATTGGCGGATTGCCCGGTCGGAAGAGAACCAGCCGAGATTGGCTGTATTCAGCACGCTTGAGCGCCACCAGGCGCGGCTGTCGTGCCAGCGTTCCGCAACCGTTCGCTGCGTGGCAGCATAGGCTTCGAAATCCGCGGTGACCAGGAAATGATCGTTGCCCGTCAATTCGTCCACCAGTTCCCGGAAGCGCTGCGGTTCATCCGGCGAGAACACGCCATAAGCAATCGCATCCAACACCCGCTGGAGGGCCGGCTGGCGGTCAATCGTCTCTCGCGCGCTTGGTCCCCGGAGGCGCCGTTCAGCGGCCTCCTCCGCCGTCAGACCGAAAATGAAAATATTGTCGTCGCCGACGCGCTCGCGAATTTCGATGTTGGCGCCATCCAGCGTGCCAATCGTCAGCGCGCCATTCAGCGCCAGCTTCATGTTGCCGGTGCCCGACGCCTCCATGCCCGCGGTGGATATTTGCTCGGAGACGTCGGACGCCGGAATTATCACTTCGGCCAGGCTGACATTGTAGTCAGGCATGAACACCACTTTCAGCAGACCGCGAATTGCCGGGTCGCTGTTGATCACCCGCGCGACGTCGTTGATCAGCTTGATGGTCAGCTTTGCCCTGCGATAGCTGGCCGCCGCCTTGCCTGCGAAGATGCGGACGCGCGGCACCCAGTTGAATGTCGGCTGCGCCCGCATCTCATTGTACAGCGCTATCGTCTCCAGGATATTGAGCAATTGGCGCTTGTATTCGTGGATGCGCTTGATCTGAACATCGAAGAGCGCATCGGGATCGAGCGCGATGTTCAGCCTATCCGCGACAAGCCTTGCCAGCGCCTGCTTGTTGGTCCGGCGAATCCCCCTGAGCCGCCTATGTACGTCAACGTCATCTGCGACCTTTGCGAAGTCCGTCAGCGCGTCCGCATCATCCAGCAGCCGGTCGCCAACGACGTCGCTCAGTAAGCCCGTGAGCTGCGGGTTTGCAGCGAACAACCAGCGGCGGAGCGTGATGCCATTGGTCTTGTTGACGATGCGACCCGGATAGACCTCATGCAGTTCGCGGAACACGGTCTGGCGCATCAGATCGGTATGCAGCTCGGACACGCCGTTCACCTTGTGCGCGCCGAGAAAGGCCAGTGAACTCATGCGGACGCGCCGTCCGGCGTTGTCATCTATCAGCGAAAGCGCTGAGAGCGGCGGTCCACCCGCTCTCGGCAGTGCGCAGACCGCGTCAAGATGGATTCGATTGATCTGATAAACGATTTGCATATGCCGAGGCAGCAGCCGCTCCATCAGTGAGACAGGCCAGCTCTCCAGCGCTTCCGGCAGCAATGTGTGGTTCGTGTAGGAGATCGTATTCGTGGTTATCTGCCATGCCTCGTCCCATGGCAAATGCTCCAGATCGACCAGGATGCGCATCAGTTCGGCGACAGCAATCGCAGGATGCGTATCGTTCAACTGGATTGCGGCCATGTCGGGCAGAGTCCGAATGTCCTTGTTATGCTGGCGCATGTGGCGGCCAACCAGGTCCTGCAAGGAGGCCGCGGTGAAGAAATATTCCTGGCGGAGCCGAAGCTCCTGTCCCGCAGGCGTGTCGTCGCTTGGATAGAGCACCTGCGAGATGGCATTGGCACGATCGCGCGGTTCCAGAGCGCCGATATGATCGCCGCGGTTGAACGCGTCGAGCCGTAGCGGATCGGCAGCGCGCGCCGACCACAGCCGTAATGTATTAGCGTAATGCCCGCGCCAGCCGACGACAGGCGTGTCATACGCGACCGCATCAACGGTGTCGGCGGGACGCCAGATGAACCGCGTGGCACCATTCGCTGCCGTCTGCATCTCCACTGTACCGCCGAAGCCAATCTTGTAATTGGCGTCGGGCCGCGCGACTTCCCAAGGATAGCCAAAGGTCAGCCAGTTCTCAGGATATTCCTGCTGCCAGCCATCGTGGATGACCTGGCGGAACATGCCGTGGTCATAGCGGATGCCGTAGCCGTGTGCGGCAATGCCAACCGTAGACATACTCTCCATGAAGCATGCGGCGAGCCGTCCAAGTCCGCCGTTGCCGAGTGCTGCATCGTGCTCGACATTGCGCAGTCGATCGTAGTCTACGCCCAGTTCGGCGAGAGCAGCGCGCATGCGATCGACCAGGCCAAGATTGTTGAGTGAATCATGCAGCAGACGGCCGATGAGGAATTCCAGCGACAGGTAATAGACGCGCTTGCCCTGCGACACATAGTTGGTGCGCGTCGAGGCCAGCCAACGCTCCAGCACATGGTCGCGCACCGCAAGGGCGGCCGCCATGAACCAGTCCCAGTCGGTGGCGACGATAGGATCGCGGCCGACGGCATAGGTCAGCTTGGCGACGACACTGCTGCGGAGGGCCGCGACATCCTCGTCTTCCGCCGGTATCGCAATGCGTGACGCATCCGCGCTGGAGATCAGGGCTGAGCTCATCGCGCAGTTTGTCAGCCCAGAATGGAAAGAATCTGTTAACCGTCAGGCGAGGAACGCGCGCACCTCCCGCAGGAACACGCCCAACTGGTCGTGGTGCACCCAGTGTCCGGCATCCTCCACGCCCAGTATTCGAGCATGGCGAAAGTAGCCGGCGCGACCGTCATCGGCCGGGTTCTTGGCCCAGCTCTCCTTGCCATAGACCAGCAGCGTCGGGCACGCGATGCGCGACCACAGCGACGCGATGTCATCACGGGTCATGTCGTAGGGCGGCCAGACCCGAACATAGTTGTCGAACTTCCAGCTATACGTGCCGTCCTCGTTCTGGTTGACACCGTGCTGCGTCAGATGTCGGGCCTGCTCGGCCGAGAGGTGCGGGTTCTCCTCCTGCATCCGCTTCAGTGCGTCCTCGATCGAGGCATAGCGCCGCGGCAAGCGGCCGGATAGCGAGCGGCTCTCGTCGATCCAGTCCCGCATGCGCTGGTCGATCGTGCGGCGCGGCTTTTCGCCGGGCGGACGTGGCGGCGGGCCGATCCCTTCGATGACCACGAGTCGCTGCACCGCCTCCGGATAGATGCCGGCGTAGCGTGCCGCGATGTTACCGCCGAGTGAGTGGGCGATGATGCGAACGGGCGCCAGCTCCTGCTGATGGATGAGCTGCGCCAGGTCATAGATATAGCTGGCCATGGTGTAGTGGCCGGACGCCGACCAGGCGGAATCGCCGTGGCCTCGCAGGTCGGGTGCGATGATGTGGTAGTGGTCACGCAGAGCAGCAGCCACCCAGTCCCAGTTGCGGCAATGGTCTCGCCCGCCATGCAGCAGGATCAGCGGCGGCGCGGACGGGTTCCCCCAATCCACGTAATGCAGCCGCAGCCGCTGCGAGAAATAGACGCGTGAGGTCGGGCCGGACGTCATAGCGGCACTCATGATCTATTAATTTGACGCATAGCTGGCCTGCGGCGTAGCGTCGGCTTGACCGCTCGTCCCGTGCCTGGGAAGTGCCGCGTCGCCTCCCCGGCCGTCGTTCGTCCGCCGTTCATCGTGTTCGTGACGTTCCGGGGAGGTAAGTCAGCCATGTCAACATCCGTGAACACTCAATACGTTCCGTGGTGGAAGGAGCCCACTAAGGACCAGTGGACCGCCTGGTGGGCCGCGTGGCTGGGTTGGACGCTCGATGCCTTCGACTTCACCATTTTCCTGCTGATCATGGTGCCGATAGCGAAGGAGTTCGATGTCCCACTCACCGCAGTGACCGCCGTCTTTACCATCACCCTCTGGCTGCGCCTGGTCGGAGCAACCGCCTCAGGTTGGCTGGCGGATCGGGTGGGGCGCAAGCTGCCATTGATGATCTCGATCCTGTGGTATTCGCTCTGCAATTTCATTGCGGGCTTCTCACCAAGCTTCGCCTTCCTGTTCTTCTTCCGCGCGCTCCTGGGCATCGGCATGGGCGCGGAATGGCCGGCCGGCGCATCTCTGGCGATGGAATCCTGGCCGGTTCGGTCACGGGGTTTCATGAGCGGCGTGCTGCAGGGCTCCTGGGGCCTGGGCTTCCTGTTGTCCAGCGCGGTGTACGGCCTGTTCTATGACTATATCGGCTGGCGGGGCATGTTGTGGATCGGCATCCTGCCGGCGCTCGCGGTGGTGTGGGTCCGCAAATACGTGAAAGAGCCACCCGTGTGGCTGGAGAACCGCAAGAAGCAGCGCGAGCAACAGCGGGAAGTCCGCACACCTCTGTTCGTCATCTTCAAGCGGCAGTTCCTTGGCAACACACTGACCGCCTGCTGGTGGATGGCAAGTTGCATGGTCACCTACTATTCGATCTGGGCGCTGTTCGCGACACACCTCCAGAAGGATCTGGGTCTGGGGCCGTTGATGGTTGGTGCGCCATTGGCACTGGCGAACCTCGTGGGCTTCCTGGCGATGGGTTTCTGGGGCTGGATCGGCGACGTACTTGGCAGACGATGGTCGATGATCATTCCCGCGTTGGTCGGCATCTTCATCACACCGACCTACCTGCTGACGGCTGATCCTGTCTGGATCATTTGCGGCTTCATCGTGCAGTCGGTATTCGCGGGAGCGATGTACAGCCAGATGCCGAGTTACTTGACGGAGCGGTTCCCGACCGAGGTGCGCGCCACGGCCAGCGCGTTCTGCTACCATCAGGCGGCGATCTTCGGCGGCGCCATCGCGCCGTTGCTGACTTATTTCGCGGTCGAGTACCAACTCGGCTTCGCCATCCCGATGCTGGTGGGGACCTCGTTCGGCCTGGTCAACGTCATCATCGCCCTGCTGATCAGCCCGGAAACGAAAGGCCACGTCTTCCAGTCGGACCTCGTCGTCACCTGAAGTGGCTTGCGCGTCATGGCCGGGCATGGCCGGACAGGCCCGGCCATGCCGAAATAGGACGTTATCCGATCGACGGCCGTCTCTTGTGCCACTCGGTCCCGCGCTCGTATGCCGCCGCAACGCGCAGCACCGTCGCATCGTCGAAGTAGCGGCCGACGAATTGCACTGAAAGCGGCAAGCCATTGCTGGACAGCCCCGACATCATCGCCAGCGCCGGATGGCCCGTGACGTTGAACGGTGTGCGCGCCTGACGTGGATAGGTGCGCGCCGTCTCCGCCGCGTCCTCTATCCGGCTGGCCGGATCCATGGAGCTCGCGCAGATCAGCACGTCGAAGTCGCGGAACGCCTCCTCCACCGCCGCGATCATCTGCAAGCGCCGCCGCTGGGCACCGACATAATCGCCAGCATTCATGAACGCACCGGGCATCAGCCGCTGACGAGCGAGCTGCCCGTAGTCGCCGGGACGAGAACGCAGCCACGGTGCGTGGATCGACCACGCCTCGCTGCACAGGATGACGCGATTGACCGCCGCGAACTCGTTGAGCGAGGGCAGTGTAACGCTCCGCACCTCCGCACCTTCGGTCTGGAGGACGCGAGCCGCATCCTCCACCGCCGCGGTGACTTCGGGATGCGCCGGCTTGTCCACTTCATGGAAGTGCCGCACGAAGCCTACCCGCAGGTCGCGCACGCCCCGGTCCAGCATACGGCCGAAATACCGCGCGCTGGTCGCCGCGCTGCCAGGATCCGCCGGATCGTGTCCGGCAATCGCGTCAAGCAACAGCGCGTTGTCCGCGACCGTGCGCGTCATCGGGCCCACGTGGTCGAGGGTGAACGACAAGGGGAACACACCACGTCGCGATACCAGACCGTAGGTTGGCTTCAGGCCAACGATGCCGCAACACGAGGCGGGGTTGCGCACAGATCCCCCCGTGTCGGAGCCAAGCGCCAATGGGAATAACCCGGCCGCGACGCCGGCGCCGGAACCCGACGAGGACCCGCCGGGATGATGGTCGGGATTCCAGGGGTTGCGGGCGGGCGGGAACGGCAGATCAAAGCTCGGACCGCCGATAGCGAACTCATGGGTCGCGAGCTTGCCCAGCATGATGGCTCCCGCCTGGCGCAGCTTGGCAATCACCACCGCATCGGCCTTTGCCACGTTCTCGACCAGGATCTTGGAATGGCACGTGGTGGGAAGTCCGGCGACATCGATGATGTCTTTGATGCCGACGGGGATCCCGTGCAGCGGGCCACGCACTCGCCCAGCCACGATCTCCGCTTCCGCCGCGCGTGCCGCACTCATCGCCGCATCCGCGTCCAGGCGGATGAACGCGTGCAGCTTGGGATCGAGCCGCTCAATCCGTTCCAGCAGCGCGGTCAGCAATTCGACAGGCGAAAGCTGGCGAGACGCGAACTGGCGCGCTGCCTCGGAGGCAGTCAGCCAGTGCAACCCGCTCACAGGTCTGTTCCTGCGCGCATTGGTGGCCACGGTTCGGCGGCAGGATCGGTGGGATATTGGATGCCGCCCTGGTTGCCCAACGCTTGTTCTGCGGCGATCGCCACATCGCCGGGAAATTCAGCCAGCGCTTTGTCCAGGCCCGCGGCCCGCGCCAGCTTCGCAACCAGGTCCTTGTCCATGTGGTTCTCCCGCTCCCTTGCGGCTGATCATGCGATTTGTGGCGCGTGAACGGAAGCCGGATAAAAAAGGGGCGGTGCGACACGTGCCACACCGCCCAAGGGGGCCGCGCCACTGCGGCGCGACATCGGGGAGGAAACAGGACACCGGCCATGCCGGCTTCCGTGGTCCTAATATGGCGCGAAAACTCTTATGAATTGGTAACGACCACGTGTGAGTGGGCGAAATCGCTGCGCACCGTGATCACAAGTTCACGAAGCGGAACCAAAGAATGATGGCGCGCACACAGAAGCGTGCGTCCCGAGTCAATCACCCCCATCGGCAACGCGCAGGATAGCGACCTCGGGCGGGTGAATAAGTATCTGACTGAACTCATGCATCCATTTGGAAGTGCGTTCGCTGGACTCGATGCCCGACTGTCTGAACTGATCCAGTTGGTCGAGATTGGTCAGCTCCACTTCGAACTGCAGCGCCGCACCCTTCTCGCCGCGCGTCAGGGGAACCAGAAGCCGAGCTTTCAACCCTTTCTCCCGCGCCGACTTCGCCTCCTGCCGGATGAAGTCGATCGCGCGCCCGCGATTGGCCGGCAGCACATCATAGGAAAACCGAGCGAGGTACATATCTGTCTCCCTGGCCTGGAATGACGCAGAGAGCGCAACACCGATCAATCGGTTGTCAGTGGATTGCTGACGTTGCCGTGAAGCCTCAGCGCGCGCCTCGGCCCGCTACACCCGCACGGAACAGCAGCGTCAGTGGCACCAGCGAAAATGCGGCAATTGCGGTGTAGGCGTAGAGGTCCGAATACGACAGGATCGCTGCCTGCTGATTCAGTGTCTGATTGATCAGCCCCATGGCCGCGTCATGCGCGCTGCCGGCCGTGTGTCCCATCGCCTGCAGTGTCTGCGTATGGCGCGCGAGCAGTTCCTGATACGGCTGGTCCAAGGGCGACAGATGGCCGGCAAGGTAGGCACGATGCGCTTGCAGGCGTTCCGCCCCGAGCGCGGTGATCACCGCAATGCCGATGGAGCCTGATATATTGCGGAACATCGAGTAGAGCGCCGTCGCATCGGCATTGAGCGAGCGCGGCAGCGACGAATATGACAGCGTGCTGTTTGGAACAAACAGGAAGGCCAGTCCGACAGTCTGGAAGGCACGGAACGACGCCAAGGTCCAGAAGTCCATCTGCGGGGTCAGGCGACAGGCGTATGCAGCGGAACAGCCAAGCGTGAAGAAGCCGAACGCGATGACGTAGCGCGTCTGGATGTTGGGCAAGACGAGCCTGGCCACGATGGGAATCAGCAGGATCATGACCGCCGCTCCTGGCGACAGCAGCAGGCCTGCCAGCAGAGCCGTGTAGCCGAACCACTGCTGCGCCATGACCGGGATGATCACGTTGGTCGAATACAGCACGGCGCCGATACCGGACACCATCAGGACGCCTACGCCGAAATTGCGATCCTTCAGGCATCGCAGATCAACCACTGGCTTTTCCACCATGAGCAGCCAGGCGACGCCGCCAATGATTCCAACCGCCGCCAGTAGCGCGAAGAGCTGGATGGAGGGCGAGTTGAACCAGTCGTTGTCCTCGCCCCGATCGAGCATGATCTGCAGCGCGCCCAGCCCCAGCGCGATCAGCGCCAGTCCGCCGTAGTCGATGTCGCGCAGATGCGCGCGATCGCGCTGCACCCAAGGCGGGTCGTCCACCAACTGCGATACCGCGATGAACGCGCATATCCCGACTGGGACGTTGATGAGGAACACCCAGCGCCAGGAATAATTGTCGGTGATCCACCCGCCCAGCACGGGCCCCAGTATCGGCGCGAAGATCACCGCGATGGCGACGAGAGAAAAACCCTTCGCACGCTGCGACGGCTCGAAGGTGTCAAGAATGACTGACTGCTGGCTCGGCTGCAGTCCGCCTCCGAACAGACCCTGCAGCAGACGAAACACCACAAGCTGCGGCAGGCTGGTCGCAATACCGCACAGGAACGAGCACACCGTGAACATGGCGATGCAGATCAGGAAGTAGCGCTTGCGCCCGATCAGCCGCCCCAACCACCCGGCGACCGGCACGATGATGCCATTGGCCACCAGATATGAGGTCAGCGTCCAGGTCGCGTCATCGTTGCTGGCCGACAACGTGCCCGCGATGTACGGCAGGCTCACATTGACGATTGTGGTGTCCAAAATCTCCATGAATGGCGCCAATGTCGCGGCGCCAGCCACCAGCCATACGTTTCCCCTCGGCCGCCAGGTGGCATCGTGCCACTCGCTCATTATCCCGGCGCCGCATCGGCGAGATGGACCGTCGGAACTACCGAAAGGCCGAGAGGTAGGGGGAGGCTCGGATCCAGGCCACTGTCGATCACGATCTTGACCGGCACACGCTGGACGATTTTCACAAAGTTGCCCGTGGCATTCTCTGGCGGAAAGGCAGTGAAACGGGAGCCGGAGCCGAGCTGCACGCTGTCGACATGACCGGTCAGCTTGAGCTGCGGGAACGCGTCGATGCTGACGTCCACCTTCTGGCCTGGCCGCATGCGATCCAACTGCGATTCCTTGAAGTTGGCGGTGATCCAGACCTCCGGCGTCACAACTGACAGAACCGCCTGGCCCGCCTGGACGTAGTTGCCCTGCTCGACATTGCGCTTGGTGATCCAGCCGTCCTGCGGCGCAATAAGCTTCGTCCAGGAGAGGTTCAGCGTGGCCTGGTCCAGTTGGGCGCGGGCAAGCGCAACCTGGGCCTCTAGCTGTCGCACCTGCGCCTCGGCCTGGCCGATATACTCTGGGACGAGTTGGGCCTGCCGTACTGCGGCCTGCGCCTGGTCGATCTGAGCGTCAGCGGCCTGCAGCGCAGCATTCGCATTGTCGATGTCCTGCTGTGTGGTCGCCTGTCTGGGCAGGCTACGCTGCCGCCTTGCATCGGCCTCCGCCTTGAAGTGGTTCGCCCGGGCACTGGCCAATTGAGCCTGAGCGGCGTCAAGACGCGCAGGATAATCCTCCTTGGCCCACTCCAGGTTTATGCGCGCATTGGCAAGCTGGGCCTCTGCCACTTGCAGGCTGCCCTGGGCCTGGTCACGCAATGCCAAATACGCGCGGGGGTCGATCTCGATCAGCACGTCACCCGCTTTGACCCGCTGATTGTCCGTCACGTTCAGGCTCACCACAGTGCCCGAGACCTGCGGGGCGACGGTGACAGCGTGTCCGTCGGTATAGGCATCGTCCGTCGTTGCCTGGTCTTTGGTCAGATACCAATAGCTGACGGCCCCAGCGGTCGCGATCAGCACGATCAGCAGCAGCACCCATTTGGCGTGCGCAGCCCGCCGCCCCCTCTGCCGGGACAGAAGATCACGCTGGTCATTGCGCCCCAGGCTGCGGATCGCCTGTGCCGGTGGCGGCAGATCGCTGGTTGTGCGGTCGTTCATTCCCTCTGCCTGTCCACAGGCTCAGCATGGCTCCCCAGCCATAGCACAACCCTGCGCCGGCGAACGTCGCACACTATTGCACGAGAGCCTGGCTACGCACCAACCTGGCATATAGGCCATCAAGTTCCAGTAATTCTGCGTGAGTACCGCGTTCAACGGCCTTTCCCTCGTGCAGCACCACAACGAGATCTGCATCCCGCACGGTGGAGAGCCGGTGGGCGATAACGATGGTCGTCCGGCCGCGCCGCAGTCGCGCGAGTGCCACCTGGATCGCCGCCTCGCTTTCGGTATCAAGCGCGCTGGTCGCCTCGTCCAGCAACAGGATCCTGGGATCCCGCAACAGGGCGCGCGCCAAAGCCACGCGCTGCCGCTGGCCGCCTGACAGGCGCTGCCCGCCTGGGCCGACCCGCGTCGCGTAGCCGTCAGGGAGCCCCGCAATGAAATCCGCCGCGGCCGCGGCCGCCGCAGCGGCGGCGATTTCGGCGTCCGACGCGTTTGGTCGGCCCATCCGGATATTTGCCGCGACCGTATCATCGAACAGCAGAGTATCTTGCGCCACGTAGGCGGTGGCATCGCGCAGACTGGCCAGGGTCAGGTCCCGCACATCGTTCCCATCAATCCGCACCGCGCCGGCCGTGACATCGTGCAGGCGTGGGATCAGGGCCAGCGCAGTGGATTTGCCGGCTCCGGACGGCCCCACCAATGCGACGGTGGTGCCGGGTTCGGCGCTGAAGCTCAGCCCTGCAAGGCCCACGCGGCCGTCTGGATAGACGAAGTGCACGTCCTCGAACTCGACATAACCACGCCCCGGGGGCAGCGGCACCGCATCGGGCGCGTCGGTGATGCGCGTCGGTTCATCCACGACCGCGAATACGCGCGTAAGGCCCGCGAGCCCCTCCTGTAACGCAGCGTTCAGCGAGCCGAGTGCCCGGAGCGGGCGGGACGCGATCAGCAAGGCCGCGACAAAGCCGGTGAAGTTGCCAAGCGTCTGTGAGCTGATGGCGGCGCGCCAGCCGGCAAAGCCGATCACCGCGGCAACCGCGGCGCCGCCCAACACCTCGAGCACAGGATCGACCCGCGCGCGCCCCTTGGCCATGCGCATCAATGCCCGGTAGAGCTGGGTGAAAGCGCTCTCCGCCCGGTTCGTCTCGGACGCTTCAAGCCGATAGGCACGCACTGTCCGCGCCTGGGCAAAGCTCTCATTGAGCAACGCGGCTGTCTCGCCCATGCGTTCCTGCATGCCGCCTGACGCGCGGCGGATGCGCCGGCCGATGTTCTGAATAGGAACCGCCGCCACCGGGTACATTGCCGCGGCGATCAGACTGAGCAGCCAATCCAGATACAGCATCGACGCGACCAGCCCGACCACAGTGACCGCATCGGCCACGCCATTCACCGCACGCGTCAATGCGTCACGAATGATCGTGGCGTCGGTGGTAAACCGTGCAGCAAGTTGTGCTGGCGCCTCGCGCTCCAGCCGCGCCAGGTCGGCCGCAGTGAGGTGGGCGAACATACGGCCCTGCACTTCCCGGATGACCAGGAGCACGATTTGCTGCACCTGGACGTTCTGAAAGTACTGTGCCGCCGCCTTGATAGAGGTGACGACAAGCACGAGCGTGGGAATCTGGTACAGGATGCGCCGGTCGCGATCGGTGAACATCTGGAACGCATGGTCGATGACCACGGGATAGAGTGCTGTGGTCCCTGCCATCAGGCCAGTCAGCACCAGCACGAGCAGGAGCCGCGCTTTATGATGACTGATATGCTCGCGCCACAGCCGCGCCAACAGCGCGCGCGTCGAATCGCGCCTGACTTTGAGGTCGAGTCCCGGACTGACAGCATCCATGCCAGCGCGTTTATCAGCCGACGCGCGGGGTGACCAGCATCCCGCTCACTGAGCCGATTCGAGTGTAACCCCGATTTGCAGTGTCGCGCCGCTCACGGCCGACAAACACCTGTCGCCAGTGAACACGAAAGCAGCGTCGACGTCACGCACCAGGTCTGTTGTATGCATGCCACCGAAAAGCAACTCGTCTTCTATCCCACAGCAGAGGCTGTTCCAGTTTGCGTACAGCCCCTCCCGGTTCAACGCGACATGTACGTCCGCACGCGGTCGCCAGACCGGCGTACGGCGAGAGAGATCGCCGATTGTTACGCCAAGCCATCTGACATCGGTGTTGGTCAGGCACCATCCCTCCACCCGGAGCCGGAGGCCTTCCGGAGCAGGTGTGGCCAACAGCCTTAAAACCCAGCGAATCGGCATGCCTCCGCCGGTGATCTCAGCCTCGCTGCTCTGCCGGAGCTCCACTCGGGGCGTGATCCGGGGAAAGCCGGCGCTGCACGCTGCGGCGGATTTGGTAAGCCACAACAGATACCCGTCCGACTTGTCTTGCGTGTGCAGCAGCGTGAGATACGGCGTGGCATAGCTGGGCCAAAGCTGCATCACCTGGCCGGTGAGCGTTTCACCTACGCCTAGCCTATTGAGCAAGCGGGCGACAAAGCCATTACCGTCCGGATCGGGAGTGGAAGGCAACGCCTCCGCCGTGGCAAAGCCTAAGTCGCGTGCCAGGCGCTCAAACTCCTCGCCGATGAACATGTGCTTGTCCTCGTAGCTCTCGAGGAAAGCCAGATCGCCCTGCAGCATCGCCCCTCTGCGCGCCTCGGAGACCCAGTTGTGCAAGACCTGCCGATCGTTGGACAACGCCGGATCACGCGCCAGCAGGAGCGCAATGATGTCGGAAAAGGCCATTGCGAGCATGCGCGTGTACCGATAACCCGGCTCGGAAAAGAATGCACGACCGCCGGGCTTCAGGATACGCCAAACGTCAGCGAGGAAAGCACGGACATCGGCGATGTGATGCAACACGGATGCGCCGACGCACGTATCGAACGCCTCATCCTGGAAGCAGGCTTCATGCGCACTGTAGGTTGCCAACCGCAGCGGCAGCGTGTGAGCGAGCCCCAGCCGAGTGAGGTGCATGCGGCAGAGCCGCAGCATGTCGAGCGAGACGTCGGTGAGCACGGCATCGGCCGCGTCCCGATGCGCGATCATCGCGCGTGAGAAGAGACCGGTGCCACAGCCGACCTCAACCACGGAGCCAAGCGAGGCAGGCCACCGGTGCGCCGCAAGCGCCTTGGTATGCGCATACTCCGCCTCCGCGCCCGAATCATTGATGGCGTGATAGGCATCATACGCCTCGGCATCGAGCTGGGTGTCGAAACGTCCGCCGACGAAGTCCAGCATGCCATCTTCGGTCGCATAGCGTTTGCCGCAGCCAACACATGTGCCGATCTCGACCACGACGGACCCGCAGGCCGGGCAGCGGAACTTGCTCTGTGTCTCAGTCATTGCTCACGCGTCTCGGGCAACCCGAACTCCACCCGAAGTTTGAGCATGAGCGCACTGCTGAGGTGACCACCAACGACAACAGCCGGCACAGCGCCGCCAATGTGCAGGCCGTGCTTGGCATTCACGGCCAGATCGGACGATAGGAAGTCGAAATACACCTCCGCCGCGCTCGGATGGAGGATCACCGGAAATTCCAACATGCCAGCGTGGCAGAGCTTGTTCACCGCGCCCTGCACCACCTTCTCGATGCGCAAAAGCTCTGCCTTGCCGACGAACTCCAGGAACAGCCGGCGGTAGAAGGCACGGATGATATCCAGACGGCCGCGCAATACTTTTGAGGAAACCACCGGCCGTCGCAGCAGTTCTTCATCGGGTGATGTGAACATGGACACACGGTGAAGGTTGTAGTCCGACTCGCCAACCCGCATCGTCCCCTCGCGAAACGCCGAAAGGCCGACCGTCTCTGTGGCAAATGGATCGCGCACGAATGCGGCTCGCATGGTATCTATGACCAGCACCTGATCGGGTGGGCCAGGCTGGTCGGCGATGAGATCCAGCACCTGGCTGACATAGAAGTGGGCGACGTTCTCTTCCATGTGCAACTCGGCAGCAGGAGATGCATAAACGGTGCAGCGATAACGCTCCAGGATCGCCATCTCGTCCTGGTTGAACTCACCCACGCAATACAGCCGGACAGTGCTGCTGACACAGCGCAGGCTGCCGGCAAACAGCTCGAGCCACTCCGAATCGCGCGGACGGAAATAGAACGCCACGACCGCATTATTTGACACGGACGGCAGCGTCTGCCACCCCGGCACATCCTGCTGGGAATGCGCCTCGACATAGGCGCGAACCGCAGTCTTGGTGTTGTACCCAGACAGCACCGGCGCGAGATGCTCGCTTGTCAGCACACCAGGCTCGGCAACGTATATCGCCGAATCAGGCAATGTTGCCAGCGCCGCGATGACCTGGCCGCTTACATCGAGCCAGCCACGGCGCAGTGGCCGCATGTGCACGACATAGTTATGCACCGCCTGATCGACCATGCCGGTGATCGGCGTCGTTCGTCCACCCAGCTCGCGCGTCATTGCGGCGAGATACGACATGATGCCGGGCCGCGTACCGAGTGCGACGTCGCCATTCGATGCGGCGCAGTCGCGCATGTTGCGCGCGACGCTTTCGCCATAAGCCTGCACAAGCGCCTCATACAAAGGCTCGCTGTCGCCGATCCGACGGCACTCCGCAGCGAAAACGATATCGGCAGGCAAGGGCGTCGCGAAGGGATGGGATTGCAGGAAGGTATCCGCCGGATCGGTCAGCAGCACGTTGCCATATTCGTGGCTACGCGCTGTAAGGAAATCGAGGTAGGCGAAGTACCGGTTGGCCATGCTGGTCATGCGCGAGACCGCCGACCACGCAGCGCGTTCAACGATGACGCCGCTGGCGCGCAGCTGCTCGATCGTGTCGGCTGTAGCGTCTTCGACGAAGAAGCAAACATCTCCGGCGAAGGCGACACGGCGCAGCGAGGCGAGGAAGGGTGCCAGGCGAGCGACGTTCGGTCGCACACAGTACCCCAAGACGAGGTCCCTCACCGAGCCATTCACGCAGCGTCCCCCATGATCCGCCGCGCCAACTCCGCGCGGCACGCTACCTTATCCGCCACGCAGCCGCCTTCCATCCACCACTGGCGCACTGCGCGCAGCAGGGCACCCACGCGTGGGCCTTGTGGTATTCCCAGTTCCAGCGCATCGCGTCCTTCCAGGGGAAAGACCGGCTGTGGCAGCGACTTCAGGCGCTGCCGCAAATTGGCCCATTCCGGCGATGCGCCGCCAGCAAGCCAGCACCGGTCAATCAGAACATCCCGATCCTCGTCTGCCAGAAGCCTGCGCAGTGCCGCGTCGTCGTTGCCAGGTTGCGGAACCGGGCCGGCACGCAGTGCGGTTAGCCGGTCGCGTTCGGCTGTCGAGAGCCGCAGGCGTGCGGCCAGAGCGATCGGATCGCCACGCAACAGCGCCGCAAGACGCAATATCGGATCAACTGGCGCATCAGCTTCAATCAGGCGCACAAGTGCAGCAGGGTCCGCGCCTTCCGGCAGCACTGCATCCAACACGCCTGTCTCCGCCATCAAGCCGATAGCCACGCGCGGATCGCGAGCCGCGAGAATGCGAGAAACTTCGCTCCACACGCGCTCCGCCGACAGCCCCGCGAGGCCAGGCACACCCGCGGCGATCGCCGAAACAGCACCCGGTTCGGCTGCCCCAGTACCGTAGCGGGCGAAGAAGCGGAAGTATCGCAGAATGCGCAGGTAGTCTTCCGCAATGCGCGTCGCGGCATCGCCAACAAAACGGATGATGCCTGCGCGCAGATCGCTGATCCCGCCGAAGTAATCGAATATCTCCCCCGCAGGCGTCATGGACATGGCATTGATCGTGAAATCCCTGCGCGCTGCGTCTGCCCGCCAGTCATCGGTGAAAGCGACGACAGCATGCCGCCCGTCCGTTTCCACGTCGCGCCGCAACGTGGTGATCTCGTAGCCCCGGCCCTCCGCTACGGCCGTCACCGTGCCGTGATCCAATCCCGTCGGCACGACGCGCACGCCCGCTGACTGAAGGGCCTTCGTCACCTGATCCGGCGTGCGAGGCGTCGCCAGATCGACTTCATGCACGGGCATGTCACAGAGCGTGTCACGTACCGCGCCGCCGACCACCCGCGCGTCAGGCAGCGCTGCAAAGATCCGCTGCAATGCTGGTTCCACCAGGAACGCCGGCGGCTGAATCCGGAGTGCAGGTCTGTCTGTCATTGTGGCACAGCGTGGCCCGAGATCACCTTGCCCTCTTCCAGCCTAGCTGGCTCGTAAACACTGCCAGGCGCCAGTGCTTCATCCCGGCTGAGCCAAATCAATGCGCCGGCCAACACGGCCAGCACGCAGGCCACAGCCACGATCATGCTGACTGACGGCGGCCCCTTCGTCCCCACCAACCGCCAGACGATAAAGATGGCAAATGGAGCGAGAAACAGCGCCAGTTCAACCAGCCGAAGCATTCGGCCCCACCGCGCGAAGCTTCTGCGCCAAATGCACGAGGATTGCTGCGGTTGCGCCCCAAATGTAGTGCTCGGGGTGCGGCCATACCCAATATTCCCGCCAATTCCCTCGTACATGGTGCCGCTGCCGCTTCGGGGCATCCGGGTCCAGCAACACATCTATTGGCAGTTCGAATACTGCTTCCACTTCTTCCGGAGCCGGGCGCAACTCCAGGCCTGGCGGAAGCAGCCCGAGCACGGGCGTAATCCGGTAGCCCGTGCCGGTGACGTAATCGGCCAGCCGGCCGAGTATTTCCACATGCGCGCGCTCGAGCGCGATCTCCTCCTCTGCCTCCCGCAACGCTGCAGCTTCGGCATCGGCGTCGCTCGCGTCGATGCGGCCACCAGGGAAGCTGATCTGGCCGGCATGTTTGTTCAGATGGGCGTTCCGCTTGGTCAAAAGGATGCCCGGCGTGGGACCCAGCACAATCGGTACCAGCACCGCGGCGGGCACCGGTGGTCGATCGAGGATTTCCAGCACATCGTCGCCGTGTGCCACCTCACCTGGCAATGGCTCGGTCAATATTACGGCCAGCCGCGCCCGCAGCTCGTCCGCCGTCATTGTGGCTGGATCACTCCTCGCCGGGAGGCAGTTCGCCGAGTGAAAAGAACCGGCCGCAGCTCCACACGCCCAGCATCCGACGACAGCCCACCCATTCCGGCACCGCCAGCGCGACCAGCTCGTAGTACACGGCGCGGTTGATACGCGCCTCGATCCCCGGGCGGACCAGAATGTACGGCGTCGGCTCGCAAGTCAGCACGTCGTGCGCTACGCGGACCGGATGTTCCGCGTCGGCGGTCACCACCTGATCGACATTGGTGCGGAAGGACAAGGCTTGCTGCCGGCCGTCGCCCACCCAATCGAGCTCGACCGCGACGAAAGGCGCATCCTCGACCTGGATGCGGCCACGTTCGGCGGGTGTCTCCAGCCAGAACGAACCATCCGCCTCGCGTTTCAGCACACTGGCGAAGAGGCAGACCAGTTCCTTCCGGTTGATCGGGCTGCCACGGTACAGCCAGGTTCCGTCCCGCCGGATCACAAACGGCAGATCGCCACACTCGACCGGAGCACGGCGGCGGCGCGGAGGGGTGTTGGGGGCAGGACCAGCGAGCGCCGGCTCCGAAAACGCGGTCAGAGGCAGTCGCATTGTGGGAGCGTGGAGCACTCTCGCAAGCGGCGCTGGAGACCTGGCCTCGTTCACGACTGCGTCTCCATCCCTCGCTATCTTTCAACCTCGCGGCCGATATAGGTAGCATCCCCCACCGGGCGAAAGTCCCTATATGTCCGCTTGGTAAGATTTGTCAGAGGTGAATGCCGGTATGTCGGTGAGTATGGCTGCTACGCAACAAGCAGGGATCGACGTCAGCACGATCCTCTCGGAAGTCGAAGCTCTCGGCCTGCGCATCGCGAAAGTGCGCGCGTCCATCGGGCGGGTAATCTTTGGCCAGGACGAGGTGGTGGATCAGACGCTGATCACGCTGCTCTCGGGCGGGCACGCGCTGTTGGTCGGGGTCCCCGGTCTCGGCAAAAGCCGTCTGGTCGAAACCTTGGGCATTGTGCTGGGACTGGCTACCAAGCGGGTGCAGTTCACGCCCGACCTGATGCCTGCCGACATCATCGGCAGCGAAGTGCTGGACATCGTCGAAGGGCGGCAGATGTCCCGCTTCATTCCGGGACCGGTATTCTGCCAGCTTCTGATGGCGGACGAGATCAACCGAGCCAGCCCGCGGACGCAATCGGCGCTGCTGCAATCAATGCAGGAGCGCCGCGTCTCGGTACGCGGCACCGAGCATCAGGTGCCCGTGCCATTCCACGTTCTGGCCACGCAGAACCCGATCGAGCAGGAAGGCACCTATCCGCTGCCGGAAGCGCAGCTCGACAGGTTCCTGCTCGAAATCGACATCGGCTATCCCGATATCGAGTCCGAACGGACCATGCTGCTGGCCACCACAGGCGCTGTGGAAACCCCGGCCGAACCCACGATGACAGCCCAGGATCTGATGTCGGCGCAGGCGCTGCTTCGTCGTGTTCCGGTCGGCGAGAAAGTAGTGGACGCGATCCTGCTGCTCGTGCGCGGGGGCCGGCCAGAAGTGTCCGACGACGAGATGGTTCGCCGCCACGTTGCCTGGGGCCCCGGCCCGCGCGCAACGCAAGCACTGATGCTTGCGTGCAGGGCGCGCGCGCTTCTGGGCAACCGTCTCGCACCCAGCATCGATGATGTGGTCGCGCTCGCTCGGCCCGTGCTGCGTCACAGGATGGCGCTCAACTTCTCGGCCCGCGCCGACGGCGTTGTGCTGTCCGAGGTGATCGACCGTCTGGTTCAGCGTCTTGGTTAGCACCACCGCCAATGCGGCGGCGGATGCGAGGCGCGCCGAGAATCTCGGTGCGCAATTGCCGCCGCTGCTGGTGGCCGCCGAACGGGTTGCTGCCACCGTGGCGCAGGGCGTGCATGGCAGGCGGCGCGTCGGCCAGGGCGACAGCTTTTGGCAATTCCGGCCCTACATCGAAGGCGATCCGTTCGCGCGTATCGACTGGTGGCAGTCAGCAAAGTCGGGTCGGCCTGCCCCGGAAGGTTGGGTGATTCGCGAGACCGAGTGGGAGGCGGCGCAGACCGTCTGCCTGTGGCGGGATGCATCTGCCTCGATGCGCTGGCGGTCACGCGGTGCGTCGGTGGAGAAACGCGACCGCGCCGGTTTGCTGCTATTGGCGGTGGCCTCGCTGCTGCTGCGCGGTGGCGAGCGCGTGACAATGATTGCCACGGATGCGCGACCGATTTCCGGACGTGCAGGACTGGACCGCCTTGCTCAGTCGCTGGAAGGCGCCGCAGATGACGATGCGGGACTGCCGCCTGTCGTCGCTCTGCCGAGGCATGCGCGCGTGGTGCTGTTCGGTGATTTCCTGTCCCCGCTTGACGAGATTCAGGCTGCTATTGGCCGCCTCACTGCTATCCCGGTCAGTGGCTATCTTTTGCAAGTGCTCGATCCTGCCGAGGCTGATCTGCCGTATAGTGGGCGTATTCGCTTCCGTGGGCTCGAGCGCGAGGGCGACACACTGATTCCGCGCGTGGAAGGCGTACGCGAGGAGTATGCTCGGCGGTTAAAAGCGCAGCAGGAGGGACTGACGGCGATATGCTCCGCGGCGGGCTTCAACTTCGCCATTCACCGCACCGATCATTCCCCCGAAGCCGCGTTACTCGGACTTTACATAGCGTTGACTGCGAAATGATTTTTGCCGCCCCCTGGGTATTGCTCGCGCTGCCGGCCCTGCCGCTGCTGTGGTGGTTGCTGCGTGTGACCCCTCCAGCGCCACGCAGCGAGGCATTTCCGGCGATCCGCCTGCTCATGGGCATAAACGCGCGGGAAGAAACTCCGGCGCGTACACCATGGTGGCTTCTGCTGCTGCGAATGGTCGCGGCGACTCTCGTCATCTTTGCATTGGCCGGCCCAGTGCTGGATGCCGGTTCGGCGTTGCCCGGATCAGGCCCTCTGCTGCTGGTGGTGGATAACGGCTGGGCGGCAGCCGCGGACTGGCCGCGCCGGATGCAGGCAGCCAATACCGTCCTCGATCGCGCCGAACGCGCCGGGCGCCAAGTCGCGTTGATCGCCACGGCTTCGGATGAAGCTGGGAACGCGCCCCAAGCCTCCGCCTCGCTTCCCGTTGCCGACCTGCGGTCGAAGCTGGCGGCATTGCGGCCCGAACCGTGGCCGCCAGACCGAGCGGCTGCCGCCCTCGCGCTGCGCGCCTGGCACCCCCCTGGTGCTGCGGTCGTCTATGTAGGGGACGGGCTCATTCACGGCGGCGACTTCGCCGAATTCGCTGGCGCCCTGAGGGAAGTAGGTCCCGTCACCGAGTTGCGGGGCCAGAGCGCGCCCGCGCGGCTTCTGCTGCCACCGCAAAATGAGGCCGACAGGCTGATCGCCCGCGCCGAGCAGGTGCCACAGCCGCTACCCGGTCGTGCTGCGGTCATGGCCCAGAGCGGTGATGGACGAACCCTGGCGCGAGTCGAAGTCGATGTGCCGGCCGGGGCTGCTACCGCTAGTGCGGGGATCTCTCTTCCACCCGAGTTGCGCAATCGCCTTAGCCGCATGGTCTTGGAAGGCCCGCCCACGGCTGCCTCGGTCGTTCTGCTGGACGAGCGCTGGCGGCGCCGGCCGGTCGGCGTGCTTGCTGGCGATCTGAGCACTGCGAATACGCCGTTCGCTGGCTCGCTGTATTATCTCCGGCGGGCGCTGTCGCCGTACACCGAAGTGCGCGAGGGCGATCTTCCCACGCTGCTGCAGCGCGACATCTCGGTGTTGGTCCTCGCCGATCGTCCCCTGCCTTCCGGCGCGGAACGCGATGCTGTCACCAAATGGGTCGAACAAGGCGGCTTGCTCATTCGCTTTGCCGGTCCGCGGACGGCGGAGCAGCCCATCGGTGAGACCGACCCGCTTATGCCTGTGAAGCTGCTCAGCGGTGATCGCCAGTTGGGTGGTGCTTTGTCGTGGGCGGAGCCAGCAGGAGTCGCCCAGTTCTCCGCAACTTCGCCCTTTGCTGGGCTGGCGGTGCCTGAGGAGGTCAAGGTCACCAGGCAGGTACTGGCAGAGCCGTCCGCTGACCTCACCAGCCACACCTGGGCCACGCTGGCCGATGGAACGCCGCTGGTGACGCAGACAACGCGCGGTGCGGGACGGGTGGTACTGTTTCATGTCACCGCCAACGCAGATTGGTCGAACCTGCCGCTGTCCGGTTTGTTCGTCGATATGCTGCGGCGGCTGGTCGCGCTGTCGGCCGGAGTGGCGACCATTGCCGACGGCACTATCCTGGCACCCGCCGAGACGTTGGACGGCTACGGCCTTCTTTCGGCGCCGCCGCAGGCGGCAACAGGTCTGCCGGCCAACCAGTTCTCCAGCACGGTCGCCTCACCCCGGCATCCACCCGGCCTGTATGGTCCCGAGAATGGCCGGCGCGCCCTCAATCTGGGAGGCAATTTGCCGGCACTGGAATCAGCGCCGCCTGTTCCTGGGGCGCGAGTGGAGAACTTCACGTCAGCGGTGCCGGAGCGAGCGCTCGGGCCGGCGTTGCTGGCGGCAGCGCTTGTGCTGCTGGCACTGGATCTGTTGATCTCACTCGGCCTGCGCGGGCTGCTACGCTCCACCCGCGCGGCCGCGGCCTTGCTTCTCACGATCCTGCTTGCCCCTGGCGCGCACGCGCTGGAGACCAATCCCGATCCGGCCCTGGCGACCCGACTCGGTTATGTCGTGACTGGGGACGCCCAGTTGGACAGCGTCTCGCGCGCGGGGCTGGAAGGGCTGTCGGAATACGTGAACCGACGCACCGCGGCCACGCTGGTCGAGCCTGACGCAGTTGAGCCGGGAGCCACCGATCTCAGCTTCTATCCGTTGCTGTACTGGCCAATCAGCGCGAGTGCGGAACCACTCAGCCCGTCGCAGGCAGCCGCGCTCAACGACTACATGAGCCGGGGCGGCATAATCCTGGTGGACACAAGGGATTCCGGATCAGGCGCAGGCTTTGCGCCAGGCGCCGAATCCGCGCTGCAACGCGTGGCGCAGGGTCTGATGGTGCCTCCGTTGGCGCCGCTGACCACCGAACATGTGTTGGCACGCGCGTTCTATCTGCTGCAGGACTTTCCAGGGCGCTACACCGGTGCCGGCGTCTGGGTGCAACGCGACCAGGACCGTGCGAATGACAGCGTCAGTCCGGTCATCATCGGCGGCAATGACTGGGCCGCTGCCTGGGCGGTGGATGAGAACGGCCGCAACCCCTACGCGGTGATTCCCGGCGGAGCGCGGCAGCGGACATTGGCTTACCGGTTCGGCGTGAACCTCGTGATGTACGCGCTGACCGGGAACTACAAGGGCGATCAGGTGCACGTGCCTGCCATCCTGCAGCGGCTGGGGCAATAGATGCGGCCGGAAGAAGTCATCGCCGCCCTACGCTTCGAGCCATTGCTGCCGCTGTGGCTGATCACGGCACTCGCCGCGCTGTCGCTGCTGATGGTGATCGTGGCAGCGGCCCGGCGTGCCCGCGGAACGCTTTGGCGGCTCGTGGGATTCGCGATCCTCCTGTTGTGGCTCGCCGGCCCTCGCCTCGTGCAGGAGAGCCGGGACAATCTTCCGGATGTCGGACTGCTTGTCGTCGATCAGACCGCATCGATGCAGGTAGGCGAGCGCACACGGTTAGCCGAGGCAGCGCGTGCCGCGTTGAGCCAGCAGGCGGCGAAGTTGTCCGATCTCGAACTGCGGACCGTCACGGTGCCGGAGAGCGGCGATGCCGGGACGCGGCTCTTCTCCGCGATCGAGCGGGCACTGGCGGACATCCCGCGTTCGCGCTTTGCCGGCACCATCGCAATCACCGATGGGCAGGTGCACGACATTCCCGACGCCTCACCTGGTGGCGCACCGTTGAATGTATTGATCCCCGCGAAGGACGAAGAGACGGATCGACGGCTGCGTGTCATCGAGGCACCGGGTTACGGCATCGTGGGCAAGACGGTGACACTCCGTGTCGCTATTGAAGACCTCGGGGCCGCCAAAGCCGCGCAGTCTGCCGACTTGACCATTCGTCGCGATGGTGACCCGCCGCGCACGCAGAGCGTGCCCATCGGGGCGGAGCAGCGGATTGAGATCCCAATTACCCGCGCGGGTCCCACGGTAATCGAGCTGTCCGCGAGCCAATTGCCCGGTGAGGTCTCCACGATCAACAACCGGGCAGTAATTGAGATCAATGGGGTTCGTGACCGTCTGCGCGTTCTGCTGATCTCAGGCGAACCGCATCCGGGGGAGCGCGCATGGCGGCGGCTGCTCAAGGCGGATCCGTCTGTTGATCTTGTGCACTTCACCATTCTGCGGCCGCCGGAGAAGGATGACCTGACGCCGCTTAACGAGCTTGCGCTGATCGCCTTTCCGGTACGCGAGTTGTTCCTCGACAAGATCCACGAATTCGACCTGATCATTCTTGACCGGTTCCAGAACCGTGGTCTGTTGCCGCTGCCATACATCGCCAATATCGCCGACCACGTGCGGCAGGGAGGTGCGCTGCTGCTGAGCGTGGGCCCGGAGTTCTCAGGCGCTGCCAGTCTTGCGGCGACGCCGATTGGCCAGGTGCTCCCCGGCATCCCAGCGTCAATCAATGCCGTGGTGGAAGGCCAGTTCCGACCGCGTGTGACGGATCTCGGCCAGCGGCATCCGGTGACCGAGGGTCTGGCTGGCGCCAATCCGTCCAACAATTCTGACGTACCGGCGGGATGGGGATCATGGTACCGCCGCATCCAACCCGCCGATGTCCATGGCGAGGCTCTGCTGGGCACACGCGATGGTCAGCCGCTTTTGTTGCTGGACCGCGTCGGCCGCGGCCGCGTCGCGCTGCTGCTATCGGATCAGATTTGGCTGTGGTCGCGCGGCCACCAGGGCGGCGGACCCCAGGCCGAACTCCTGCGCCGGGTCGCGCATTGGCTGATGCAGGAGCCGGAACTGGAAGAAAACGCGCTGAGAGCGCATGTCGCCGATGGGCGTCTCTCGATTGAGCGCCGTTCGACCGATCCTGCGCCGCCTGGCCAGGTCACGGTGACCGATCCAGATGGCAAGGCGCAGACCATGAATTTGGCTGAGGCGAGTCCGGGGAAGGGAACAGCCAGCCTGCCAGCGGTCACGCCGGGCGTGTGGCAAGTGAATGACGGTGCACGCACGGCCTATGCCGCCGCAGGTGCCGCCAATCCGCTCGAGCTGTCCGATCTCCGCGCGACCGCGACACTGTTGCGCAAGCTCGCCCGTGCATCCGGTGGCGGGGTCCATTTCATCGGGACGGGAACACCGGGGGCGGCGCCTGACCTGCCAGAGCTGCGGCGTACCGAACCGAATCGGCCCGCTGCGGGTAGTTCATGGATTGGCTTGGAGCGGCGGTACGATCACGTTGTCACCGGCATTGCGTCGCTGGCGCTCCTGCCGGCATGGATGGCATTGCCGCTGATGCTGGGCATGATGGTGCTCGCATGGCGGCGGGAGGGAAGGTAATTTTGCCTCCGCCCGAACTCGGTTCGTCACAGCGGCAACCGCGCGTTAATCCAACTAGACTGATACTGCGCTTCGATGATGGCGCAGGAGCGAACCGTGTGCGCCGCTCAACGGCTGGAATTGCTGCGCCAAGCTCTGGCGCATCTGGAGGGCGGGAACGAAACCGAGGCGGAGTGCATCTGCCGGCGACTCGCCCTTGACGATAACAGTGACCTTGAGGCGCTGCTGTTGCTCGGCTTGGCAACCGGCATGCGCGGTGACGTGCATACTGCTGCAGCCGTCCTGGACCGCGTAGCTCGCCAGCGAACCGAGAAGGCTCACCCTTGCAGCGACCTGGCCGCGCTGCTGATCAGGGGCGGGAAAGGCGATCTGATCGCGCCGCTCTACCGTGAATGCCTCCGGTTAGCGCCCGACGATTTGCGGCTGCACTACTCGTTCGCTGCCTTCCTGCGCGAAAATGGTGACGCAGATGCTGCGGTGGACCTGCTCGGCGCGGTCGTGCGGAAGCTTCCCGCGAACGCCGAGGCGCATGACCAGATGGGGTTGGCTCTGGCTGAGGCAGGCCGATTTGGCGAGGCCGTCGAACAGTTCAGACATGCAATCGCCTGCGATCCCAGGCCTGCGGCGTTCTGGGCCAATCTCGGCATGATCCTGAAGATCGAATCGCAGTTTGATGCGGCACTGCACGCGTGCGACGAGGCGCTGGCGCGTGCGCCATGCGACCGGCAGATCAGGGTAAACCGTGCGGTCGCGTTGCTGCGCGCCGGGCGGTTTGCGGAGGCTTGGCAGGACTGGGCGATGGCAGAGGCCACACGCAGTGGTCTTCCAGCGGAACGTCTTCTGCCGGCTCTATCGCGCCTGCCAGACCTGAGTGGCCGCACGGTCCTCGTTGTCCACGAGGAGGGGTTCGGGGACACGTTGCAGTTCGTGCGCTACGTCCCGCTGCTCGCCTGTCGCGGTGCCCGGGTTGTCCTTGCCGTGCCGCCCCCATTGGTTCGATTGCTGCAAACGATTCCGGGCGTCGCAGACGTGCCGGACGGGCTTTCGGCAGTGCCAGCTTATGACTTCCACTGCTCGTTCAACGGTCTACCTCGGGCGTTCGAGACAACACTGCAAACCATTCCCTGCAAGCTACCGTACCTCAGCGCGGATACAGCGCTGTTCCAGCAATGGGGCGAGCGGTTGGCAACGGCTGGCGCATTTCGAGTCGGACTGTGCTGGGCCGGTCAGGCTCGGCCTTGGTTGCCTGGGTTCAATGCGCTGGATGCGCGCCGCAGCACAAAGCTGGCGGCGCTCGGGCGGCTTGCTGAAGTTCCAGGCGTCAGCTTCGTCAGCCTGCAAAAAGGACCTGCGGCAGCCGAGGTAAGCACGGCCGGATTCGACCTGTTTGATGTCATGGACGGGGTGCGTGACTTCGCGGACACCGCCGCCATCGTGGCGAACCTCAACATGGTGATCAGCGTAGACACATCTGTCGTGCATCTTGCCGGTGGATTAGGCAAGCCGGTCTTTCTGCTCGACCGCTACGACAATTGCTGGCGGTGGCTAAGCGAACGGGAGGACAGCCCGTGGTATCCCACATTGCGCATCTTCCGGCAGCCAGCGCCCGGCGACTGGTCATCGGTCATCTCACGGGTGGCAGCCGCGCTCACGCAGATGGTGCAGGCGCACTCTGCAACGGCTGACCGTCCATGCCCAGCGCAGGAATGCCGAGGTGCCGCATGATCGTTGGCGCAAGGTCAATAACGTGAACCGGCGCATCGCGCGCTTCGCCAGAGTGGAAGCCCGGTCCCTCTATCATCAGCACCGGTGATTGCTCGAACTGGCCGAGGCCGCCGTGCTGGCCGAAGCCCAGCCGGTCTGGCTTGCCCCAGCGCGGCTTGGCCGCCAACGAACGGCCGGGAACACCGCATGCATTTTCCAATGTATCGGCTGCGAGCGAGACAGCGAAAGCGAGGCCGTTATGCGGCGCCTGCCCTATCGAGGTCAGGTTGGGCGCATCGATGACATGGCTGGACCACGATTGCGATGACAGGAAGTCGTGCAGAGAACCACGACGATGTTCGGCATCTGGATGCAGATACACCAGGCTCGATGTGCCACTGGATACCGCAACAATGTCATTGGAGTCAGGCGCGACTTTTAGGCCTGCGGTGATCAGCTCCATCTCAATGTCGATCACGCCCGATACGGTCTCATGGCCATGATCGGAACCGATCATGAGAAGGATGTCCTCATCATCGGCGCGACACCGATCAACGGCAGCAATAACCATACCAGCGTGGCGATCCGCCTCGCGCAGCACAGTCAGGTGCTCAGGTGAACCAAGCATGGTGTTGTGCTGAATGTGGTCGGGTTCGCCAAGCCACAGGACCGCGAGCGCCGGCCGGCGCGCATTCAGTGCGTCCGCGATGAACCGTTCGGTCATGGCGCGGTCGCCCGCGGCGTCCAGCTCGATGTTCAGCGGCTCGAGCGCCGTACGTCCGGGGCCGAACGAACCCGCACGGTGGTAAACGTAGCCATGGCCATCGGGATCATGTGCATAAGCCGCGCCGGGTGACACATTGTTATAGACGATGGCCCCGCCGTGCGATGCAAGCCGTTCAGCGAGAGTCGGCACCGCGAGCGTATGCCCGGTCACCACACGCTTGTGCTGTAGGAAGCCGGGCAGGCCCACATCGTGCGGTACCAATACGCCGTTCTCCAACAGGGCCATTGCGTTACCCTGCAGTGTGTGGCGTGCGGGATGGCAGCCGGAGGCGAAGGTGGCCGTCACGACACGGGTGGCCGAGGGGAAGGCAGTACGATAGGCAGGAAAGCGTTCGGCGCGGGCGGCGAATTCAGCGAGATGCGGCGTTCGCCTCGCGTCGACGAAATCGCGCCGCAGGCCATCGAGGATCACCAGGACAACGCGCTTCATGTCTCACTCTCGGATGTTTCCATGATCGTCATCACCACGGATGCGCACGCAGCGCATGATCCAGCCACCATGGCGCCGTCGCCCAGTGGCCGGCCATTCTACGACCGCGCCGCGCGCATCGAACAGCTACTTGGCGCGGTGCACAAGCTTGGTCTGCAGACGACACCGGCACCAGATCACGGCATGGCGCCAATAGCGGCCGTGCACGACCCCGGGTACCTGCATTTCCTGGAGACCGCGTTTGAGCGCTGGCAGGAGACGCCGTGGGCCGGACCCGCGGTACGCGCGTTCGGCTATGCGGTGCGGCACATGCAGCGGTGCCCTGACGCGATCACCGGACAGGCGGGCTACTACCTGAGTGGCGAAACAGTGCCGATATTGCGAGGCACCTGGCAGGCGGCGAAGACGTCGGCCCATGTCGCGGTCGAAGGGGCAAGGCGCATCCTTGACGGAGCGCGCGAGGCATATTCGCTGTGTCGGCCGTCGGGGCACCACGTGTATGCCGATATCGCCGGCGGGTTCTGCTATCTCAACAATGCGGCGGTCGCTGCGCAGGTGCTGGCGTCAGGCGAAGCAAAGCCTGCGGTGCTGGATGTCGACGTCCATCACGGCAATGGCACGCAATCGATTCTGTACGAACGCGATGACGTGTTCTTCTGCTCGGTGCATGGCGATCCGCGCGGGCTGTATCCGTGGTACGCCGGCTATGTCGATGAAACCGGCGCGGGCAGAGGCTTGGGTTGCAATCTGAACCTGCCGCTCGCAGCAGGCACTGCGGACACCGGTTACGTGGAGGCGGTCGAGACCGGCCTGGCGACGATCAGGAACTTCGGCGCATCGGTGTTGATCATATCGCTCGGGTTTGATGCGCATGCTGGCGATCCAACTGCGAATCTCGCGGTCACCGCCGAGGGATTCCGCACCATCGGCGAACGCATTGGCAGCTTCGGTCTGCCGACGCTGCTGGTCCAGGAGGGCGGCTATATAGTGGAGAAGCTGGGCGACAACCTTACTGCATTTCTGAACGGGTTTCTGCCGGCGCGTCGCCGGTAATCCGCTGCATCAGTTCGGGAGCCAGCCCCTTCGCCGGCTTGCCCTTGGGCCGAGCGAAGCTGCCGCGTGTCGGCTGGCGTGGCCGCAGGCCTACCAGCGCTTCCGCCATACGCACTGCGCAGCTTACGCCGTCCAATGTGGGCACAGGAATGTCGTCACGCAGCTCGCGCGCCAGCCCCGCAATCGGGCCGCCACCAAAGATGATCACCTCGGCTTCATCGTGTTCGATCGCTTGCATGCAAAGTGCGAGCAGCCGATCGCGGAACTGGTCCTTTGCGCGCGTGATATCGGCGATCGGCGCGTTCAGCGCGCGTACGCTGGCCAGACGGCCGGCCAGCCCATGTTCGTGCGCGCATTCGATGTACCACGTGCGCAGGCGTGGCGTTAGACAGATGATCGAGTAGCGGCGGCCTAACATCCATGCACTGAGGATGGCGGACTCTTCGATGCCGACCACCGGGATGTCGGCGAACTCGCGCGCCGCAGCGAGGCCGGGATCACCAAAGGCGCAGATGATTGCCGCATCGCAGCCAGCGGCGTGCTTGGCCAATGCATCCAGAACTGCATGCGACGCGATTGCTGCCTCCGCACGGTTCTCCACATACTGCGTGCCGAAGGCGGCGGTAACCGCGATGATTTCATTGCCTGCCGAGGCGAAACGGCGGGCTTCAGCCGCCATCGACCCCGTCATCGCCTCAGTGATGTTTGGATTGATGAGGAGGAGTTTCACCGTCCGGTCAGTATCCGTTCGACGAGCTGCTTTACCGTGGGGATGAACCCGTTCGAATAATACGGGTCCTTCGCAAACCTGAACGCGTTGTGCCCGCTGAACATCAGGTTGCGTTCCAGCGCCGCCGGGTCATCGCTTTCGTGCGCGATGCTCTGCAGTGTCTTCTGGATGCAGAAGCTGCGCGGATCGGGGCGCTTGCCGGTGCTGTGCTCGGGCTCCTGCTGCTCCCAGTTCGAGAAACGGCACTGGCTCAGGCAACCCATGCAGGCGACCTGATCCGCCAGGATCTCCTTCGCCTTCTCCGGCGTGACGAACACCAGCGTGCTGTCCGGCGTGCGCAACGCTTCAATGAAACCCTGCGCTTCCCAACTGCGCGCACGCTCCAGATCAGCCGGCGTGAGGTAGACGATGCGCTTGCGCGGTCCGACGCCGTACTCTGCCACGTGTTCGCCAATTACCTCGGTTGTATAGGCGACCTGTCGCTCGTTCCGTTCACGCAGTTCCTGGATGAAACCGTTATTCACCGCACTGGAGTAGAAGCCGGTCGGGCTGAACCGGTTGAGGAACACATCCCCTTCCTGCAGCGTGCGGAGCCGCTCCTTCCAGGCATCGCCGATGGGGCTTTCCTTGGTCAGCAGTGGCCGCGTGCCGAACTGAAACGCCATCGGCCCGAGATCGGGGTTGTCGATCCAGTCCTGCCACTCCTCCAGCCACCACACGCCGCCGGCCATGATGATCGGCGTGTCATGAAGCCCGAATTCGCGCATCAACTTGCGCAACGCCAGCACACGCGGGAACGGATCCTCCGGCTTCGTCGGATCCTCATTGTTCGACAGGCCATTATGGCCGCCGGCAAGCCAAGGATCCTCGTAAACTACACCACCGAGTAGCGAGGCTGCCTTTGAATATGCGCGTCGCCACAGCGCATTGAACGCGCGGGCGGACGACACGATGGGATAGTAATAAACGTTGAAGCGCGCCGCGATGTCGGACAGCCGATACGGCATGCCCGCACCGCAGGTGATGCCGTTGATGATCCCTTTCGCCTGCTCCAGCACCTCGGTGATGATGCGTTCGGCGGCACCCATCTCCCACAGGATATTTGCATGGATACGCCCCACCCCACTCGCCAGCTCGTACGCGCGGCGCGCCTGTGTCAGCGCGCCCTGGATGGCGTAGGCGACCAGCTCCTCGTGGCGCTCACGCCGGGTGCGGCCGCGATAGACCTGCGGGATCCGATGGCCTTGCTCGTCGAAGCTGTCGGCATTGACGGCGCTGAATGTGCCGACGCCGCCGGCGAACGCCCAGTTGCCGGAGGAGATGCCGTTCGAGATGGAGATGCCCTTGCCGCCCTCGACGAGGGGCAGCACCTCCACTCCTCCCATGCGGATCGCATTGATCGCCTTCATGGGCCTTCGTCTCCTCACAGGCCGTGTGACACAACCGTTACGACGGTTGTAGATGGATGCAAGTGAAATTCGGCCCACTGCCGTGACCAGCGTGAAGCCGGCCACGGCAGCCGGGACTATTTACCGACGACGGGCTGCTCGGCAACCTCGGGCGACACCTCTGTCGCCTGCTCGCGGCGGTCGCGCCGTTCGCCACGATCGCGATCCCGGTCACCACGGCCTGGCTTGGCACCGACCTTCTCGGTGATGTCCTCGCCTGTCTGCTGATCAACCACCCGCATCGACAGCTTCACCTTGCCGCGTTCGTCGAAGCCGATGACCTTCACCTTAACCGGGTCGCCGACATTCACCACGTCGGTGGTCTTGCCGACGCGGCCCTGCTGCAGCTCGCTGATATGCACGAGCCCATCGCGTGAGCCGAGGAAGTTGACGAAGGCGCCGAAGTCCGCGGTCTTCACCACCTTGCCGTTGTAGATCACCCCGATCTCCGGCTCCGCGACGATGCCCCGGATCCAGTCGATCGCGCGCTGCGCCTGCAAAGCGTCGGTGGCCGCGATCTTGATCGTGCCATCGTCCTCGATGTCGACCTTGGTGCCGGTCTGCTCGACGATTTCTCGGATCACCTTGCCGCCGGTGCCGATGACCTCGCGGATCTTCTCCTTGGGTACGTTCATCACCGTAATGCGCGGCGCCGTGGCAGCGACGTCGGAGCGATGATCGGTGATGGCCTTGCTCATCTCGCCCAGGATGTGCATCCGCCCGTCACGCGCCTGGCCCAGCGCGATGCGCATGATATCAGGCGTGATCGAGGTGATCTTGATGTCCATCTGCAGCGCCGTGACGCCGGCTTCGGTCCCCGCGACCTTGAAGTCCATGTCGCCGAGATGGTCCTCGTCACCCAGGATGTCGGACAGCACCGCGAAACCGCGATCCTCCTTGATCAGCCCCATGGCGATACCCGCGACGGGCCGCTTCAGCGGCACGCCCGCGTCCATCAGCGCGAGCGAGCTGCCGCAAACCGTGGCCATCGAGGAAGAGCCGTTGGACTCGGTGATCTCCGAGACCACGCGGATCGTGTAGGGGAACTTCTCCTTTTCCGGCAGCAGCGGGTGGATCGCCCGCCAGGCGAGCTTGCCATGCCCGACCTCACGTCGGCCAGGCGAACCAATGCGGCCAGCCTCGCCCACTGAATAGGGCGGGAAGTTGTAGTGCAGCATGAAATGCTCGCGGTACTCGCCCTCGAGCGCGTCGATCACCTGCTCGTCCTGTCCCGTGCCAAGCGTGGCGACGCAGAGTGCCTGGGTCTCGCCGCGCGTGAACAGGGCAGAGCCGTGGGCTCGCGGCAGGATTCCAACCTCGGCAATGATCGGCCGGATGGACCTGGTGTCGCGGCCGTCTATACGGATGCCGGTATCAAGGACGGCACTGCGGACGACTTCGGCTTCGAGGTCATGAAAGACGGACTTGGCCTTCTCGGTATCCAGGCCCTCGGCAGCGATGGCCTCCATCATCTGCCGGCGTACTGCATCAACCTTCTCATGCCGCTTGCCCTTGTCGGGTTCGCGGTAAGCCTCTTCCAAGCCGGCGCGCGCCAGCTCCCGCACTCGCGCCCTGAGCGCCTGCTCCTCGGCGGATGGCTCCGGCAGCGGCCACGGATCCTTCGCCGCGTGTTCCGCCAGCTCGATGATTGCCTGGATGACCGGCTGGAAGCTCTCGTGCCCGAAGGTCACGGCACCGAGCATCACGTCTTCGGGCAGCTCCTGCGCCTCGGACTCCACCATCAGCACGCCTTCGGACGTGCCGGCCACCACCAGATCAAGCTGCGTCCTCTCCATCTGATCGGCGGTGGGATTGAGAATGTACTGGCCGTTCTCGTAGCCGACGCGGCAGGCGCCGACGGGGCCGAAGAAAGGAATGCCGGACAGGGTCAACGCGGCCGAGCAGCCGATCATGGCGACGATGTCGGGATCGTTCTCCAGATCGTGGCTCAGCACGGTCGCGATCACCTGGACCTCGTTGCGGAAGCCGTCCGGGAACAGCGGGCGGATCGGCCGATCGATCAGGCGGGACTTGAGGACCTCAGCCTCAGATGGCCGCCCCTCGCGCTTGAAGAACCCCCCGGGGATCTTGCCGGCGGCGAAGGCTTTCTCCTGATAGTTCACCGTCAGCGGGAAGAAGTCCTGGCCCGGCCTGGGGTTCTTATCCCCGACGGCGGTGCACAGCACGATGGTGTCGCCGTAGCTTGCCATGACGGCGCCGTCGGCCTGGCGGGCAATCTTGCCCGTCTCCAGGACCAGCTTGCGCCCGCCCCACTCGAGTTCCTTACGGAAATAATTGAACATTCATACGTCCTTACAGATGCGCGGCATCGGCGGACGTCGGGCCGGACGCGCCAGTGGCCCAACTGGGCGGGAGGCGGCGTCTCGGGTCGCATGGATGGCGCGGGCTGCGTTTGCGGAAAGCACGGGCGCAGCCGCGGGCCATGTGGCCGGAAACGCCGACGCGAAACCCGCACCTCGGGTCGCCGGTTCGGCGGTCAGTCGGTCCGCCGCGTGACGCGGCGTTTGGGAGCGGAAGCCGGCCCCCACGGCGTTGCCTCGTCCCACCATGGGCCGAGGGTAGAAAAGATACGCCCCATATAAGAGGCTCTGTTTGGATGGCAAACCCAAGACCGCTATTTCACCGGCCCGTAGAACACCACCCACACACAGAAATCGTCCGAAATGTCCTCGAAGCCATGGGCGACGTGGGCAGCGCAGAACAGCACATCGCCCGCACCCACGTCGGTTACTCTGTCCTCCACGCGATAACGGCCGGCCCCGGCAGCCACGAAGTACAACTCGTCGCGCTGGTGCGGGACCTGCGGCCCATTCGTCGGCCGAGCGGCAAATCTGACCTCCAGCACCTCATCCGAGAACACTTCCGCCGAACGCCCTGGCGTCCGCGGCAACGCGAGAGCGGCGGCCAGGGACGTGGGCGGAGGCGTGCGATCCATCAGCGCCGCAGGTTCAGCCGCCCGATCAGTGCCTCGTATCGGCTGCTGTCCTTTCCCTTCAGATAGTCGAGCAGCCGACGACGACGCCCAACCAGCATCAGCAGGCCACGGCGCGAATGAAAGTCCTTGGCGTGCGTCTTCAGGTGCTCGGTCAGGTTGGAGATTCGCTCCGAAAGCAGCGCGACCTGGACTTCCGGGCTGCCGGTATCGCCTGACTTGTTGGCGTACTCGCCGATGAGCGCCGTGCGGCGCTCCGCAGTGATCGACATCGCGATGGTCTCCTTGGAACGGGTTACAGCATCCGCTCGGGCTTCATCCAGCCGTCTTCCAGCCGGGCCAGCCCGATCACGCGCCTCCCCGCCATGGCACGCACCAATCCCCCATCAGGGTCGGCTGCACCAGGAATGCGGCCCATCAGCGTGACCAGGCTGATCGCCTGGCCGTGCCTCAGGCCGCTGGCCTCCGCCTCGGTCAAGGCCAGCGCCGGGATGTCGGCCAGCGCGGTCGCGACCGGAAGCAGCAGGTCCGGAGAAGCGGGCGCGGTATCGTCTGTTGCGCGCACTTTGTCCAGGGGTATCGCCTGGGCCTCGGTAAACGGCCCGACCCGCAGGCGGCGCAGGGCCGTAATACACCCAAGCGTGCCGCAAGCGATGGCGAGGTCGCGTGCGAGGCTGCGCATGTAGACGCCCTTGCCGGATGCGACCTCGAAGACGGCGGTGTCAGGGTCGGGGCGTTCGACCAGTTCGAAACGATCTACGCGTGCCGGGCGGGCTTCGAGCGAGGGCGGGCGGCCTTCCCTCGCCATGTCATACGCGCGCTCGCCCGCGACCTTCACGGCGGAGAAAGTGGGGGGAACCTGCATGATATCGCCGCGGAACCGCGGCAGCGCGGCCCGGATCTCCTCGTCGGTTGGGCGGCAGGATGAGGTCGCAGTGACCTTGCCGTCCACATCGTCGGTATCCCGCGCCTCGCCGAAGCGGAGGGTGAAACGGTACAGCTTCGTGCCGTCCATGACATAGGGCACCGTCTTGGTCGCCGCGCCAAACGCGATCGGGAGAACGCCGGTGGCGAGCGGATCAAGCGTGCCGCCATGGCCGGCCTTCTGCGCGTCGAATGCCCTACGGACGCGATTGACCACGTCCGTGCTGGTGAGGCCCGGCGGCTTATCGATGATCAGCCAGCCGTCGAGCGGACGGCCGCGGGGCTTGCGGCGGGACATGGGCGCGTTCCTGGGAGGGCGCGGGGTTATGCGGACTGAGGCGGGCTGTCAATCAGCCCGAACGCAATGTCCCTCGGCGTAAACTACGGCACCATCGCACCCTGCGCATTCACGTATAGCGCATATACGGAAGTGCTCGCGCACATGAACAGCCGGTCCTTCTTCTTTCCGCCGAAGCACAGATTCGCGCATCCTTCAGGCAAATGAATCTTGCCGATCAGATCGCCGTCCGGGGCGTAGCACCGCACACCGTCCTCACCAGGGTCGGCCCAGCCCATCGAGCACCACACATTCCCGTCGGCATCGGTGCGCAGACCGTCGGTCATGCCGGGCGCGAAGTCATTGGCGAAGACATGGCCGTTGCGCAGGCGCGCGCCTGCGACATCAAACACGCGGATATGCGCCGGCCCGCCATGCGAAATACCGGAATCGACCACGTACAACCGATGCTCGTCTGGTGAAAAACACAGCCCGTTCGGCCGCACGAAGTCGTCGGCAACGATGCTGGCGGCGCCACTGAGCGGATCCAATCGATACACGTTCCGCGGCAGCTCGGCCTCGGCCTTGTGCCCTTCATAGGGTCCATCAATGCCGTAGCCAGGATCGGTGAACCACACCGCCCCGTCAGACGCGACCACGACATCGTTCGGGGCATTCAGCCGCTTGCCTTCGAACCGGTCGATCAGCACGGTGATACGGCCATCGAGCTCCGTTCGCGTCACCCGCCGCGCGTCATGCTCGCAGGTGATCAGCCGCCCCTCGCGGTCCCGCGTGTTGCCATTGGCGTAATTGGAAGGCGCGCGGAAGACCGACAGGTGTCCGTCCTCCTCCAGCCAGCGCATCATCCGGTTGTTCGGAATGTCGCTGAACACGAGAAACCCACCATCGCGGAAATATACCGGCCCTTCCGCCCAGCGGAACCCAGTGGCAATGCGCTCAATCGCCGCGTTGCCCTGCTTGTAAATGAATCGTGGATCGAGGCGTTCGATGCGCGGATCCGGATAGCGTGTGTCCGGCAGGTTGCCGAGTGGCAGCGACATCAGAATTCCACCTCCAGCTCCTCGATTTGCTCCGGTTCAAGTCGCGCGGCCGCCACCCACTCGGCGAGATCAGGCCAGCCCCAGATGTGCGCGCAATATGCCGCACAGAGCGGATCAACCGTGACCCCGTAGCTACGGAACCGCGTCACCACGGGCGCATACATCGCGTCCGCTACTGTCGGATTGCGGCCGAACAGCCACGGTCCCTGCCACGTGTCCAGGCATTCGCGCCAAATCTCGGTGATCCGGTCGATATCCGCCTGAGCAGCTGACCATATGGCGATACGTCGCCCCTCGGTCCGCAGGTTCATAGGCAGTGACGAACGCAGCGCAGAAAAGCCCGAATGCATCTCCCCGGATATCGAGCGGCAGCGCGCGCGGGCCATGCGATCGCCGGGATACATGCCAGCCGTCGGGTTCGCTTCATTGAGGTATTCCGCAATGGCCAGCGTGTCCCACACAGTCACGCCGTGATGCTCCAGGCATGGCACACGGATCGATGAGGCGCGCAGCAGCAGCTCCGCCCGCGTATTCGGGTCATCCGGCGACACGACCCGCTCGTCGAATTCCAGCCGGGCGAGCCGGGCGAGCAGGAAGCCGCGCAACGACCATGACGAGTAGTTCTTGCTGCTGATCAAGAGCGTCGCCATGTTGCGTCCCTTCATCGACCGTGCTCTACCGAATATAGCTTCCGAATCCGCCTGCACGAAAACCGTATGAACGCTGTTTCCGCCGGCCGATGATGTACCAGTTCTACCAGGCACAGGCGGATCTGTTGTCGCCGCTGCGTCAGTTCGCCGAAGTTGCCGCCCGACTGACAAGGCTGATGGACTGCGGCATCGGGACGCCACCATTGGTGCGGCCATTCCTTGCTGGATTGACCATGTTCGCCGAGTCGGGGTTGTCGCACCGTCGCCCGCCCTTCGGCATCGACAGCACTCTGGTCGGTCAGCGCCATGTCGCAGTCATGGAGGAGCTAGCAGACGAGACCCCTTTTGGCACGCTTCTGCACTTCCGCAAGGAGAGCGAGCTCAATCAGCCGCGCGTCCTGCTGGTGGCGCCGATGTCCGGCCACTTCGCCACTCTGTTGCGCAACACCGTCGAGGTGATGCTGCCTGAACATGATGTGTACATCACGGATTGGAAGAACGCGCGTGACGTCCCGCTGGCGGCAGGGCGCTTCGGGCTCGACGAATTCGTGGACCACATCATCCGGTTTCTGCGTGTCATGGGATCGGGGAGTCACGTCATCGCGGTCTGTCAGCCTGCGGTGCCCGCGCTCGCCGCCGCTGCTGTCATGGCGGAGGCTGGTGATTCCGCACTACCGCACAGCATGACGCTGATGGCGGGTCCGATCGACACACGGGTCAATCCGACCAAGGTGAATGAACTTGCCAAGTCACGCCCTATCGAATGGTTCGAGCGGCACCTGATCAGCGCGGTTCCCTGGCGATTCGCAGGTGCCTTCCGCCACGTCTATCCAGGTTTCGTGCAGCTTTCCGCGTTCATGGGCATGAACCTGGACCGTCACATCCGGGCGCATTTCGGTCAGTTCCGCAGCCTGGTTGGCGGCGACCACATCAGCGCCGATGCCCATCGGAAGTTCTATAATGAATATGGCGCGGTGATGGACCTTCCCGCGGAGTTCTACCTGGAAACCGTTGAACGCGTCTTTCAGACACATGATCTCGCACGCGGCGCACTGACCTGGCACGGCCAACCAGTTCGGCCGGAGGCGATCCGTCGCATGGGGCTGCTGACAGTAGAAGGCGAGCGTGACGACATCTGCGCCATCGGCCAGACAATGGCGGCGCTAGATCTGTGCCGCCGGATTCCGGTGAACCTGAAGCAGGAACACCTGCAGACCGGCGTGGGTCATTATGGCGTATTCAGCGGCCGACGCTGGGCGAGCGAGGTATATCCTCGAGTGCGCGAGATGATTCAGATTATGAACTGAGCGCATGTGCGGCCGCTACGCATCCTTCCTTCCAGCCGAAGCACTGCGAGCACTGTTTCAGACGGTGAACCCGACGCCCAACTGGGAGCCGACGTGGAACATGGCGCCAACACGCAACGCACCGGTCGTGCGGCTGCATCCGGAGACGCGCGCTCGCCATCTCGACCTGCTGCGCTGGGGTCTGGTGCCGCATTGGATCAGGGATCCCAAATCGGCGCGCCAGCCGATCAACGCGCGCGCAGAGAGCCTCGCCACGGCACCGATGTTCCGCGACGCGCTGGTGCGGCGGCGCTGTCTGG
>CAYRTL010000005.1:0-50705 GCA_964427005.1 uncultured Acetobacteraceae bacterium
GCGCTTCCGTCGGGGCGATCAGGTCATCATCCCGCAGCCACACGTGCGGCGTCAGCCCGGCATCGGGCCATCTGGCGAGTTCTTGCTTCAGAATGCTGAACGCACCGTAGTCCCCGGTCAGCAATTAACGTCCTCACTGGCAAAGTTGAGCGCGCAGGCTGCTCGATGCCGTCCGTCAGCGCCGGTAATACTCCCGGAACCAGCGCACGAATGCCTCGACCCCGACTGAAATGGGAGTATTCGGCACGAAACCGGTGAGTGTCTGCAGCAGGCCAGCATCGGCCCAGGTCTTCGGCACATCCCCGGGCTGCATGTCCACCATGTTTTTGATCGCCGGCTTACCGACGCAGCGCTCGATTTCCGCGATGAAGTCCATCAGGTTGACTGGTGATCCTCGGCCGATATTCACAATCCGGAAAGGGGCGACCGGGCTGAGGCTATCCGCCTCGCATACGGGAGCGCCGCGCGTCGGAGTGCACGGTGAGAGGCGGCGAATGGCCTCCACCAGATCCTCGACATAGGTGAAGTCGCGTTCCATGCGGCCATGATTATAGATGTCGATCGGCTCGCCCTTCAGGATGCTGTCGGTGAATTTGAACAGCGCCATGTCCGGCCTGCCCCAGGTCCCGTAGACACTGAAGAAGCGAAACACGGTTATCGGCATATTCCACAGATGAGCGTAGCTGTGGGCGATGACTTCAGTGGAACGCTTGCTCGCGGAATAGATGGTGAGCGCGGTATCAGCAGAGTCGTGCTCTGAAAACGGCATTGCCGTGCTCGCACCATAGACGGAGCTGGTGGAGGCCATCATCAGGTGTTGCGGCGGATGTGCTTTGCACGCCTCAAGCAGGTTGAAGGTGCCGACCACGTTCGACGAGATATAATCTTGGGGCGCCTTCAGCGCGTGGCGCACACCGGCTTGCGCTGCCAGGTGCACCACCAAGCGCGGACGAGCCGCTGCTACCAGTTTGGAAACCGCATCCTTGTCCGCCAGTTCCACCACATGGGCCGAAAAGCGGTTGGAGGTGCCCAGAATGCGATGGCGCTCTTGCTTCAAGGCGACATCGTAGTAGGCGTTCATGTTATCGAGGCCGACAATTTCCTCGCCCGCACTCAGCAGAAGCTTGGAGAGATGGAAGCCGATAAATCCGGCGCTTCCGGTCACCAGAATGGTCATAAGAACGACTTCTTCCTGTATTGCGATAGCTTCATCTATCCCGTCAATCAGCGCTCGCCTCGTCGCATTACCCTTTGATCCCGCCCATGGTGAGCCCCGCCACCATGTAACGGCGAAGGCCAAAGTAGATGGCGACCGGGGGCAGTGAATACACGATAGCCACTGCCATCATGTAGTTCCACGGCGCCTCATCGCTGTCGAAGAACTGGTCGATCGCAGCGGCCACCGTCATGCTACGCGGCGATGAAAGCAGCATGTACTGGTAGAGGTATTCGTTCCAAGCCAGCAGCAGGGCATAGACCCCGACAGCGACCAGCGCAGGTGCCATCAGCGGAATATAGATGCGTAGATAGATCTGGTGCGGCGATGCGCCATCCACCGTGGCCGACTCGTCCAGCTCCAGCGGAATGAGCTTGCCGTATTGATGCAAAATGAGAATCGCGTATGGCGTCGCAAAGGTCACTTCCGCCGCGATCACCGCCCACAAACTGTCGGACAGACCGTAACGCCGCATCAGATGCACAAACGGGATGACCAGGAAGGCCGTGGGCAGCACATAGGTCAGCAGGGCGAGGTCGCTGATGATCCACCCGTTGCGCAGCCGCATCCGGCCCAGCGCAAAGCTGGCAAGTGAGCCGATCAGCACGGTGAGCACCATCGTCGTCACGCCCATGTAGATGCTGTTGCCGAACTGCAGCCAGAAATGCTGGAGATACCAGTGGCCCTGGGTCCAGATGACCTCAAAGCTCCCGAGATTCCAGTCTTCGGGCCAGATCGCACCGGTGAATTCGTCGCCGTCGTCGCTAAGCGCGATCAGCAGCATGTTGTAGACAGGCAGCAGCGTCCAGATCAGCAGCCCGATGCCGAAGATCGCGGCCGCCGCCCGGCTGAGCAGGCGCTTGCGCCGGAACCGCTGCGGCAGCATCGGCCGCACAGGTGTCAGCGCAATGCTCACAGTTGCACGCCCGTCATACGGACCCGCCGCATCAGCAGGATGACCACCGGGATCAGCACCGGCAGGGCCGACATCATGGCGGCGACGCCAAGGTTCGGGTAGCCGAAGTCGAAGGCTTCGCGGAATCCGTAGGTCGCCAGCACATCGGTGAGCCGCGCCGGCGCGCCAGCGGAGACGAAGTACACGGTGGGGAAGTCACCCAGTGTCCAGATGGTGGAGAGCAACGTGGACACAAGGTAAACGTTCGCCAGTAGCGGCAGCGTCACGTGGACGAGACGCTTGTAGCCGGTGGCGCCGTCGATCTCGGCTGCTTCGTAGATGTCCTGCGGGATTGCCATCCGGGCAGCGAGAAAGATCAGTGTCCAGAAGGGCATCCATTTCCAGATATAGGCGACGATGTTGCACGCCATCGCGGAGGTTTCAGAAACCAGGAACATCGGGCCGTCTTCGCCGGTAACTGCACGCCACAGGCTGTCGGCCAGACCCCATTGGCTGACCAGCATGTAGTGCATGGACAAGAAGACGGTCAGCGCCGGCAAGGCCCAGGGCAGCAGGTAGATGGCCAGCAGCGACCGCACCCACCAGCTCCGGTTCATGAAGAAGCCCGACAGCAGGAATGCCAGGAACATCTTCACGTTCACCCCGATGGCGACGAACACCAGCGTGTTGACCGCGGTGGTGAGATAACGCGGATCGGACAACAGCAAATCGTAGGAGGACGGACTGCTGCCCATCCAAAGGCCGAACGCCACCGGATATACCACGAACGCGAGAAATATCGCCGCATACGGGATGACGAAGGCGATCGCCCAGGCGGTGTCGGATCCCTGCAGCCGGATGCGCCAGGGCGGTCGCCGCGCAGCGCCCCTGGTCAAGGGCATCGAGAGAAGCGGCTGCGTGCCACTCATCGTCGCACGGGCGAGGGCAGGCTGTCCTGCCTACCCTTTCACGCCACCCATGGTCAGACCCGCGGCCATGTAGCGGCGGGAGCCATAATACAGGAGGATGGGCGGCAGGGCGTAAATGATCGCCGTCGCCATCATGTAGTTCCACGGCGACTCGTCGCTGTTGAGGAACTGCGCGAGGGCCACCGCCACGGTCATGCTCTGGGGCGTAGACAGCAGCAGGAAGTTATAAAGGTACTCGTTCCACGCGAGCAGCAGCGCATAGGTGCCCACAGCAACCAGCGCCGGCGCCATCAGCGGCAGGTAGATGCGATAGTAGATCTGGAACGGATTGGCGCCGTCGATGCGTGCCGACTCATCCAACTCCATCGGGATCGACTTGCCGTACTGGGAGAAGATGAAGATGGCGTACGGCGTGGCGAACGTGGTCAGCGTCAGAATGACGGAAGACAGGTGATTGCCGAGGCCGTAAATCTGCATGATCCGGTAAATCGGGATCGCCAGGAACGATGCCGGGATCACGTAGGTCATCAGAGCGGCATTGGTCAGCATCCAGCCGTTGCGCAGCCGCATACGGCCTACAGTGAAGCTCGCGAGCGATGCGATGGCCAGCGTCAGGAACGTCACCGACAGGCCGACGATGAAGCTGTTGCCGAACTGGTGCCAGAACCGCTCCAAGTACCAGAAGTCCTGGGTCACCACGACCTGGAAGCTGTGCAGGTTCGGCGATTCCGGGAAGATAGAGCCGCCGAAGATGCCGTCGTGGCTGTCCAGCGCAATCTTCCACATGTTGTAGATCGGCGTGAGCGACCATACGAGCAGGAGGAAGCCAAGTGCCAGGCACATGGCTTCCACCCCGTAGCGTTGCAGCCGGTACGCCATCGGCGAACGAATTCGCCGTACTTCGGTGGTCGCGCTCATAGCTGGCCCTCCGACGGACGCAGCCTGCGCATCAGGATGATGACGAGAGGTATCAGCACGGGCAGCGCCGACATCACAGTTGCTACCCCCAGCCGAGGCAGCGCCACCGTGAAGGCGTAGCGAATGCCGAGGGTGGCCAGCACCTCCGTGGACATCGCCGGCCCGCCGCCAGACACGAAGTAGGTCGAGTTAAAGTCGCCCAGAGCGAACACCATGTCGAGCAGCGTGCAGACCAGGTACAGGTTCGCCATCAGCGGCAGCGTGACATGCGCGAAGCGACGGAGACCTGTCGCGCCATCGACCGCCGCCGCCTCATAGAGTTCCTGCGGCACGGCCATCCGTCCGGCGAGCAGAATCACCGTCCAGAACGGCAGCGTCTTCCAGATATAGGCGCCGATGTTGCTGAACAGCCCGGACCAGTGCTCATTCAGGTAACTTGGGCCGTCCCACTCGAACAGCCAGTACAGGATGTTGTTCAGCATGCCCCACTGGCCGTTGAGGAACCAGTGGATCGACATGTAGGCCGGCAAGGCTGGCGTAGCCCAGGGCAGGATGAAGATCACCATCAGCGCCTTGATCCACCAGCCCTTGCGAATGAAGAAGCCTGACAGCAGGAACGCCAGGAACATCTTCAGATTCACGCCAATGACGACGTAGAGCAGCGTATTGAGGACGGCGGTCAGGTAGCGCGGATCGGAGAACAGTTGATCGTAGAGCTCGAGGTCGCTGCCCATCCAAATCCCGAATGCGATCGGATAGACGACGAACGCCAGGAAGATCGCGATGTACGGCAAGGCGAACGCGATCGCCCAGACGTAGTCGGCGCCATGCAGGCCACCGACCAGGGCGTATCGCCACGAACGTGTCGCGCCGATGCCCCGTCCGACCGGTAGTGCCTGCTGTGTTACGCTCATGATCGCCTCGCAGGTTACATCTGGACCTTCGCGAAAATCTCGGAGCAGCGCTTGAACGCCTTATCGATGGCATCGGCCGGCTTCATACCGTTCTTGATCACGTCGGCATGCGCCTGACCCCATAGCTGTTCGGCATTCGCCTGTCCCCAGGCCGGCGAGAAGCCCTCATAAACCGGCACGGTCGGGTTCAGGACTGCCTCTGTCACATAGGGCTTCAGGCAGGGCATTTCGTTCTGAAGCCAGAACGGATCATCTTTTACCAGTTGCGGGATCGCCGGAACCCAGCGTCCGAGGCCAGCCTTCAGGTTCTCATTCATCACGTTCGGCTGCATGAAGTACTTCATGAAGTCCTTGGCGACTTCGACGTTCTTGGCGCCCTTCGGAATATAGCCACCGCCGGCGTTGACCTGCGTCTTCATCGGGGTGCCATCATTCTTGTTCACCGGAGCGACCACCTTCATCTGATGATAGAAGGCTTCCTTGTCCTTGATCATCGCCAGCTCGGTGGACAGCGTGCCGTCAAAGTCCATGACAAACAGCTTCTCGTGGTAGCCGTTATTGTCATCGGCGTCGTTCCAGCTCAGCGCCTCCGGTGGCACCACGCCTTCCTTGTACAGGTTCGTCATGAACTCGACCGACTTGATCGCGGCCTCGCGGACCTTCGGGTCATCCACGTGCAGCTTGCCGTCAGATGTTATGATCCCCTCGCCGCCATTGGCGATCAGGAAGTGCGTGAACAGATTGTTGCCGTCATTCGGGCCCACCGTGGTGATCTGCAGGCCGCAGGCATAGATCTTTCGCATGCCCTTGGCGCGCAGTGGCTTTTGGGTCTCCTTCAGGTAATTCCAGACCCCGTTCCACTCCTTCGGGATCTCTTCCATCTTCAAGCCAGCCTTCTCGACCAGATCGCCCCAGATGTGGAATGGGGTCGCTCCCTGCTTGATCGGGCACAGGTAGTAGCCACGCTGCTTGGTAGCCTTGTTATAGAAGGTCGAGCAGAGCTTCGCGGTTTCGGAAAGCTGTGACTCGTAAGGCTTCACGACGTCGCTGACATCGACGAGCTTATCATCCCAGGCATTCTGCGGAATGATGGTCGACGGCGCATCCATGAAGATCAGGTCCGGCACATCGCCGCTGGTCAGTGCGGATATCGTCTTCTGGTTCATCGCCATGAACGGCATGATGCTGTAGTCGAGCTTGTTGCCGCTGGCCTTCATGTAGTCTTCGCAGACCTGCCGCATCGCGGCGTCTTCCTGCTGGACAAAACCCTGGTTCAGCCAGCAGACCGCCGTTTTGGCCTGAGCATTGGCGATGAAGGGCCTTGCCAGGGAAGCGGCCGCTGCCACACCCAGTGCGCTACCGATAGCCGAACGACGGCTCATGCGTCTCATGGCCGCTTCTCCTTCCCTGTTGCCGGTCGCATTTTGCCCCGGTCGATTACGTATAAGTTTCGCTTGTTAGTATATCCTACGGGGAAGCGGCGAGCCTAGTCAACGCGAGGCGCTACCGGGAGCTGACCGGGCCAGGGTCACTCGAAGGAGACCCTGGCGAAGATCTGTTCGAAGCGTTTGAACGCCTTGTCCACCGCCTCGGCCGGCTTCATGCCGTTCTTCAGCACGTCGGCATGGCAGTGCCCCCAGAGCTGCTCGGAATTCGCCAGCCCCCACGCGGGATTGAATCCATAATAAGCTGCCATGGTCGGCTGGAGCACGCCTTCGGTGACGTACGGCTTGCGGTGGGGATCCTTGGAATCGTCCAGCCACCACGGATCGTCCTTCACGATCTGCGGGATTGGCGGCACCCAGCGGCCCAGACCGCTCTTCAGGTTCTCATTCATGACCTGAGGTTGGATGAAGAACCGCATGAAATCCTTGGCCACCTCGACGTTCTTCGCGCCTTTTGGAATAAATCCGCCGCCCGCCCCGACCTGACAGGGCATCTGGGTCTTGCCGTCATTCATCAGCGGCAAGCCGAGCACCCGCATCTCCTGGTAGTATTCCTTCTCGTGCGAAATCCAGGCGAGCTCGGGGGACAGCGTCCCGTCGAAGTCCATCACGAACAGCTTCTCGTGGTAGGCATTGTTGTCATCGGCGTCATTCCAGCTCAGCGCCTCCGGCGGCACGAAGCCGTCGCGGTACAGGCCGGTCATGAATTCAACCGACCTGATTGCCGCCTCACGTATCTTCGGATCGTCAGTATGCAATTTGCCATCGGGCGTCACGATGTCCTTGCCGCCATTGGCGATCAGGAAATGGGCGAACAGGTTGTTGCCGTCGTTGGGGCCGACCGTCGTGATCTGCAGACCGATGCTGTACAACTTGCGCATACCCTTCTTGCGCAGTTCGTTCTGCACCGGCTTGAAGAAATCCCACACCCCGTTCCAGGTGTTGGGGATATCTGACATTTTGAAGCCGGCCTTCTCGACCATATCGCTCCAGATATGGAAGGGCGTCGCGCCCTGCTTGATCGGAACCAGGTAGAAGCTGCGCTTCTTCGTCACCTTGTTATAGAAGGTTGAGTTGAGCAGCGCGCTTTCGGTCATCTGCGACTTGTAAGGCTCGACCACGTCGCTGACATCGACCAGCTTATCGTCCCACGCGTTCTGCGGCAGGATGTATGACGGCGCATCGAAGAACATCAGGTCAGGCACGTCGCCGCTGGTCAAAGCGGAGACAGCCTTCTGGCCCAGTGCCATGAAGGGCATGACACTGAGGTCGATCTTGTTGCCGCTGGCTTTCTCGTATTCCCGGACGGTCTTGACGAAGGCCTCGTCCTCCTGCCGGACGAAACCTTGATTCTGCCAAACCACCGCCGACTTGGCTTGCGCGTTGGCAACATAGGGTCGCGCCAGGGCGCCCGCTGCCGCCAAACCGATTGAAGCACGCATTACCGAACGCCGGCCGAGTTTGGTCATGGCCGTTCTTCCTTCCCTGTTAGCCGGACTCGCGCGTCCAGCTTGTTATGTTGAGGCAAGCCTATGGCAGGCTTGCGCGGACGGTCAATTATTCTTTGTGGATGCATACGCCGCATACTCCCTTGCCCGGCGCCTCGCCCATGGTCAGACTGCCGCCATGAGCGACGAATCGCTTGATTGCCTGAAATGCCCCGCCTTCTGTTGCCGGACAGCGGGGTACGTGGAGGTCAGCCGCAACGACATCAGGCGGCTGGCCAGGTTCCTGCATTTGACGGTGCGTGAATTCGAGGAGAAACACATCGTCGAGCGCACCCGCAAAGGCAGCAAGCGGGTCAAGTCCGGTTTTGGTACCTGCCAGTTCCTTGGCGAGAACAGGCGGTGCACCGTATACGAAGCGCGGCCCAAGGACTGCCGCGGTTACGTCTGCTGGAACCAGGAAGACACCACGGTCTTTGAGTTTGCCCGGTTCTATCAGACGCCGGTGGCGCGACTGCGCAAGAACGACGTGGATGGCAAGCACGACAAGCAGGAGACAGCCTGATGAGCGATCCGGAAATCATTGCCCTGCGCGAAGTGATCGCAAAGCGTGTGCGTTCGGACGACATCGCCCAGCGCCGGCGCGATATCGATGCGCGTGGTCTGCAATACAAACTGGCCGCGGATGTCAGGATGGAGCCCGTCAGCGCCAATGGCGTGAAGGCCGAATGGTCAGGCACGGCGGATGCCGATCCGGCGAAGGTCGTGCTGTATCTGCACGGCGGCGGCTATGTCATCGGTTCGCTGGACAGTCACCGTCATCTCGTGACCGAGATTGGCCGTGCTGCGCGCTCGAGAACGCTGGCGATTGATTACCGGCTCGCGCCGGAGCATCCCTTCCCTGCAGCAGTCGATGACGCGCTTGCGGCCTATCGCTTCCTGCTCGCAGATGGTGTGCAACCCGCCGGCATTACGATTGCGGGCGATTCAGCCGGTGGTGGTCTTGTGGTCGCGGCGATGCTGGCTATTCGCGATGCTGGACTGCCGCAGCCCGCGTGCGGTTGGGCGATCTCGCCCTGGGTCGACATGGAAGCGATTGGCGGCAGCATGATCAACAAAGCCGCCCAGGATCCTACCGTGCAGAAGGCTGGCATACTGGATATGGCGAAGCACTATCTGAACGGCGCCGATCCGCGTTCTCCGCTCGCTGCGCCGATCTATGCCGATCTCCGCGGGCTGGCACCGCTGGTCATTCAGGTCGGCGCGGCGGAGACACTGCTCGATGACGCGATCCGCCTGGCGCAGGTTGCGGGTGCCGCGGATGTCGCGGTCGATCTGCAGATCTGGCCAGAAATGATTCATGTATGGCACCTGTATCATCCAGAGTTATCGGCAGGACGACGTGCCATTGCGGCAGGGGGTGAATTCGCTCGAGCGATGACATCGCGTGGCTCGCTCAACGGTTTCTGATCGGCGATTCTCCAGGTTTTTCGACCTGTCTCGCTTTCTGCACTAGCAGCAGCACAGCGCGTCAGTTGCACGCGACTGTGATTGACAGCCCCGTACCTTTCTGTGCCAACTATGCAACGCAATCGCATTTGGCTTGCCTTGCTGCGCCTCCGTCGAACCCGGGTGCCCTCAAGAAGTCCAAAGGGCCGGTTGTCTACCAGCATCGGGCGCTGTTGCACGATGCGACTGACGGAGTGTCTTGCAGATTATGGCTATTGGTACAGTCAAGTGGTTCAACACGACCAAGGGCTACGGCTTCATCATGCCGCAGGACGGCGGCAAGGACGTGTTTGTCCACATCACCGCAGTACAGGCGGCCGGTCTTCGTGGCCTGAATGAAGGCCAGAAGGTCAGCTACGAGGTTGTGATGGAGCGCGGCAAAGCCGCCGCGACCGACCTGAAGCTTGCCTGACGTGGCAGCAGCGCGGGAGCGCTTGCAATCACCCATCCCCCCCAGCGCGACAGGGGACGCGCACCGGAAGGAGTGACGACAATGGCCATTGGAACCGTGAAGTGGTTCAATGCGACGAAGGGCTATGGCTTCATCATGCCGCAGGACGGTGGCAAGGACGTGTTCGTCCATATCACTGCTGTTCAGGCAGCGGGCCTCAAAGGTCTGAATGACGGCCAGAAGGTGAGCTACGAGGTCGCCATGGAGCGCGGCAAGGCCGCCGCCACCAATCTCAAGCTGGCCTGACGGCAGAAGCCTTTAGCTGACGAAGCGGGTCGTTGCCGAGTAATCGCTCGGTGGCGGCCCGCTTCCACATTCGGGTGCTGCCTCATGTTCTCGCTTCCCGAACTGGAAGACGCACTGTCGCTGGTGCACCAGAGCTTCCCCGGTACACCTCAGTATGCATGGCCGCTGCTGGCTGAGCGCTGCGGCGCGGAAGTGTGGGTGAAGCATGAGAATCATACGCCGACGGGTGCCTTCAAGCTGCGCGGTGGGTTGATCTACGCTGAACGACTCCGTCGTGAGCGGCCGCATGTGCGCGGCATTGTATCAGCCACCCGCGGCAATCATGGCCAGTCGTTGGCCTGGGCCGGACATCGCTATGGTGTCGCAGTGACCGTCGTGGTGCCGCATGGCAATAGCGTCGAGAAGAACGCGGCCATGCGTGCATTCGGCGCGCGCGTCGTAGAGCATGGCAATGACTTCGAGATGGCGCGCGAGGAAGCAGCAAGGCTAGCTGCCCAGGAAGGCCTGGAGTTCGCTCCCTCGTTCGCACCGGATCTGGTGAAAGGCGTTGCGACCTATTCGCTTGAACTGTTCCGCGCCGCGCCGCCACTTGACGCGCTTTACGTGCCCATCGGTCTGGGATCAGGAATCTGTGGTGCGATTCTGACGCGCGATCTGCTTGGCCTGAAGACGGAGATCGTTGGAGTGCAGGCTACTGGCGCACCAGCGTATGCGCGATCCTTCGAGGAGGGCCGCGTCGTCGCCCTTAACCGCGCCGAGACGAACGCCGATGGCGTCGCGGTGCGTCAGCCAGATCCGGACGCGTTTGCGATCATTCGTGTCGGCGCATCGCGCATCGTCACGGTGTCCGATGACGAGATTGCCGATGCCATCCGGGCATATTGGCGTGATACGCATAACCTGGTGGAAGGTGCCGGCGCCGCACCGCTTGCTGCATTGATGCAGGAGCGTGAGCGGATGGCGGGTAAGCGCGTCGGCGTGGTGATCAGCGGCGGCAATATCGATCTCGCGCTATTCCGCTCTTGGGTGCTGGCAAACAAAGAATAACACGGATGACACGGAGTCCGTGCCATCCGTGTTATTCTTTTCATTATGCTGCGGTGAGTTGCCCGACTGACTCGCCCGATGCCGCGGCGCTCGCCGCCGGTTCGCGGATCATGTAGCCGCGCCCCCACACCGTTCCGATCAGGTTGTCGGCTCCCGCCAACGCCAACTTCTTGCGCAGCTTGCAGATGAACACGTCAATGATCTTCATCTCCGGCTCGTCCATCCCGCCATAGAGATGGTTCAGGAAAGCCTCCTTCGTCAGCACCATCCCTTTGCGCAGCACGAGCAGTTCGAGGATCGCGTATTCCTTCCCGGTCAGATGCACGGCCTGCCCGTCTACCGTGACTTCATGGCTGTCCAGGTTCAGCAGCAGCGGCCCGACGCGCAGTGATGGCTGGCTGAAGCCTTTGCTACGGCGGACGATGGCCTGCATGCGTGCCAGCAGCTCCGCCTTATCGAAGGGCTTGGTGATGAAGTCGTCTGCGCCGAGGCCCAGCCCCTTCACCTTGACTTGCGGACGCGACAGTCCGGAGAGGATCAGCACCGGGGTATCATTGCGCCCGATCCGCATCCGCCGCACCACTTCGAACCCTTCGATGTCGGGCAGCATCAGATCGAGAACCACAATGTCGTAATCGTAGTGACGCGACAGTTCGAGGCCTTCCTCGCCGGTATCGGCATGATCGACCACGGCGCCACTGGATTTCAGCATCAGGGAAATGCCGCGGGCAGCAACGAGATCGTCTTCTATCAGCAGGATGCGCATCGCGTTGCTTCCTTCGGTGTAGTAGCAACACTGTTTACCACCTTTGCGTGTGGCACGCTAGCAAATTTTTATAACTTGCGTGTATTCTGGCGGCACTCTTGGATCGATTGTCGGCCTGAAGAACTGTTTTCATCGAATCCGATGTGTTTTTGGGACGAAAGTTTCCCGTCAATGAGACGCACGAACCTTCATGAGCGCAGCGCAACCTGCCGAGCCAGGTTGCGGGAAATCGCGCCCATCCACCTGGAGGGACGCGTCGCTGGCATATCTGGCCTTGTGGTGGACGTTGACGGATTGAGCGGCCACGCCTCTGTTGGCGACCGTCTCTCCTTGCTCGCACGCGACGGCCGTGCGGTCCCGGCGGAAGTTGTCGGTTTTCGCCAGGGCTTCGCGCAAGCCATGCCGTTCGCCGCCCTGGATGGGCTTGGACCCGGGAGCGCCGTCTGGCTCCGCCCGGATTCTGTCCCATCAGGTAGTGGCACGCTGGCAATCGGCGACGCCTGGCTTGGCCGTGTGCTGGATCCGCTTGGGCGGGCGCTTGATGGCCGTGGTCCCTTGCCACTCGGGCCGCAGCCACGGCGCGTGCGCGCCCTCCCACCCGAAGCGACGCAGCGCGGACGGCTGGGACCCCGCCTGGATCTCGGAGTGCGCGCGCTCAACTGCTTCGCTACCTGTCGTCGAGGCCAGCGCCTCGGCCTGTTCGCCGGTTCCGGCATCGGCAAGTCCAGCCTGCTTGCCATGCTTGCGCGCCATACCGACTGCGACGTCGCTGTCCTCGCTCTCGTTGGCGAGCGCGGCCGGGAAGTGCGGGAATTCCTGGACGATGACCTGGGCGAGACTGGCTTGCGTCGGTCTGTGGTCGTGGTTGCCACGTCTGATTCGCCGCCGTTGCTGAGGCGTCAGGCTGGGTTCGCGGCGATGACGGTCGCCGAGTACTTCCGCGATCAGGGCAGGTCGGTGCTGCTGCTGATGGACAGCATCACGCGGTTCTGTCTGGCGCTGCGGGAGATCGGGCTTTCGGCGGGAGAGCCGCCCGCCACCCGGGGTTATCCACCAAGCGTGTTCGCCGAGTTGCCTCGTCTTGTGGAACGTGCTGGGCCTGGTGTGGAACGGCCGAATTGCGCCACGGGTTCGATTACCGGATTGTTCAGCGTGCTGGTGGAAGGTGATGATCATAACGAACCGGTTGCCGATGCGGTTCGTGGTTTCCTTGATGGTCATATCGTCCTGGACCGCCGGATCGCGGAGCGCGGCCGTTATCCGGCCGTGGACGTGCTGCGGTCACTGTCGCGCGCCGTGCCGGGATGCAATGCGCCGGAAGAGAATGCTCTGGCCGGCCGGGCGCGCGCGATCCTGGCGCTGTACGCCGACATGGCGGATATGGTGCGTCTCGGCGCCTATCGCGCTGGCAGCGATCCGGCGGTGGACGAAGCCGTAATCCTCGCGCCGCGCATCGAAGCGATGCTGCGTCAGGAACGCGATGAACGCACCAAGTTGGAGGACAGCTTTGCCGCGCTACGTGCGGCACTGGAGCCGGCATGAGCCATCATTCGCTCGAATCGCTGCTGCGGTTGCGCCAGGTCGCGGTGGATGAAGCGCGACGCGGCCTGGCCGAATGCCTCCGACAGGAAAGCGAGGCGACCCGGGTCGTGGCGGCCATCCAGTCGGCGATCGAGCAGGAAACTGAGGCTGCGAGCAATCTGGCGACAGGTGATGCCGAGGTCGAGGCATTCGCGGCGTGGCTTCGTCGCATCCGGCCCAGGCAGCAGGCCGCGCATGAAGCCGAGGATGAGGCTGAGGCAGCGACTGCGAAGGCGCGTGTCGTACTGGGTGCCGCACGCGCCGCCGTCAAAGCGGTGGAGGAGATGCTGGAGCAGGATGCGGCTGCGGCACAGGCGCGGACGGAACACCGGGCGCAGGCCGAAATCGATGAGGTGGCGCAGCGGAGCAGCCACGGCTGATGAATGCAGTTGCATTAAATCGCGCACCCGTGTGGCACAGACACGCGACGCTGGCGACCGCACAAGCTAGAAGCGCTAAACCCGCCTGTGTTTTATCCGCATCCTACACCCGCAAGGACTGGCATACATGCGTATAGCGATGATCGGTGGCGGCTATGTCGGCCTCGTCTCCGGCGCTTGCTTCGCCGAATTTGGCACCGATGTGACAGTCGTCGAAGCCGACGCAGACAAGCTCGCCGCGCTCCATGAAGGCCGGATGCCGATATATGAGCCCGGCCTCGAGAAGCTGGTGGCAGAGAACGTCGCGGCGCGGCGATTGGCCTTCACAGACGATTTGGCCGCTGCGGTGCATGACGCCGAGGCAGTGTTCATCGCCGTCGGCACTCCGACCCGTCGCGGCGACGGCCATGCCGATCTTACCTATGTCTTCGCCGCGGCCGAACAGGTGGCGCGCGCGCTGACCGGCTATACCGTCATAGTGACCAAATCCACCGTGCCTGTCGGCACCAGCCGCCAGATCGCTGGTATCGTCCGCGCCACGCGACCGGACGCCGAGTTCGATGTCGCTTCCAATCCGGAGTTTCTCCGCGAAGGCAACGCCATTGGCGACTTCATGCGTCCGGATCGCGTGATCATCGGCGCCGAAAGCGATCGCGCTCGCACCGTACTGCGCCAGCTTTATCGGCCGCTCTATCTCATTGAGGCGCCTATCGTGTTTACTGGCATCGAGACTGCCGAACTGACCAAATATGCCGCCAATGCTTTCCTCGCGATGAAGGTCACCTTCATCAACGAAATGGCGGACATCTGCGAGAAGGTCGGTGCTGACGTGCATGACGTCGCGCGGGGGATCGGGCTGGATGGACGGATCGGGCGAAAGTTCCTGCATCCTGGCCCGGGTTATGGTGGCTCCTGCTTCCCGAAGGACACGCTGGCGCTGATGCGAACGGCGCAGGACTACGGTGCGCCTTCGCGGCTGGTGGAGACTACCGTCGCGGTGAATGACGCGCGCAAGTCGCTGATGGCAACGCGTGTCATTGGCGCCTGCGGGGGCTCGGTGCGCGGCAAGACGATTGCCGTGCTGGGGCTGACCTTCAAGCCGGAAACGGATGACATGCGAGACGCGCCATCATTGTCGATCGTGTCGCGGCTTTCGGGCGATGGCGCGACCATACGTGCCTTCGACCCCGAGGGGATGCAGCAGGCGAGGCAGGTACTGCCGAGTGGCGTGATCTACTGCCGCGATGCCTTCGACGCGGCCGAGGGAGCCGATGCGCTGGTGCTGATCACAGAGTGGAACGAGTTCCGCGCGCTCAGTCCGACGCGGTTGCGGCAGGCCATGCGTGGGCACGTTCTCGTGGACCTCCGCAATGTTTATGATCCGGTGGCGATGCGGCAGGCCGGTTTTGAGTATCATTGCGTGGGCAGATCGGAACCTCACCTGAGCTAACTCTTCCTCAATCAGGTGGGTCTAGCCTGGGTTTATGGCCATCACGGTCTGCATCTGCACGCATGACCGACCATGCTATGTCCAAGATTGCCTGAACGGGTTGCGGCAGCAGACCGTCAGCCCGTCGCAGTTCGACATAGTCGTGGTGGACAGCGCCTCAACAGGTGACGTTCCGTCGCAACTGGCGCGTATGGTGTCAGACATGGCCAATGCGCGGCTGCTGCGAGTGGAGCGGCCTGGCGTCAGCTTCGCGCGGAATGCGGGCGCGATTTCGGTCGGCTGCGGCTACATGGCCTACATCGATGATGACGCGGTGCCTGCGCCGGATTGGATCGAGCGAATTGCCGCGGCAATCAGCGAAGGCGAGCGACCGCCGGCGCTGATCGGGGGACGTATCCTGCCGGATTGGGAGGCGCCGTTGCCTCGCTGGTGGCCCGCGCGGCTCCGCGGCGTCCTGTCGATCATCGAACACGAGGGGCGAGGCGAGTATCGCACCGCAGCGCTGCCGCCTGATCTGGAACCGTACGGCGCCAACATGATCGTTCATATTCCGTCGCTGCTTGCGATGGGCGGGTTTGGTCCGAAAAGCGGCCGCGTCGGAAAGGCACTGCTGTCTGACGAAGAAGTGCAGCTCGCATGGCGCCTCCAGGCGGCCGGCCACTCTGTGCGGTACGATTCGCGCATTGCCGTTCGGCACCAAATCCAGGCGGAGCGGCTCCAGCCGGTTTGGCTGCTGTCGCGTCTCTACTGGCAGGGCGTGTCGGCTGTCTCGACGCGCCGCCTGCTCGGTCATCCAGTCTCGGTCTGGCGTGAACTGCCGCGGCGCCTTGCGGTGACGGCGCTCCTTGGTGTGTCGGGCTTTGTGCCACGCCGCAGCATACATCTGATCAACTGGCGCTGGCGGCTCGCCTACTCGGTTGGTTTCATCCGAGCCGCACTACGGCCGGCGCGCCGGTAACCACGTGAAGCTCTACTGCTGGCGTGGCGCGTCACGGAATTTTGGCGATGAGCTGAATACATTGCTATGGCCGCGTTTGCTGCCAGGCTTCTTCGATGACGATGCGGGCGAGTTGTTCCTCGGGATTGGCTCGGTGCTTGATGACCGCCATCCGAAAAGCGTTCGAAAGTTGGTCGCTGGCGCCGGGTTCGGTGGCTACGAAGCCCTGCCCCTCATGGACGCAAGCTGGGTCATCCACTGGGTCCGGGGGCCCCGTACCGCGCGTCTCATCGGACTTCCCGTGCAGTGTGGGCTGGGCGATCCGGCGATGCTTCTCCCCGTGCTGGATTGGAAATCCACCCAGCAGCAGGCGGTCGGCTTCATGCCGCATTTTGAAAGCCTCGGCCGTGGTGCCTGGGTCGAGGCAGCAGCAGGGGCCGGCGTCGAACTGATTGATCCTCGTGGAGACCCCGCCGCCATCATCGCTTCGATCAGCCACTGCCGCGTCCTGCTGACGGAGGCCATGCATGGTGCCATTGTCGCCGATACCTTGCGCGTCCCCTGGGTCGCGTTGCGGCCGCTTATGCCAGTGCATCGTGGGAAGTGGCAGGACTGGGCAGAGAGCCTGGAGATGCGGCTTCGCTTCCAGGCTCTGGCACCCTCTTCGTTACCCGAGCAGTTGCAGCTGTCCCCCGAGGCGGCATCCAGGCACAGGCTGCTCGCACGTACTTGGCGCCGCCGGTTTGTTGCCAGGGCGGCGGCGGCGCTCGTTCGAGCGTCCGCAGCCGAACCACAGCTTTCTGCCGCGGCGGCGCTCGACCGCTGCCAGTCACGAATGTTGGAGGCGCTGGATAGGTTGCGCCTCAACGGGGTAGTGAGGGCTGCCGCCTTGCATAGCCTCCGGAACCTGCCTACCAGCTTAAGTGAATGACATCGCATCCTGAACCACTGAATTACGATCTGCTCGAACGCATCCCGCTTAGCGCCCGCGTTGTGTTGGATGTTGGTTGCAATACCGGCGCGCTCGGTGCCGCTTACCGGCGGCTCAACCCGCGTGTGCATTTGCTGGGGATTGAAGCCGATCCCGTTCTCGCGGAACAGGCAGCGCAGCGGTTTGACGAAGTGGCCGTGGTGGATGTGGAACGCGAGCCTATGCCGTTCGCGCTCGACCGTCCGCTCGACTGCATCATTTACGGCGACGTGCTTGAGCACATGCGCGACCCTTGGTCGCTGATCCGCCAGCAGATCGACTGGCTCCGTGACGACGGCACGATTCTCATCAGCGTGCCAAATTTGGAGCATTGGTACTTCGCTGAGCGTCTGCTGCGTGGCGTATGGAAATACGAACCGTCCGGACTGCTGGATGAGACGCATCTGCGCTGGTTCACCCTGGAGACGATGCGCGAGGGCCTGAAGGAACTAGGTCTTGTCGCATTCGACATTCATCCGCGCATCTTCGAACGCGAGAGGGCCGAGGAATTCGCCGCCGCAATCGCGCCCGCGCTGACCGCACTCGGTGTGGACCCTGCGATCTACGCTCAGCGCGCGGCGCCGTTGCAATATGTGTGGCGCGTGCTCAAGCAGCCGCGCCAGATCATCCATGTCGCCGCCAATATGCTGCAGCCGATAGGCGGCGTTTCGCACCTGCGTGTCGTCCATCCGATCGAGTCGCTGCGCAGCGAGCCTGCTGTGCTGACACAGATCGCCAAGGACGGTGCGATCTCGCTGCCTGGGGGCGAAACGCCGCACATTCTGGTGCTGCATCGTCCGGCGCTGGTGGGCGATATCGGCAGCACGCTGCTGCGCAACCTGTTATCGCAAGGCTGGATCGTCGTTACGGAGTTCGATGACCATCCCGATCACTTCGGACTGATGAGTGGTGACGATCAGTTCTCGTTCCGCGGCGTGCACGCGGTGCAGACCAGCACGCCGGCGTTGGCTGCGATCCTGCGGACGCACAATCCCGAGGTGGCTGTGTTTCCCAACGCGATACGCGCGCTGCCAGAAGTACGGAACTTCCTCGATCCGGACGTGCTGACGCTGTTCTTTGGTGCGCTGAACCGGGAACCGGACTGGGTGCCGCTGATGCCGGTGCTGAACGAGGTGGCGGAGAAAGCGGCCGGGCGGCTGCGCTTCTCGGTCGTGCATGATCAGGGCTTCTTCGACGCGCTGCATACACCGCACAAGCAATTCACGCCGACATGCGACTACGACACCTACATGGCGCTGCTTGGCCAGTGCGAGATCTCGTTCATGCCGTTGAGCGACACGCCATTCAACCGGGCGAAGTCGGATCTGAAATTTATCGAGGCCGGCGCCTGCCGGGTCGCCGCATTGGCAAGCCACGTCGTCTATACCGAAAGCATCGAGGACGGCCGGACCGGTCTGCTGTTCCATAATGTCGATGAGCTGCGCGATCGGCTGCTGCGCCTGGTTGTGATGCCGGAACTGGCGCGCAATCTCGGCGATGCGGCGCGCAGCTACGTCGCGGGTGAGCGCATGCAGGCGTATCAGGTGACATCGCGGCTCGCGTGGTACCGTTCGCTCTGGGCGCGCCGAAGCGAGCTGACGAATGCGCTTTACGCGCGCATGATGGACGTGCCGCAACTGGCTGCGGTGCCGTAAAAGGTTCCAAACGGAGAACACCGAGAGTTCCCTGTGCTCTCCGTCTGGAACCTTGTTGAGGGGGAGAGAAACGATGACGCGCTGGGACGGCTCCGAGCCGATCCGCTATCCGGATCCGAACATCAAGGTGCTCGATAAGCGCTTCGAGCATATCGCACTCGGCCATGCGGCGATTGAGCGCATCGTCACTGGCTGCCGCTTCACCGAGGGCCCGGTGTGGTTCGGCGACACGCGCCAGTTGCTGGTCAGCGACATCCCGAATGATCGAATCATGCGCTGGGACGAGGAGACCGGGGCGGTCAGCGTGTTCCGTCGCCCATCACACTATGCCAACGGCAACACGCGCGATCGGCAAGGCCGGCTGATCACCTGCGAGATGGGCTCGCAGCGCCTGACGCGCACGGAGTATGACGGCACCATCACCGTGCTGGCCGAGCGCTTCGAGGGCAAGCGGCTGACCGGCCCCAACGACGTGGTGGTGAAGTCTGACGGCTCGATCTGGTTCAGCGACAACGGCGCTGGCATCCGCGGCAACTACCTGGGCCACAAGGGCGAGCCGGAGCTGCCGTACCGCGTGTATCGCATCGACGGGCGGACCGGCGCGATCAGCATCGCGGTGGATGACATGGCGCGGCCGAACGGTCTCGCGTTCTCGCCGGACGAGAGCCGGCTATACGTGGTCGATACACCGGGCGAGCCGAAGACCACGCATGTGTACGAGGTGGTGTCGGACGGGACGAAGCTTGCCAATGGCCGCGTGTTCTTCGCCACCAAAGGATGGGCAGATGGCATACGCTGCGACACCGAAGGCAATGTCTGGTGCGGCTTCACCGGTGGTGAGGGCGAGGACGGTGTGGCCGTGTTCCATCCTGACGGCACGCTCATCGGCAGGGTCCTGCTGCCGGAGCGCTGCGCGAATGTGTGTTTTGGCGGCGTGAAGCGGAACCGGCTGTTCATGGCGGCGAGCCAATCGGTGTATGCGCTGTACGTGGAGGCGCAGGGCGCGCCGGGCGGATGAGGCTCAGCGGTTAAGCGTGCCGGCGATCGCGAGCCGAAAACGCTCGTACGTCGCCTGAATTTCCGCCGCGTCGGCATCGCACAGCAGTCCGATGCAAGGGGCGCTTCGAGAGCTTATCCGCGTGTATTTGCGTGCATCTGCGGTTCCAGATTCTTCCTTCTCACCCCGCCCCGAAGACACGCCACCCCAGCGCGTCACCCAGCGCGCCAGGGCCAGGCTCCATCGCCCCCTTCACCTCAATCGCCCGAAACCGCTGCGCACGAAACTCCGGCGAGAAATGCTCCGCCGCCAGCCCCGCCTTCTGCTTCAGCAGCCACAGGAACTGCCGCCGCTCCGGCACCTCCTCCCATACACTCGGCAGGAATAGCGAGCGGCAGCCAAGGTCCTCGATGATCAGCCCGTCCACCCGCGGCCGAAGCTGCACCAGGAGGTCAGCCTCGTCGGCGAAACTCATCGGCTGCGGCGGCGTGAGCACCGATACCGACAGCTCCAGCCCGGCCAGTTCCAGCGGATCGAGCCGCGGGAAGCGCCAGTCGCGGAACGCCGCATTGAACGCGTGGTCCACCACATCGATGAACAGGGGCCGCCTCGCCACCGGCGAGCCGATGCAGCCGCGCAGCACGCCGCCGCGGCGCAGCGTGACGAAGGCGGCGCCAGGCGCCGCCAGCAGAGGCGGCAGATCTGCGATCGCCGACACCAGCGCGGGTTGGCCCGTATCCAAACCATAGGCGATCGACCGCCGCGCCAGTTCGATCAGCGTCGGGCCGAGGGTCTCCACCGCGTCGCGCTCAGGATCCGGCGCAGGCGGCTCCGCCCCGGCTTCGTACAGCGCCCAGGCGCCGTAGCCCACGACGCGGTCACGCGGGCCGGCTGTGTCGCCAGAGTTGCGCAGATCGAGCCGCTCAATGGTCATGCCACGGCGGCGTGCTGCGAGCAGCAGACCGGAGGTGGGCACCGCGCCGCAGGCCTGGGTGGGTGTCAGCGCCCATTCGAAGCGCTCGATCGCCTCCGCGGTCGCCTGGTCCATGCGGCGGCAGTTGGCGTAGTCCAGGTAGTGCGACAGATCGGTCGAGACGACGAATAGCGTCTCCGGTCCGCCCCACAGCGCGTCGAATACGGCCGCAACGGTCTCCGGTGCGGCGGCGCCGACTACGATTGGCACCAGGCGGAACTCGCCGAGTACGTGCTGCAGGAAGGGGACGTGCACCTCCAGCGCGTGCTCGCGCTGGTAAGCGACATCGAGCTCGCCTACCATCGGCAGAGCGCGCAAGTGGTCGATGGCCTCGGTATCGAGCGGCACCGTGCCACCCGGCAAAATCCAGGCTTCGGCGGTATCGACAGCGAGACCGCGGAACGCCACATAGTGGCTCGGCCCAAGCAGGACGACACGGCTGATCTTCCCGCGTGCAGATGCGAGGCGCGCATAGGCACGCGCGGCGACCGCGCCGGAATACTCGTATCCGGCATGTGGGCCGATGATCGCCTTCGGCAGAGCGGGCGAAGGCGCGTCATTGCCCGCCTCCGACAGGAACTGCGCGATGATTCGCTCCAGCCTGTCGGGTTCGGCTGGATAGAAGGTGCCGGCAACGGCAGGATGACGGAATGCACTCACAGCTTTCAGAGTAACTTGAATGGACGCCATTGTAGAAGGAGCCCTGTTTCCAGCCCGTTACTGGCACGCGCTGCCCGACGGCCGCATACAATGCGATGTGTGCCCGCGGTTCTGCCGCCTGCATGAAGGCCAGCGCGGCCTGTGCTTCGTCCGCGCGCGGCAGGACGACAGGATGGTGCTGACGACGTATGGCCGTTCGTCGGGTTTCTGCATCGACCCGATCGAGAAGAAGCCACTGAACCATTTCCTGCCTGGCACGCCGGTGTTCTCGTTCGGCACGGCAGGCTGCAACCTCACCTGCAAGTTCTGCCAGAACCACGACATCAGCAAGGCGCGCGAAGTCGATCTGCTGAACCAGGACGCGACGCCGTCGATGATCGCCGAGGCGGCGCGGCAACTCGGCTGCAGGTCCGTCGCGTTCACCTACAACGATCCGGTGATCTTTCTGGAATATGCGGTCGATACCGCGCGCGCCTGTCATGAGGCAGGGCTGAAGACCGTGGCGGTGACCGCCGGCTACATCACGCCGGATGCACGCGGCGAGTTCTACGCGCATATGGACGCGGCGAATGTCGATCTGAAGGGCTTCACCGAGCCGTTCTATCGCAATCTGTGCGGCGGCAAGCTGTCGGACGTGTTGGATACGCTGGTGTGGATCAGGCACGAGACGAATGTATGGCTGGAAGTCACGACTCTGCTGATCCCAGGCGAGAACGATTCGGATGCAGAGATCGGCGCCTTGGCAGCGTGGTTTGCCGCGGAACTCGGGCGCGACGTGCCGCTACACTTCACTGCGTTCCATCCCGACTGGCGCATGAACGATCATCCGCCGACGCCGCCTGCGACTCTGACGCGCGCGCGGTCGATCGCGATGAGTTACGGGCTGCGCTATGTCTATACGGGCAACGTGCATGATGGTGCCGGTGGTTCTACCTACTGCCACACCTGTGGCGCGCTGCTGATCGGACGCGATTGGTACGAGCTGACCGGATGGGGGCTTGATGCGCATGGTTGCTGCCGGTCTTGCGGCGCTGCTGCTGCGGGGGTGTTTGAGGCGCTGCCCGGCACCTGGGGACGCAAACGCCAGCCGGTGCGGTTCGGTCGATAAGATAAGGTTCCTCACCCCCGTGAGGAACCTTTCTTCTTTTATCCTCCCACCATCCGGCCCGCCCCTTCGATCACCTCGTCCCAATCATCCACCTCGCGGTTCACCGGCGCTATCAGCACATGCTGCACGCCCGCAGCCTCATACGCGGCGAGCCGGTCGCGTAATTCGCCAAGATCCTTGCCGTTCCAGTGCGTGCGCATTGAGATGGTGAAATCGAAGCCCGGCCTCTCGGCACGCAGGCGCTTCACGATTGGCGCAGTCTCTTCGGGCGTTTCGCGGCTGCCATGCCAGCCATCGGCGATGCGCGCGGTGCGCTTCAGCGCCGCATCAGAACTGCCGCCGATCCACAGCGGGATGCGGCTCATTGGCCGCGGCGTCATCGTCATCTCGATGATCTTCGACGGTATGTACTTCGCTTCGAACGTCACCGGGTCTTGCGACCACACCGCGCGCATCATGGCGATCCCTTCGTCCATGCGCCGGCCACGCTCCTTGAACGGCACGCCAAGAGCGGCAAACTCCGGCTCCAGCCAGCCGACACCAGCTCCCAGGATCAGACGCCCGTTCGACAGATTGTGCAGACTCGCCAGCTCCTTGGCCAGCGGCAACGGGTGCCGCATCGGCAGCACGAGCACGGTGGTGCCGAGACGCACGCGCTCGGTCACCGCCGCGACGTAGCTCAGCGTGACCACCGGATCGTAGAACAGCGGCGAGCGCGGGAACTCCTTGCGTGGCACGATGATGTGCTCGCTGACCCACACATCATCGAACCCCAGCGCTTCGGCGCGCATCGCGTGGCGACGGATCAGCGCTGGTGTCGCCTGTTCGCCGGCGTGTGGCAGATGGATTCCGAGTTTCAGCAAGACGTTCCTCCTGTTTTGCGTAGCGCGTCATCTTGTGCGGTCGCGTGAGAGACCTGCGTTCTCGGAATTTCGCGATAGCAGCACCACTCGGCCATACTCCTCGCAGCTTACTGGCTGCGCGAGGAATGCAGAAGATGGACCGAGAGCACCCGACGCCAATGCCGAACCCGGTGAGGGTCCACGGCACAGTTCCGACAGCGATGTCCCATCTGTTCTCCCACTTCTCCGCCTGGGTAGCACGCAAATCCGGGCATATCGTGCCGTTCGTGTGCGCAACCATCATGGTTGTCGTCTGGCTGGCAACCGGACCCATCGCCCAATGGTCAGATACCTGGCAATTGGTGATGAACACGCTTTCGAGTGCGGTCACGTTCCTCATGGTGTTCGTCATCCAGGGAAGCCAGAACCGCGACACCGACATGCTCAACGCGAAGCTCAATGAGATCATCCGCAGCCTGCCGGAGGCGCGGAAGGAATTTCTTGACCTGGGCGGGTTGAGTGAAACTCAGCTACAGCGGCTCAACGCGGAATTCGCTCGCATTGCCCAGTACGAGCTCGTCAGGTCGCGTGCGGCGGAAACGCAAGGTTAGGACGGTGACCCACAAGGTCGCGTCAAGGAAGGGTTCACACGGAGGACACCGAGAATCAAAGCCACGGAGGGCCACCGAGGAAGCACATGGCGCTTCGCGCGAAGCGCTTAATTTCTTTCTCGGTGTCCTCCGTGTGAACCCTTCCTACCCGAAGCGCACGCAACTGATCGGCGGCAGATGGCCCGCAACGAGCGACCAACTGTCGCCGGCGTTCTCCGACACCCACAGATGGCCCGTCGTTGACCCCATCGCGAGCCGCTCGCCGGTTTCATCGACCGCGAGCGCGTGGCGATAGACCAGATCGTAGGCATGGCTCTGCGGCAGGCCGTCGGTCAGCACCTCGAAGGATCGCGCGCCGTCACGCGTGCGCGCCACAACAAGGCGCGCATCGACCGGGATGCGGCATTCATCCTTCACCCCCGGTACGAACCACGCGATGTCCGGATCGCGCGGGTGCACCGCCACCGCGAAGCCGAACTTCGACGGCCGGATCTCGGTCATCTCCTGCCACGAACGCGCGCCGTCAGTGGAACGGAACACGCCATTGTGGTGCTGCACCCACATCGCGTCGGGGGCGGCAGGGCATTGCACCAGGCGATGTATGTCCTGCGCGACCGGACTGTGGCGATGCTCAGGCGGAGCATAATCAGCGTACATTCCATCGACCGAACCGCGCCACGAAGTGCCGCCATCCTCGCTGATCCATACGCCGCCGGTGGAAACCCCGAGTGTCATGTGTTCGGTTCGGCGGGGATCAATGCAGATCGATGCTACGCCCGAATCGTCGAAGCCGCCGCCCATCCAGTGCTTTCGTTCGGGGAGGTTCCACAGTCCCTCATTCAACGACCATGACTCGCCATGATTCTTCGACAGGAACAGCGCGCCCGGAATGGTGCCGCACCAGATCCAGCCAGGCTGATCCGCGCCGCCCGTCTCTAGGCAGAACAGATACGAGACGCTTGGACCATCGGTGCCGGTCTTGGGAAATGCCGGCGCCGGAATCTCGTGCCAGCTTTCACCGCCATCCCGTGAGCGCTGCAGCTTCACGCCGAAATGCCCAAGCGCTTGCGCGGCATACAGCGTGCCGTCGCGCGGGTCGTGCAGCAGCATGGAAATCGGATCGCCGAGGAAGCGCGTACTGGCGATCGACCATGCGCCATACGCGCGACGCAATTCGAACAGACCTTTCTTCGTGCCGATGAGCAGCCGATCGCTCATGGTCCTTCTCCCCTTGCGTCATTGCAGATTACCCGCCAGACAGTGCCTGAAAGACGAATACCTCATCGTTCTCCGCCACTGCATCGCTGAGCCGCTCGCGATCCGCGATGCGCTCGCCGTTCACGTAGATTGCCACGTGCTTTCGCACGCGGTCCTGGTCATCCAGTATATACGACCGCAATCGCGGCTGTTCCGCGAAAACGCCCTCCAGCACCGCGCGCACCGTGTCCCCCGGCACAATGCGTACCGGGCAACTCAGGTGCCGTTCCAGATTGGCGGTGAAAGCGATGCGAGCCACAGGCTTACATCGTCGGCTTGATCACCATCCAGGTTACGCCAAACTTGTCCGTCACCATCCCGAAGCTGGAGGCGAAGAAGGTCTTGCCCAGCGGCATCTGCACCTGTCCGCCCTGGGTCAGTGCGTCAAACAGCCGCTTTGCATCGGCGTCATCCTTGGCATCGAGCGAGAGCGCAAAGCCCTGGAAACTTGGCTTGCCTGTGTTGCGGCCGTCGGAGGCCATCACAGTGGTTTCGCCGATCTGCAGCGCTGCATGCATGACCTTGTTCTCTGAACCGGCGGGAAATGCGCCTTCCGGACAGGCGTCCGGCGGCGCGTCTTTGAACCGCATCATCATCCCAACCTGGGCGCCCAGTGCCTTGCGGTAGAACTCGATCGCCTCTTCGCAGCGGCCATCGAAGAACAGATATGGCTGAACCTGCATTGGAATCCTCCACTTGTTTCCAAGCCACAGCGCAATGTATACACTGTCCACACCTGGGTAGCAGAACAAATGGACAGCGTCCACATCCTCGCGGAGCCGTGATGATGGATGTGATGAGCCAATCGCAGCCGCGACGCTCATACCATCATGGCGATCTGCGGCAGGCGCTGCTGGAAGCAGGCATTGCCCTGGCCCGTGAGGGCGGACCCGATGCGGTGGTCCTGCGCGAAGCGACGCGCCGCGTGGGCGTGGTGCCCAACGCGGCGTATCGTCATTTTGCGAGCCGGCACGCGCTGCTGCAGGCGGTGCGCGCCGCCGCGCTGTCGATGCTGGCGGTCGCGATGGAAAAGGAACTGACGAGGTCGCGGCGAGGGCGGCACGGTGCCGATCTGGCGCGCGCCAGTTTGCGGGCCATCGGCACCGGCTATTTGCGGTTCGCCCAGAGGGAGCCGGGGCTGTTTCGCATGGCCTTCGCGGTGCCTGGCGATCCGGAGACGACCAGCAATCCCGAGATGGCCGGGAAAAGCGGCCTCAATCCGTTTCAGTTGCTGAGCACCGCGCTGGATGGGCTGATGGAAGCCGGCGTGCTGCCGCCGGAGCGCCGCGCCGGCGCGGAGTACCTTGCGTGGTCAGCCGTGCATGGCCTGTCGATGCTGGTGCTGGAGGGCCCGCTGCGTCGCCTGACGTGCACTGAGGTGCGCCAGATCGAGCAGCGGCTGCTGGCGATGGTGGAAAAGGGGCTGTAGCGTCAATCCAGGCAGCAATCCGACCTGTTTCAGATGGGCGACCTGGGCGTCGGCAGAAAATCTCGGTGTTCGGATCTCCCTCTGCAATGCCCGTCCAGTCGGCACGGCGAACCAAGTGTAATCGTCGTGTTGAACAAAGGCTCCACGTCACCAGGCGGTTGCGATGCCTCGCGATTTGGCGTTGAGTTAAGTTGCCTCTCCAACCGTGGAGCGTTCGCTCCGCGGGTCAGGCTAGATTACGCGTAGAACCGGCCAAAAAGGGGAGATGATCGTGTCTGCCTCGCTGCGAGCCGTCGAACCGCGCATCCCCGATCCGGAAGCATTTCTGCGCCGCGTCGACGCACTGCTGCCGGCCATCCGGGAACGCGCCGCCGAGGTCGAACGGTGTGGCATGATCTCGCGCGAAGTCATCGGCTGGCTGACCGAGGCGGACATGTTCAGAGCCGTACAGCCGCGGCAATGGGGCGGCCTCGAGTTGGACGCGGCGACGTTCTTCGAGGCGGCGGTGCGGATTGCCTCCGCATGCGGCTCGACTGGCTGGGTCGCGAGCGTCGTCGGCATCCATCCCTGGCACATCGCGATGTTCGATCCGCAGGCGCAAAGCGATGTCTGGTCCGGCAATCCTGATACGCTGGCATCGACCTCCTACGCACCCACCGGCCAGGCTCGTCGGGTGGCTGGCGGGTTTCGCGTGTCCGGCCGCTGGGGTTTCTCCAGCGGTGTCGATCATTGCGAGTGGGTGATCCTCGGCGCGGTGGTGCCGGACGACGAACCGAATGGCCTCGGACCTGAGTTCCGCAGCTTTCTGATCCCACGCGGCGATTTCACGGTGGATCAGGAAAGCTGGCATGTGACCGGTCTGGCGGGCACGGGAAGCAAGGATGTATGCGTTGCCGACGCCTTGGTGCCTGAGTATCGCACGCATTCATCGACGCAGGTTTACCAGCGGGCCGATCCCGGCCGGGCAGTGAATGATCGGCCGCTGTACCGGCTGCCGTGGTCGGTCGTCTTCCCCTACGCGATCGCCTCGCCGGCGATTGGCGCGGCCACCGGCGCACTGGATTTGTTCATCGAGAACAATCGGCAACGTGTCTCGGTCGCAGGCAATCGCACGGTCTCAGCCAGCGCAGACCTGCACCTGCGGTTGGCCAAATCCCTGACCGAGGTCGAAGCAGCTCGCACTCGTCTGGCGCTGACCTGGCGGGACTTCCAGGCCCGGGTGACGCGAGGCGAGGACATTCCCTACGTGCTGCGTGCGCGCTGCCGTTACGACGCCGCGCATGCAATCGCCCATTGCGCTGGCGCGGTCTACCGCGTGTTGGAGGTGAATGGCGGACGGACGATGAACGCGGGGGAAGCGTTCCAGCGGTTGTTCCGTGATCTTCTCGCCATGCGCAACCACATCAGCGCCACGCTGGAGGGCAACGCGTCGGCCTATGCGCTGGCGAAATTCGGCGCGCCACCGCCGCCATTCAACCGGGCCCAACGCGTGGTGATCTGACCCCCCTACACCTTCTCCACTTGCCCGTATTCCAGCTCCACCGGCGTGGAGCGGCCGAAGATCGATACGCTGACCTTCACGCGGCCCTTCTCCTCGTCCACCTCCTCCACCGTGCCGTTGAAGCTGGTGAATGGACCATCAGCGACGCGCACCTGCTCGCCCACTTCGAACAGCACCGCCGGACGCGGACGTTCCACGCCCTCCTGCGTCTGCTTCATGATGCGTTCAGCTTCCGCATCACTGATCGGGCTGGGGCGCGTCCGGCTGCCCAGGAAGCCGGTCACCTTCGGCGTGTTCTTCACCAGGTGCCAGGCATCGTCGGTCAGGTCCATCTTCACCAGCACATAGCCGGGGAAGAACTTGTGTTCGGCGTTCACCTTCTGGCCGCGGCGCACCTCGACCACCTGCTCGGACGGTACCAGCACCTCGTCGAACTGGTCCGCCAGCCCCTTCTGCGCCGCCTGTTCCTTGATCTGCTGGGCGATCTTCTTCTCGAAGCCCGAATAGACGTGAACGACGTACCAACGCTTGGCCATTGCCACAAAAATCTCCTCAGACATTCATGCCGAACAGGGCGCGAATGCCGATGCCAATGAACTGGTCCACCAGGAAGAAGAACATCGCCGCCAGCGCCACCATAGCGAATACCAGGCCGGTGGTGATCAGGGTTTCCTTGCGCGACGGCCAGGTGACGCGTGCCACTTCTGCCCGCACCTCACGCACGAATTTCGCCGGATCGACTGCCACCTCGTTGCTCTCCAGAGTCCTGTTGCCGGGAAGTATAGCGCGCCTGGGCGCTGCTGGCAGGGGTGGAGGGTCTCGAACCCCCAGCCTCCGGTTTTGGAGACCGGCGCTCTAGCCAATTGAGCTACACCCCTGCATGCGCGGGCAGGCCGGTCGGACCGTCCCGGCAACTGCTTGCGCAGGGGGCGTAGAAAGAGTGCGGCCGGGCTGGTGTCAAGGGGAAGGCGGATTCTCTAGCCGCCCTCAACCCTTGCAGTCCAAAGCGCTGCCGCTACTGCTTGTTGGCGGGATATTGCCGCAGCGGGCGCCGTGGCATTGGCGGGCAGGGTTTCGGCTCGTCCGGGGTGCCGCAATTCTCCCCCTGGGACTGGCCAGCCATCCGGCTCCCGGCGAGGGGCCGAGCCTGCGGGCTGCTCATCTGCCCCATGCTTCCCGAACCACCGGACGTGCCGCCCATCTGGCCAGTGTTCGTCTGCGCGTACGCGACCGGCGCCAGCGCGAGAAGTGTCGTTGCCAAGAGAACGCGCCACATTTCCAGCCCCTCCGGTTCAATGGATGCGAATGAACACCCGCGGCGCGGATTGGCGGAAATCAAAAGCGTGACAATCGGACCGCCGCGCATGGAGCGGGTGACGGGAATCGAACCCGCACAACCAGCTTGGAAGGCTGGGGCTCTACCATTGAGCTACACCCGCATACGCCCCTGCTTTAGCGGACCCGCCCCGCCGGGTGCAATCCGCGCCTGGCTTGATGTGGATCAACGTAGTCTCCCACTGCCCGTTGTTAACCTCTGCGCACCAGCTGACCAGATGCCGCAGGTCCCCCATGTCGCAGTCCAGCATCAAATTGCTGACCGAATTGCGCGAGCTCCGCCGCTCCATCGCCGTGGAGGCCGCGGCGCGCGTGGAGCTTTGGCAGCCGCACATCGAGCAGCCATCGTTTGAAGCCAGCGCCAGCAACCTCGCCCACTACCTCGCACTGCGACATCACGACTTGCGGCCGTTGCAGAGGGAGCTGATGCGGCACGGGCTGTCATCTCTCGGTCGGCTCGAAAGCCGCGTGATGATCACGCTCGGGACGCTCGAGACAGCCTTGGCGGCGCTGTTGACCGGAGAGCCGCCTGGCCCCGATTGGCCGCCCTCCGCGCACGCGTTCTTTGCCGGCGAGAGGCGGCTGCTGGAAAACGCGCGCGACCTGTTCGGCGGATCGCCAGAGCTGGAGGCCGAAATTCTGGTTACGCTGCCCATCGAGGCAGCGGTGGACCCCCGCTACCTGCTGGAGATCGCGCGGTGTGGCGCCGATGTGGTCCGGATCAACTGCGCCCACGACAGCACAGAAGAGTGGGCTGCCATGATCAAGAACGCGCGCAACGCGGCCGTCACTCTCGGCCGCCGCATTCCTGTGCTGATGGACATCGCAGGCCCAAAGTTCCGCGTAGGCGCCGTGAAGCGGCAGCCCGGCGAGCGTCTGCTGGCTGGCAAGCGGTTTCGGCTGGTTGCCGATGCGTCAGCTTTCCGCAGCGACATGATGATCGAGGCGGTCTGTCTGCCGCCTGGCATCCTGGACCGTCTGGTGGTCGGCACCGAAGTCTCATTCGACGATGGCAGGCTCGATGGGGTGGTGGAGGCGAGCCAACCAGGGGACGTAACGGTGCGTGTGACACGGACGCAGCGGAAGGGCTTCAAGATGAAGCCCGAGCGTGGCCTGACCTTCCCGCGTGCCGACCTGCACCTTGACCCGCTGACGGCAAATGACCTTGCCGATCTGGACTTCGTCGCCCAGCACGCGGACATGATCGGCTTCTCGTTCGTGCAGAGCGGCGATGACGTCGCCCTCCTGCAGGACGAACTGGCGAAGCGCCGGCCCGATTGGCGGCGCATGGGCATCATCGCCAAGATCGAGACGGCGCAGGGGGTCAGGTATCTTCCCGACATCATCGTTCGCGCGGCAGGCAAGCAGCCGTTCGGGGTGATGATCGCGCGCGGCGACCTGGCGGTGGCCATCGGCTTCGAGCGGCTCGCCGAAATGCAGGAAGAGATCCTATGGCTATGCGAGGCGGCGCATGTGCCGGTGATCTGGGCCACCCAGGTCCTGGAGGAGATGGTGAAGTCGGGCCTGCCGACGCGGGGTGAGATGACCGATGCGGCGATGGCAGGACGGGCCGAATGCGTCATGCTCAACAAGGGCCCCAATATTGCCGAGGCTGTCGTCGCCCTGCGCGGGCTGTTGCAGCGCATGATGGAGCATCAATCGAAGAAGACAGCGCGGCTGCGGGCACTGCGGACCTGGTAGATCGGCGCGGGCGATTGCAACGGACGCTCGCTGCCTATAATCAATTCGCAATGTTCGGGGGAGGATTCGCGCCATGAGGCCAGATGAACATCTGCCTGCCCGGCCTGTTGCCTGGGCCCGGCTGTTGCTGCTGATCCCATTCATCGCCGTCCTCTGGGTGCCGTTCTACAACAGCGTCGAACCCACCTGGGGAGGCGTGCCCTTCTTCTACTGGTACCAGCTCCTCTGGATCATCGTCAGTGCGGTGATCATCGCCTTTGTCTATCGCATCGAGCATTGAGCGGGACAGCAACCATGATCAACTGGACCGCCCTCATCATCTTCATCCTGCTGTTCGCCCTGGTCACCTGGCTTGGCTTCATCGCCGCGCGCTGGCGCAAGGGCGACCTCGACCTGCTGCACGAATGGGGTCTCGGCGGACGCAGGTTCGGCACGATCGTGACCTGGTTCCTTATCGGCGGCGATCTCTACACCGCCTATACGTTCATCGCCGTACCCGCTCTGTTGTTCGGTGCCGGCGCCATCGGCTTTTTCGCCGTGCCGTACACGATCATGATCTATCCGATCCTGTACATCGTATTTCCGCGCCTGTGGTCGGTCGCGCACAAGCATGGCTACGTCACATCGGCTGACTTCGTGCGCGGGCGCTTTGGCAATCGCTGGCTTGCGCTGGCTGTCGCGTGCACCGGCATCCTCGCGACGATGCCCTACATCGCGCTGCAACTCGTCGGCATTCAGGTCGTGCTTGGCGCCATGGGAGTCGAGACCAGCGGCCTCAGTGGCGATCTCCCGCTGATTATCGCGTTCGTCATCCTGGCGGCGTTCACCTACACCTCGGGTCTGCGTGCACCGGCGATGATCGCCATCGTGAAGGACGTGCTGATCTACGTCACGGTGCTCGCTGCCATCATCGTGGTGCCGCTGCACCTCGGCGGCTACGATAAGGTCTTCTCGCCGGTTCCAATGGCGAAGCTGCTGCTCGCCACACCGCCTGCCGGTTCACTTGGCAGCTTCAGCGCCTATGCGACGCTCGCGCTCGGTTCGGCGCTCGCGTTGTTTCTGTATCCGCATTCGATCACCGGCATCCTGAGCAGCTCGAGCGCCCGCGTCGTTCGCCGCAACGCCGCGGCGCTCCCCGCGTACTCGCTGATGCTCGGCCTGCTTGCCCTTGTCGGCTTCATGGCGATCGCCGTCGGCGTGCAATCGCTGCCGGAGTTCGCAGACGGCTTCAAGCGCTACAGCAACAACTTCGCCGTGCCGGCCTTGTATCTGGCGGTCTTCCCGTCATGGTTCGTCGGCATTGCCTTCGCGGCCATCGCCATCGGCGCGTTGGTGCCCGCCGCGATCATGTCGATCGCCACGGCCAACACGTTCACCCGCAACATCTATCGCGAATTCATCAATCCGGCCTGCACGCACGCCGAGGAGAGCCGGATGGCGAAGATCGTGTCGCTGGTGATCAAGGCGGGCGCGCTGGTCTTCATCTTCGCCATTCCGTTCCAGTACGCGCTGTGGCTGCAGTTGCTGGGTGGCGTTTGGATCATCCAGACACTGCCTGCCGTCATCCTCGGCCTCTACACCCGGATGCTGAACGGCTGGGCTCTGCTCATCGGCTGGGCGGTCGGGTTCTGCCTCGGAACATGGATGGCGGCGTCGGTGAACTTCGCCCCGGTCTATCCGCTGAAGATCATGGGCACGACCGTGCCTTGCTACATCGCGTTGGCGTCGCTGGTGGTGAATATCGTCGTGGCGGCGGTGTTGTCGCTGATGTTCAATGCAGTGCGCTCAGACCGGCACAGGGACGTGACGGTTGCCAGCGACTACGCGTAACTCCGGTGTCATTGCGAGGAGCAGAGCGACGAAGCAATCTGCACAGGAATACGCACTGACGGTGGCAACCTCGGTGGAGATTGCTTCGTCGCTTCGCTCCTCGCAATGACAGCTAAATCTTCAGCTCCACGCACACGGGTACGTGGTCAGAACCCTGCGGCCAGTCGCGTGCATCCTTCAGCACGATCTGGCGCTCCAGCTTGCCGACGAGATCGGGCGTGACCCAGATGTGATCCAGACGCCGCCCGCGATCGGACGCGCGCCAGTCGCGGTTGCGATATGACCACCACGTGTAGAGCTTCTGATCCGTCGGCACGAAATGCCGAACAGCGTCAACAAAGCCGGTGCCTTGCCAACGGGTTAGACCTTCGGTCTCCGGCGGCGTGTGGCTGACCACGTTCAGGAGCTGCTTGTGGCTCCAGACGTCGTGCTCCAGCGGCGCGATGTTCAGATCGCCCACCAGGACACCACGTGACAGACCGCTGCGCGCCGCAAACCAGTTCTTCGTCTCGGCGATGAAGTCGAGCTTATGGCCGAATTTCACGTTCTGAGAGCGGTCGGGGATGTCTCCACCCGCGGGAACATAGAAATTATGCAACTCGATCGGCCCGCCCGGTGCGTCGAGCAGCACACCGATATGGCGGCAGTCGCCCTTGCTGCACCAGTCGGGAGCGATGTCATGCAGGATGATCGGCAGGCGCGACAGGATCGCGACCCCATTGTAGCCCTTCATGCCGCGGAACAGCGCGTGGGAAAATCCGAGTTGTGCCGGCGCGTCGCCCGGAAACAGTTCGTCGGGGACTTTCGTCTCCTGCAGGCAGATCACGTCCGGCTCAAGGGCCGCGATCAGCTCCTTCAGCAGCGGTAGACGCAGGCGCAGCGAGTTGATGTTCCAGGTGGCGATTCGCAGGTTCACTGGCGAAATTTAGCGATCCCTGGACAGAACACCAAGACGGATGACAATGCGGGCAAGCAGGGAGGGGTCGCACCATGGGCATGACAATGACCGAAAAGATTCTGGCCCGCGCCGGAGGATTGCCCAAGGTGTCGCCCGGCGATGTCGCAGTGGTCGATGTCGAGACGGCCTGTCTGATCGACCTGTCCTTTCTGCCCGAAGGCTGGCGCAAGGTGCTGAACGTCGCCGATCCATCGAAAATCGTCATAGTGTTCGACCACCTGGTGCCTGCGCCAACAGAACAGGCGGCGAAATGCATGCAGACCGGGCGCGCGTTCGCCAAGGAGTTTGGCATCGAGCGGCTGCACGATGTCGGTCCCGACCAGGGCATCAGCCACGCAGTGATCGCCGACAAGGCATACGCTTTACCAGGCACCGTGCTGGTGAACGCCGACTCGCACACGTGCAGTGCCGGCGCGTTCAACTGTGCGGCGCGCGGCGTGGGCGGTCCGGACATGCTGTACGCCGTCACCACCGGCAAGGCATGGTTCCGCGTCGGCGAGACGATACGCTATGATCTCACCGGCAAACTCCGCCCTGGCGTGTCGGCGAAAGACATCTTCCTCACCATCGCCGGCAAATGGGGCGCGCACGTCAACCAGAACATCGAATACGGCGGCTCTGGCATTCACAGCATGAGCCTGAATGCCCGGCGCACGCTGACCACGATGGGCACGGAACTCTCGGCCGAGTTCGTCATCTTCGAGCCGGATGACACGCTGGTCGAATACGTCAAGGCGCGCAATCCGAAGCCGTTCACGCCGACGATGCCGGATGAGGGTGCGGTGTACAAGGAACGCCGGACCATCGATCTCGGCACGATCGAACCGCTGGTGGCGCTGCCCGATGCGGTGGTGAACAACTCAGTCGGCATCAGTGAAGTGGCTGGCCGGAAGATCGATCAGGCGTTCATCGGGGCGTGCTGCAACGGCACGCTCGATGATCTCGCGGTCGCGGCGCGCGTGGTGAAGGGCCGCAGGGTCGCGTCCGGCACGCGCTTCATCGTCACGCCGAGTACCGAGGCGATCCATCGCGCGGCGATTGCGGCGGGCTACGTAACGACGCTGATGGAAGCAGGCGCAATCGTGACACCGGCGACGTGCGGTGCCTGCGTCGGCGGCCACATGGGCGTGCTCGGACCGGATGAAGTTTGCATCACCGCGAGCACGCGCAATTTCAAGGGCCGCATGGGCGATCCGTCGGCGCGCATCTACATGGCCTCCCCCGCCACCGTCGCCGCATCGGCACTCGCGGGCCAGATCGCCAGCGCAGCCGAGTTCTTCCTTGGAGACGTGTCATGAGAACCGGGCGCGTGTGGAAGTTCGGTGACAACATCAACACCGATCTGATGCTGCCGGGCCCATTTCTGTATCGCAGTCCGGAGGAGCAGGCCCGCGCGGTCTTCATGAACAACCGGCCGGGCTGGGTGGACCAGGTGCAAGAGGGCGATGCCATTATCGGTGGGTTTAACTACGGCATGGGTTCCTCCCGTCCGGCGGCGCGTTCGCTGCGCAACTGCGGCGTCGGTTTTCTGCTGGCAGAGACGATAAACGGGCTGTTCTTCCGCAATGCGGTGAATTACGGGCTGCTGGCCTGCGAGTGCGCCGGCGTATCGGCGGCATTCGAAGAAGGCGACACCGCCGAACTGGATATCGACGAGTGGTCGGTGCGCAATCCGCGGACCGGACAGACGCTGGCGGTCTCTCCGGTGCCGCAGCAACTCCTGACGATGATGCTGGGCGGTGGCGTCTACCCGGTGCTGGAACGCGAAGGACTGATCGCGCCGAAGGGCGCGTAATTACTGAGCCGAACCCGCGTACCACCGGTCCGCGTACCAGGAGCCAAGGAGTCCGCTGCCAATCAGGGTGACGCGATTCGCGGCCCAGCCCAGCCAGGTCGAACCGCCGTCGATCGGATAGCCGAGTACGCCAAACACGGCGATGCCGGCCGCGAGCCCAGCGACAAACCCGCCGCGGTGCCAGAAATAGGCATAATCGAGCGGCTTCCCGGTCCAGCGGTCGTAAACAAACGTTCCGGCCACCGCGCCAGCGCCGGCCAAAGTGGCCGCAACGATCCGGGTGCCCAATACGGCAGCCGCTCCGCCAAGCACGCCGGCTTCAGGTGCGACGAACAGGCTGTACACGCCAAAACCGACCACTGCGCCGGCGGCTTGAGCCAATACTTCGGGCGAGATGTGCCACGTTTCGGTCGGCGCGGGCGTCGCAGCCTGAGGGGCGGTCGCCGCCAGCGTTTCGCTGACAGAGCCAGCCAGGAGGAGAGCGGCGAACATGGCAGGGAGCATGCGGCGGGTCACGGTCGCCGCGGCATCTACTGCATTGGTGCGTGGAGGGAAAGACCCATCAGTCCTCCACAGTCTCCGCCATGGTATCGGCCTCGAGTTCGAGCAACTGTTCAGCACGTTCGGCCTCGATCTCCTCCACGCCCCGCAGCTTGCGTCCCACCGCGCGTGTGCGCCGGCGCGCCGTCTCGATCGTGTTGCTGAACGTGCCTGCCTGTTTCGCAAGCCTATCCAGCACATCGTCCATCTTCAGCATCTCGGTGCGTGTGGCACCGAGCAGGTCGCGGATCTGATCTGCCTTCTGCTCCAGGGCAAGCGTGATGAAGCCCAGATGGATTGTCCGCAGCAGTGCCGGGAACAGGCTCGGTCCCATGACCAGAACACGGCATTCCCGGCCGATCTCATCGATCAGGCCTGGAATACGCGCGACTTCGGCATAAAGCGCATCAGTCGGCAGATACAGCACCGCGAATTCCACCGTCACCGGCGGATTGACGTATTTCGTGGCGATCTTGCGTGCCTCGTCGCGGATGCGCCGTTCCAGCATGCGTGACGCCGCGCGCTCCGCCTCCGCATCGCCGGCATCGGACGCCGCGAGCAATCGTTCGTAATCCTCGACCGGGAACTTCGCATCGATCGGCAACAGCGGCCGTTCCGCGCCTTTCACTGGCATCCGGACGGCGAACTCGACCGCCTCATTACTGTCCGGCCGCACCTTGCAGTTCGTCTCGTACTCGCCAGCCGGCAGGATGTCATCCAGCATCGCACGCACCTGCGTCTCGCCCCAACCGCCGCGCGTCTTCACGTTCGAAAACAGCCGCTTGATGTCGCCGATCTGCGCGGTGACGGCCTGCACGTCGCCCATCGCCTTCTGCACAGCGGTGAACTGGTCGATTACCCGGTTAAAGCTCTCATTCATCTGCTTCTCGACCGCGGCATGAAGCTGCTCGTTCACCGTTTTCTGGATTTCGGCGAGTTTTGCCTCATTCCCGTCACGCATCTCGCGCAGCTTGCTTTCCAGCATGGAACGGATGCTGTCGAAATGGACGCCGATTTCCTGCCGTTGCTGGCCCTGCTCGCGCGAGAGCGCCGCACGCGTGGTCTCCGCTTCGCTGCGGGTGCCGGCGGCGTTCTGTTCCGCCAGCAGACGCAGCCGCTGCAGCAGACCGGCCTGCCGCACTACAACAAGCAACGCAGCGACAGCCGCAATCGCTGCGACAAGCGTCAGTACTTCGAGCATCATACCGCTACCCCGGAGTATCCCATCCATTATGCCGTGCTCGTCGCGAGTCGCTGCCAGGCGTCGCAGTCTCCCTTCGAGACAAATCGGAGCATGCTGTTACCATCCCGTTGCCTGCGGGAAACTGCGCCGCCCCAAGTATCGAGCGGCGATGAAACCTGGGGGTGCCCATGGCTCATATGCGTCCGCTCCAGCCTGACCATAAGAATGCAGGAGGATGGCAGGTCTGGACCGACCGCTGCTATCTTCCCCTTGTCGTTGGGGTCGCTGTGGCCATCTGCGCGCCGGTCCTCGATGAAGAGAATACGCGGATAGCACTGGCCGGCGGCGGGCGCATCGCGGTCGCGCGTGATCTGGGCGCGGCCGTCCAGCGTGAGGTCAGGATGGGCGAGCTTCTTTGCCTGCGGCTCAGCAATGGCGTCGCCGTCACGGTGGACTTTGTCGATGGCCGCTCGCCTTTGGTGAGCGCGGACTTGCCTTCTGCGAGGGCTTAGCGCCTATCGCTGCGCTCCTCACAATGACGAATTTGCCATGAGGTTGCCCAGCGCAGCAGGCGTGATTATCGCGAACGATTGCGGTGGCACGCGCCACAACCATCCTGTTCGGTCTGCGCCAGCCGTTCCCCCGCCGCCGCACGATTGCCACTATGAACTGCTGCGAGAAGCAGCTTGGCCGTATTCTGCATGGCAATCGGCGCGTTGCGAACGCGCTCGGGGCTCATGTCCACGTAGTCCTGCGATGCCTGTCCCGGGGGAAACAACTCCGCCATCCGGTTCGACCACGCCACAAGGTCGCTTGCGGCGGTTTCGGCAGTGCGCTGATCACCGCTGCCGTAGGTGAATGCCCGGATCTGGTTGATGTCGGCCAGCATCGCCTCCATCGACTTGCCCTGTTCCGTCAACTGACCGGCGTTCGGTGAGCTGGTCTGAGTGCAGCTCGCCACCAGGAGCGGTGCGGCGCAGACGAACAGGGTTGCTCGTATCCTCACGATGCTTGGCTCCGCATGAAGTGGTCAGCGCTGTCTGGCAAGTTCAACGATCTTCCACGTGCCGTCCGGCAGCTTGCACCAGTTGAGTATGTAATGATTGGGCCTGTCCCTCTGCACCTCGAACCGGATCGTATAGTCGATGGTGTGGCATGGCATCCCGTGTGAGTCGAAGCTGCGCAGCAGCTTCACTTCTCCAGCGTTTCTTGTATCGGGGCTGCGCCATCTCTCGATCGTGCCGATTGACCGGCCCTCGTATAGCCGGGCGGCTGCGGCTTCCATCCGTGCAATATCGTCGTCGGGAAGCCCTGGCCAGGCGATAACCGGAGCTATGGAGGGCGGTGGACCCGCGGCCATCAGACTTGTCGCTGGTGCGATCAACAGGGCAAGCACCATCGGGCAGAACCGAACCGCGGAGAAGCAGTCATATCGAGGCATGAAAACGCCCGCCGATTTTTTCCATCACGCAGTTTATCCTGCGAAACGACTCGTGGGCAACGATGTTGCGTCACGCCGCGGCGGACACGATGTCCTGATTGGTCGCCAATTGCGGCAGCAGCGGCAACAAAGTCGTCAAATCCCGTTCGGCGACGCATACCAGGTACTGGCGCGCCTCCGGTGTCTCGTCTGGCGATTCAGGGAGTGGCAGTCCGTCGGGCCCTAGCGGCAGTGCGGTCAATCCCAGGTCGCCGTACACTTTCAGCAATCCGGCTCCGGCGCGCCAGAACGCCGGATCCAGGCCTTCCTGTTGCGCGAGATCGCGCAGGCGCCAAATGGCCGAAACGCGATCGCCCTCCGCGCCCACAGGATCGCCAAGTCCGAGCAGGACGCGTCCGCACCGGCGGAAGGGAATGCCTGCCCGCTCCCCCTCGCCCAGCACCACACCGTCCGCTCTTGCCGGCGGAATCGCGCCGCTCAGCAGCGCGAGGCGCTGCCGCGCCGCCGCATCCCACGGGAGCCAGCGCACCTTGCCTGGCCGCAGCAGACGCCAGATCGCGATCAATGCCAGCGCCACGGTGATCGCCACGGTCAGACGCAGCGAATGCGGCAGGTCGGGCGACATCACCACCGCCCACCAGGCGTTGTTGGCCAGCAGATGCACGCGCGGCCGCGTGCCGGCCAGTGCCAACAGGCAGATCACCAGCACGAACAAGGAAAGCGCGCCGGACGGCTCCAAGGGACCGCTCAGCAGGCTGGCACGGCGATAGAAGCAGCTCCGCAGCGGCGCCACCATCATGGTGACCGCCACCAATGCGCCGGCAATCCACAGCCGTTCCGTCTGGGTGATCGTGAACGCCGTGCCTATCGCAAGCAGGAAAATCGTCGCCCCCCAGGCCAGATTGACCCGCTGCGACAGGCCAAGCGCGACGACGATAAGGCCGGCACCGATGAGCGACGGGATGAACTGGCCTGCCTGGTTCGCCATTTCGGCGAAGTCCTGATCCAGCCAGGAAAAGTCAGTCTTCGGCGCGAGGATGCCGACGCACAGCAGCATCACACCGCACAATGCGACCAGCGCCGTGGCGCTGGCCACGGCGAAATCGGGCTCACTCCAGCGCGCCAAAGCCTGTACGGCACCGAACCGTCTGACACGGCGCAACAGCACGCCGCCGCGTAGCAGGACCTCATTGCCAGCAAACAGGAAGCCCGCGAGGAATAACGGGATCACGTAGTAGTAAAACCGGAACACCACGATCGCGCCGACGATTTGCGGCGCGTGCAGATAAGGTTCCAATCCGAGCAGCATGGCGGTGTCGAACACGCCGATGCCACCCGGCAGGTTGGCGGCGAGCCCCGCCGTGTAGGACGCGACATACACACCAAGGAACATTGGCCAGGTCAGATGGCGCGCGGGCGGCAGCAGTGCATAGAAGATCGACGCCGTGATCGCGACGTCCACCGTGGCCAAGACGACTTGCAGGATTGCCATCCGCCAGCCGGGCAGACCGATTTCGTAGCCGAACAGGCGCACACTGCCCAGAATGCGCGAGAGCGTGACATAGCCGACGACAATAGCCCACAGCATCGCGCCAACGGCGTAGAGCACAGGTGCGGGCAAATGTTGGCCAAAGAACGGGATCGACTGCGGCTCGAGGAACAGGATCGTGCCACCCAGCACCATGCCGCCCAGCGCGAAGGTCAGGCTGCAGAACGCCACCGTCTTGGCAATCTGCAGCGGCGTCAGGCCCCAATGGGCGTAGAGGCGATAACGAACGGCCGCGCCGGATACCGCGGCAAAGCCCAGATTGTGCGAGAGCGCGTATGCACAGAACGAGGCAAAGGCAACCCGGCCATAGGTAACCTTGTGCCCCGCATAGATCGTTCCCAGCCGATCGTAGAAGGTCAGCACGCCATATGACAGGATAGTCCAGAGAAAGCCGATGGCCAGCGCGCGCCATGACATGTCGTGCAGCGCGTTCTCGATGTCGCGCAGCCGCAGATGGCGGAACTCCTTCTGCACGACGTAGATGGCACCAATCAGCAGCACCACGCCGATCATAGCGGGCAACTGTCGGAGACAGGCTTTGAGGAGGCCGAGTGCGCGTTGCGCAAGCATAGTCGTCAGGCGGCGTCCGCCGGCCGGGACAGCGCCGCCTCGATCAGCGCCACGGTTTCGTTGATGCCATACAATGCAATGAAGCCCCCGAAGCGTGGACCTTCCTGCTGCCCGAGCAGCACCTGATACAAACAACCGAACCATGCGCGCAGTTCGGGGAAGGGATGCCGCTTGCCAACTTCATACACGATGGTCTGGATCGCTTCGGCGTCCGCGGCAAGGTCGAGTCCCTTCAGCGTCTCCGCCAGATCGGCGAGCGCGGCGCGTTCGATGTCAGTTGGATGACGATAGCGTTTCTCCGGTCTGACGAAGTCGCGATAGTAGGCAATCGCGTAATCGACCAGCTTGTCGAGGAAAGGCATCGTCTCTGGTGATGCCTGCGGGGTGTAGCGGCGGATGAAGCCCCATAGAATCCCAGGCGTTTCGGCGTTCACCACCGATGCCAGGTTGAGCAGCATGCCGAACGAGACGGGGCTGCCGCCATGATTCGGCAAGCGTCCACCGTGGATGTGCCAGGCCGGATTGAGCGGCTGCTCTGCCGGAGGCTGCGCCTCAAGCCGGGAAGCGTTGGCGAGGTATTCATCAACCGCGCGCGGGATCACGTCGAAATACAGCCGCTTGGCGCGTTGCGGGGCGTTGAACATGAACTGCGACAGGCTTTCCGGTGGCGCGTAGCGCAGCCACTCCTCTACCGAAAGGCCATTGCCTTTCGACTTGCTGATCTTCTGCGCATGTTCGTCAAGAAACAGTTCATAGGTGAAGCCTTCGGGTGGCGTGCTGCCGAGTATGCGACAGATGCGGCCTGAAAGTCGCACTGAATCGATCAGGTCCTTGCCGGACATTTCGTAATCGACGCCGAGTGCGAACCAGCGCATCGCCCAGTCCGCTTTCCATTGCAGCTTGCAGCCGCCGCCCCTCACCGAGGTCTCGAACGCCTCGCCTGTATCGGGATCGCGCCAGACCACGGTTCCCGCAGCCGGATCGCGTTGCTCCATCGGGACCTGCATGACCCGGCCGGTACGCGGATGGATTGGCAGGATCGGGGCGTAGGTGGCACGGCGTTCCGGTCCCAGCGTGGGCAGGATGACCGCCATCACCTCATCATAGCGTTCCAGCACGCGGATCAAGGCGGCATCGAAGCGGCCCGACGTGTAGTACTCGGTAGAAGAAGCGAATTCGTAATCGAAGCCAAACGAGTCCAGAAACGACCGCAGCCGCGCGTTGTTGTGTGCGCCGAAGCTTTCGTGTGAGCCGAACGGATCGGGGATGCGCGTGAGCGGTTTGCCGAGATGCTGGGCGAGCAGATCGCGGTTCGGCACGTTGTCCGGGACCTTGCGCAATCCATCCATATCGTCACTGAACGCGATCAGCCGCGATGGCAGACCCGTCAGCACAGTGAACGCATGACGCACCCATGACGTCCGCGCGACCTCGCCGAACGTGCCGATGTGCGGCAGGCCGGAGGGACCGTACCCAGTTTCAAACAGCGCGTGTGTCTTGCCGGATTTCGCAAGCCGCTGGGCAACCTTGGCTGCTTCCTCAAACGGCCAGATTTTTGGATGCGCCGTCTCGTTGTTGCGAACTGTTGCGGACATCCGCCGCAAGCTAGGAACCGGCGTGGGTCAGGTCAATCGCGATGATGGCGATCGGGCGCGATTGCTACATGGCTCCGCCGCCGCTGCCTCCACCACTGCCCCCGCCTCCCCCGTCGTTGGCACCGCCGCCGGTCGGAGGGGCGGCCGTCGGTTGCGACGGTGGAATAGCGCAACCGGCGAGCACCAGGATCATCGCGATGATCGCGGGACGCGCGAGCGCCCTCGCCAGCTTAATAACCACTGCCGCCACCGCCGCCGCCGTCATTTGACGACTGAGCCGGGCGCTGCGCGGTATTGCTGTTCGTTGCTGGCGTCGAACAGCCTGCAAGGTTCATCAGGCAAGCTGCCAGGATCAGCAGGGATACGATTTTCCGCATGACACTTCCCTCTCCGCTGCACTGCCGATGCTCTGGGGTGACGCAGGGCCGGAGTGCGAATTCCGCTGCTCACGGCTTCGTGGTTTCCGGCAATGGCGCTAAGTGAGGATTGCCGCTACGGAGCGGTGATCATGTCGAACAGCCGCTAGTCATGGCGCGCATCGCGCTCCCCGACGCGCCATCGGTTGTGGCGGGCCACGGCCGCGCGGCGATCCTGAGCGCGGAAGGCGAGCTATTGTCGTTGCCCGCCGCCGATGCGGCCGCCCGTCTGCGGGGGTTGTCGCCTCCGCTGGTTGTCCACGCTCCCGCGACGTGTCGGCGGCTGGGTATCCGGGGAATGCCTGCGTTCGATCTGCTGGAGCTGTTTGCCTTTGTCCTGCCCGGCCGTGCAGCTGCTCCGACCCCGCGGGGGCTGGCTCTGGCACTGGATTTCGAGGCGCCTCGCGGCGGACTGGAAGCCGAAGCGGCGGTGCTGCCCGATCTCGCGGCGGCGTTGCTCCACCGGCTCGCACAGGGTGGCAGTACCGCGCTGAACCGCCATGCGGCAGGGCTCGCGGCGCGAATGGGCCAGGCGGGCTGGGGCTGGGCGCCCTTTGTCGCCGCCGCGCTCGGGCGGCCCGATGCGGCCCCTTCGCACGAGGGTTTGCGGGTGTGGAAGCTCCTGCCGGAATGGGAGGACACCGCGCCTCTGCCCCCACCGTCCGCGCTGCCCGTGGCAGAGGCGGAGGCGCGTTCGCGGCTCGCTGCCATGCTTGGGCCGCACGCCGAGACACGGCCCGGCCAGGCGGATTACGCCGGCGCCGCAGCGGCGGCGTTTGCGCCCCGGGAGACCCGTGGCGACCCTCATCTCGTCTTGGCGGAGGCTGGCACCGGAACTGGCAAGACACTCGGCTATCTCGCTCCGGCCAGCGTGTGGGCTGAAAAGAATCATGGCGGCGTGTGGATCAGCACCTTCACCCGGCATTTGCAGCGCCAGATCGATGCCGAGTTGACGCATCTGTTCCCGGACCCAACCGAGCGGCACAGGCGCGTGGTGATCCGCAAAGGGCGGGAGAACTATCTGTGCCTGCTGAACTTCGAGGATGCGCTCGGCCCCGCGAGCTCGGGGCTGGCACCGGCATCGCTTATCCCGCTTGGTCTGATTGCCCGCTGGGCGCTGGTGACCGACGATGGCGACATCCAGGGCGGGGATCTGCCCGGCTGGCTCAGCGAGCTGTTCGGTTCCGCGACCATTCTGGGTCTCGCGGATCGCCGCGGTGAATGCATCCACGCCGCCTGCCCGCATTGGCGGCGCTGCTTCGTCGAGCACACGATCCGGCGTGCCCGTACCTCCCAGCTTGTCGTCGCCAACCATGCGCTGGTGATGACGCAGGCAGCCTGGGGCGGCCTGGATGATAGTGTCGTCCCCACGCGCTACGTGTTCGACGAGGGCCATCATGTCTTCGATGCGGCAGATAGCGCCTTCGCCGCATCGCTTTCCGGGCTGGAAACCGCGGAGATGCGCCGATGGCTGCTTGGCGCGGAGGGCGGTCGATCGCGTGCCCGCGGACTGAAGCGCCGGATAGAGGAGCTGGTGGCCGCTCATCCGCTGCTGGAGGCGCCGCTGGAGGCCGCGCTGCAGGCCGCGCGAGCACTGCCTGCACCGGGCTGGCCGGGCCGCATTGCCTCCGAACATCCGGAGTTGGGCGGTGCCGAAGCGGGCCGGCCGAATCCCACCGAAACGTTCTTGCGTCTGATCCGCCATCAGGTGCTCGCCCGAGTGGCGCGTGATGAGGCGGGGTGGGGCGGGCTGGAATGCGATGTATTTCCGCCGGGGCCTGGCGTCGCCGAGACGGCTGAACGGCTCGCCCGCGCGCTGGGTCGGATCGCGGAACCCATCGCCACCTTGCGCGACCGACTACTCGGCAGACTGAACGATGAGGCAGAGGACATGGATGCGGCCACGCGAAACCGCATTGAGGCCGCCGGCCGCTCGCTGAACCGCCGTGTCCTGGCGCCGCTTTCCGCCTGGCAGAACATGTTGCGCGCGCTGACGGAGCACCAGCCGGAGCCAGGGAATCGTCCGCATCAGATACTCTTCCTGCGGCTGGACCGGGCCGAGGGCGGGCGGGAGGTCGATATCGGCCTGCACCGTCATTGGCTCGACCCGACAATACCGTTCGCCGCTACCCTGGCCGCGCCTGCCCAGGGCCTGCTGGTCACCTCGGCGACGTTGCGCGATGCAGGCGATGCCGATGCGGAGGCCGCCTGGGAGGCAGCCGAGGCGCGGGTGGGGGCGCCGCATCTGCCGTCCCCCGCAATCCGGGCTGCGGTCGCCAGCCCGTTCGACTATGCCGCGCAGACCCGGGCTTTCATTGTCACCGACGTCTTTGGTGGCGACATGGCGCAACTTGCCTCCGCGTATCGTGCCTTGTTCATTGCCGCGGGCGGCGGGGCGCTGGGCCTGTTCACCGCCATCCGTCGCCTGCAGGCGGTGCATGCGCGTATCGCGCCGGAACTCGAGCAGGCCGGGATCCCGCTATACGGGCAGCACGTCGATGCGATGGGTAACGCCACGTTGGTCGATATCTTCCGGGCCGAGGAGGAGAGCTGCCTGCTTGGCACCGATGCGATGCGCGACGGCGTCGATGTGCCAGGCCGTGCGCTTCGCCTGGTGGTGTTCGAGAAAGTGCCGTGGCCGCGTCCCGACATTCTGCATCGCGAACGGCGCATCCATCTCTCGGACGGTGATCCGAAGGCCTATGATGACAGGATCGCGCGGCTGCGACTGCGACAGGCTTTCGGGCGGCTGATTCGCCGCGCTTCGGACCGGGGTGTGTTCGTGCTGCTCGATCGACAGACGCCGTCACGTCTACTGTCCGCCTTCCCGGCGGGCGTTACGGTGCAGCGCGTCGGTCTGGCCGAAGCGGTCAAACTCACGCGCGCATTCCTTGGCGAATCGCAAACGGCTTGATCTGCCCAGACAGTTCGATCAGGGTCCGGCGCATCAAACACGGAGTCTATTGCAATGCGTGCGCGCGATGCCCTGGACGCGCCGGAGGCCCTGGCTCTCACCATGGTTCTGGTCGCCGCGGCGGATGGCGGCATGACCGATCGAGAGATCGGTGTAATGTCCGGCCAAGTACAGACTTTGCCAGTATTCCATGAATTCACCACGGACAAACTCGTTTCGGTAACCGACGCCGCGGTACGGCTGCTGAATGAAGAGGACGGATTGCAGCACGCCGCCCGGCTGATGCGTGGCGCACTGGAACCGCGGCTGCGCGAGACGGCCTATGCCCTGGCCTGCGAAGTGGTGGCGGCCAATCAGATTGCCAAACAGCGCACGCTTGAAATGCTGGATTTCGTCCGGACAGAGCTGCACCTCGATCCGCTGATCGCCGCCGCGATCGAGCGGGGCGTGCGAGCGCGTCATCAGCGGGTCGACACGAGCAAGTAATCTGGCGTGAAGACACTCGGCGTAGCGCTGGGGTTAGCCGGGGTGCCAGTGGCGGCCCTGACGATACTCGCAGCGCTGCGCTGGGCTCCGCTCGGGGCGACGCTGGTTGCAATCGGAGTGACACTGCTCGGGGCGGTGCTGGTCGCGCTGTCCTGGTCGCGCGATCTCGCATTGCTGCAAGAGAGGCTCCGGCGAGTGGGGACCGACGAAACGGCGCCGCGACCCGCGCCAAGCCTGCCAGGCCTACGTTCGCTGGCGGACGATATCGAGCGGCTGGCCCGCCGCGTGGCGGCGCGTTCGGCTCAGTTCGAGCAATTCCGGCGTGCTGATGGAGCGGTGGTGGAGCGGCTGCCTGATCCGCTGATCGTGCTGGCTGAAGATCGGAGCGTGCGGCGTGCGAATTCGGCCGCGAGGGTCGCGTTCGGTGCGGATATGCCAGCCGTGCTGCGCCATCCGGATCTGCGAGGCGCCATCGATCGGTCACTTTCGACGGGTGCGGTGCAGAGGGCGGAGTTGATGCTGCCGGTGCCAGTGCAGCGCGAGGTGCATGCGACAGTGGTACCAATGGATCCGCCGATGCCCGATGGCGGCCGGGCGGTCGTGGTGCTGTCGGATCGAACCCGCGAACGTGCTGTCGAACGCATGCGGGCTGACTTCATCGCCAACGCAGGCCATGAATTGCGCACGCCGCTCGCCTCACTGATCGGCTTCATCGACACGCTGCGCGGGCCTGCGGCGGACGACCCTCCCGCGCAACAGCGCTTCCTCGGAATCATGAGCGAGCAGGCGGCGCGCATGAACCGTTTGATCGACGATTTGCTCAGCCTGTCGCGCATCGAATTGATCGAGCATCAGCCGCCGTCCGGCAGCGTCGATCTGCGCAAGCTGATCACCCAGCTCGCAGCAGGATTTGAGCCGCGTCTGAAGGAGCGCTCCGTCAAGCTGGACGTGCATCTGCCAGACGAGTTGCCGCCGGTGACGGGCGACACGGACCAGTTGGCACAGGTGGTGCAGAACCTGTTCGACAACGCGGTGAAGTACGGGCGCGAAAGCGGCACGGTGAGAGTTGACGTAGCCGCCACATCGGGAGTGCGGCCGGGTGTGAGGCTGACGGTTACCGACGAGGGTGCCGGCATTCCGCGCGAACACCTGCCGCGACTGACCGAACGGTTCTATCGTGTGGATACCGGGCGTTCGCGTGCGGTGGGAGGCACCGGTCTGGGTCTCGCCATCGTCAAGCACATCGTGAACCGCCACCGCGGACAACTGTCGATCGAGAGCGAGGAAGGTATCGGCACCAAGGTAAGTGTATGGCTGCCGCAGACGACGACTCCCGTTGCATCCGACATACATGCGTAGGCGCATGCAGGGTCTGGTATTTTATTAAACTACTGCGTGCATTGTTTTCTCCCGGAGGTGGCAAACAATGCCCGATGTACCCATTGCAGGCGCCGGAGGCAGTCCGTACAATCCCGACATGGAAGCAAGACTGGCACGCCTTGAAGACGACATGCGCGAGGTCAAGGCCATTACCACCCGGATCGAGGCTGTCCTGACGGCGACGCTGCCACATCTGGCGACCAAGGCTGAACTCGCGGAGAAACCAAGCAAGACGTACATGTGGGGAATCCTCGCAGTCCTGCTGACCGCGTACGGACTGGGCCTCGCGAGTATCGCGGTCATGGTGAAATAGGCTCGGTACTCATCAGTCATCGCAATCGCCGGATGGCCGATATTCTTTGATGGGTGCTTGGTGTTTCCGAGGTGATCGGGAACACGCTCATGCAAACGCAGACACCGGAAATGAGCGGCACCGCATGGGTGCTGCTGCTGATTCTGTCCGTGCTCTGGGGCGCGACGTTCTTCTTCTGGAAGATCCTCGTGACATATCTGCCGCCATTCACAGTCGTGTTCGGCCGCGTTGCCATCGCCGCACTGGTGCTCAATCTTGTGCTTGCGCTGCGCGCACAGGTTCTGCCGCTCACAGGCTCAGCCTGGAAGTCCTTCGCGATCATGGCAGCGCTCAACAATGCGATCCCGTTTGCGCTGATCGCCTATGGTGAAACCAGGATAGCAAGCGGACTCGCCGCGATCCTGAATGCGACAACGCCGCTGTTCACCGTTCTCGTGGCGCATGTGCTCACCGATGATGAGAAGCTGACGCCGCTGCGTGTGCTTGGCATAGGGGTTGGGTTCATCGGGGTCGTGGTGTTGGTGGGGCCGGATCTGCTGCCTGGTGGGATCGCTGGCAATCTGCTCGCTGAAGCGGCGTGCCTGTTTGCTTCGATTGCGTATGCCTTCGCCGGTGTATATGGCAAGCGGTTCCGAGAGTTGCCCGCACTCACCGTCGCGACCGGTCAGCTTTCCGCCGCCACGCTTCTCATGCTGCCGCTGGTGTTGATTGTCGATCAGCCGTGGCTGCTGCCGACCCCGCCTGCGGTGCTGTGGATATCGTTGATCTCTACCGCCGTGCTGTGCACTGCGGTCGGTTATCCGGTGTACTTCCGTCTGCTTGCGCTGGCAGGTGCGACCAACCTATTGCTCGTGACATTCCTGTTGCCCATTACCTCGTTGCTGCTGGGATTTCTGCTTTTGGGCGAGGCAATCACACGGGAGGCACTTGCCGGAATGGCGTTGATCGGCATTGGGCTCGCAGCGATCGACGGGCGACTGGTTCCCCGCATGGCGTTGCACAGCGGCTGATCGCGCGCGACAGTCCTCGTCAAACCGGGGCGGAGGGCACGGACATGGCGGCGAAGAAGATTGCGATCGTGACGGGCGCGGCGAGCGGCATCGGGCGGGCGATGACGGTGGGGCTGCTGGACGCCGGCGTCGACGTCGCGGCGGTGGATCGAAACGAAGCTGGCCTCGCGGCGCTTGCAGCAACAGTACACGACAAGCCGGGTACATTGCAGTCTGTCCCCGCGGATCTCGCGCGGCCTGAGTCCTTCGACGAGATTGTCGCCGCGGTGTTGAGCCGCTTCGGCCGCATCGACGTGCTGGTGAATAATGCGGGCATCGGCCAGGCCTCGATCAAGCCGGATCAGCGCCGCAATCCGCTGCGCTTCTGGGAGGTCACGCCCGAGCAGTGGCAGCGCTTCCTGGCGGTGAATGCCACCGGGCCGATCATGATGGCCCGCGCCGTGGTGCCGCACATGATCCGGGCCGGCCAGGGACGCGTCATCACTGTCACCACCAGTCTCGGCACGATGGTCCGCGAAGGCTATCTGCTGTACGGCGCGAGCAAGGCAGCGGCAGAGGCCGCGATGGCAGTGCTGGCCGCGGATCTGAAGGGCACCGGCGTCACGTCCAACGTACTGGTGCCCGGCGGTGTCACCAACACAGGGATCGTGGGCGACGAGGCCGGGGATCGCGCGAGGATGCTGCAGCCGGAAATCATGGTGCCGCCGCTGCTGTGGCTGATGTCGGACGCGGCGGCGGGCGTGACCGCCCGGCGGTTCGTGGCCATGGACTGGGATGCATCACTGCCGGCCGAGCAGGCGGCGGAAAAGGCCGGCGTGCCGATCGCATGGCTCAGCATCGCGCGAATGCCGGTGGAGCCGACGTAGTCGGCTTCAACGCGCGATCAGCACGGGACAAGGTGCAGTTTCGATTACCCGCTTGGCGACGCTGCCCAGCAGGACCTGGGCAATCCGATTGTGGCTGCGGTGGCCTACCACAAGGAGATCGGCCGTATGATCCTTGGTGGCGGCCACTATTTCGCTCGCCGCCTCGCCGGTGCGAACCGAACAAGTGATCGGAATATGGGCCTCGCTCGCGAGCCGGTCGCTCAGGAGTGCCAGTTCGTCCTGCGCAGCTTCAATCACGGTGACGCCCGGCGGATTGAGGTCGTGCTCGTGCCGCAGATAATCGGAGATCTGTCGCTGAGACCGGCTGTCCGGCAACTGGACGACTGTCACGAGGATCAGGTCCGCATTGCACTCGACGGCGAACTGCAATGCGAGCTTCGCTGTTCGCAGCGACTGCTCTGACTGATCAATGGCACAAAGGATGCGCTGCATGACACATGCCGCATTTTCAACCACATGAGCCGTTCACCCTCTCGTCGGATACAGGTGAACGGCTACCCAACCTCTGGATCAGCGTCGTTTACTTGCAGGCGACCACAACGCTGTTGTTGCCCTGGTTCTCATTCGGCGGGGCAAACTGCTGATACGCGACACTGTTGTTGCCCTCGTTCTGGTTCGGCGGGGCGAACTGGTAGTTAGCAGCGCTGTTCGCACCCTGGTTCTCGTTCGG